>NZ_JBIAWG010000001.1:627921-809625 GCF_042895285.1 Streptomyces sp. NPDC001406
CGCACCGGCAGGCGCCGTAACGGCAGACTCCGCACCGGCTGATGCAGCCGCGTCGTCTCGGGGCTTGCCCGCTGCGGTGCCGCTCTTCTCCGCCTGGGCCCTGCTCGCGGCCGCGGCAGCTGTGGACCCGGCCCGTGTCGACTCGGTACGGCCGGACGCCGCGCCGGCTGACTCCGCGTCGGCTGATGCGGCCACGTCGTCTCGGGGCTTCCCTGCTGCGGTGCCGCTCTTCTCCGCCTCGGCCCTGCTCGCGGCCGCGGCAGCCGTGGGCTCGGCCTCCTCGGTACCGGGCGCCTCGGCCCGCGGCGTACCGCCCGCATTCGCTTCGGCCCGCGCCGCCCGGGTGGGCTTCGGCTCGGCCTCCGCGGTCTTCGCCGTACCGGCGGCCCCCGCCAGGGCGGCGGGAACGACCTCCGTCGCCCCGTCCTCCGGATCCTTGACCGCGGTCCCCTCTGCGGAGCCGCTGGGTTCCACGGCCGTACTGCCTGACTGGCGCGTGCTCGTGTGCTGAGGCACCCGGAGGTCCTTCCGTGCGAGGCCCGTGACGGAGCGGCGGGCCACGCTGGGGAGGCTGGGCAGGGCCGGGAACTCCCCGGCCCGCCTGGCCCGCCGCCTTCCCGTACGGTTCGCCCCCGGTGCCTGTTCAGGGCCCCGGGCAAACACCCGGCAAACGGCTCGTCAACACTCGTGCTAGGCGCCTCCGACGGCCGTGAGCAGCGCCAACGGTGCCGCTGCGGAACGGGACTCCCGGACGCACGCGTGCGGGTAGGGGACCGGCTCCGCATGGGTGTCGCGGCCGTAGCCGGCGAGGACCTCGGGGAGCCGGTGGCCGGTCGCGGTGGCCGCGTCGACCAGGGCGTGGGCGACCGTGCGGGCCTCGTCGTGCAGGCCGTAGCGGGCCAGGCCCAGGGTGATCAGCGCGTTGTCGTGAGGCCAGACCGAACCCCGGTGGTACGAGAGGGGGTGGTACGCCGGCTGACCGGACGCCAGGGTGCGTACCCCCCAGCCCGAGAAGAAGTCCGGTTCCACGAGCCGTCGGCCCACCACCTCGCCGTACTCCTTGTCCAGGAGGCCGGACCACAGCAGATGCCCCGCGTCGGACGCCAGCGCGTCGACCTGGCGGCCCTCCCCGTCCAGCGCGAGCGCCGGGAAGGAGTGCTCCGGCATCCAGAAGTCCCGCTGGAAGCGGTCGCGCAGGTCGGCGGCGGCCTGTTCGAGCAGGGCCGCGTAGGTCTCGTCCTCCCACACGGCGCGCGCCACCGACGCCGTGCGGCGCAGCGCGTCGTACGCGTACCCCTGGGCCCCCGCCGCCATCACCGGGCCGGTTGCGCGGGTGCCGTCGGCCGAGCAGATGGCGCCGGGGGAGTCCTTCCAGTTCTGGTTGGCGAGACCGCCCCGGTCGGCCCGGTAGACCAGATAGCCGCGCGAGGTCAGCCCGCCGTGGTCCAGCATCCAGCCGACCGCCGCGCGGGCGTGCGGCTCCAGCCGGCGGGCCAGGGCCGAGTCACCGGTCCGCTCGACGTACGCGCCGAGCAGGATCAGGAAGAGCGGCGTCGCGTCGACCGAGCCGTAGTAGCGCCGGAACGGCACCTGCCCGAAGTGCGCCAGCTCCCCGTGCCGCACCTCGTGCACGATCTTGCCGGGCTGGGCCACCGAGGACGTCCCCGTCTCCGTCGCCTGGGTGGCGGCGAGCGCGGGGAGCGTGGCGGCGGCCAGCCGGGGTCGGTAGGGGAGGGCGAAGAGGGAGGTGAGCAGGGCGTCCCGGCCGAGGAGGGTCAGGAACCAGGGCGCCCCGGCCGCCGGCACGCGCAGTTCCTCGCCGTCGGGGCCGGTCGCCGGGACCTGGAGCGCGGCCAGGTCGGCGAGGCCGCGGGCACAGGCCGCCGCCAGCTCCGGCCAGCCCGTCGGGAAGGCCACGCCCTCCACGAACTCGCCCTCCAGTGCCAGGAGTTGTTCGTTCACGGCGGCCGGGGAGCGCGGCACGCGCAGCGCGCGCTTCTCGCCGTGCGGGCGGGCGATGACGCGCAGCACCAGCTCCGTCGTGCCGTGCGGTTCGAGGTCCAGGGTCCAGACGAGGCGCCGGGCGCCGGTGCCGGTCTCCTCGACGCCGTCCGGGGCCGGGTCGGACGTGATGGTCGTACAGGAGCGCCACTCACCGCGCCGGTAGGTGAACTCCACGCCGTCGTCGAGGACCTGGCGGGAGCGTACGACCCCGGTCTTGGTGTAGGTGCGGTGGTCGGAGCGGAGCTCGAACTGGTCGGCGAAGTCGGCGTCGGCGGTGATGGCCAGGCGCACCGTGGTCGGCACCGGGCGGTTGCTGGTCACCCGCAGCGACTCGACGAACGACGCGTCGCCGACGGCCTGTTCACGGAAGAGGGTGTGCGCGGGGGGCTCCGTGCGGCCACCGCGCGGTACGAGTACACAGCGCGCCCCGTCCCCGTCCGCGACCGGTGTGAGCGCCTCGGGCACCGCGCCGTCGATCGTCAGCTGCCAGCGGCTGAGGTGCCGGGCGTCGCGCACGAATAACCCGTCCGGGGAGCTGTTGCCCCGTACGCCGCTGATGTCACCGCGGTCGCCGACGGCGGCGAAGGTCTCGCCGTGCACGAGCAGGTGATGCCGGTCCGTCATCCCCGGTCCCCTCCCTTGTCACTCCTGTGGAACGTTCCGGTGCCCGCCCCGGACACGTCGTGCGCCGGGGTTTTGCCAAGTCCTGGTGGCTCCTGCAGCAGATCCAGCGCGAGGGCGGCGGTCCAGCCGAAGCCGGTCGCGCCGCACGCCTCGCCGGTGTACGGGTCGACGTACTCGGCGAAACCGGTCGCGTCGGCCGTCTCCACGACCGCCTCCCGCAGCGCGTCCGCCCGCTCCCGTTCGCCGTGCGTGCGCAGCCCGCGCTCCAGCAGCCAGCCGGTGTTGAACCAGGCCGGACCGCGCCAGTAGCGGTGCGGGTCGAAGGCCTCGCCGAGGAGGTCGTAGCTGGGCACCAGGCGGGTGCTGTCCCCGAGCCCGAAGTGCGGGCCGCCGAGGGTGGCGAGGAGGGCGGTGACGATCTCGCGCGGCAGCTCGGGCAGGAGCAGCGGGACGAGACCGGACACGCCGCGCTCCGGGATCAGAGCGCCGTCACGCACGTCCCGGCACAGGAAGATGCCGGCCGCCGGGTCCCACAGCCGCTCCACCAGCGCCGCCGTCAGCCGCTCCGCGCGCGCGTGCCGGGCGGTGCCGGGCGCCCCCAGTTCCTGCGCGATCCGCGCCAGCGCGTGTTCGGAGGCGATGAGCAGCGCGTTGAACGCCGGGTCCTCGACGGCGAACTCGCCCTTCCCGTCGGCGTATTCGACGTCCCGGTAGTCCGCCGCCAGCCGCACGTACCGCCCGTAGTCCAGATCCGTCGGCCGGTCCTCCGGCGCGCCGTGGTCGAGGTCGGCGCGGCGGAAGGAGCGGGCCGGGGCGGGGGTGACGCGGGACAGCGGGGCGTCCCAGCAGGGGCTGTTGTCCATACCCTGTTCCCAGGGGTGCACGACGGACGCGAGCCCGCCGCCGCCCAGGTCCCGCCGGTGCAGCAGATAGCGGTGCCAGGCGGCCAGCCGCGGGTAGCTGCGGGCCAGGAAGCCGCGGGCCCGCGACAGCCCCGGGTCGGCGCAGTGCACCAGCCAGGCCGCCAGCGCGTGCACCGGTGGCTGCACGATGCCCGAGGTCTGTACGGTGCGCGGGGCGCCCGCAGCGCGCCCCGCGGTCGAGGAGCGCCAGAAGTCGGGGCTCGGGAAGTAGGCGTCGAGCGGTACGGAGGGGTTGAACACGATGTGCGGGACGCGCCCGTCGGCCCACTGGGCGGCCAGCAGCGTCTCCAGCTCCGTCTGGGCCCGCAGGGGCGACAGATGCCGCAGCCCGATCGCGATGAACGCGGAGTCCCACGACCACTGGTGCGGATACAGACCGAGCGAGGGCACTGTGGAGGTGCCGGTCCAGTTGTCCGCCAGCACCCGGGCGGCCCTGACGTGCGGCGCATCCGCCGAAAGTGGCGGATCGTATGCAATGGCACGCTCCGTGGGGCGGGCGGTGAGCTGGGCAGTGCGATCCACTCGGGGCTCCCCGAAAAGACGTCCGGCCGATGAGGTTCGGCTGTGGCTACCGTAGGGTTACGTCTATTTAACACGCAAAACTCAATATGTAATGCAAACTTGAGAAACACAAGGGGGTGCGCATGACCGGACAGCCCGGCAGGACCGGCAGAAGTGGCAGTCAGGCCAGCGCCGGCGATCTGCTCGAACTGGTGCGCAGCGGGCGGGCGATCACACGCGGTGCCCTGCAGCAGGCCACCGGGCTGTCCCGGGCCACCGTCGGACACCGCCTCGACCGGCTGTTCCGGGCCGGTTGGCTGCGCGAGGGAGCCGGCGGTCCGGTCGACTCGCCGCTCGGCGGACGCCCCTCCATCACCCTGGAGTTCGACGACTCCCACGCCGTCGTCCTCGCCGCCGACCTCGACACCCGGCACGCCCGCGCGGCCGTCCTGTCCCTGACCGGCGAGATCCTCGCCGAGCACTCCGGCACGCTGGTCATCGAGGACGGCCCCGAGGTCGTACTGGGCGAACTCGGCCACTGGTTCGCCGAGTTGCTGGAGAAGGCGGGGCACCGGGCCGACGAGGTGTGCGGGATCGGGCTCGCGGTGCCGGGCCCGGTCGACAGCGAGACCGGCCGGGTCGTACAGCCGCCGATCATGCCGGGCTGGGACGGCTACGACATACGCGGCCGCCTCTCCCGCGCCTTCACCGAACACACCGGCGCCGCCGCCGTGCCGGTGCTCGTGGACAACGACGCGAACCTCATGGCGTACGGCGAGCAGCGCACCGGACACCCCGGCTGCTCGGCCTTCGTGCTCATCAAGGTGTCGACCGGTATCGGTGCCGGCGTCGTGGTGGACGGCTCGATCTTCCGGGGCGTCGACGGCGGCGCCGGGGACATCGGGCACATACGGGTGGGTGCGGAGGCGCTGTGCCGGTGCGGTTCGTACGGCTGTCTCGCCGCCGTCGCCAGCGGTGGCGCCGTGGCCCGGCGGCTCGCGGAGGCCGGTGTCCCGGCCGCCTCGGGCTCGGACGTACGGGATCTGCTGGCCTCCGGGCACCCGGAGGCGGCCGCGCTCGCCCGGGAGGCCGGGCGCCGGGTCGGGGACGTCCTGGCGACGGTCGTGACCCTGCTCAACCCCGGCGTGCTGATGATCGCCGGAGATCTGGCCGGAACTCCCTTCCTCACCGGTGTCCGGGAACTGCTGTACCAGCGGGCGCTGCCCCGCTCGACGGCCCATCTGGACGTCGTCACCTCGCGGCTCGGGGAGCGGGCCGGGCTGGTCGGCGCGGGTGCGCTGGTCGTGGAGCACCTGTACGCACCTGAGCGGGTGGAGCAGCGGCTGACGGCACTCGGGGTGTGAGCGCCGTGCTCCGTCCCGCACCCCTGTGACGTCCGCGTTTCCGTCCCGCGTCACGTCCGCATGGTGAAATCCGGCGCGCTGTGACAGCGTGATTCTCGCCACCCTTGATAAGGGTTGCGCTCAGATGAGCGAATCTTGGGCGACTGCACTTCTCCAAGGTGTGGCACTCGGTGCCACCCCTTGATCGTTCATCGATCGAAAACAGACGTGTCAGGAGGCGCTCACCTGAGCGGAAAACCGCGCCTATGGGCATGGATGCGTTCAAGAAGTGAAAACATCAGCGTGTCTTCGCTTGCCAAGCTTTGACTTTCGATCCACTGGCGGACGACTGGTTACAGGCGCATGACGCACAAGTAGACGTACCCAGGCGCCTTCGATCTGGGTATGTTCCTCGCCGTCAGGGCAGCCACCGCGGCCTCAAGGAGTCGAGACCCGTGTCGGAAAACAAAGAACCCCACGTAGCGAAGTTCGTTTACGACTTCACCGAGGGAAACAAGGACCTCAAGGACCTCCTGGGCGGCAAGGGTGCCAACCTCGCCGAGATGACCAACCTGGGTCTCCCGGTCCCTCCCGGCTTCACGATCACCACCGAGGCCTGCAAGGTCTACCTGGACAGTGGCTCGGAGCCGGTGGCACTGCGTGACGAGGTGAGTGCGCACCTCGACGCGCTGGAGCAGCGGATGGGCAAGAAGCTCGGCCAGGCCGACGACCCGCTGCTCGTGTCGGTCCGCTCGGGTGCGAAGTTCTCCATGCCCGGCATGATGGACACCGTCCTGAACATCGGCCTCTCCGACAAGTCGGTGCAGGGCCTGACCAAGCAGGCCGGCGACGACCGCTTCGCCTGGGACTCCTACCGCCGCCTCATCCAGATGTTCGGCAAGACGGTTCTCGGCGTCGACGGCGAGCTCTTCGAGGAGGCCCTCGACGCGGCCAAGGCGGCCAAGAAGGTCACGGTCGACACGGACCTGGAGGCGGCCGACCTCAAGAAGCTCGTCACCAAGTTCAAGAAGATCGTCAAGACCGAGGCCGGCCGGGACTTCCCGCAGGACCCGCGCGAGCAGATGGACCTCGCCATCGAGGCGGTCTTCAACTCGTGGAACACCGACCGCGCCAAGCTGTACCGCCGCCAGGAGCGCATCCCGCACGACCTCGGCACGGCCGTCAACGTCTGCTCGATGGTCTTCGGCAACCTGGGTCCCGACTCCGGCACGGGCGTCGCCTTCACCCGTGACCCCGCCTCCGGCCACCAGGGCGTCTACGGCGACTACCTGCAGAACGCGCAGGGCGAGGACGTGGTCGCGGGCATCCGCAACACGGTCCCGCTCGCGGAGCTGGAGCAGATCGACAAGAAGTCGTACGACCAGCTGATGCAGATCATGGAGACCCTGGAGAACCACTACAAGGATCTCTGCGACATCGAGTTCACCATCGAGCGCGGCCAGCTCTGGATGCTCCAGACCCGCGTCGGCAAGCGCACCGCCGGTGCCGCCTTCCGTATCGCGACCCAGCTGGTGGACCAGGGCCTGATCGACGAGACCGAGGCGCTCCAGCGCGTCACCGGTGCCCAGCTGGCCCAGCTGATGTTCCCGCGCTTCGACGACACCGCCAAGACCGAGCAGGTCGGCCGGGGCATCGCGGCCTCGCCGGGCGCGGCGGTCGGCAAGGCGGTCTTCGACTCGTACACCGCCGTCAAGTGGTCCCGCTCGGGCGAGAAGGTCATCCTGGTCCGCCGCGAGACCAACCCCGACGACCTGGACGGCATGATCGCGGCCGAGGGCATCCTCACCTCCCGCGGCGGCAAGACCTCCCACGCGGCCGTCGTCGCGCGCGGCATGGGCAAGACCTGTGTCTGCGGCGCCGAGGAGCTGGAGGTCGACACCAAGCGCCGTCGGATGACCGTGCCGGGCGGGCATGTGGTGGAGGAAGGCGACATCATCTCGATCGACGGGTCGAGCGGCAAGGTCTACCTGGGCGAGGTCCCGGTGGTCCCCTCCCCGGTCGTCGAGTACTTCGAGGGCCGGATGCACGCGGGCGCCCACGACGCCGACGAACTGGTCGAGGCCGTGCACCGCATCATGGCCTTCGCCGACCGCAAGCGCCGGCTGCGGGTGCGGGCCAACGCGGACAACGCCGAGGACGCGCTGCGTGCCCGTCGCTTCGGCGCGCAGGGCATCGGCCTGTGCCGTACGGAGCACATGTTCCTGGGCGACCGGCGTGAGCTGGTGGAGCGGCTGATCCTGGCCGACACGGAGGAGGAGCGCGAGGAGTCCCTCAAGCAGCTGCTCCCGCTCCAGAAGCAGGACTTCATCGAGCTGTTCTCGGCGATGGACGGGCTGCCGGTGACGGTCCGTCTCCTCGACCCGCCGCTGCACGAGTTCCTGCCCGACATCACGGAGCTGTCGGTCCGCGTCGCCCTCGCCGAGTCCCGCAAGGACTCCAACGAGAACGACCTGCGACTGCTCCAGGCCGTCCACCGCCTGCACGAGCAGAACCCGATGCTGGGCCTGCGCGGCGTACGCCTCGGCCTGGTCATCCCCGGTCTGTTCACCATGCAGGTCCGGGCCATCGCCGAGGCCGCGGCCGAGCGCAAGAACGCCAAGGGCGACCCGCGCGCCGAGATCATGATTCCGCTCGTCGGCACGGTCCAGGAGCTGGAGATCGTCCGCGAGGAGGCCGACCAGGTCATCGCCGAGGTGGAGGCGGCGACGGGCACACAGCTCAAGCTCGCCATCGGCACGATGATCGAACTCCCGCGCGCCGCCCTCACGGCCGGCCAGATCGCGGAGGCGGCCGAGTTCTTCTCCTTCGGCACCAACGACCTGACCCAGACGGTGTGGGGCTTCTCCCGCGACGACGTCGAGGCCTCCTTCTTCACGGCCTACCTGGAGAAGGGCATCTTCGGAGTCTCCCCGTTCGAGACGATCGACAAGGACGGCGTCGGCTCTCTGGTGAAGTCGGCGGCCAAGGCGGGCCGCGAGACCCGCCCCGACCTGAAGCTCGGCGTCTGCGGCGAGCACGGCGGCGACCCCGAGTCGGTCCACTTCTTCCACGAGGTGGGTCTGGACTACGTCTCCTGCTCCCCGTTCCGCATCCCGGTCGCCCGCCTGGAGGCCGGCCGCGCGGCAACCCAGTCGGCGGGCAGCGACCACCGCTAGGGCCCAGGTCCTACGGGGTCTTCGAAGTTGGGCGGTGCGGGGGCCGACGGCCAGCCGGCCGTAGCCGTCACGCCGGTCGTCGATTGGCGGATTCGGGCCAGAACCGACGGCGGCTGCCAGGCCGCACCGGGGCCGCCGGTGGCCTGGAACTGCCACTTGCCGACCATGGACCACCGCCCAAACTTCGAAGACCCGCCCTACGGCCACCAGACCCCGGAGCCGTCGTCGGTCCCCGACCCTCAAGACCGATCGACGACGGCTCCGGCGCACGAAAAAGGAGGGGCGGCACCCTGTGCGGGGGTGCCGCCCCTTCGGGCATCATCTGCGGGGACTGTCAAGCTATGTCGCTGACCAGGCTAAATGGCGTTTGCTGAAGTCGCCCCTGTCTCAGAGGAGGCCCTTGCTCAGAAGGTGCCCTCCCTCAGAAGGTGCCCTCCGTGTTGATCGGGCCGACCTGGAAGAGGTGGGAGCACGTGGTCCAGCGTGTGGGGACGAGGGTGGAGGTGTACGAGCCCGGCGGGTAGATCCGCAGATAGGTGCCGGTGCGCAGGCAGGGTCCGCCGATGGGGCCGTTGGTGGTGCGGACGATTGCCGACGCGGAGTGGCCCGGGGCGAGCGTGACCGTGCCGTAGGGCGAGCCGGAACGGGTGGCGGCAGGGCCGATCTGCCGGTGCGCGGTGTCGAGGACGCTGACGCCCGGGTAGCCGCGCAGGGCGCACTTGCTCGTACTGGTGTTGGTGAACCGGATGGGCTGGTAGAGCGAGCCGGCCGCGCCTTCCGCGCGGCCCATGGACAGGTACAGGTCCTTCACGGCACAGGTGCGCGGACCGGCCGACGCCTGAGCCGTCGTCGTCGCCGTCGCGCTCCCTGCGACACCCGCGGTCGCGAGCGCCGCCGCGACGGCGGTCAGGGCGGCCGTCAGGCCGCGCCGGGAGAGGAGTTGAGTATGCAGAGACATGGCCAATCCGCCTCCATCGGGCGAATGGGTGGATGCAGTCGTCATGTTGGATGCACCTTCGACGGGAAAAGTTGTAGCGCGCGGCCGGGGGGTTCCACCTGGGCACACGGACCGTCCCGAGTGCGGCCGAGCCGTGGCCGCCCCTAGGCTGAAGCCGTACGGCCAGGGGCGAGCCGGTCCCGAGCGGTCGAGGAGGAGCCCCATGACAGGCTGGAACGCGCACGACATCCCCGGCCTCGCCGGCCGCACCGCCGTCGTCACCGGTGCCAACAGCGGGCTCGGGTACGTCACCGCGCGGGAGCTCGCCCGTGAGGGGGCCCGGGTGGTGCTCGCGTGCCGGAGCGAGGCGCGGGGGCGGGCGGCGGTGGACCGGGTCCTGGCGGAGGTGCCCGGGGCCGAGGCCCGGTTCGGGCGACTGGATCTGGGGGACCTGGCGTCGGTGCGGGACTTCGCGGGCGGGCTGCCGTACGACCGTCTCGATCTGCTCGTCAACAACGCCGGGGTGATGGCGCCGCCGTACGGGACGACGGCGGACGGGTTCGAGACGCAGTTCGGGGTCAACCACCTCGGGCACTTCGCCCTCACCGGACTGCTGATGCCCGCGCTGCTCGCCGCGCCCGGCGCCCGCGTGGTGACCCTGTCGAGCGCGATGCACGCGCTCGCCAACATCGACATCCGTGATCTCAACAGCGAGCGCCGGTACCGGCGTTGGATCGCCTACGCCCGCTCCAAGACCGCCAACCTGCTCTTCACGCACGAGCTGGCGCGCAGGCTGGCGGCCACCGGTGCGGACATGGTCGCGGCCGCCGCCCATCCCGGTTACGCCGCCACCAATCTGCAGACCGCCGGGCCGCGCTCCGAGGGGCGGCGGGGTGCCGAGCGGCTCATGGAGCTCGGCAACCGCCTCTTCGCCCAGCCGGCGGAGGCGGGCGCCCTGCCCACGCTGTACGCGGCGACCGCCCCCGACGTCCGGCCCGACTCCTTCTTCGGCCCCTCGTTCGCGATGTGGCGCGGCGCCCCGGAGCCGTCCTGGCGGGCGCCGTGGACGCGCAACGACGAAGCGGGGACGCGGCTCTGGGACGCCTCGGAGCGGCTGACGGGCGTGCACTACGACGCACTCAAGGGGTGACCCCCCCCCGTTGCGTCAGGCCGCGCGCACCTCGTACGTCTCCACCCGCACCGCCTCGTCGTCCAGACACTGCCCGGAGGTCAGGTCGAAGCGCTGCTTGAGCAGCGGTGAGGCGACGAACGGGCGGCCCTGGTGGGTGCCGGTCAGGCCGCGGGAGAGGACCGCCGCGCCGCCGAACGGATCGCGGTTGTCGATCGCGTAGACCCGGCCCTCGCGGTCCAGGAAGATCGCGGCCTGGCGCCCGTCGGGCAGCAGCGCCGCAACCCCGCGGCCCGGCGTCAGCGCGGTCAGATCACAGATGGTCAACCAGTCCTCGTCCAGCCGCAGCCGGATCTTCAGGGCGGTCGTCTCGGGTGCCAGGGTCATCGCTGGGCGCTTCCTTCCAGGGGACGGTGGCCGATGGTCAGCAGGGGGAGGTCGGGCTTCATCTGGTCGCGCTCGGGGACGAAGCCGACGACCGGGTCGGGGGTGTCGGGCGCGTTCACGAAGGACACGAACCGGGCGAGCTTCTCGGGGTCGTTGATGGTGGTCGCCCACTCGTCGGCGTAGTGGGCCACGTGGTCCTTCATCAGGGACTCCAGCTCCTCGCAGATGCCGAGGGAGTCCTCCACGACCACGTCGCGCACATGGTCCAGGCCGCCCGGGATCCGCTCCAGCCAGGTCGAGGTGCGCTCCAGACGGTCCGCGGTGCGGATGTAGAACATCAGGAAACGGTCGATCAGGCGGATCAGTTCGGCGTCCGACAGATCCTGGGCCAGCAGGTCCGCGTGGCGCGGAGTGGCGCCGCCGTTGCCGCCGACGTACAGGTTCCAGCCGTTGGAGGTTGCGATGACGCCGAAGTCCTTCGACTGGGCCTCCGCGCACTCGCGGGCGCAGCCGGAGACCGCCGACTTGAGCTTGTGGGGCGACCTGAGTCCCCGGTAGCGCAGCTCCAGGTCGATCGCCATGCGCACGGAGTCCTGGACGCCGTAGCGGCACCAGGTCTGGCCCACACAGGACTTCACCGTGCGCAGCGCCTTGCCGTACGCGTGCCCGGACTCGAAGCCCGCGTCCACCAACCGCGTCCAGATCAGCGGGAGTTGCTCGACGCGCGCGCCGAACATGTCGATCCGCTGACCGCCCGTGATCTTTGTGTACAGGCCGAAGTCGCGGGCGATCTCCCCGATCACGATGAGCCCCTCCGGGGTGATCTCACCGCCGGGGATGCGCGGGACGACCGAATACGAGCCGTTCTTCTGGAGGTTGGCGAGAAAGTGGTCGTTGCTGTCCTGCAGCGCCGCCTGCTCGCCGTCCAGGACATAGCCGCTCGCGCCGATCGTCGGGGCGAGGGACGCGATGATCGACCCCACCGCCGGCTTGCAGACCTCGCAGCCGTCACCGCCCCGGGCGCCCTCACGGCCGTAGCGGTCCAGGAGGTCCCGGTAGGTGTTGATGCGCAGCGCGAGGACGATCTCGTACAGCTCCTCGCGGGTCTGGGAGAAGCAGCCGCACAGGCCCTTGTCGACCTCGACGCCGCTCGCCTCCAGCTCGGCGGTGACCAGTTGGCCGAGTACCTTGACGCAACTGCCGCAGCCCGTACCGGCCTTGGTGCACTTCTTGACCTCGGGCACGGTGGTGCAGGAGTGCTCGGTCACCGCGCCGCGGATCGTGCCCTTGGACACGTTGTGGCAGGAGCAGATGACCGCCTCGTCGGGCAGGGCGGAGGGGCCGAGCTGCGCCGGGGCGCCCGCGCCGGCGGGCAGCACCAGCGACTCCGGCGAGACCGGCGGGACGGAGCCGGTGAAGGCGCGCAGCGTGCCGTACGCCTCCGCGTCACCGACCAGGATGCCGCCGAGCAGGGTGCCGTCCCGGCCGATGACCAGCTTCTTGTACAGGCCCGCGCGGGAGTCGGAGTAGACGACGTCCAGGCAGTCCTCGGCCGTGCCGTGCGCGTCGCCGAACGACGCCACGTCGACACCGAGGAGCTTGAGCTTGGTGGACAGGTCGGCGCCCGTGAACGCCGCCTCGTCCTTCGCGATGGTCGCCGCGGCCGTCTCCGCCTGCTCGTAACCCGGCGCCACCAGGCCGTACACCCGTCCGTCCGCCGCCAGCGCGCACTCGCCGATCGCGAACACATGCGGGTCGGTGACCGTACGGCACTGCTCGTCGACGGAGATGCCACCGCGCTCGCCGACCGTGAGGCCGCAGTCCCGGGCGAGCTGGTCGCGGGGGCGCACACCGGCGCTGAACACCACCATGTCGGTGGCGAGTTCGGAGCCGTCCGACAGCTTCATGCCGGTGACGGCGCCATCGGGGCCGACGATGACCTCCTGCGTGCCCACGCCGGTGTGCACGGCCAGGCCCATGTCCTCGATCGTGCGCAGCAGCGCCGCGCCCCCGCCCTCGTCCACCTGCACCGGCATGAGGCGCGGCGCGAACTCCACGATGTGGCTGGTCAGTCCGAGGCCCTTCAGCGCGCCGGCGGCCTCCAGACCGAGCAGGCCGCCGCCGACCACCGCACCCGTCGTCGCCCGCGACCCGGCGTACTCCTCGATCGCGAGCAGGTCCTCGATGGTCCGGTAGACGAAGCAGCCCTCGGCGTCCTTGCCCGGGACCGGCGGTACGAAGGGGTAGGAGCCGGTGGCCAGCACGAGGGTGTCGTACTCGACGACCAGACCGGAGCGGGCGGTCACCCTGCGCGCCTCACGGTCGACCGTCTCCGCCGGGTCGCCCACGTGCAGCTCGATGCCGTGGTCCTCGATGAACTGCATGTCGGTCATGGACAGTTCGTCGGGCGTCCGGCCCGAGAAGTACGACGTGAGCTGCACACGGTCGTACGCCGGACGCGGCTCCTCGCACAGCACGACCACGCGGTGCGTGGCGGTCAGGCCGCGCTCGGCCAGCGCTTCCAGGAAGCGCTGGCCGACCATGCCATGGCCGACGAGCACGATCGTGGGGTGGGACCGGTCCCCACCGAGTGCGGTCGTGGACATCAGGAGCCTCCATCGTTGGTGAGCAGGTGGAGCAGGGGGCCGCCGTCGGACGGGAGCGGCTCTGCTCCCTCCCAGGCACGGGCGAGCGCGCCGACAGTGCCGAGTTCGCCGACGAGGACCCCGCCGACCAGGCGGTCGTCGCGGACGACGACCTTGCGGTACGTGCCCCGGGTGGCGTCCGTGAGCTGGACGACGTCGTCGCCGGGGCGGGGCTCGGTCTCACCGAACGCGGCGAGGTCGAAGGGGGAGTCCTGCCCGGTCAGGGTGAGTCGGGTCAGGGAACGGGTGCCGGTGTAGCGGGAGTCGGCCCTCCCGGCCAGCAACTCGGCCAGCACGTCGGCCTGTTCGAGCGCCGGAGCGGCCAGGCCGTAGACCGTGCCGTCGTGCTGGGCGCAGTCGCCGATGGCGTGGATGTACGGGTCCGACGTACGGAGTTCGTCGTCGACGACGATGCCCTTGCGGACGGCGAGTCCCGCGTCCTGGGCCAGGCCGGCGCGCGGGTGGATGCCGCAGGCGAGGACCACCAGGTCGGCGTCGAGCGCGTACCCGTCGGACATCTCCACCGAACGGACCGCGCCGCCCACACAGCGCACGTCCCGCACCCGGCACTCGGTGTGCACCTCGACGCCCAGGTCCTTCAGGTGCCGCAGCACGAGCTTCGAGGCGTTCGGGTCGAGCTGGCGCTCCATGAGCCTCTCGGCCTGCTGGGCGAGGACCACCTGGGCGCCGCGCACGGCGAGCGCGCGGGCCGCGGACACACCGAGCAGCCCGCCGCCGATGACGACCGCCCGCACGCCCGGCCGCACCGCCTTGGACAGGCCCAGACAGTCGTCCATGGTGCGGAACGCGTGCACGCCCTCGGGGAGTTCGTGCCCGCCCGCGCTGAACAGACCGCGCAGGGGCGGAAGTACCGGGTTGGAGCCGGTGGCCAGGACCAGCCGGTCGTATGCGATCACCGAGCCGTCCGCGCACTCGACGGTGCGCCGGGCGCGGTCGATGCCGGTGACCCGGGCGCGGGTCAGCTCCGCGGGTGCCGGGAGGGCGATCACCTCCGGGCTGTACCGGCCGGCCAGCACCTCGGCGAGCAGGACCCGGTTGTACGGGCGGTGCTCCTCCTCGCCGACGAGCAGCGCGGGCGTGCCGAGCTCACCGAGCCGGCGGGCGAGACGTACGCCCGCGAGGCCGGCGCCGATCACCACCACACGCGTATTCGAGGTCATGCAACGCAGCGTGCGGTGCCGACGTTACCCGGCAGCATCACCGTTGTTTCCCGCGAGGAACGCTGCCCTCAGCGGGGGCGGGGAGGGGGTGTGAGGGTACTGGGGGCGGGCCGGTGCGGGCTGTGAGGTGGGTGTGGCCGGGCCGAGCTGCTCAGCGGCTCCCGGTCAGGTGTGCGAACACGACCACGTTCGCCTGGTAGCCGGTGGCCTTCGAGTAGGTGCCGCCGCAGGTGATCACCCGCAGCTCGGGACGCTCGGCCGCGCCGTACACCTTCTCGTCGGGGAAGTTCCGCGCCTGGTAGACCTCGACCGCGTCCACCGTGAACACCGCGACACCGCCGTCGCGCCGGTCCACCTCGATGGTGGCACCCCGCTTCAGGGCGCCGAGGTCGTAGAAGACGGCGGGTCCCTCGGTGTTGTCGACGTGCCCCGCGACGATCGCGGTGCCTCTCTCGCCGGGGGTGGTGCCGGACTCGTACCAGCCGGCGAGGTTCTTCTGGCCGGCGGGCGGGACGTCGAGGCTGCCGGACTTCGTCAGGGCGAGACCCATCAGCGGTGCGTTCACACGGATGGCGGGGATGCGGATGCGGGTGGGCGGGGAGGGCGGCAGCGCCGCGGACGCGAGCCGCTCCTCGGTGGGGTCCGGGCGGCCTTCCGCGACGGACGGCTGGGGCGGGGCGTGCGTGCCGGCGCCGCCTCCCAGCAGGAACACACCGGAGCCCAGGGCGACCACGGTGACGGCGGCTATGGCGGTGTCGCCGATCCTGCGCATGCGAACCCCTCTCCCGGAACTGACCCCCTCCCCCTCCGGGCCGCGAGGGGCGTCGGACCCGGAGGGGGCGGGACTTGCGGTACCGGCGGACGGACAGCGGAGGGTGTCCGTCAGATCCCGTCGCCTCTCGCCCGGCGATGCAGGAGCCAGGTACCGCCCGCGGCGGCGACGGCCAGAGCCGCCACGCCCGCCGCGGTCTGCACGGGGTCGGGGCCCAACGCGCCGCCGACCCCCGTCTTCACACTTCCGCGCGGCTGCGCCCCTTCGCGCGCCGTGCTCAGCGCCACCATGAGGTCGCCCGCCACCTGCCGACCGCCCACGGCGCACCGCGCGACGATCTCGTACGTCCCCGGCTGTGCGCTCGGCGGCACCCGGAACTGGCCGATCGCATCGCCCTCGTGCGCGCTGGGCGCCAGCATGAACGCGCCCGCGCCCACCGCGCTCGCGTCACCCGCCGCCGTCCCCTTGTCGCCGCACGCCTTCGTGTTCACCGTCACCTGACCGCCGGGCACCACCGTGGAGGGGTACACCTCCAGGCTTTCGGCCACCGAGGACACCCGGACGCCACCGTGGGCGGGGGCGGCGGCGAGCCCCGCCGCGGCGACGGCGAGCGCGGTACCGGTCAGCATGCGGGCGGTGCGGCGCATGGTGCTCCCTCGAGTTCACGGGGGCACGCCCGCGGCACCCCCATGTGCCGCCGAGTCGGTCGCGTCCCTGCTCTTCCGAGGTAAGTGGGAGTCGGTCGAGCCCGCTTCCTGACAAGGCGTCAGAAATGGGATGAACGGGTGTCTCCGGTCGGGTGCGCAAGGGCTGCCGGGAGGGCGTTCCGGCAGGTCATGGGCGTGGGCGGGGTCGCCGTGGAAGAGAACACGAACGGCGCGGGCGGCGGGGGTGAACGGGTGACCGGGACGCGCAGGGCCGCCTGGGGCGGCGCGGCTAGTTGGGCAGCTTCATCGCCAGGCCGTCGAGCACGATCTCCAGGGCGTACGCGAACTTGTCGTCGCGGACCGCGGCCGGGTCCGTGGTCGCCGCGACGGCGTCGGTGTAGGCGCCGGAGAGATGGTCGTGGCCGGCTGCGGCCTGCTGGGCGGCGGGCAGCAGTCGGTTGATGAACTCGGCCTCGGTCTCGCCGGAGCGGGCGACCGTGGTGAGCCAGGCGGCCTCCGTGCTGCTCATGCCGATCGTGTACGACAGCACGGCGTCGATCGCCCCGCTGGGCTCGGGGAAGCCGATCGCCGTGAACAGCGCGGCGAGCCGCTCGGAGAAGGCCATCAGGTTGGGGCCGAGATAGGCGAGACCGGCCTGGCCGAGGACCGAGGACAGCCAGGGGTGCCGCAGGGCGGTGGCACGGAAGGAGGCCGCGGCCTCGGTGACCGCGGCCCGCCAGTCCGGGCTGTCGGAGGGCGGTACGTGGATCTCGGCGGCGACCTCGTCCACGGCCAGCTCCATCAGCTCGTCCTTGGTGGCGACGTGCCGGTAGAGGGAGGTCGCGCCCGCGTTCAGGCGGGCGCCGAGCTTGCGCATGCTGAGCGCCTCGATGCCCTCCGCGTCGAGCATGGCGATCGCCTCGCGGACGATCACGGCCCGGCTGAGCGCGGGCTGGTCGGGCTCGGACTGCGGCCGGGCCCAGACGGAGGGGATCGGGTTCGGCTTGGCCTTGGCTGCCATGGCGCTCCTCTGGGTGCTCAGGGGCGGGTGTGCTGTTCCTGCGTACGTCGTTCGCAACCAGCGTACAGCGGATGGGGTTGCGCACACTGTTCCGAGCTGCGTACAGTGTTCGCATCGCTAGGAACAGCGTTCGCAACACAGGAACAGCGTGCGCAGCCGCTCGGTCTGTGCGCAGACGGTGAAGCCCGAAAGGAAGAACCCCGATGGAAACCCGCAACCCACGTCGCTGGTGGATCCTCGTCGTGCTGTGCCTGAGCACGCTGGTCCTGGTGGTCGACAGCATGGCGCTGACCGTCGCGGTGCCCGCGATGACCGAGGACCTCGGCGCGAGCGCCCAGGACGTCCAGTGGATCCTCGACTCCTATGTCCTCGTCTTCGCCGGTCTGCTGCTCACCTCGGGCAGCCTCGGTGACCGCTTCGGCCGCCGCAGGGTGATGCTGATCGGCCTGCTGCTGTTCGGCGCGGCCTCACTGGCCGGCTCGTTCGCCGCCGACCCCGGACAGGTCGTCGCCGTGCGGGTGGCGATGGGGGTCGGCGGGGCGCTGATCATGCCGTCCACCCTCTCCATACTCATCACGGTCTTCGGCGAGGAGGAGCGCGGCAAAGCGATGGCGGCATGGGGCTCGGTGTCGATGCTCGGTCTGGTCGGCAGCCCGGTGCTGGGCGGTGTCCTCGTCGACCACTTCACCTGGCATTCGATCTTCTTCCTCAACGTCCCCGTGGTCGTCCTGGCCGTCCTCGCCGGGGTGACCCTGATGCCGGAGTCGAAGGCGCCCTGGCAGAAGGCCGATCCGCTGGGTGCGGTGCTGTCCGCGGCCGGGATGACCGCGCTGGTCTGGTGGATCATCGAGATCCCGCAGCGCGGCGCGTTCGAGGGCCGTTCCCTGATCAGCCTGACCGTCGCGTTGGTCGCCCTCGCCGCCTTCGTGATCTGGGAGCGCGTGACCTCCTCCCCGATGGTCCCGCTGGTCCTCTTCAAGCACCGCAACTTCAGCGGAGGTTCGCTCTCCCTGGCCCTGGTCCAGATCGGCAACGGCGGTCTGCTGCTGGTCCTCACCCAGTATCTGCAGTTCGTCCTCGGCTACTCGGCCATCAAGGCGGGCCTGGCCTTCCTGCCGCTGGCCGTGACCGCGATCGTCGGCAACACTGCGGGTGTGAAGCTGGCCGCGAAGATCGGCAACCGCTTTGTGATCCTGACCGGCATGCTGATCATGGTGGCCTGCTTCGCCCTGCTCACCACCGTCGACGCCGGCTCCGGCTTCACCGTCCCGGCGATCGCCCTCGGGCTCCTCGGTCTCGGTGCCGGTGCGGCCATGCCGGCGGCGGTCGGCGCGCTGATGGCCACCATCCCGGCGGACAAGGCGGGCGTCGGCTCGGCCCTGAACGACACCGTCCAGCAGGCCGGCACCGCCCTCGGCATCGCGATCCTCGGCTCGCTGCTCTCCAGCGGCTACGCGGACCGGATGCCCGCGGACGCCCCCGACCAGGCCCGCCACTCCATCGCCGGAGCCGTCGCCGCGGCCCACCCCGCCCTGATCCGCTCGGCCCGCGAGGCCTTCACCTCCTCGATGTCCACCACCTTCACCCTGAGCGCCCTCGGCGTCCTCGCCGCGGCGGTCCTGGCGACGGTGGTGATGCGGGACGACAAGCAGGAACAGCCCGCCGAGTCCCCGGACCGGGAGCCGGAACCGGCCGCCTGACCCCACCGCACACAACAAGGCCGGTGCCCGCCAGGGCACCGGCCTTCTTGCCGCTCGTGGCGGTCAGTTCACGTTGACCGCGCTCCACGCCGCCGCCACCGCGTTGTACTCCGTGCTGCCCGCGCCGTAGAGGTCCTTGGCCGCGTTCAGGGTGGCCGTGCGGGCGGCCTTGTAGTTGGTGGAGGACGTCATGTAGACCGTCAGCGCCCGGTACCAGATCTTGCCGAGTTTGTCGCGGCCGATGCCGGTCACCGTCGAGCCGTTGTACGTGGGCGAGTTGTAGCTGACGCCGTTGATGACCTTCGCGCCGCTGCCCTCCGCGAGGAGGTAGGCGAAGTGGTTGGCGACGCCGGACGAGTAGTGGACGTCGAGGTTGCCGACCGAGGAGCTCCAGTAGTCCGCGGAGTTGCCGTCCTTGGACGGCTGGTCCATGAAGCGGAGGGCGGGCTTGCCGAAGCCGGGGCGGACGATCTCCTCGCCGATGAGGTAGTCGCCCTGGTCGGAGGAGTTGTTGGCGTACCACTCGACGAGGGTGCCCATGATGTCCGAGGTGGCCTCGTTCAGGCCGCCGGACTCGCCCGAGTAGGTCAGCGCCGCCGTCTTGGACGTCACGCCGTGCGACATCTCGTGGCCCGCGACGTCCAGCGCCACCAGCGGGCCGAAGACCGAGCCGTCACCGTCGCCGTACGTCATGCAGAAGCAACTGTCGTCCCAGAAGGCGTTGTTGTAGTTGTTGCCGTAGTGGACGCGGTTGTACGAGCCCTTGCCGTCGTTGGCGATGCCGTTGCGGCCGTGGACGTTCTTGTAGTAGTCCCAGGTCTCGTTGGTGCCGTACTGCGCGTCCACCGCCGCCGAGGAGCGGTCGGCGTTCGCCCCCGTGCCCCAGTGGTTGTCGGCGTCCGTGAACAGTGTCGCGGGGGCGCGGACGAAGCAGATGCCGAAGATGCACAGGTCGGTCTTGTTGGCGGCGTCGCCGGTGTACGTGTTGCCGCGGGTGGGGTCCTTGAGCTGGTACGTCGACCCCGACTGCGTCGTCTCCAGCGGCACCGTGCCGCTGTACAGCGACTGGCCGTCGCCCGTCGCCGTCTCGATGCTGTCCCAGGCGTCGATCTGGGCGCCGGTGCGGGCGTCGGTGAGCACCGTGCGGGCCACCGGGTTGCCGAGGGAGTCCTGGCCGACCGCGTTGGTGCGCCAGGCCAGCTTCGGGGCGCCGTGCAGCGCGTCGACGACCAGCTCCGGCTTGGCCTTGACCCGCTTCAGGCTGTCGCCGAGGTTCGCCGCGCGCAGCGCGTTCACCGCGAGGTCGGCGGCCTTGGGGGCGGACAGCTTCGGGGTGATCGAGGACAGGGAAATGTGGCTCTTCGTGGCGCGGTTCGCGTTGCGGAACGTGCCGTTCGGGGTCAGGTGGACCACGAAGTCACCGCCGAGGACCGGCAGTTGGCGGTAGGTGCGGTCGTAGCGGACGTGCTGGGTGCCGTCCTTGTCGACGATCACGTCCCGGACGCTGGTGTCCTGTGTGGAGGTCAGGCCCAGGCTCGTGGCGTGCTGTACGAGCGCCGAGGCCGCGTTCTCGATCGCGGTGGCCCGGGTCGGTCTGCCGTCGGCGTGGGCGGCGGGGGAGAGAGCGGCGGCCAGCAGGGTCGCTGTGGTGGCGGCTATGCCGGCCGTGGCGAGACGGGATCCTCGGATGTGTCGTGTCCGACTCATCGGTCTCCTTGGGAAGGCGCCTCGAAGGCGTGGGGGTGGCGCTGATGTCGACTGAGATTTAAAGGGCCATGACATGTCATGTCCATAGCGCCTACAAGGAGATGTGTGAGGGGTCGGAGAGGATGCAGAATCGTTCCTGTGACCCTTCCGTTCTTCGTCTACGGCACGCTCCGCCCCGGTGAGCCCAACCACGATGTGTTCCTTCGCGGCCGTACGCGCTCCGAGGAGCCCGGCCGGCTCACGGACGCGGTGCTGTACGACGGCCCCGGATATCCCTACGCCGTCGAGGAACCCGGGGGAGTCGTCAGCGGGGAACTCGTCGCCGCGCTGCCCGAGGCGTACCCCGAACTGCTCGCCGAGCTCGACCGGCTGGAGGAGTACGTTCCGGGCGACCCGCGCAGCCTTTACGAACGGGTCGACCGGAATGTCGTACGCGGCGACGGCACCACCGTGCGCGCCTGGGTGTACGTGGCCGCGCCGCATGTCGCCGCCCTCCTGCGCGCACGCGGCACGCGCATCGCGGGCGGCGACTGGCTGAACCGGGTCCACTGAGGGCAAACCCCGTCCCTTGTGCGGGTATCGCCCCTACACTCCAGCCATGACGGGGCTTGACGGGGTCAACCTGGCGATCGCGGTCGCCGGTCTGCTGCTCACGGTGGCGGGCACGTACTTCGGATTCCACGAATACCGCCAACGGCGAGCGGGCGCCCGTGCCGACGACGACGGCGCCGGCAGCGGCGGAGCGTCCGAGCCGCCCGAGCGGCAGGGCCCGTACGACGTCTTCGTGTCGTACGCGGACGGGGACGCACAGGCGGCGGAACTGCTGGCCGGGCGGCTGCGCGCGGCGGATCTGGATGTGTTCCTGGTGTGCTGGGTCGCGCCGGGACTGGTCTCGCTCCTGGAGACCGAACGGGCGCTCACCGAGGCCGGGTTGGGAGTCCTGCTGTTCGGCTCCGGCACGACGGCCGACCCCCGCGCCCGGGACGAGTACGCCGCGCTGCTGCACCGCAAGTACGAGGGCGGCCTGCGGTTCGTACCGGCGCGGATCGCGGACGTCCCGCTGCCCCCGCTCGCCGCCATCCACCAGCCGCTCGACCTCACCCGGCCCGGCACCGCCCACTACGACCGCGAGGTCGCCCGCCTGGTCCGGGTCCTGAGCACACCGCGGCGCACGGCGGGAGCCTGAGATGGTGGTCACCCGGCCGTGGCGACTGCCGCGCTGGACGGAGGTGCGTGAACTGCACACGGGGCGGTGCGGGCGCGTCGTACTGGCGTGGCCCGCCTACGAATCCGGGGACGGCGACGGCGCGTCGGCCGGGTCCCCGGCCGTGCCCCGTGTGACCGGCGCCGGGCACGGGCCCGAGCGCCCGGCCGTGGTGAGGTACGTGCCCGCCCGGCCGCTGATCCACCGGCCGCGCGAGGCCGCGTTCCGGGCGGACGTCCGGCGGCTGGCCGGGCTGCGGATTCCCGAGGCGGCCGTGCCGTACCGGTTCGTGCAGGCCCCGGCGTTCCGGACGGCGTACGAGCGGTCGGCCGTGGCCGCCGGCGGGGCGCTGATCAGCGACGCGGTCGAGGGCGTCACCCTCGCGCGCCTGCTGGAGCGGCACGGAGCGCTGTCCGGGCCCGCCTCGGCGGTGCTCTTCCGGGCAGTCCTGCGCGCGTTGGCGGCCGCGCACGAGCGGGGCACGGCCCATGGCGACCTGCGGCCCGGCAAGGTGCTGGTCGGCGCCGACGGGACGGTCACGGTGACCGGCCTGGGACTCGCGGCGCTCACCACCGGCGCCCCGGAACTGCGCGCCCCCGAACTGTGGCAGGGCACCGGGGACGCGACCCACCAGGCCGACGTGTACGCGGCCGCATGCGTCCTGTACCGCTGCCTGACCGGGCGGCCGCCCTTTCCCGTACCGCAGTTGTTCAGCCTGATGGCCCGGCACACCACGGCACCGGTACCGCTGACGGGGATACCCCGCCCCCTGCGCGAGCTGCTGGCCGCCGGTCTGACGAAGGACCCGGAACCGCGCCCGCGCGCAGCCGCCCTGCTGGCCGAGATGCGGCGGTCGGCGAAGAGCGACTGGGAGGAGACGGGCAGGGCGGAGCTGGGCGCGCTCGCCGCACCAATGGTCGAGCCGCTGCCGCGCACCCCGCCGCGGACGCCCCCGGCACCGCGGCCGCCACTCCGGCCCACCCGGCCCGCCCGGCCCACCCGGCCCACGGCGGCCCTCGGCCCGCCCCCGCGCCGCAAAGTCCCGTACGCAAAGGAATCGGGTTAGTGCGACTTACTCAATGCCTGGGTGGAGGGGGTGGTTCCAGCCCTAGCCTGGTCCCCCTCGCAACCGGCGGCCCGGTCCGGTGGCCGTACGGCCCCGGGCGGCCGTGCCCAGGAGGTCCACGCTGTTGAACGACCGGTCGAGCGACGTGTTCCTCTCCTATGCGGCCGACGACGCCGCCTGGACCGAACGGCTGGCAGAGGAGCTCGCCGCGCACGGACTACGGCCCTTCTTCGCCGAGTGGAGCATCGAGCCGAGCGAGGTCGTCGTCCACCGCCTGGACGCCGAACTGCTGGCCTCCGCCCATGGCATCGCCGTGATCAGCCCTGCGTCCGTGCGCTCCGGCCGCGCCATGGACGAGTACGCGGCGCTGGCCACCGCGTCGGCCGAGCGCGGACTGCGCTTCATCCCGGTGCTGCTCGGCCATGTCGCCGTACCGCCGTTCGCCGCCAACCGCGTCTGGCGGGACTTCAGCGACGTGACCGACGAGGAGTTCGCGGAGAAGGCCGCCGAACTCGCCGCCGTCGTCGCGGGCCGCCCCGCCGCGCCCGGTGCCGCGGCCGCCCGGGACAACGAGGACGTCGCCAACCTTTCCCCGCCCCGCCCGCTCACCGCACCCGACCGCCCGTCCTTCGTCGTCTGCTACGCCCCCGCCGACGCCGCATACGGCCGCGCGCTGGCCGGCCGGCTGCGCGAGGCCGGGCTGCCGGTCTGGTCGATCGGCGATCTGCGGCCCGGGGACGCCCACTTCTGGACGATCCGGCAGCAACTGCGGCACGCCGTCGCCGTCGTCGTCGTGATGACGCCCCGGTCGCAGGACTCCGACGACATCACCCGCATGATCCTCGAAGGCCAGGTGCACGGGCGGCCGTTCGTCCCCGTCCTGCTCGACGGAGAGGTCAACTACCACCTCGCCGCCGCCTGGCACATCGACGCCCGCGACGGCGCGGCGCTCGCCGACGCCCACCTCGACCTGCTGCGCCGGCTGCACGAGGACGCGGCCCGCGGCCGGCCGCCGCGGCTGCCCGAACCGCGCCGGGCACGCGGCGGCCGAGGCCCGTCCCCGGTGCGGCTGACGGCCGCCGCCGGTCTGGAACGGCTGCGCGGCCACCTCACGGAGGACGAGTACGAGCACGCCGACCTGCTCACCACCCGGCTCGTCATGGAGTCGGCGGGCCGGCTCACCGAGGGCTGGCTGAGCGCACGGCACGCCGCCACCGTGCCCCGGGAACTGCTGGCCGGCATCGACGCGTTGTGGGCCCACCGCTCCCACGGCCGGCAGGGCTTCAGGCGCCAGCTCGCGCTCGCCCCCGCCGGGGGACCGCGGGGGCCGCGCTTCCCCGAGCTGGGCGCCGCACTGGGCTGGCGGGACACGGCCGAGGACGCCGTGCCCCGGCGCTACCGCGACTTCGCACGGCGGGTGGGACCCGGCGGACGGGCCGGCTTCTACCCCACGCTGCGTGATCCGGGTCATGAGAACGACCCGGACTGGTACGACCGTTGGAGTTCGACCGTGCTGGCGCTGCACGCGCGGCTACGGGAATGGGGGATCGACCCGTGATCGTTCTGGTGTTCTTAATCCTGATCCTGCTGGCCATCGCCGGGGCCGCGGCGTTGAGGGGGCGGGTCGTCGTGCCCGCCGACCACGTCGGGATCATCACCCGGCGCTATGTGGCCCCGCATCCGGACCGCACGTTCAAGCAGGTCAACCCGGCCGACGCACGCGGAGTCCTGGCCCGCACGCTGCTCCCCGGGACCCACTGGATGTGGCCGGTGGTCAACTCGGTGGACCTCGTGCCCAGGGTGCATGTGCCGACGGACATGATCGGCGTGGTGACGGCCCTGGAGGGGCACAACCGGTCCGACCGCGGCAGGCTCGCCCGGCACGTGGACTGCGACGACTTCCAGGACGGCGAGAAGTTCCTGCTCGGCGACGGCAGGCGCAAGGGCGAACAAGGCGTCCAGGTCACGACCTTGAGCGGCGGTCAGTCGTACTACATCAATCCCCGGCTGTTCCGCGTCGAGATGAGGCCGCGCACCTTTGTGCCGCCGGGCACCATCGGCCTGGTGCAGGCGAAGGAGGGCGCCGTGCGGCCGCCGGACCGCAGGTTCGGCCGGCACATGGAGTGCGACAGCTTCCAGGACGGGGAGGCCTTCCTCGCGGGCGGCGGCGAGCAGGGCAGGCAGTTGGCCATCCTCGGCGGCGGGGCGTACTACGACATCAATCCGGAGCTCTTCGACGTCGTCACGGTCGACAATGTGACCGCGGCCCGTGACGGGCTGACCGAGGCGCATCTCCGGGAGATCTCCATCGGGGAGGACTACACCGGAGTGGTCATCACCCTGGACGGCGCCGAACCCGGCCAGGACGTGGACGGTGCGGTGGCGCCGAGGGTGGCCGGGCACAGCAGCTTCCGGCTGCCCTGGGTCTTCCTGGAGAAGGGCGGACAGCGGGGCGTCCAGGAGGAGACCCTGGGCAAGGGCACGACGTGCGCGCTCAACCCGTGGTTCGTACGGGTGATGGTGATCCCCACCCGGGTACTGATCCTCAAGTGGCACGACAAGCGGGCGTCCGAGGCCGAGAACTACGACGCCGACCTCGGCCGGATCACCGTCAACGTCCAGGGCTTCGACCTGTCCGTGGACCTCTGGCAGAACCTGCAGATCCCGCCGGACGTGGCGCCGAAGCTGGTCAGCCGGTTCGGCGGCGTGAGCACCGCAGGACTGGGCGGGCTGGTCGACGACCCCGCGCCGATGAAGCGGTTCGTGCGGGACGTCCTCGGCGCGGCGGTGGCCGGGTACTTCAACGAGATCGTCATGACCAACTCCGTGCTGGAGTTCCTCGCCAGCTACGAGCACGTCCGCAAGGACCTCACCGACCGGGTCAGGCACGCGCTGGAGAAGTGGGGCGTGGAGACGCTGGACACCAGCCTCGGCCGGTTCACGCCGACCGATCCGGCCCTGCTCGACACGCTCAAGGCCAAGTTCATCGAGGAGGGCCGGGGCGAAAAGCTCGGCGTGGCCGTCGAGAACGCCAAGCTGGACGACCTCATCGACGCCTACCGGGCACGCGCGGAGGCCCGCCGCGCCGGTCTCGAACTCAAGGCCGAGGTGGAGGCGTTGGGCAAGGACAACGTGGCGATGATCCGCATCGTCCGCGAGTTCGCCGGCTTCGACGTCCCGCAGTACATCGGCGGGGGCGGCGACATCTCGGCCTACATCCAGACCCTGCCCCTGCCCGCGATGCAGGACCTCCTGGCCCGCCTGCGCCAACTCCGCACCGACCAGCAGCTCTCCACGGGCCCGGGACGGCAGGAACTGACCATGGAGGGCCAGGGCAGGCGAGAGGACACGGACACCTCGCTCCACCCGGACGACACACTCTCCGGCATCGAAACGGCGGACCTGATCCCGACACAGGACGCAACGGGAACGGAGGCGGTGCCCGGGGACGACGACGGGGTGCCGCGGGCACGCAAGCCGGACGATCTGCGCTGAGCGATTGGACTGGACCGGGCGGCGGTGCGTCCTGTGGCACGGGGCGGGCCGTGGCCGGGCGTCGCGGGGGCGCGGGCCGCGTGGTGCGTTGGCGCGGCCCGCGCCGGGCCAGTGGAACGGCATGGAGACCGGGCCGGGTGGATGGTGGTGGTGACGCGGGCCGGGGCCACCGTGCGGCCCCGGCCCGCGAGACGACGGTCACCGGGTCCCCCTCGGTAGCGCCGAGCCGGGCGCCAGCCGCGGGTGGAGTCCCACGAACGGACCGGGGCGGCCGCGTTCAACTCGTCCACGCGGCAGGGTGCCGGTGGGGCGGATACCGGGGGCACGCGGGCCGGGCGAGCTGGGCTGAGGTTGGACCGGGCGGCGGTGCGTCCCGTGGCACGGGGGATGTGCGACGGGACGACCCCCCGGCAAGATCGGGGAGCGCGACCACCGACCACCCAGCCCGGCGGCGGCGCGGAAGCGGCCCAACGCCGTGGCACGGGGTGGGCCTTGGCCGGGGGCCGGGGGCCGTTCAAGCGAAGGTCACGGCTGCACCGGCTCCACGCGTACCGCGCATGTCTTGAACTCCGGCATGCGGGAGGTGGGGTCGAGGGCCGGGTTGGTGAGGGTGTTTGCGCGGCCCTCGCCCGGCCAGTGGAACGGCATGAAGACCGTGTCGGGGCGGATGGTGGTGGTGACGCGGGCCGGGGCCACCGCGCGGCCCCGGCGTGAGACGACGGCCAGCGGGTCGCCGTCGGCCGCCCCGAGCCGGGCCGCCAGCCGTGGGTGGAGTTCCACGAACGGACCGGGGGCGGCCGCGTTCAGCTCGTCCACGCGGCGGGTCTGGGCGCCCGACTGGTACTGGGACACGACCCTGCCGGTCGTCAGCAGCAGCGGGTACTCGGCGTCCGGTTCCTCGGCCGAGTCGCGGTGCGAGACGGCGACGAAGCGGGCCCGTCCGTCCTCGGTGGCGAAGCCGTCGAGGAAGAGGCGCGGGGTGCCGGGGTGAACGGTGGGGCCCGTGGGGTCGTCCGGTTCCGTGGCTTCTCCGACCGGGTCGGCCTCCGCCGGGTCGAGCGCCGCGTCCAGCGCCGCGTCCTCGCCGTCGTCCGGTTCGCCACCCGGGACCGACGGGCACGGCCAGAACACCCCGTTCTCCTCCGCCAGCCGCCGGTAGGTGATCCCCGAGTAGTCCGCGGGGCCCCCGGCACTGGCCCGGCGCAGCTCGTCGAAGACCTCCTCGGGGTCGGTCGGGAACCCCTTCTCCACGCCCAGGCGGGCCGCGAGCCCGTGCAGGACCTCCAGGTCGCTGCGGATCCCGGCGGGCGGTGTGATCGCCCGCCGGCGCAGCAGCACACGGCCCTCCAGGCTGGTCGTGGTGCCCGTCTCCTCCGCCCACTGGGTGACCGGCAGGACGACGTCGGCCAGCTCCGCCGTCTCCGAGAGCACCACGTCCGCCACCGCCAGGAAGTCCAGCGACCGCAGCCGCTCCTCCACATGCGCCGCGTGCGGCGCCGACACCACCGGGTTGGAACCCATCAGCAGCAGCGCGCGGATGTCGGTGCCCAGCGCGTCCAGCAGTTCGTACGCGCTGCGCCCCGGCCCGGGCAGGCTGTCCGGGTCCACGCCCCACACCTCGGCGACATGCCGCCGCGCGGCCGGGTCGGTCAGCTTGCGGTAGCCGGGCAACTGGTCGGCCTTCTGGCCGTGTTCACGCCCGCCCTGCCCGTTGCCCTGCCCGGTCAGACAGCCGTACCCGGACAGCGGACGGCCCGCCCGGCCCGTCGCCAGGCACAGGTTGATCCACGCCCCGACCGTGTCGGTGCCCTTGGACTGCTGCTCCGGCCCGCGTGCCGTGAGCACCATCGCGGTCTCCGGCTCACAGAACAGCCGTACGACCTCCCGGAGTTGTGGAACGGACACCCCCGTGATCCGCTCCACATACTCCGGCCAGTGCGCCATCGCCGCGGCCCGCGCGTCCTCCCAGCCGGCCGTGCGCTCCTGGATGAACGCCTCGTCCGTCCGGCCCTCCGCCACCACCAGGTGCAACAGCCCCAGCGCCAGCGCGAGATCGGTCCCCGGGCGCGGTGCCAGGTGCAGGTCGGCCTGTTCGGCGGTCTTCGTGCGGCGCGGGTCGACGACGATCAACGTGCCGCCGTTCTCCCGAAGTTCGCCGAAGAACCGCAGCGACGGCGGCATCGTCTCCGCGAGATTGGAGCCGACCAGGATCACGCACCCTGTCCGCGGGATGTCCTCCAGCGGGAAGGGCAGCCCCCGGTCCAGGCCGAAGGCCCTGGTCCCGGCGGCCGCCGCCGAGGACATGCAGAAGCGGCCGTTGTAGTCGATCTGCGAGGTGCCGAGGACCACCCGCGCGAACTTGCCGAGCGAGTACGCCTTCTCGTTCGTGAGCCCGCCCCCGCCGAACACCCCGCAGGCGTCGGGACCGTACCCGGTGCGCGCCGACGACAGTCCCGCGGCGACACGGTCGAGCGCCTCGTCCCAGCTCGCGGGCACGAGCGCGCCGCCGGAGCGCACCAACGGCGAGGTCAGCCGCACCCCGGACGAGAGCACCGCGGGAGCCGTACGCCCCTTGCCGCACAGCGCTCCCCGGTTCACCGGGAAGTCCGCCCGCTCGGTCACCTCGACGCCCCCCTGCGGCAGGGGCGACAGATTCATCCCGCACTGCAGGGCGCAGTACGGGCAGTGGGTGGGCGTCGAGGCGGTCTGCATACCGCTCAGCGTGCTTCGGGCGTGTTACGTCCCATGACGGCCCTTTGTTACACGGAGGCGAACCCGGCCTCCCCGCCGCGCCCCCGCCACCGTGAGGCGCGGCGAGCCCGGCCCCGGCTCAGCGTCCGCTCGCCAGCGCCCGCGCCACTCCCGGTTCCTTCGGGCCCAGGAAGGTCGGATCCGGCTCGAACACCGCGTCCAGGGCCGCCTTGCCCGCCGCGAAGATCTCGCGGGTACCGCCGTAGTACCAGGTGACGTCGTGCTTGGCGTCGACCCCGATGCCGTACGAGTCGACCCCCGCCGCCTCGCACAGGGCCACCGCGCGGCGGATGTGGAAGCCCTGGCTGATCAGCACGGCACGGTCGACGCCGAAGATCTTCTTCGCCCGGACACAGGAGTCCCAGGTGTCGAAGCCGGCGTAGTCGCTGACGATGCGGGCGTCCGGCACCCCGTGCCCGGTGAGGTAGGTCCGCATCGCGTCGGGCTCGTCGTAGTCCTTGCGGCTGTTGTCCCCGGTGACCAGCACGACCTCGATACGGCCCGCGCGGTACAGCTTCGCCGCCGCGTCCAGCCGGTGCGCGAGGTACGGCGACGGCTTGCCGTCCCCCCACAGGCCCGCCCCGAAGACCATGGCGACCTCGGTGCGGGGCGCGTCGGCCGTCGTGCGCAGCCGGTCGGCCGTGGACACGTACAGCCAGGTCGCCGGCAGCAGCGCGAGCACGCATCCCGCCATGACACCCTGCACCAGCCGCCTCCACCCGGCACGGGTGCGCGGCAGGCGTGGTCGACGGATCTTCATGCGGTCCCCTCAGCTCCCCGGTCCCCTTCGACCATGGAGGACGCGTACCGCAGTGATCCGGTTCACCTCACAGCGCCGGGGCCCGTGCCGTGAACCCACGGAAAATACCTGTCACCGCGGCGCAACGGGGGTGCAATCTCCGGCCGCCAGGATCCTTCCATGACGGCGTCGAACCCTCCTCGCGACGAGTCCCGCATCCACCTCGACAGCACGGCGGACATCATGAGCAGCATCGGCAGCGAGCTGGCCGGCCGGCTCAGCCTCGTCTCGCTCCAGGGCAGGCGCCGCCCCGCCCCGCCCGCCCTCGTGCTCGTGGCGCACGGCAGCCGGGACCCGCGCGCGCTGAACACCGTCCGGCTGCTCATGGAACGGGTACGGGAGCTGCGCCCCGGCGTGCCGGTGCACCTCGGGCACATCGAGCTGAACGAGCCCCTGCTCCCCGACACCCTCGCCGCCCTCGGCGACACGCCCGCCGTGCTCGTACCGCTCCTGCTCAGCCGCGGCCACCACGTCAAGCGGGACATCCCCGAGATGGCGGCCGCCGCCGCGGCACGCACGCGCGTGGCCGCCCCGCTCGGCCCGCACCCGCTCCTCGTGGAGACCCTGTACACCCGCCTCGTCGAGGCCGGCTGGCGCACCGGCGCCGACGACCCCGTCCGCCGCAACGGCGCCGTCGTCCTCGCCGCGGCCGGTTCCCGCGACCCCGACTCCGCGGCCGACACCCGCCGCACCGCCCGCCTCCTCGCCGAGCGCCTGGGCGTGCCCGTGGTCCCCGCCTACGCCTCCGCCGCGACACCGACCGTCGAAGCGGCCGTACGCTCCCTGACCGCCCGAGGCCGCCACCGCATAGCTGTGGCCTCCTGCTTCACGGCCCCGGGCCGCTTCGCGACACAGTGCGCCGAAGCAGCCCCGTGGCTGGCCTCGGCCCCCCTGGGCGCCCACGAGGCGATGACCCGCCTGGTACTGCACCGCTACGACCAGACCTTGGCAACCCCGGCCACGACAGCCGCTTGAGGGGCGCGGGGCTGCGTCGATATGCGGCTCCGCCGCGTGGGCGCGGCAAGCCACATGAGACCCGCAGCCGCAAACCGACACAACTCGGCAGCCGAGTAGGCACCCACCAACACCCAATTGTCACTGCCGACGCTTACTGTCGAACCATGGAAGGCACAGGCACCGAACCCGAACCCCTCCCCGGCTACGACCCGGCGTCAGCCGACCGCTGGGCGCCAGAGCCGGACAAACGCCCAGGCCGCACCGCCTTCCAGCGAGACCGCGCACGCGTCCTGCACTCCGCGGCCCTGCGCCGCCTCGCGGGCAAGACACAGGTGGTCACCCCGGGAACCAGCAGCCAGGCGTGGGACGCCAGTCCCAGAACCCGGCTGACCCACTCCCTGGAGTGCGCCCAGGTCGGCCGCGAGCTGGGCGCGGCCCTCGGCTGCGACCCCGACCTCGTCGAGGCCGCCTGCCTCTCCCACGACCTCGGCCACCCACCCTTCGGTCACAACGGCGAACAGGCGCTCAACGAGTTCGCCGAGGACTGCGGCGGCTTCGAGGGCAACGCCCAGTCCCTCAGGCTCCTCACCCGCATCGAGCCCAAGCGCTTCACCGCGCAGGGCTCCGTCGGCCTCAACCTCACCCGCGCCGCGCTGGACGCCGCCACCAAGTACCCCTGGCCGCGCGGCGCCCACCCCACCGACCCCAAGTCCCGCAAGTTCGGGGTCTACGAGGACGACCGGCCCGTCTTCGACTGGGTCCGCAAGGAGGCCCCCGGCACGCGCACGTGCTTCGAGGCCCAGGTGATGGACTGGGCCGACGACGTGGCGTACTCGGTGCACGACGTCGAGGACGGCCTGCACGCCGGCCACATCGACCCCAACTGCCTGCACGCCGAGCCCGAGCGGCAGGCGGTCTTCGCGGTCGCCGTCGGCCGGTACGTCCCGGCGGACACCGACCCGGCCGAACTCGCCGAGGCCCTCGACCGGCTCCAGGACCAGGAGTGGTGGCCGCACGGGTACGACGGCACGGCGGTGGCCCAGGCCCGCCTCAAGGACGCCACCAGCCAGCTCATCGGCCGCTTCTGTCTGGCCGCCGAGGGCGCCACGCGCGCCGCGTACGGCAGCGGCGGCCTCACCCGCTACGGCGCCGAACTCGTCGTACCGAGACCGGCCCGCATGGAGTGCGCGGTCCTCAAGGCGGTCGCCGACCGGTATGTCATGCAGCGCGCCGAACAGGAGCGGCTCCGTGCCGACCAGCGGGTCGTCGTCGCCGAACTTGCCGAGGCGCTGACCGCCCGCGCGCCGGACGGACTGGATCCGCAGTTTCGCGCGCTGTTCGACGGGGCACCCGACGATCACGCCCGCAAACGCGTGATCGTCGACCAGATCGCCTCCCTCACCGACGCCTCGGCCCGCTCGCTCCACGCGCGCCTGACGGGGCGCGTGTGACCGACACGTGAGACTGACGAGGTACGTGTGACAGGGAAGTGACCCTCCGTGGCCTGATCGGGGCACTCCCTCTTCCCGCATCACGCTGCGTGCGGGACGCTCGCATGTGGCGGCACCCTTACGAGGAGGCATCAAGTGGTCGACGCGGATCAGACATTCGTCATCGTCGGAGGAGGTCTGGCCGGCGCGAAGGCGGCCGAGACGCTGCGTGCTGAGGGCTTCACCGGCCGGGTGATACTGATCAGCGACGAACGCGACCACCCGTACGAACGCCCGCCCCTGTCCAAGGGTTATCTGCTCGGCAAGGAGGAGCGCGACAGCGTCTTCGTGCACGAGCCCGCCTGGTACGCGCAGAACGACATCGAGCTGCACCTCGGCCAGACCGTCGACGCGATCGACCGCACCGCGAAGACCGTGCGCTTCGGCGACGACGGCACCCTCGTCCACTACGACAAGCTGCTCCTCACCACGGGCGCCGAGCCCCGCCGCCTCGACATCCCCGGCACCGACCTGGTGGGCGTCCACCATCTGCGGCGTCTCGCGCACGCCGAGCGCCTCAAGGGCGTCCTCACCGCCCTCGGCCGGGACAACGGCCATCTGGTGATCGCGGGCGCCGGCTGGATCGGCCTGGAGGTCGCGGCGGCGGCCCGCGAATACGGCGCGGAGGTGACCGTCATCGAGCCGCTGCCGACCCCGCTGCACAGCGTCCTCGGCCCCGAGCTCGGCAACCTCTTCGAGGAACTGCACCGCGAGCGTGGTGTCCGCTTCCACTTCGGTGTCCGGCTGACGGAGATCGTCGGCCAGGACGGCATGGTGCTGGCCGCGCGGACCGACGACGGCGAGGAGTACCCGGCGCACGACGTGCTGGCGGCCATCGGCGCGGCGCCGCGCATCGGTCTGGCGGAGGCCGCGGGGCTGGAGATCGCCGGCCGTGCCCACGGCGGTGGCGTCGCGGTCGACGAGCGGCTGCGCACCTCCGACCCCGACATCCACGCGGCCGGCGACGTGGCGTCCTTCCCGCACGCCCTGTTCGACACCCGGCTGCGGGTGGAGCACTGGGCCAACGCGCTCAACGGCGGCCCGGCGGCGGCCCGCGCGATGCTGGGCAAGGACGTCCTCTACGACCGCGTGCCCTACTTCTTCTCCGACCAGTACGACCTGGGGATGGAGTACAGCGGGTGGGCGCCCCCGGGGTCGTACGACGAGGTCGTGATCCGGGGCGACGCGGGCAAGCGCGAGTTCATCGCGTTCTGGGTGAAGGAGGGGAGGGTGCTGGCCGGGATGAATGTGAATGTGTGGGACGTCACAGAGCCGATCCAGCGGCTGATCCGCTCCACGACCCGGGTGAACACGGAGGCCCTGGCGGACCCGCACGTTCCGCTCGAAAGCCTTGTGCCGTGAGTGCCGGTCCGTGAGACGTCACGCCCCAGGAGTGTCAGTTCTGCCCCGTAGAATCACCACGTGGCAGGACGGATCAACGACGAGGACGTGAAGGCGGTTCGGGACGCGGTCCCGATCGACGCCGTGGTGTCCGAGTACCTCCAGCTGCGCAACGCGGGCGGCGGCAACCTCAAGGGCCTCTGCCCGTTCCATGACGAGAAGTCGCCGTCCTTCCAGGTCAGCCCGAGCAAGGGACTCTTCCACTGCTTCGGCTGCCAGGAGGGCGGCGACACCATCACGTTCGTGATGAAGGTCGACCACCTCTCCTTCTCGGAGGCGGTCGAGCGCCTCGCGGCCCAGGCCGGCATCACCCTGCGCTACGAGGAGGGCGGATACAACCCGGCCCACCAGCGAGGCGAGCGCATCCGCCTGGTCGAGGCGCACAAGATCGCCGCGCAGTGGTACGCCGAACAGCTCGCCACCGGCCCGGAGGCCGAGACCGGCCGGGTCTTCCTCGCCGAGCGCGGCTTCGACCAGGCCGCCGCCGTCCACTTCGGCGTCGGCTACAGCCCCCAGGGCTGGGACCACCTCACCCGCTATCTGCGCGGCAAGGGCTTCACCGACAAGGAACTGCTCCTGTCCGGCCTCTCCCAGGAGGGCCGCCGCGGCCCCATCGACCGCTTCCGCGGCCGCCTGATGTGGCCGATCCGCGACATCGGCGGCGAGGTGGTGGGCTTCGGCGCCCGCAAGCTGTACGAGGCGGACAACGGGCCCAAGTACCTCAACACGCCCGAGACCGCGATCTACAAGAAGTCCCAGGTCCTGTACGGCATCGACCTCGCGAAGAAGGACATCGCGAAGGCCAGCCGCGCGGTCGTCGTCGAGGGCTACACGGACGTCATGGCGTGCCACCTCGCCGGAGTGACGACCGCGATCGCCACGTGCGGCACGGCGTTCGGCGGCGACCACATCAAGATCCTCCGCCGGCTGCTGATGGACAACGGCAGCGCCCGGGTGATCTTCACCTTCGACGGCGACGCGGCCGGCCAGAAGGCGGCCCTGCGCGCCTTCGAGGACGACCAGAAGTTCGCCGCCGAGACGTACATCGCGATCGCGCCCGACGGCATGGACCCCTGCGAGCTGCGCCTGGCCAAGGGCGACGAGGCGGTCGCCGACCTGGTCGAACCGCGTACCCCGCTCTTCGAGTTCGCCCTCCGCCAGATCGTGAACCGCTACGACCTGGACACCCCGGCGGCCCGGGCGGCCGCCCTGGACGAGGCGGCCCCGATCGTCGCCCGCATCAAGAACAGCGGCGCGCAGCACGAGGTCGCGGTGGAGCTGGCCGGGATGCTGGGCATCCTGGACACCCAGTTCGTGGTCAAGCGGGTCGCCCAGCTGGCCCGCTGGGCCCGTGAGCGGGGCGGCGGCAGGGGCCAGGCCCCGGCCTCCCGCGCCCCCCAGCAGTACGAGGCGGCGGCCTCCGCCCGCCCCGCAGGACCCGGCCCGGCCCTGAACCTCCGCAACCCGGTGTACGCCACCGAACGCGAGCTGCTCAAACTGGCCCTCCAGCGCCCGGAGTTGGTCTCCCCGGCGTTCGACGCGTACGGCGTGGACGAGTTCACCGCCCCGCCCTACGCCGCCGTACGCCAGGCCGTCCTGGACGCGGGCGGCGCCGAGTACGGCGTACAGGACCCGCAGGAGTATCTGGTCCGGGTCCGTGAGGCGGCCCCCGACGACACGGTCCGCGCGATGGTCACCGAGCTGGCGGTCGAGGCGATCATGCGCCGCACGGTCGACGAGGCGTACGCGGGCGACCAGCTCGTGACGGTCCGCCGCCGAGCCGTGGACCGCCGCATCCACGACATCCAGATCACCCTCACCCGCCTCGGCAGCAACGCCGACCCGGCCCATCTGGCCGCCGTACAGAACGAGTTGTGGGTGTTGCAGCAGTACGGCCAGGCGCTTCAGGAGCAGGGTGCGGCCGCTCTCTGAGCGGTTCGCATACGCCAGGGTTACCACGCGGTCACGACTCGGACGCAAAAAGTCACCGCACGCCCCTCGTGGCGGCGATGTGTCTTACCCCACACTGGGTTCCGGTGCCTGAGTCCTCGGAGCGCGGCCGATCCGTCCCCCACGGGTCCCACACCCCCGCGGTTCCTCTCATCGCGTACGGGACGGACAGCGGCGAGGCCGTCGACTCCGTCCCCGAAGTACCGCTGCCGTACTCCTTGGCAGCGATCATCCTGGAGGTCGCCCCCGTGCAGACCCAGACCCTCACACAGACCGGCGTCGGCACGACCGAGGAGCCGGACGCGGAGACCGACGTCTTCGCGGCCGTGCCCCCGCAGGGCCGTGTCGCGCTGCACCCCGAGACGGAGCCGGAGGCCCCGTCCGAACCGGCGGAGCCACCCGCCGAGGCACTGGCCGCACAGGCCCCCGAGCCCGCCGAACCGCCCGCTCCCCGCCCCGACACCAGCGGCCCCTCCTCGGACCTGTTCCGCCAGTACCTGCGCGAGATCGGCCGTATCCCGCTGCTCACCGCGGCCGAGGAGGTCGAGCTCGCCCGCCGGGTCGAGGCCGGGCTGTTCGCCGAGGAGAAGCTCGGCAGCACCCCCGACCTGGACGACCGGCTCGCCCTCGACCTGGACAAACTGGTCGTCATGGGGCGGATGGCCAAGCGCCGGCTCATCGAGGCCAACCTCCGGCTCGTGGTCTCCGTCGCCAAGCGGTACATCGGGCGCGGGCTGACCATGCTGGACCTGGTCCAGGAGGGGAACCTCGGGCTCATCCGGGCCGTCGAGAAGTTCGACTACGCCCGCGGCTACAAGTTCTCCACCTACGCCACCTGGTGGATCCGGCAGGCCATGTCCCGCGCCCTCGCCGACCAGGCCCGCACCATCCGCGTGCCCGTGCACGTCGTCGAGCTCATCAACCGGGTCGTGCGGGTGCAGCGCCGGATGCTCCAGGAGCGCGGCTACGAGCCCACCCCCGACGAGGTCGCCGCCCACCTCGACCTGCCGCCCGAGCGGGTCAGCGAGGTGCTGCGGCTCGCCCAGGAGCCCGTCTCGCTGCACGCGCCCGTGGGCGAGGAGGACGACGTCGCCCTCGGTGACCTCATCGAGGACGGCGACGCCACCAGCCCCGTGGAGTCGGCCGCCTTCTTGCTGCTCAGGGAGCATCTGGAGGCCGTGCTGTCGACCCTGGGGGAGCGCGAGCGCAAGGTCGTACAACTGCGCTACGGACTCGCCGACGGCCGCCCCCGCACCCTGGAGGAGATCGGACGCATCTTCGGCGTCACCCGGGAGCGGATCCGCCAGATCGAGTCGAAGACCCTCAACAAGCTCCGCGACCACGCATTCGCCGACCAACTGCGGGGCTACCTGGACTGAAAGGGGCCGCTCACCCCACGGCGAGCGGCCCCCGGCGGTACGAACCCGTTCAGTCCACCTCGGCGACCGCCTGCGCGAACTGCGCCTTGTACAGCCGCGCATAGGCACCGTCCGCGGCCAGCAGCTCCGCGTGCGCGCCCTGTTCGACGATCGAGCCGTTCTCCATCACCAGGATCGTGTCGGCGTCCCGGATCGTGGACAGCCGGTGCGCGATGACGAACGACGTCCGCCCGTGCGCCAGCTTGGCCATCGCCTTCTGGATCAGCACCTCGGTACGGGTGTCGACGGAGCTGGTCGCCTCGTCGAGCACCAGGATCACCGGGTCGGACAGGAACGCCCGCGCGATGGTGATGAGCTGCTTCTCGCCGGCGCTGACGCCCGTACCCTCGTCGTCGATCACGGTGTCGTAGCCGTCGGGCAGGGTACGGATGAAACGGTCGGCGTGGGCCGCCCGCGCCGCCTCCTCGATCTCGCCCCGGGTGACCTCGCGGGAGGCGCCGTACGCGATGTTCTCCGCGATCGTGCCGCCGAACAGCCAGGTGTCCTGCAGCACCATGCCGATCCCGGCCCGGAGTTCGTCCCGGGACATCCTGCGGATGTCGACGCCGTCGAGGGTGATCCGCCCGCCGGACACGTCGTAGAACCGCATCAGCAGATTGACCAGCGTGGTCTTGCCCGCGCCCGTCGGGCCGACGATCGCGACCGTGTGCCCCGGCTCCACCTTCAGCGACAGATCCTCGATCAGCGGCCTCTCGGGCTCGTACCGGAACGACACATGCTCCAGCGCCACGCGCCCGGCCGATTCCGCCGGCCGCTCGCCCTGCACCGGGTCCGCCTCCTGCTCCTCCGCGTCCAGGAGTTCGAAGATCCGCTCCGCCGAAGCGACGCCCGACTGCACCAGGTTGGCCATCGAGGCGACCTGGGTCAGCGGCATCGAGAACTGCCGCGAGTACTGGATGAAGGCCTGCACGTCACCGATCGACAGCGTGCCGGACGCCACCCGCAGACCACCGACCACGGCGACGAGCACATAGTTCAGGTTCGACACGAACATCATCAGCGGCTGCATCACACCGCTGTTGAACTGCGCCTTGAACCCGGCCTCGTACAGCGCGTCGTTCTGCTCGGCGAACTGCTGCGCCGACTCCTGCTGCCGGCCGAACACCTTCACCAGGGTGTGCCCGGTGTACATCTCCTCGATGTGCGCGTTCAGCTTGCCGGTGGAGCGCCACTGCTGCACGAAGTGCGGCTGCGAGCGCTTGCCGACACGCGTCGCCACGACGAACGACAGCGGCACGGTGACCAGCGCGACCAGGGCCAGCAGCCACGACACCCAGAACATCATCACCAGCACACCGATGATGGTGAGCACCGAGTTGATGAGCTGGCCCATCGACTGCTGGAGCGTCTGGCCGATGTTGTCGATGTCGTTGGTGGCCCGGGAGAGCACCTCGCCGCGCTGGCGCTTGTCGAAGTACGACAGCGGCAGCCGCGACAGCTTCCCCTGCACGTCCTCGCGCATCCGGTACATCGTGCGGTTCACGGCCCGGTTGACCAGCCGTGTCGCCACCGCCATCAGCAGACCGGCGACGAGGAAGGTGCCGAGCGCGAACAGCAGCACGTTCCCGACGGCGTCGAAGTCGATGCCCTTGCCGGGGGTGAAGTCGGTGCTCTGCAGCATGTCCGCGACGGAGCCCTGGCCCCGCTCGCGCATGGAGTCGAGGACCTGCTCCTTGGTGGCCCCGGCCGGCATCTGCCGGCCGATGATGCCCGCGAAGACCAGGTCGGTGGCCTTGCCGAGGATCTTCGGCCCGATGACGCTCAGGGTCACGCTGACGACGACGCACAGCAGCAGCGCGTAGATGGTCAGCCGTTCGGGCTTGAACCGGGCGATGAGCCGTTTGCCCGACTCCTTGAAGTCCATCGAGCGCTGGTCGGGGCCGCCCCCGGCCATCATGCGTCCCATGGGCCCTGCCATCAGGCGGCCTCCGCTTCCGTCAGCTGGGAGAGCACGATCTCCCGGTAGGTCTCGTTGTCGGCCATCAGCTCGTGGTGCCGGCCGGTGCCGACGACCAGCCCTTCGTCGAGGACCACGATCCGGTCGGCGTCCCGGATGGTCGCCACGCGCTGGGCCACGATCACCACGGTCGCCTCGGCGGTCTCCCGGGCGAGCGCGGCGCGCAGGGCCGCGTCGGTGGCGTAGTCGAGCGCGGAGAAGGAGTCGTCGAACAGATAGATCTCCGGGCGCTGCACGAGGGTGCGGGCGATGGCCAGGCGCTGGCGCTGACCGCCGGAGACATTGGTGCCGCCCTGGGAGACGGGGGCGTTCAGACCGCCCTCCAGCTTCCGCACGAAGTCCTTGGCCTGCGCGACCTCCAGCGCGTGCCAGAGCTCCTCGTCGGTGGCGTCCGGATTGCCGTAGCGCAGATTGGTGGCCACCGTGCCCGCGAACAGGTACGGCTTCTGCGGGACGAGCCCGACGGTCTTGGCGAGCAGCACCGGGTCGAGGCCCGACACGTCGACGCCGTCGACGAGCACCTCGCCGTCGGTGGCGTCGAACAGCCGCGGGACCAGCCCGAGCAGGGTCGACTTGCCGCTGCCGGTGGAGCCGATCACGGCGGTCGTCTCACCCGGCCGGGCCACCAGGTCGACGGACTTCAGCACCGGCTCCTCGGCACCCGGGTAGCGGAACCCGGCCCCGCGGATCTCCAGATGGCCGTGCCGGCGCAGCTCGCCGACCGGAGCGAGTGGCGGCACCACGCTGGACTCGGTCTCCAGGACCTCCTGGATGCGCTCGGCGCACACCTCCGCGCGCGGCACCATCATGAACATGAAGGTGGCCATCATCACGGACATCACGATCTGCATCAGATAGGCGAGGAACGCGGTCAGATCGCCGATCGCCATCCCGCCGCTGTCGATGCGGTGCGCGCCGAACCACACGACCGCGATCGACGACAGGTTCACCACCGTCATCACGATCGGGAACATCAGCGCGAGCATCCGGCCGGTCGCCAGCTGCATGTCGGTGAGCTCGCCGTTCGCCTTCCCGAAGCGGCCCTGCTCGTACTCGTCGCGGACGAAGGCGCGGATCACCCGGTTGCCGGTGATCTGCTCGCGCAGCACCCGGTTCACCGTGTCCAGGCGTACCTGCATGGACCGGAACAGCGGGCGCAGCCGGCGCACGATCAGCGTCACACAGATGCCCAGCACCGGTACGACCGCCACCAGGACCCCGGACAGCGGTACGTCCAGGCCGAGGGCCAGGACGATGCCGCCCACGCACATGATGGGCGCCGACACCATCAGCGTGAACGTCATCAGGGCCAGCATCTGGACCTGCTGGACGTCATTGGTCGTACGGGTGATGAGGGAGGGGGCGCCGAAGTGACCGACCTCACGTGCGGAGAAGGACTGCACCTTGTCGAAGACGGCGGCCCGGACGTCCCGGCCGAGCGCCGACGCGGTCTTCGCGCCGTAGTACACGGCGCCGATGTTGCACACGACCTGCGCCAGCGAGATGCCGATCATCAGGACACCGAAGGACAGAATGTAACCGGTGTCACCCTTCACGACACCGTTGTCGATGATGTCCGCGTTCAGGGTGGGCAGATAGAGGGTGGCGCAGGTCTGCAGGAACTGCAGCAGCACCAGGATGGAGATGGGTTTCCTGTAGGGCCTGAGATAGGTCCGCAGAAGTCGTATGAGCACGCTACGTCTCTCGGAGTCGGCGGTGGGGGGCGAGGTGGTTGCCCGTGGCCCCTATCGTCGGACACTCCACCCGCGTTACCTCAACCGATTAATCCGACAGCCGTGCTCCAGCGGGCCTCTTGCGACTCCTTTGCGGACCTTACGACCGAAACGCCCCGGGGTGGGTCTGCTCGCGCACCGACATGAACTGCTGCCGCACCGCCTGCCCCACGGCCAGCTGGTCACCGGGGTCCAGGACCTGCGCCGCCGCGCCCTGCCAGGCCGGCGGGGTGCGCGGATCGAGCGCGCCCTGGGAGACGCCGAGCGCCCAGGCCGCCTGGCGGGCGGCGCCGATCGCCGCGTAGTCGGCGGGCTGCGGTACGACGACCTGCGCAGCGAACAGCGAGGGCGCGGCGGACTGCACCGCCGACAGCTCGGCGGCCTGCCCCAGCAGGAAGACCCGTCGCACGTCGACGCCCCGCCCGCGCAGCACGTCGAGCGCGTCCGCGAGCCCGCAGAGCATGCCCTCGAAGGCGGCCCGCGCCAGGTGCTCGGGCCTCATGGACTCGCGTCTGAGGCCCGCCAGGGTGCCCGCCGTGTGCGGCAGGTTCGGCGTCCGCTCGCCCTCCAGATAGGGCAGCAGGACCAGTCCGTGCGACCCGGGCGTGGACTTCATCGCCAGGTCGGACAGGCTCTCCAGGTCGGGCATCCCGAGGAGTTCGGCGGTGCCGCGCAGGGTCCGTACGGCGTTCAGGGTGGTCACGACCGGCAGGTGCATGCCGGTGGCGTCGGCCAGCGAGGTGATCATGCCGGTCTGGTCGACGAGAGCCTCGGGGTGCACCGCCATCACGGACCCGGAAGCGCCGAGCGACACCACCGCGTCGCCGAGCCCGAGGCCGAGCCCGAACGCGGCGGCCATCGTCTCGCCGGTCCCCGCGGAGATCAGCAGCCCCTCCGGTGTCGTACCGGCCGCGTCGGAGGGACCGATCACCTCCGGCAGCATGGCCTGGTGACCGAGCGCCAGCTCGACCAGTTCGGGCCGGTAGCCACCGATGGCCGCCGACCAGTACCCGGTGGCGGAGGCCCCGCCGCGGTCGGTGGTCCTTCGCACCGGCCGCCCGAGCAGTTGCCAGACGAGCCAGTCGTGCGCCTGGAGCAGGATCGCCGTCCGCCGGGCGTTTTCGGGCTCGCTCTTGGCGAGCCAGCGCAGCTTGGTCACCGACTGCGCCGCCTGCGGCACCGAGCCCACCGCCTGCGCCCACGCCTCGCGGCCGCCGAGCGCGTCGACCAGGTCGGCCGCCGCGACCTGCGCCCGCTTGTCGCCGCCGACCATGGCGGGCCGCACGGTGTTGCCCTGTGCGTCCAGCGGTACGAGTGCGTTCTGCTGGGCGGAGACCCCGATGGCTTGCACACCCTCCAGGAGCCCGCCGCCGGCGGCCTCGCCGAGGGAGAGCAGCCAGGCCTGCGGATCGATGTCGGAGGGCCGGCCGCTCTCGGGGTTGTCCACCGGGTGCGGCGCATAGCCCTGCCGCAGCACGGCTCCGGTGTCCGTGTCGCAGACGACGATGCGAGTGAAATCGGGCGAACTGTCCAACCCGGCGACTATCCCCATGGGAAAATTCTGCCGTACCGCGCCGCCGGGTTTCGCCGCTGGGCGCCGTTGGGGTGACGTCGTATCTCGGGTGAGGGCCGTCCTGGGCCGGTCGCGCCCCGCGGCGGAGCCGCAAATGTCACGGCCCCGCGCCCCCAGGGATATGGGGGTGTCCGGTGCCGAGAGGGCCCGCTACGTGTTGCTCGTGCCCCAGTCGTCCGTGCCTGCGCCGTTCGGGTGGTGGGCTCGCATGGCGCGCATGCGCTGGGTCACCGCGTCGGGTACGTGATCGCTGACCTTCTCGCCGACCGCGTGGGCCGCCCGGCCCGCCAGGACGCGCCCCTGCTGGGCGGCCGACTCCGCGGTGTTGCGGACCGCCGGGTTCTGCGCGACCTGCCATGCGGACTTCTTCAGCTGCTCGTAGCGCTCGCGCCCGGCCCTCGTGCCGAGGACGTAACCCAGGGCGAGTCCGGCGATGAACGTGAGCCGGTAGCGCATGGCGGCCACCCTTCCCTTGCGTAGGTCTGCGGTGCGGCGTTGGCGCGGGGGGAACCGATTGGCGGAGCACCCCCCTGCTTGCGCTAATGTATGTGTCGCAGCGAGCGCGCGCCCCCTGGCGAATACCCAGGTAGGTACGTTCGATGCAACGAGGCATTCCTCCGTAGCTCAATTGGCAGAGCAGCCGGCTGTTAACCGGCAGGTTACTGGTTCGAGTCCAGTCGGGGGAGCTCGGTCCTCCGTAGCTCAATTGGCAGAGCAGCCGGCTGTTAACCGGCAGGTTACTGGTTCGAGTCCAGTCGGGGGAGCATGCTGAACGAGGACCCCGCCGGGGTCCTTTTTCATGTCCGAGGGAACCACCCGGCCCGGGGCGGAGTCCTCAAGGTCATGTGAAGCCGACCATGCGAAGCAGGAGATCGTATGAGCGGCTATGCTGCGGCAGACGGCGCGCACACATGTACGCGACACGCCGCTATGGGGCGGTAGCTCAGCCGGTTAGAGCAGCGGACTCATAATCCGTCGGCCGTGGGTTCGAGTCCCACCCGCCCCACCAGAAACGTTCCCTGACATGCGGAAACGTTCCTCCTGTGTGCTGGAGCATCAACTCCGCCCCAACGGACCGAATCCGCTGCTCGCGAGTACAACGAGGCCCCGACGGGCAGTGGTCGCACTGCACTGACCTGCGTAAACGGGTCAGACGGGAGCCGTAGCAGCGGACTGAACCAGCGTCCGAGGGAGAAATTGGGGACGCTGTGAGGACGCAGGGATCGCGACGGGCTGCCTGCGAGACCGCCCCTACCGAGACGACTGCAAGAGGCGCGGCGGGCGCTGCTTCTCCGACAGCATCGCCTCAGTGGAGGCCGTGGAACGACGGGGCCCGTCCCGGTCAAGCCGGGGCGGGCCCTGGGTGCGTGCCGAGCCCGGTGCTCAGTCGAGCTGGGCGACCTTGGGGCTGTCGCCGGTGGCCGAGGCGTCGGCGGGGGGCAGGGCGGTGGGGTAGACGCGGATGTTGCTGATCGACGCGTTGGCGTATTCGCCGTAGGTGCCGGAGGAGAGTTTGCGGCCGATCTGGACGGGGCCGGTGGCGTTCCAGGGGGTGTACGTCCAGTCCCTGGTGGCCGACAGTTTGCCGTCGACGTAGAGGCGGATCTCCTTGGCGGAGGCGTCGTAGATTCCGACCAGGTGGGTCCAGCGGCCGGCGACCGGCTTGCCGCCGTAGGTCGCCCTCCAGACGGCGCTGCTGTCGTCCGCGCTGTGCCGGCCGAACGCCCAGGCTTGGGCGCCGGAGGAGTAGTACAGCTGGAAGCCGTTGTTGGTGGTGCCGTTCTGGGAGAGGAAGGTGCTGTTGGCGGTCATTGAGTTGAGCTTGACCCAGGCGGAGACGGTGAAGCTCTTGGAGGTGTCCACGGCCGGGCCGGTCGTGCCGGCGTATCCAGTGGTGCCGTTCAGGGTCACGGCGTTTCCGCGGGTGGTGTCGGTGGTCCAGGAGTAGCCGCCGGACAGGGTGGCGTTCAGCGTGCCGGTGCTGTCGGCGGTGGTGGTACCGCTGCCTTCGGCGAGCTTCCACCAGTGGGTGGCGGTGTCGGTGACCGAGCCCAGCGAGACCGGCGGGGCGAAGCCGTAGGTGGGCGGGGAGGTCAGGACCGGGCTCTGGCGGTAGTTGTATTCGACGAGCTGGCCGAAGGGGCCGACGGCGTACAGGTCGGGGTTGCCGTCCGGGGCGCCCGGGTTGGTGTCACCGGTCTGGACCGGGCTGTTGACGTCACCGGGGGAGGCGACCACGGGGTAGAGGGCCGGCGACAGGGTGAGCCCCAGGCTGGTGTGCGTGCCCGGGTGGAGGAGCGTCGGGACCAGGGTGGTCGGGTCAATGGTGATCGGATAGCTGTACAGCTGGCCGGTGGCGTTGTCGCGGGACCAGAGGACCGGCTTGTTGTTGAAGGTGCCCGCGGCGATGAGGGTCTGGGTCGTCCAGTCGCCGTCGCCGAGCAGGATCGGGTTTTTCAGGTGGTAGCCGCCGTCGGACTGGTAGATCCAGAGTTCCTTGTTCTCGACGGTGATGACGGCGGGGTAGTCGTTGGTGTTGCCGAAGACGTTGCCCGGAGCGATGAGCTGGCTGACGTTCCAGCTCTTGCTGTCGTAGTCGGTGCTGCGGCAGCGGGTGTCGTCCGCGACGACGTCAGGCAGTGCGCAGGTGTCCTTGACGACGAGGTCGAACCGCTTGCCTGCGAAGCCGCCGAAGGTGGACCAGGGCGATGCCGGGAAGGACGCGTCGTCGATGGGGTCCAGGTCGTTCTTGACGATGTAGAGGTTCTTGCTGGTCTTGTTGTACGCCCACAGGTCGTCGCCGTTTGCTCCGTGCAGGTTGCCGCGGTGGGCGATGACGTAATTGTTCCAGCCTGTGCCGTCGGGGGAGTCCTCCTTGGTGGACACGGTGACCGGGCCGGTGACGGCCGGCGGGGTGCCGGTGACGGGGTCGCTGTGGACCGGAGCGGTGGCCTGGGCTGGGTCCTGGTTGCCGGGGATGAGGTCGAGGTCGCCGGTCTTGGTGGTGGCGAGCAGGTCGGGGACGCCGTCGCCGGAGATGTCACCCGGTTTGATCTTGGTCGCCGGATCCCACGGCACCGTGAAGGTGTAGCCGGCGGGACTGGTGGAGATGTTCCCGGCCTTGTCGACGCCGGCGACGTAGAGGGTGTGCACGCCCCAGTCGCGGATCGGGACGGGGATGGTGGCGGTGGAGCGTCCCTGGCTGTCGGTGCCGGAGACCGCAGCGGTCTGGCCGTCGGCGTCGGTGGGCGGCGAGTCGAGCTGCCACAGGAAGGACTTCATGCCGCTGGACTTGCAGGCGCCGGGGTCGCAGGTGTCGTCGCTGGAGGGGGCGTCGGTGCCGGCCACGGTGAAGTCGGTGGTCTTGCCGGGGCCCGCGTAGACGGGGTCGCCCTCACGCGCGGTTCCGACCTGCGGGAAGGCGGGGTTGCCGGAGATGTCCGGGGTGGGCGGCGCGGTGAAGTCGGTGTTGAACCAGCAGTGGTCGGACTTGCCCGAGGTCAGGTTCTGGTCGGGCGAGTCGTCCTCGGCGTAGACGTCCCAGCCGTACTGGTGGCCGTCCTTCAGGGTGGCGCCGATCTTCATCGCCGCGTCGGTGCCGGATGCCAGCCACCCGCTGTCCGGGGTCGAGACGGAGGCACCGTTGCCGTCGCCGTCGGGGTCGACCGTGCGGTCCCAGACGTAGTAGTGCGCCCTGACGTTCTCGCCGGAGATTTGGCTGGTGACGGTGGAGTGCAGGGTGATGTTGCTGCCGGCGTCCGAGTAGGTGGTGGCGCCGATCCAGCCGACGCCGCTGGTGGTGCAGGCGGCCGAGGCGCCGGTTGCCGCCGGGGTCATGTGCAGGTTGCTCGGTATGCCCGGCGGAATGTCGAACTTGGTAGTGAGGGTCAGCGTGGTCGACATGCGCAGGTAGTCGTCGTTGCCCGAGGTCTGCGACTCGTTGCCGTACAGGCCGATGGTCCAGGTGTTGGTGCCGTCACCGAAGGTGCCGCTCGCGTCGTAGCCGTTGCCGTCCTGGTCTGCAATCTTCTGTGCCTGGTCCTTGACGTGGAAGGTGGCGGTGCTGTTGCTGCAGGAGCTGCCGGAGTTGGCGCCGCTTGGCACCGTGTCCGTCACCGGCGGGAAGGCCGTGTCGTGGACGCCGGGCCGGGACAGCCAGTCGGTGCTGGAGCTGATCGCGTTGGTGGTGTGGAGCGTGAGCGGCTGGTTCTGGCTGCAGTTGTAGCTCGCCGCGAACGTGGTGGAGATCTTCACGTAGGCGTCGTAGACCACGAACGACGAGTGCAGTCCGCCGGTGTTGATCGCCCAGTAGGAACGCTCCAGACCGACCCCGCAGGCGCCGCCCCACCGCTGGTAGCCCACGCCCTGCCCGTTGGTCTGCGCCTTGTCGTACTGCGGCGAGTTGTCGCAGGCCGAGCTGGAGTAGACCTCGGTGTAGTGGCCGGCGGTGGAAGAGACCGGGTTGGTGTACGGGTCGATGTACACCGGATAGGTGGTGTCCGGGTCGGTGAGCATGCCCGCGTCCGGGGTCAGCGTCACGGCCTTGCTCGTGGCGGTCATGGCGACCGGCTCGGTGTCGGCTCCGGGGCCCGGGCCGTCCACGGAGGAGGCCGTGCCGGCGGCCGGACCGTCGGTCTTCGTGGGTGTGGTGCCGGAGTCCCACATCACCGGCTGCGGGCTGGTGTAGGTCAGATCGCCGTCGGCTGAGGTGGCGGTCATGGTGTCGCCGTCAGCGGTGGCGAGAGAGAGGCCCTGCGTGTCGGCGGCCAGCGTGAGCTTCTTCAGCTGAGGGTTCGCCGCCGCGTCCGCGTCGTGCACGACCAGGACGTCGCTGAAGCCGCCCTGGTCGGTGACGGACACCGACAGATCGACGCCGGGCAGCACCGATGGGTACACCGCGGTGTCACCGCTGACGTCCGGTTTCGGCAGCGTGAACGGCAGGGTCAGAGCCATGCTGGGGCCGTCGGCGTGGGTGAGGGTGACCAGCGGGCCGTCGCCGCCACCGGAGAGGGTGACGCCGTTCGGGGTGGATTTGGGCGCGTAGCCGCCGTGGCCGTCGGAGACCAGGGTGGCGTCCAGCGGGGTCCACTCGCCGTCCTTGAACACCCGGGTCGGCAGCGCGCTGGTGGTGTTGGTGAAGGTGCCGTCAGGCAGTGCCTCGGTGGTGGAGACCTCGGTGGTCAGCGCGTCCACCGGGACGGACTTGCCGGTGGACTCGGCCTGCGCCTGGGCTGCAAGGAGCGGATCGGCCGGGCTGGCACTGAAGTCGTCGGCCACGGCGGGCAGTGCCGGAAGGACCGTCAACAGGCCGACAGCGGCGGTGAATAGGGCCAGTCTGCGCCCCGGAGCGGCGCGTCTGTGGCCGGTGCGTATCGGTGGTCTGGGCACGTAGGCGGGCTTCCTTCGGGTCGCGGGCAGCGGGGTGGGGGAAGCCCGGTTGCCACAGAGATCTGAGAAGTGATCAATTTCGGCACAGAACCTACACAGCATCTGTCATGAACACGCATGGTCTTCTTCTGGAAATGGCAAAGGGTCTTGAGTAGTGATCACGGCCCTACCTAGCCTCCGGTCGATCACTCACCTGTGATCTGACTGTGTGACGGCCCCTCAAGTGGGCCGTTTTGTGGGGGGTTACACGTGAGTGGCAGACGGCGCTGGTTCGCGGGCACGTGGCACCGGAGATTCTTCGGCGTACTGGGGCTGTGGACCATTCCGGTTGCTCTGCTCGCGCTGCTGCTGCCGGTGGCGATCGCCTCGGGCTTCGGCATGCCGGGCTTCCTCGCCGGCCACGACGGCGGTGACGGCTTCGGCCACCACGGCGGCTTCACGTTCGACGGCGAGGTGTGGCGGCCCAAGAAACTGCCCGCCACCAAGGCCGTAGGGGCGCATCTCCTGCAGCCGAAGGCACAACGACACCCCAAGGGCTACAAGCCGCTGGGCACGTACCGGGCGACGACGGCCCGGTGGCCCAAGGCCGGCACCGCCGTCGTCGACCTCGGCCCGCAGAGCATGGCCAAGCCGGTCAAGGCAGGTTCACTGCCCGTCTGGGTGGCGCCCGCCGGCACCAAGCACGGCGTCGACGCCGTGCGGGTGCAGGCCGCGTCCCACGCCCAGACGCTGCGCACCGGAGCCAACGGCATGCTCCTGGGCATCACCCCCTCCGGCACGACGTCCGCCCACGGCCGGGTCAAGGTGGTCATCGACTACTCGGCGATCGCCCGCGCTTACGGCGGCGGTTACGGCTCTCGGCTGCGGCTGGTTCAGCTGCCCGGGTGCGCGCTGACCACCCCGCAGAAGGCGGAGTGCCAGAAGGCCACGCCGCTGAAGTTCACCAACCGGGCCTCTGCCGAGCAGCTGACGGCGACCGTCACCATGAGCTCTGCCTCCGTCGATGACGCGGGCGACGCCAAGTCGGCTGATGGAAAGGCCAGTTCCAAGCCGACGGCGAGCGCCTCCCCCTCCCAGTCCCCGGACGGCACCGCCACCGCCACGCCGACTCCGAGTGCGCAGTCTCCCGAGCCGGCCCAGAGCAGCGGATCCCCGAAGCCGTCCGAGAGCGCGAACGGGCCGAAGGCGATGTCGGCCCGCACCGCGCCGCTGAGCGCGGCCAATGCCACCGGCACCACGGCGCTCGCCGTGACCTCCGGCACCTCTGGCTCCCAGGGTGACTACGGGGCGACGGAGTTGTCGGCCGCCGGCACCTGGCAGGCCTCCGCCACCGGCTCGTTCACCTACTCCTACCCGATCTCGGTGCCGGCCGGGATCGGTGGCAACGCGCCGTCCGTCGGCCTGAGTTACGACTCGCAGACCGTCGACGGCGAGACCACCGCCCGCAACTCCCAGACCTCGTGGGTTGGGGACGGCTGGAGCTATCAGGTCGGTTCCGTGGAACGGGCCTACCGCAGGTGCGGCTCCCTCCTCGATGCCAACGACAACAAGATCCTCAAGGGCTCCGGCGACGAGTGCTGGGGCGGGGACAACGCCACGCTGTCCTTCGGCTCGCACTCCGGCGTGCTGGTGCCCGACGGGGTGGACTCGAACGTGCCCGGGGAGATCAAGCAGTGGCGGCTCCAGGGTGACGACGGCACCCTCGTGCAGGAGCTGTCCGGCGCCGACAACGGCCTGCACGACGGTGTCTACTACCGGGTCCTGACCACGGACGGCACCGCTGCCTACTTCGGCGCCGACCACTCCCCGAGCGGTGCGGGCACCGGTGCCACCATGCCCGCGAACCCCGCCGACTCCTCCACGCACTCCGCCTGGGGCGTCCCCGTCCTGCACCCGCGCTCGACGGACCCCTGCCACGACGACACCAAGGGCAAGGCGTCCCAGTGCGACAAGCCGGAGGGCTGGCGCTGGAACCTCGACTTCGTGGTGTCGCCGGCCGGATTCGTGCAGCGTTACGACTACACCACCGAATCCAACTACTACGACCTCGGCGGCGGCCAGACGGCGGCCACCGACGACCCCGACGACACCGGCACCCTCACCTCGTACACCCGGGGTGGCGCGCTGACGCTGATCTCGTACGGATACACGCTGGCGGACGAGCAGGCCGGGCGGACCCCGGCGGCCCAGGTGGACTTCGGCCTCGCCCAGCGGTGCCAGACGACCGACACGTTCACCGACTGCTCGGCGTCGAACCTGAAGGACAGCACCGCCACGCACTGGCCGGACGTGCCGTGGGACCTGCACTGCGACGCCACGGACAAGACCAAACTGCCGGACGGCGCCACCACCGTCCCCGACGACGTGTGCATCACCTCCGGGCCCAGCTTCTGGACCACCACCCGGCTGGACTCCATCACCACCAAGGTCCATGTGAAGGCGACCGACCAGCTCACCGCGGTCGACTCCTACAAGCTGGGCCAGATCTACTCGGACGCGGGCGGCACCGTCGACCCGGTCACCGGCACCACGGTGGACCCGAAGGACGCCGGGATGCTGCAGGCCGTCATGTGGCTGCAGTCCATCAAGCACACCGGCAAGGACACCTACGACAACGGCAACAGCGACATCACGCTGAACCAGGTGTCGTTCACCGGCACCGAGATCGACAACCGGGTCAACGACGACTCCCCGTCCGCCCCGCCGCTGTACCGGCCGCGCATCTCCAGCGTGCAGACCGAGACCGGCGAGTCGATCGCGGTCGAGTACAACCCGGCCCCGTGCGCGGGCAAGACCCTCTCGATCTCCCAGGCGGACGGCAACACCAACTCCTGCTATCCCGTCTACTGGACCGTCCCCGGTGCCTCCAAGCCGATCGCGGACTGGTTCAACAAGGTCACCGTCAACAGCGTGGCCGTGTCCGACCTGACGATCGCCGGGCAGTACAAGCCGGACGCCCAGAACAACCCGGCCGGCTCCGAGACCCAGATCTCCCGCTACAGCTACGCGGGTCCGGCCTGGCACCGCGACGACTCGGCCCTGACCGACGACCAGTACCGCACCTGGGACCAGTTCCGCGGCTTCCGCACCGTCACCGTGCAGACCGGCCAGGCTCCGGAACCGGTCACCCAGCGGACCACCACCTATCTGCAGGGCATGGACGGCGACTACAAGGCCGACGGCACCCGCCGCTCCGTCACCGTCGACGCCAAGGTCGGCGGCAACACCGTGCTGAGCGTCACCGACTCGGACCAGTTGTCCGGCACCGCGCTCCAGGACGCCACCTACACCCAGGCCGGCGGCACAGCCGACGCCGTCAACATCAACGGCCCGTTCGCCTTCACCACCACCGCCTCCGCCAACCGGACGCCCTGGACGGACTGGACCCAGGAGGACAACCCCGGCGAGACCGAGCCGGCCCTGTCCACCCTGCCCGACCTCACCGCGCGCCGGATCAAGTCCAGCAGCTCCCTGAAGTACACACTCCTGTCCGACGGGACCTGGCGGCACACCAAGACCGATACCGCGTACGACAGCCAGGGCCGCCTGTCCACCGTCAACGAGCACGGCGACGGCGTCGACCCGAACCAGGAGAAGTGCACCACCACGACCTACGCGGCGCCGGCGTCCGGCAACGCGATGACCCTCGGCTACCCGGACCAGGTCACCAGCGTCAACGGCCCGTGCGGCACCGCGCCGAGCGCGAGCACGCTCCTGGCCGACCGGAAGTTCTACTACGACGGCGACGGCAGCCTCACCGACCTGGGCACCTTCGGGCAGCTCGACCAGACCGGCAGCACGGCGATCGGCCGGGTCACCGCCGTGCGCACGGCCACCGGCTACACCGGCACCACGGAGAACTGGAAGACCAGTTCGGCGATGAAGTACGACGGCGCCGGGCGCGTCACCGACACGCTGGACGTCACCGGGCAGAACACCCACACGGCCTTCACCCCGCCCTGGACCTCGGCAGGCGGCAACACCAATCCCACCGGCACCACCACCACCAACTCCCAGAACTGGACGGTCACGTCCACCCTCGAACCGCTGCGCGGACTGCCCACCGAGAACGTCGACGCCAACGGCCGCACGACCGACATGACGTACGACGCGCTCGGCAGGCGCACCGCGGTGTGGCTGCCCGGCCGGGACAAGGCGGCGGGCCAGAGCGCGGACCGCGTCTTCGAGTACTCCATCAACCCCGGCGCCGTACCCGCGCCCGGCGGCACGATCACCCAGCCCGGCGCGCCGACGTCGGTCACCTCGAAGACACTGCGCGAGGACGGCACGTACGCCACCTCGATCACGATCTACGACGGCATGCTGCAGCCGCGGCAGACCCAGTCCACCGCGATGGGCGACTCAAACTCCGGCCGCGTCATCTCGGACACCTTCTACGACTCGCACGGCTGGCAGGTCGCGTCCTACGCGCCGTACTCCGAGCCGAACAACTTCCCCTCGACCACGCTGTACGCGGCCAACGAGAACCAGATCCCCTCGGAGACCACCACCACGTACGACGGCCAGGGCCGGCCCCTCAAGGGGACCCTCTGGCACCAGGCCGTCGAGCAGTGGCACACCTCCGTCAGCTACCCGGGAGCCGACGAGGTCGACACCACGGCACCGGTCGGCGGCCGTTCCACCGCCTCCTTCACCAACGCCATCGGCCAGACCACCAGCACCGTGGTGAAGAACACCGGCTCCACGGTCACCCTGCCCGGCGGCTCGGTGATCCCCTCGGGAACCTCGCTGACCTCCAACAGCGTGCGTCTGACGATGCAGGCGGACGGCAACCTCGTGCTCTCCGCCCTGGCGACCGGCGCGACCATCTGGTCCTCAGGAACCAGCGGCAACCCCGGGGCCTGGGCCAAGTTCGGCACCGACGGCAACCTGGTCATCTACAGCACGGCCGCTGCCCAGCTGTGGACCACAGGCCTGACAGCGACCACCGGTTCCACCTTCCGGGTCCGCAACGACTCCACCGCGGTCGTCGTCGCCTCCAACGGTTCCACCGTGCTGTGGCGGCAGGGCACCGCGAATGCAGTCCCGGCCGCCGACGCCACCACCCGCTACGCCTACACCCCCGCGGGCCAGGTCGAGTCGATCAAGGACAACGCGGGCAACACCTGGTCGTACACCTACAACCTGCTCGGCCAGAAGACCTCCCAGACCGACCCCAACGCCGGCAGGACCACGTACGACAAGTACGACGTGGCCGGCAACCTGCTGCAGACCACCGACCCGCGCGGCCAGGCGCTGTCCTACACCTACGACTGGGACAACCGCCCCACCGCCGAGTACACCGCGGCCTGGTCCGCCACCCCGGACCCGTCCAAGCTGGTGGCGTCCCATGAGTACGACACGCTGGAGAAGGGCTACGAGACCTCGGCCACCCGTTACGTCGGGGGCGCCTCGGGGTCCGTGTACACCCAGGCCGTCACCGGCTACAACACGGCCTACCAGCCGCTGGGCACCACACTGACGATCCCGGCCGCGGACGGCTTCGCCGCCGCCGGACAGAGCAGCGCGCCCACGAGCGGCACCGTCACCTACACCTCCACGGCCCGCTACACCCCGAACGTCGGCCTGCTCTCCACCACGCACTACCAGGCGGACGGCAACCTCCCGGCCGAGGACATCGACTACGGCTACACCCAGCAGGGCAACCTCGACGGCATCGGCGGCTTCATCAACTCCGCCAACACGCCCGCCTACCTGGACACCGCCGTCCACGACGCGTTCGGCCGCGTGCTGCAAGCCAACTACGGCCCCACCGGCAAGGAGTTGGCGACCTTCGCCCAGTACGACACCACCACCGGACGCGTCACCCAGACCAGCAGCATGGTGCAGACCTCGGCCACGGCCCTGGACGTCGTCAGCATGCGCTACAACCAGGCCGGCGAACTCACCGCGACCGACGACCTGCAGAACAACACCACGCACGACACCCAGTGCTTCACCTACGACTCCTTCCAACGGCTGACCGCCGCCTGGACGGACACCGCGGGCATCACCGACCCCACGGCGGCCACGGTCGGCGCCGTCGGCGGCTGCACCACCGCGCGGGTACAGACCACCACCACGGCCCCCATCACGGCCGGCACCATCGGCGGTCCGGCCCCGTACTGGCAGACCTACACCTACGACCAGCTCGGCGACCGCACCGGCATGGTGGGCCACGACACCACCGGCAACGCGCTCAACGACACCACCCAGAGCATCGCCTACCCCGGCGTCAACGGCACGGCGAGCGCGACGCTGCCCGATCAGGCGGGGAAGGCCACCCTCACCAACCCGGCCGGTACCGAGACCATCACGTCGACGTACACCGACCCCGCCCACGGCAACGTGAACGCGGGCGACACCATGAGCCGGAAGGTGACGACCACCGGCCCGCTGTCCACCGCCTTCACGATCTCCGGCGGCGGGAAGCGGTGCGTCGACGACGCGGGCGGGTCGACCACCGCCGGCACAAAGGTGCAGATCTACACCTGCAACGGGTCCACCAGCCAGAAGTGGACGATCGGCACCGACGGCACGGTGAAGGTCCTCGGCATGTGCCTGGACACCTCCGCCAACGCGACCGCCTCGGGCACCCTCGTGGTGATCGACACCTGCAGCAGCACCACCGCCACCCAGAAATGGAAGGTCACCACCACCGGCACCCTGGTCAGCAATGCCAACAGCGCGGTGTGCCTGACCGATCCGGGCGCCTCCGCAACGAACGGCACCCAGCTGACCATCGCCACTTGCGGCGGCAGCGGCCAGACCTGGACCAACGCCGCTACCGGTCCCGTACCGGCCGGCCAGACCCAGACCTTCACCTATGACGCCGAGGGCCGCACGGCCACCGTGGCCACGACCTCCGGCACCCACACCAACACCAGCAAGTACCTGTACGACGCCAAGGGCGGTCTGCTGGAGCAGACCGCCGCGGTGGACGGCGTGGACAAGACCCGCGTCCTCTACCTCTTCGGCGGCACCGAGCAGATCACCCTCAACGTCGCCGCCAAGACCTGGACCGGCCTGCGCAAGATCACCGGCCCGGACGGCACCACCGTGACCCGCTCCAGCAGCGGCACGGTCACCTACCAGGTCGCCAACGGCCAGGGCACCGCCCTGACCGCCGTCAACGCCGCCACGCTGGTCGCCACCCGCCGCTCCTTCGACCCCTGGGGCAACACGCGTGGCACCAAGCCCAGCTCCTGGGTGGCACCGGACGAGAACCACGGCTTCCTCGGCCAGCCCGCCGATCCCGTCACCGGTCTCAACCTGCTCGGCGCCCGCAACTACGACCCCGTCATCGGCCGCTTCCTCACCCCGGACCCGATCTTCCAGGCCGGTGACCCCAACCAGATGGGCGGCTACACCTACGCCGCCGACAACCCCGCCAGCAGCAGCGACCCCACGGGTTACGACGACTGGTACAACGACCCGTCGATGAACAAGTGCGCCATCGACTGCGATCCGGAGCCTTCCCCGTCACCGGCGCCCGCGCCCACCAGCACCTCCAGCGGCAGCGGCAACTCCACCCCGCAGCCCTCTCCCGGGGTCACGCCGCCCGCGACACCGCCCGACCCGAACGCCGGCGGCGACTCCATCTACAGCATCTTCTTGGATTTCGGTGTGGCGATCCGCTCCCTATCCGTCTGCGAGTTCTGGCTCACGGGAGGGGGAGCGGACCACGAGCAGGCCTGCAAGATAGCCGGCGGCGTCTACTCCGGAGGCATGGACAGTGGCGGCGTCGGAGCTCTCGAGCGCGGTGCCGTGGGCGAAGGGGAAAGCGCGCTGGTCAACACGGCCAGAGCCGGAGCGGACGCCGACGCGGCGGCAGCAGCCGGCGCGAGCGCCAAGGCCGTTGACGAAGCGGCGACTGACGCGGCGGACCTGGCGGCACTGAAGCGGGCGAACGCGCAGGCGCGGGCAGAGGAAGCCGAGGCTGTGGCGGCCGAGCCCAGCAAGCCGGCGACCGGAGCGGCGGGCATGGCGAAATCCGGAGCGAAGCAGGAATCGAAATTCTTTGCCCCGGACGACAAGTTGAACAAGATGGTTCCCAAGACGAGGAAGCTGCCCGGATACCATGACGCGTGGATCCACGGGTCGCCCAACGGAGTTTCCCCCAGCATGGAGGAAGCAGAGTCGGGAGGCGCCAGTCTGGTGAATCACCGGGTCTTCGCCCAGATGTTGAAGAACGACCCGAACTACACGGGCGGTCCGATCCGGCTCTGCTCGTGCCAGACCGGTGCTCCCACGGGCAGCTTCGCGCAGGACCTCGCCAACAAGCTCGGCGTCGAGGTCATGGCACCGAACGGTTATCTGTGGGTGTGGACGAACGGGAGAATGACCGTCGGCAAACCAGGAGCACTGCTCGAGAACAGGGTGTACACGGGCGGTCGGTGGCTGACCTTCCGGCCGGGCGGCTCCGGCGTGAGTGGCGGTTGAGAAGGGAGCACTCCGTGCTGAAGAGGGTTGGATTCTATGCAACGGCCGAAGAAGTCCTCGAGCTGAAGAGGCCCGTCGCGGTGTCCGCCGAGGACACAATCGTGCGTTACCTGGAGGAGGGGGAACTGCTCGTCGCGACGGGGTCCTGGGTCGACGATCTGGTCAATCCGGACAACAAGAGAATCCGCCAGTACTCGATCCTTACCGACGGAGTGTGGGTCTGGCCGAGCAGCCTCGCCTACTACCTCGACAGATATCACACGGAGCTTCCGGACGAGTTCCTGCGGCACATGGGTGCTTCGGGCTGGACGGTACCGACGCTGGACGAGGTCGCCCTCGATGCCGTCATGGATCAGTTCATGCTGGAGGAGTCCGTGGACCCGGAGGAGCCGGATGCCTGAAGGGTGGGCGGGCAGGCGGCCGGGTCCGGTAACAGGGCTGCCGTGCGGCTGATGGACGTGGAGATCGGCCGGCACGACTGGTCGGCCTTCGAGTGCGGTGCACGTAGTCGGCCGCACATCTGGCCGATGACCTGCAGCTGCTGGTCGAGGCGCAGTGAAGGCACCGAGGGTCGGGCATGACTGTCAGGCCGTCCTTGATCCAGGCCGAGCGCGTGGACTGGGCTTCCCTGCGCTGCGGGTGCGGCAAGACGGGAGCCCACATTCCCGAGAAATTTGCTAATTTGCTCGAGGCTAGCAATTCCCAAGAGATGACCGAGGCGTCCCTGGAGGGACACGTATACATTCAGTCCCTCCTTTTCGAGGTGGCGGTACCCGTGACCTCCATGATTGTGGCTGCCCTGAACGAGGAGACATCCGAAGCGGTACACCTCCGTTTGCTCGACGAGCTCATTTCCTGTGTCGGTGGGGAGTCTCACTGGACCGAAGTCGAGGCTGGCGCCCCAGAACTCGAGATTGACTGCCAGATCGCGGCGCGTGAGGGCATTTGGACCCTCTACACGGAGTATGCGACTGGTCGTGCCTCGATGGCCCGGATGGTTCTGGACGTGGTGGACGCCGACCGCGAACGGTTCGAGTATTTCGATGCCAAGCTGATCGACCGGGTCAGAAAGCGGGCGAAGCGCCACTGACTGGCAGACAGCTCGCGGAACTTACTCGAAAGCTTGGAGGGTTGACGTCATGTCGTATCTGATCGTCGGATTCCTCGGTGTGTTCGCCGGTATCCGGGCGCTCGGGCTCCGCCGCCGACAGTTGAGCGCGGTCGCCGAGCCGTCCCTCCGCGCTGATCCTCCGGCCGGCGGTCCTCGCCGTGGTCCAGGGCTGAGAACCCCGTCTCAGACAGCGCGGCAGCAGTCGTACCGGTTCGTTGGCCAGTGCTTGTCGGTAGGGACACAGGCGGTCCCGGCTGAGTGAAAATCACTGCTGGGCTCACCCCGGCGCACCGGGGTGAGCCCAGGCGCGTTGGAATCCGCTGTGAACGAGTCCCAACCCGTTCCCGGGCTGGCAGGACTACTGTTCAGCGCCTCTGACCCGGCCCTGTGGAGGCTCGTTGAGGACATGTTGGGGACGCAAGGAGTGGCACAGAGTGACAAGGGCTGAGAAGCACTGGCAGGGCCGGGCCTGTCTGACCTGCAAAAACGTCATGAGTCAGCGTTGATCGGCAAGAGCCGCCAAGATCCTCAAAGGACTCATAATCCGTCGGCCGTGGGTTCGAGTCCCACCCGCCCCACCACACACTGGTGACGCAGAAACGTTCTGACCAGCAGCTTTGCTGGTCAGGGCGGCCGTAGGAGCAGCTTGGTGGCCTGCCGTGATCATGTTTTCATGATCGTGGGGACAGAATTGGGGACGCCGATTTCGGGCTAAACCGAACATCTTGCGTGGGTGTCGTGAGACCCGGCGCAATAGTCGCTACCGCGTGGACGTCGGCTTCTCGATCATGGATCGCTTCTGGAACCTGTGGATCGCGATCCGGGTGGGACGCGGGCATCGGGTCGAGGTGGGGAGCAGCGTTGACCGGGCCTGCCGGGGCCAGCCCCCAAACTGCCCAGAGGGAACACGGTCCGGTATCACGGTCCCAGCGAGGTGGGGGTACCGGTGCACCGCACCATCGGCGTCGCGGCTGGCTGCCGCGACCGTCCGGACCTTGTCGGGCGCGAGCTTCACCGCGAACCCAATGAACACGAGTACTGCGCGGACAGCACCGATCACGTGTTCCCGATGCTGTCGTCGAGCAGGAGCGGTGACGGGTGGCGTGGATGACGTTGACGCGTTGCCGAGCGAGCGCGAGCACCGCCGGCTGTGTCGCTTCCCCGTCGGCGCATGGTGTCGCGAGGTCAGGGTTGGATGCCGACGTACTCCCGCCGACGGTGCAGCCGCCTAATCCACGGCGACGGATGAGCCATCAGCTTCCGCCTTCATCTTCGGCGGAGCCACCGTCCAACTGTGGATCACCGGCAACGCCGCGCCCGCACTGCCGGGCGGAGCCACACCTGCCGAACTGGCCGCCCACGAAGCACACATAGCCGCACGGCTCCCTGAAGGCCACCGCTACAACAAAGCGACAACCCTCGTCACCGACGAAGACGAAGACCCCGCCGTCATCATCCTGCGCACCCTCGAAGACCACCTCCTTCCGGCCTTCGAATACGAGCCCCGGTACGTCGGCCACCGACCGTGGGTCGACCTCTTCGGCAACGCCCCGGCCGCCGTCACCGCCGAGCGCGGCGACGAAGCAGCCCGAAGCTACTGTCCAGCCGGAGCCGGAGCCGGAGCCGGAGCCGGAGCCGGAGCCGGAGCCGGAGCCGGATGCCGAGGCCGCACAGGAGCGTGAACCCGAGGTGGGCCCCGAGACCGAACAGAGCCCACAGCCGCAAGGTCCAGCGGGCGAAGACCACCCGGACGGCGCGTCCGCCCCCGCCACCGAACCCCAACACGAGGACGTCCAGCCCGGAGGCGACGCCCAGTCCGAATCAGCCTCCGTCGACAACGCCAACGGTCAAGCCGAAGAGCAGCCCGAAGCGGCGAACCGGCCACCCCGCAAGCGCGCACCCAAGCGGCGCTCGAAGGCCACCACCAACTGACCCGTACGACTCAACAAGGGGCGCGGCGCCGTCGCGCCCCTCCCGGAGAGCCATGAGCAACAACATCGGAGCCATAGCCAGTCACGGCCAGCCCATGCCCGGCTTCCACCGCGCGTGGCTGGATGCAGCAGCATTCACTACCGCCCACAACAGCGGGACGTGATCACGCGCACGACTGCGGATCTAGCGTCATCAGCATCGAGCACATGACGTAGACGCATGCATCGGGGTGCCTGCCCGGAACTAGTTCATTGGCGTATACGGCACAGAAGTCATTGACAGCCACATTGGGGGTGATCAGTCTCTGAACATGACAATGGAGGAAGAAGCATTATCGGCCAAGGTCAAAACGCTCGAGTCACTGGTCCGTGACCTGGCCGAGAGCGTGGCGTCAGAGGAAATAGCCTACTTTGACCAGGTGACGAGGCTGTGCGTCATCAACCCTGCTTCCATGGACCTCCGTCCGGGGCGCGGCAAGGAAACGAACGGCTTCGGCGTGGGAGGTGCGAGCGTGGTCGTCACCGCGCTGGCATACGCGGTGCTGTTCGACCTGGCCAAGGACGCTGCCAAGACGTCGGCTGGCAATGTGCTGAGCCGCGTGCGCTCACGCCTCGCGCGCCGGGGCAAGCCCGCCGTTGGACCCTCGTCGCCGGCACCCGCATACAGCGCGGAGGAAGTCCTGTGGGCCAAGACCGAACTGGCCCGGCGCCTCATCGTCAACGGCAGGACAGCCGAGGAAGCGGAGGCTGCTGCTGATCGCCTGGCTTGTCTGATGAAGGACCTGTGACCTTGAGCCAGTCGGCAGAACAGAGCCGTCCCCCCATCTCCGACACCATCCTTGTGGGAACCACCTCCCGGTTCGTGCTCTTCTTCGGCACCCTCGTGATCTCCGCGGTTCCCTATTACCAGTGGTTCGCGGAGTACGTACTCAGCGTTATGCCCACCACTCGTGACTGCGTCACCCGGAGCCCGGTGCTGCCCGATCCCGCTGCCTACACGGCGGTCCTGGGCAACTGCGACAAGTCGGTCGGCCGACTCGCCATCCTTTGGGAACTGGCGGCCGTTGGCCTGCTGATCCTGGCTTCGCTGGGGCTGTATCTCCTGCATCCAGTTTGGCTCCGGATACGTAGGCCAGTGCTCCCGCCCAGTGACGTAGACCATGAGACGATCGCGGCTGAGCTGCCAGACCTTGCGCAGCAGATGAGGGTTCCGGTCCCTGAACTGCGCATTCGGGCCGTGAACGAACAGCACGCAGTGGCTCGTGGCCGTATCGGCCGCTACGAGATTTATCTCGACGCGGGACTGGCCTGGGAGCTTCCCCACAGGCCGCAGATGGTTCGGGCGAAGATCCGCCACGAACTGGCTCATCTGCGCAGCGGCGACGTCGACCTCACACGGGTGGCGATCTCGGCCTGGTGGGTCTTCCTGGCATTGGTGGTGGCACCCCTGGCGCTCCACGTGGCCGGCAAGGTGTCGGTCGGGGGTGCAGGATCGCTGTGGTTCGGCTCGAAGCAGCTGCTGTTCAGTGGGGCGCTTCTGCTCGTCGTCCATCTGGCTCTGCGCGCTGTCATCCATGCACGCGAACACCAGGCCGACATCGCCTCCGCCTTACACGACCGCGAGGGGCTTCTCGAGGCGCTCCGACCGGTGCCGTCCCGTGGGGGCCCCGAACCCACGGTCTTCCAGCGGTGTCGGGCCAGGCTTCGTACGGCAAAGGACACGCATCCGTCGGAGGCGGCCCGTGAGGAGATCGTGCGAGACCCTTCGCTGCTGTCGCGCTACGACAAGTCCGATGCTTTCATCGCCGCCTTGGCGGTCGGTCTGGCCTTCGCCGGGCTGGAATCAACCGCGCGCCGCCTGACCGGCAACGGCTTCTGGTCGGTCGCTCTCGCCGCGATGGTTCTGGGCATGCTCTTCGGCGGAGTACTGGCCTCGTGGGCTGTACGCGCCGCTGTTCAGGCTTCACGGCTCGGCGCACGGATGCCGTGGGGGACACCGCTGGCGCTGGCGGCGACCGCGGGCCTGTTGGCCGGTCAGGCATTGGCTTGGGATCTGCCCACGCTGAACGTGTCATGGGATGACGTACTCGCGGTTTCGCCGCAGCATGGGTTGCTCCTGATCTGCGTCCTGACCGCAGGGCTGGTCTGCCTGGTGCGGGTGACCGCCGCTACGGCGATGCTGTGGCATATCAGCCAGCCCTCCGCGGGCAGGGCGGGGGCTGTCTTGCTGGCGCTCGTGACCGCAATGATGTTCGCGGTTCTGTTCACCTTCTGGCGCGGGCTGCATTCCTCTGAGCTGTCCCTGCCGCGGACCCTGCGCTTCTCCTACAACCAGATGGACCTCAGCACTCCTGGCCTGGTCGCGGTATCCGTGCTGCTTCTGGCCGCGTTCGGGCTGGTGAGCCTCCTGGCACCGGCTGCTCCAGGCGCGGCGGACAACATGATGGTGGTGCGGCGCTTGGTCCTGATGGCCGGTGCGGCAGCGGGAGTTGTGGCCCTTGCGCAGGTGTCTCCCTTCAGCGTTTGGTGGGACTTCTCGGTTTCTGTGCCGGGGGCGAGTGGCGTCAGGGAGCTGGATCTGCAGCTCGTGTCGATCGCCGTTGCAGTACAGGCTGTTGTCGCCGTGATGGCGTCGTGGTCCAGCGGATTCCGGGGAGCCACAGTGGCCTGCGTGGTGGGCGTCAGCGCGGCCGGTCTCGCCGGAGCGGCGATGGTGACGGTTGTCTGGGTCAGGTACCTGGCCGTTGCTCCCTTCCGGGACCAACCGGTCGACTGGAGCTGGTTTCAGGACGTTGCCATCCGGTTGCTCGGGCAGGGCTTGGTGGCTGTCGTCCCGTTCGCCGTGGCGGGTGCGCTGACCGGACGGTTGATCGGTCTGTACGCAGCGTGGGCCGCGCGGACGACGGACACGGAAGGCGCCAGCCCCCCTCGCGTGCCGACTCCATGCCGCGGCAGGCGGCGCACGTGGGTGGTCGCCGTACTGGCGCTGTCGGTCGCCGCCACCGGGGTGGTGCAGCTCGGGGGTGCCTCTCCCCTGCCTCAGATGCAGCAGGCCGGTCAGTCTCAGGACGAGAAGCCGCCGGACGTGCAACGTGCCGCCTTCTACGATCCGAAGTTCACCTTCGGCATTCCCACGTCCCTGGACGCGGAGAACATGTGTGCCTGGCTGCCGCATGACTACGGCGCCCAGCTCGTGCTTTTTCCCGATGACGCCCGGTGGATCGGACGCGTACTCGCCCGCTCCACCGACAGGCGGGTAGCCAAGATCGGTAAGGCCGTGGTCGCCGGTGCGACCGACCAGGATTCGACTGCCATGCTCGACGCCTTCAACGCCCTGACCACCCTCTGCATAGTTGTCGACGACCCTGAGGCACGTGCCCCCGGTGCGGGCATGGTGGCCCATGACGAGTGCCTGCTCGGTACGTGGCGCCTGACGGCGGCGGCCGAGCTGGCAGATCTGACGGCGAGCGGTCATGGCTTCGTGGCCTTCACCAATGCCGGCCGCTACACCACCACGTACCGTCGCGATGGCACCGCGACCGATGCGACAGTCGGCTATTCGCTGCGCGCAGTCAGCGACACCGCAACCGTCACCTTGTCTTACGGCGCGGACAGGCGGTACGACTGGTCGGCCGGGAACGGGCTCTACCTGCAGCACCACGTGGCCTCGGACGGAAAGCCCTCACTGACGTCAGGAGGCACCGTTCTCCACCAGTACGGTCCGGGCTCCGAACACGCGGTTTTGACCTCCTATACCTGCGATGCCCGGCATCTGCGCTTCCATGACGACGGCTACTCGGAGACCTTCGAGCGCATTTCCTGATTGTGATCCTCAGTGATCGGAACCCGGCCCGCCAGTGCGTTCGAAATGGAAAGCCTCAGCCGTTGCCGACATCGGCTGGTTTGACGCCAGCGGGCTGCTTCGGCCCTACGTCGAACCGCCCTTCGATCGACATGAGACGGGAGCGGCCCCCGAGGTGGATTCATCCTCCACGCAGCGCGCCGAAAACCGCAGCCGCTCGGTACCGTGCAACTCATGCTGGAGTAGGCAGGGTCGACCGGGTAGGGTGGCGACACGACGTCTGACCTGTATGAATGGTCATTGAGGCTCCGCTCCGGTTCCCGGGGCGGAGCCTCTACGCGTTGGAAGGGTAATCCGTTGCGGGGGAGTTCGACTTCCAGCTCCGAGCTGCTGCGATGGTCCCGTGGCACTCCGCTTGGCCCCCCGTGGGGACTCGGTGGGGACACGTTGGGGACGCAAGGACAGGAACAGACTGGCAAAGGTTCCAGAGCACCAGCAGACGGCATGCACTCTGAGCTGCGAAAACGCCAAGGATCAGCGCAGAACAGCAAGGGTCACCAAGATCCTCAAAGGACTCATAATCCGTCGGCCGTGGGTTCGAGTCCCACCCGCCCCACCATGCAGGGTTCTGAACTGCGGAAACGTCTCAGCAGGCATGCGGATTCAGGACTTTGGGTCAGCGGACTGAATCCGCTGCTCGTGAGTTCAACGGCGGTTGGGGCTGCGGGGGTTCACGATGCGTTGACCCGGGCGGATGCATGGGTTCAGGGTCGAGAAGAGCCGTAATCGTCGACCTGTACGGGGTCTGGACGCACAAGTTGGGACGCTGGTGGGACACAGGGAATGGGAAGGGGCGTCCGTAGACCCTCTTGCCACCTTCCTCCGGCGGTGAAGGCTCGGTCGACGGCCAGCAAGATCACACGGCGACGTCGGCGCGGTCCAGGGCTGTGAAGCTGCTCTTCGCCAAGCCGCCCACCATGCCCTCGAACAGAATGGCGTCCACCCGTGACGCATGCCTGGGTGCGGGCGACGCCAGCTCGGTGCATCAGCGGAGATTCATGCACCAGGCCAACAACAAGATCAACGCGGCTCGCGAGGAACCTCTGGCGGCCTAGAGGTTGACTCAAGGAACTCATTGGCCCTCCCCATCGTCACAGCGGGGCCGCTTCGGCACGCCGACCGCTGGGTGCCTTCATCCTGCCTGGCGGGGCGGATGGCGGTCATGCCTCTGCCATCGAGTCTGGCTCGCCGCGCCTCGCCCGGCCATGGGCCGCGTGTCCCTCCCGGGACCGTTGGGCCCTCGTCGCTGCCCTGGGTGGCCCTTGGACACGTAGTGCCCGAGCTCGACATGTATCCGCTGCCGGCGGTGTCCTCGTCGAGCCGGTCGACGAGGATCATCGCCACGTCGTCCGTCAAGCGGCCTCCGGTATGGCGGATCAACGCCTGGTGTAGTTCCTCCAGGAACTCCCGCGGGGTGGTGCTCGCCCGTATCCCCTCCATGGTCTCCGGCAGAGGGAAGAAGTCGTTGTCGCGATTGCGGGCTTCGATCACGCCGTCGGTGTACAGGAGCAGACGGTCGCCGCGTACGAAGGGAAAGCTCTCGGCCTTGGCGGTAAGGCCGTCCACGAGGTCTTCCAGACCCAGCGGAGGCAGTGGCGTGTCGGGCATCAGGGCCTGAACGCTGCCCCGGTGCAGCACCAGCGGAGGCGGATGGCCACGGTTGACCACGAGCACTACCTGTTCGTCCGGCACCTGGGCCATGAGGGCGGTGATGAATCCCTCCGTCAGAACTTCCTGAGAGTACGTACCGGGCACGGCCGTCTCCCGTCGCAGCGTGGCCTCACAGCAAGACATGACCTCCGTCAGCTCGACCTCGTAGTGCACGGACACCCGGAACGCGCCCAGGGTCACCGCGACCGCGCGCATGGCAGTCAGCCCCTTGCCCCTCACGTCCCCCACGATCAACCGGACGCCGTACGGCGTCTGCACGGCCTCGTACAGATCACCGCCGACCAGCGCCCCTGTCCCCGCGGCGAGGCTCAGGCTGGCGGCCCGGACCGGGCCCAGCCGCTCGGGGACGGGCCGCAGGACGACCTCCTGCGCCGCCACAGCGATCCGGCGGACCTGGTCGAGCTCGCCCTGCCTGCGCGTACGCATGGCGTTGCTCAGGATGACACTGGCCACGGACACCACGAACAGCCCCAGGAAGTTCCCGATGATCAGCTGGGTCAGCGTCCCCCACGACTGGTTGTAGGTCGCGGAGGCCGCGTTCACACCCGCGGCGAGGACTGCCGTGGACAGCGTGCCCATCGGCCCCATCGTCAGCGCGGCCAGCGCCGGCGTCGTGGTGAGCACGGGGCCGGTGACCAGATAGTGCGCGGGCGAGAGCTCGATGCCCAGCACGGCCAGCACGATCGCGAAGGGCACACACTGCCCCAGCCTGAACGGAACCCCGCCGCCCGCTCCTGGCCGATCGGGCGCTCCGAGCCGCAGGGAGAGGCGGAGGCTCGAACACATAGGTACAGCCTGCCTCGCCGGAAGGGAGCATTCCACCCCTTGCCCGTGCCAGGCTCCCGGCTCAGCGGACCGGGAGACCGGTGAACGCGTCCGCGCGCGCAGTACCGTCCCAGCCACCCTTGGGCCTGCCCAGCCCGTAGAACGCGGCGATCGTCGGGGTCACGTCCACCGTGCGGGCCGGGGCGTCGCTCACCGTCCGCGTCCGCAAGACGCCCGCGCCGTCCCCGACGAAGAACGGGATGACGAGGGTGGCCGGGTGCCCGTGGTTGCCCGGAATCGAGTTCGAGTACACGCTCGGGTCCGAGATTCGGTAGCCGGGGCCCACCTACGCCACCAGGTCGTCGGCGGCGCAGGAGTACCCCGATCCTGGCCTGGCAAGCCCCCCACCGCCGTCAAAACGACTGGTAAATGGAGCCACGGAGACCCCGGCTTCACCAGCCAGTTCGCCAGCCCACCCGAACCCACCAGCCGACAGGTCAGGGCTGCGGCCCGGGTGGCGAATCGGCGGGCTTGCGCCACGTCATCGACTCCGACACCGACCAGCTGTCCGCCGAGGAGCTCGCGTGTGCCGATGTGGTGGAGCAGCCCGGCAGTGAAGGAGTCCCCGGCGCCGACCGCGTCGACGACCGGTGTGGTCACCGCGGGCACGCGCACCCGCTCTCCGTCCGGGCAGGCAAGAGCAGTCCCAGACCGTCTCGCTGAGCGGCAGAATGTCGGCGACGTCGCGACTCGGGCCGGAAACCCCTGCTCCGGCCGTACGGAGGCGAATCCATTGCTCGTGGCATCCGCAGGCTGTGTGTCCCGTCTGGGGCGGCAGGCCTCGCGGGCTCCGATCTGCGCTGACCTGACCAGCGGCGTCATGCCTGGGCGCGGGCTCGGCTGCTTTCCGGCGATGTTGGTGACATACAATCATTGCATACATAGTGAACATGGAGGCGTGTCGTGTCCGTGACCCAGATCGATCTTGACGATGAGGCGCTGGCCGAGGCGATGCGGCTGATGGGTGCCACGACGAAGAAGGAGACGGTCAACGCCGCACTGCGGGACTACGTGGCCCGGGTCAAGCGGCTGGAGGCCGCTGAAAGGCTGGTCGGGCGGGGGGCTCGGGGGGAGTTCGACCAGGCGGCGACTGCGCATGACGCGGCCAAGCGTGCTCGCCGGGCGGCCTTCGAATGATCACGTATCTGCTCGACACCTCGGCGCTGTGGTACCTGTTCCGCACGCCGGGGGCGTTGAGTCCCTGGGAAGGGCACATCGCCGCCGGTGTGTTCCACATCTGCGAGCCGACCCGCACCGAGTTCCTCTACTCGGCCACCGGACCGGCCCACCGGGACGAGATGGCCGAAGAGCTGGATACCTTGTGCCATATGGCACCAGTACCGAAGAACGCCTGGCGCTGGGTGGACACCGCCCAGTACAAGCTCACCCAGCACGGACAGCACCGCGCGGCCGGCCCTATCGATCTCCTTGTCTGCGCGACGGCGGTCCACCACGGCCACACCGTGCTCCATGTGGACAACGACTTCGTCGCGGTGGCGGACGTTGTGAAGGAGGTCCAGCAACGGGATGTCCGCGGTTGATCGCCTTCGTCCGTCCTCGGAGCGCCTTTCGTGGGGTGGCGGGGACGGCATGAGGTGTCCCCTGCGGCGGGGGCACTCCTCCGGCGGAGTTTCTTTGGGTTGCCGACCGCGAGTTCGCCTTCCAGAAGCCGGGTGCGCGTCCACGCGAGCCGGTCAACGGTGGCGAGGGTGAGCTCGGCGTCGAGCCACGGGTGAAGACGGCCCGGCGCCGGCCGGGCGCAGCGCCGAGAGCGTCAGGGACGCACCGCCGGAACAATCATCACGCTGCCCGGGAAACTCCGCCGCGCACTGACCTGGGACCGCGGCAAGGAGCCGGCTCAGCATGCCCAACTCCGCATCGACACCTGGCTGCAGGTCTACTTCGCCGGCCCGCACAGCCCCTGGCAACGGGGGCATGAACGAAAAAACCAACGGACCGCTGCCCCCGACGCCGGAGCCAACTCCTGGATCAGGTCGCGCTCTTACACCATCTCCGTGGCCGCGACCGAGGGGCAGGGGAGCGGTCAGCGGCGCGCTTGCTTTGGTTTCGGCCTTGGCGGCCGGACGCCACCATCTGCGCAAGAGACGCCGGAGCCCGTGACGCGGCAAGCTCAGGGCGATTTCCCCGTCCCGCCGCCCTGGCGGTCCACGCTCGTGGCGACAGCGAGCGCGATGGCCCCGACGGCCATCATGATCAGTCCGACGAGCGGCCGGTCGGCGCTGCGCCATTGCCAGTCCACGGCGAAGGTGAGGATGGCGCCGAAACCGATCGAAGTGATGGCGCCGATGGCAAGCAACCCCGCCATGGCACACCCCCTTTGTCTGTCGTCCACGAGGCTCCGTTTCCCGTGCCTCCTTCACTGTTCCGAAGTCTCCGGGGTGCTCCCAGGAGCCTGTTGACCCCTGTGCGCGCCAAACGGCCCTCGCCGGCGGCAAGGCGAACTGCACGGGCTGTGCCCCCTTGCCGCTGTTCCCGGGAACGGATCGGATATGAACAGCCCGGTCCCCATGCCGCCGCCGGACCGATGGCCGAGGCATCCCGCGACGCCCGGCTGGTCGTGGTGGGACGCCGGAACCGCCGCGCACGATCGGCACCCATATCGGCGCCGTCACCCATGGGGTTCTGCACCGCTCGGTGGCCCCCGTCGCGGTCGTACCGCACGACTGATACGAACGGCTGCGGGTGCGGCCGGAAAAAGCTGCGTCGCGGGGAGATGGCACCCACGGATGAGACGGGCAACCTGCAATGAGCACCCATGTGCACGACTCCTCCGAGGGCGGCCGGGACATGGCCGAGCTGCTCGGAGGAAAAGGCGCGAACCTCGCGGAAATGGCCCGCATGGGCTTGCCGGTCTTGCCGGGCTTCACCGTCACCACCGAAGCGTGCCGTGTCCTTCTGGCCACGCGGGAGCCGCCGGCGGGTGCAGCCAGAACGACGCTCACAACGCCAAACACGACTGCTGCGTGGGCACTCACCAGGGCCGCGGACAAGTCGAAAGCGTACCGATGTCATCACTCCACGTGATCTGCTTTCGAAGCTATCAGGCGAAACGCGGCCATGCGGGGCCACCGGTCTCCCGAGGGGGCAGGCCCGGAGGGGCGGAAGTTTGACGACAGGGCTCGCTAGCCCTGTCGGGTGGCGGCGAGGTGGGCGTCCACGGCGACGACGCCGTCGACGCCCTGGCAGAGGCCCACGACCACTGGGACGAGACGCGGTTCCGGAACGTGGCCCCGCAGGGTGACGACCCCGTCGTGGACCTCGACCGCGACGGTGCCTTCGTCCAGGCCGAGGATGCGTCCCAGGACGTCTTGCTCGACCTCGCTGCGGATCTCGACGTCGGAGCGGATGAAGGCGTCGAGCAGGTCGCTGCGGCTGACGATGCCGGTGAGGAGCCCGTCGTCGCCGACCACCGGCAGTTGCTTGACGTGCCGCCTGCGGAGTTCCCGCGCGGCCCGGGGGATCGTCCAGTCGGCGCGGGCGGTGAAGACGGGGCTGCTCATGAGCGCGCCCGCGGTCCGGGCCCGGGCCTTGCCCCAGGCGCGCTCGTCGTTCCCGTGCTGCCCCTGCGGATCGGGCATGCCGGTCTCGTGCCGCAGTACGTCGGACGCGGACACGACGCCGATGGGGGCGCCGTCGTCGTCGACGACCGGGGCCGCGACGATGTCGTTCGCGTCCAGCAGGGTGGCGACCTCCTGGATCGGTGTGTCGGGGCGGAGGGTGACGACCTCCTCGGTCATCACGTCGTCGACCGTGCGGCGATGCAGCATGGCATCGGCCTCCTCCGCTTTGCGACGGGGCAGCCGCGGTCGGACCGCCCGGGCGGGCGACGCGGCGCGTCAGCCTCCGCGGCCCTGCCATCCTCGTCCACGCCGTCTTCCCCACCCATGACAGCACCGCGCCGCTCCGGCGACCAGTGACGTTCGGCCTGGCGGGGAGGGCCGGCGGTCCCTCGGCCGGAACCGGCCGACGGGCGGCCTTGCACGAGCCGGTCGAGGACCGGCACATCGTTGTCGAGCACTGATCGGACCATCGCCTTCACTCCGTCGGGGTCGGCCATGTCGAAGGCCTCGGTCACCGGTCGGCCGGGCAGTTGCTCGACAGGAGCGCCGCGCATGCCTTCGGAGGCGGTGTTGACGCGCAGGTCCGCGCCCACGACCACAAGACCCACAGGTGACTGGGTGAACAGAGCGTCCAGGATCGCCGGGCCCACCTCGTCAGTTTCTGTGCCGCGCCGACGGGCTGCCCAGACGCCCCAGGCCACCGGTCCGTCCGCGCGCAGCACCGGCTCCACGCGCAGGTCCAGGCCTGCCGCCCCGCTGGACACCCGAGCGCCGCGCCGCCCGCACCCCACGGACTCTCCGGCATGAGGTGGGCCTTCGACCAAGATCGTGGCAGGCCGCCCCACCGCGTCGGCAGCGGTGTGCCCTAGAAGGCGTTTGGCGTCCTTGCTCCACTCCGCCACCACACTGTCCGCGTCCACGATCAACAAGGGATCCCGCTGCACCATAGGCCCGATCACCTCCGCCGCACGATCCGGCCTCCCTATCCGAAGGTGGCTCTCGTCGTTGTTGCTCACAGCCCCTGCCGTTGGGCGCGGAGCCAGCACTTCCAGCCTGCCCCTGCCCGTCGTCGCGCGCCAACGCGTTGCCGGGGCCGGCTGCACCCGATGACTGTGCTCGTCGCGGCTTACGCGTGCCCGAGGCGCGGCGTGTGGAGGTCGTACAACTTCCGCTGGTGTCGTCATCCGCCGGTCGACACTCTCTTCGCAGGCGTCCGGCCCGCGACAACGGCCATGTGGCTCCGCCCGGAGTGAGAGGGGCGGAGCCTCCGTGCGTTGGAAGGTCAATCCGCTGCGCGCGGGTTCGAGACCCAATCCTGAGCTGGCGCGATCGCCCGAAAGTCCTGTGTCCCCCGTCCGTTTGGGACGGTGTCGGGACGCAGTCGGGACACAAGGATAGGAACAGACCGACAAAGACAGTTGCGCGTCCACGCGAGGCACCCCGTCTGACCAGCAAAAACGTCACGGATGGGCGCTGATCGGCAAGAGCCGCCAAGATCCTCAAAGGACTCATAATCCGTCGGCCGTGGGTTTGAGTCCCACCCGCCCCACCATGCAGGGTTCTGAACTGCGGAAACGTCTCAGCAGGCGTGCGGATTCAGGACTTTGGGTCAGCGGACTGAATCCGCTGCTCGTGAGTTCAACGGCGAGGCGGTGATCCGCAGTTGGGTGCTTCGTTGACCTGCGGTTGTGCCTCGTGCGGTTGCTCTCGCGGGCTGGAGCGGACGGTCTGATCGGCGGGCGAGGGCGGTATTCGGGACGCTGATGGGACGCAGGGAATCGGAAGTGGAAGGGGAACATCCTCTTCGGTGTTCATTTCCTCCCGCGCTTCCCCCATGTCTGCCCGGGGTGCGAAGCCACCGTGAAGGGCGGGGTCGGCCCACGAGCGCGGCAAAGATCCGCGCCGCCTGGACGGCGGATGCGGCCAGCACGAGGCCGCTGATCAGGACGCGCAGAGCCGCGCAGGGTCCCGGGGATGCGCGCAGGCCCTCGTACAGGACGCCCGACGCGCATACCGCCACGGTGGTGAGGGCCCAGAACCAGCGTTGGGCACGCCTTGGGGCGGCGGTGCTCATCAGTGGCCCTTCGGGTTTGCGATCCAGACCTTGACGGTGATCGCGGCGAGCGCCAGCAGCAGGACGGTGGCCGCGCCCAGGGCGAGTTTGCGCTCGCGCCATCTCCGTCTCGGGCTGCGGTCCAGGAATGGCACGAGGAAGATCAGTCCGAAGACGCCCGCGATGACCCATGCGATGGAGGCGACTCCGAACCATTCCTCCATCGGGAAGAACCACCAGAACATCCACAGCGGGCGGGTGATCTCGATGCCCTCGACGGGGGTCGGCCCGACCACGGGCGGCAGCAGCACGCCCAGCATCGACAGCACCCCGAGCAGGACGAGCCCGAAGGCGGCCACACGCCTGAGGTGGGTGGTGAACGGCTCGGACGGCTCTAGCGCGGATGCCGGGATCTCGGGATGCGATGAGATCCTGTGCCGCTTGATCAGCAGGGCGTGCCACACGAAGAGCAGCAGGATCAGGCCGGGGACGATCACCACATGGGCGTTGAACAGGCGCAGCAGGATGGACACCCGGTTCGTCAGTTCGTCGGTGAACCAGATGCCGGCCCCGCCGAGGAGTTCGGCCACCTCAAGATTGTGGACCATGGCCTCGTACCCCTCCTGGTCCCATTTCAGGACCGTGCCGGTGAACACCGCGAGGAACGTGAGCAGGAGCATCGCCGCACCGACGACCCAGTTGCCCTCGCGGGGTTTCTTGTACGAGGCGTGGAAGAACACGCGCAGCAGGTGGAGCAGGGCGAGGACGAACATGGCCTGCGCCGCCCAGAAGTGCAGGCCACGGGCGAAGCTGCCCAGCCACACATCGGTCACCAGGCCGCGTACGGACTGGTTCGCGTCCTCCGGGATCGGTGTGTAGAACTGCGTGATGTAGATCCCGGTGACCAGAAGGATCACGAAGGCCACCGCTGTGATGCCGCCCAGGCTCCACGCCAGGTTGTTCGCGTGCTCGGGCACCGGATAGGTCAGCGCCTTGATGCCCATGCGTTCGTCGACCGCGTCGACGGCGCGATGGAACCACCGGCGGCGGCCCGGTTCCGCCCCGGCCGGGGGTGCTGGGGTCGGTGAGGTGGAGGTCATCGTTTCCTGCCCTCCCCGTTTTCCTCCGCGGCAGTACGGTGCTTCAGTTCCCGGATGCTGTAGCGGGGGCGCAGCCGCACGGACAGCCACAGCCCGACCACGATGGCGAGGAGGGACAGCGCGAACAGGGCGGCGTCGCCCGAATCGGCGATGCCGCGGGCCGGCCGGAACTCATCCAGCACCACGCTCGTCCCGGTCTCGGTACCCGTGACCAGGTGCCCGCCTTTCGGAGCGGACGGCAGCTTGCCGCCCAGCGCACGCAGCAGAAGCCCGTCGGCGTCCCGGAGGGAGGCTTTCTCGGGGCCCGGACGCTCGATCACGTCGAGGGCCTGGCGGAGGAGGCTCAGGTCGACGCCCTCCTTGTGCGGGGCCTCCAGGGCGTCTTCGACGCGCTCGGCCACCTGCTCCTTGTGGGCGTCGTTGGCGATCAGCGCGATGGCCTGCTCGACCAGCACCGCCGACTCATCGCTCTCCCCGTCATGCGCTTGGGCCACGCCCGGAAGGAGCGGCGGGACGAGGGCCGCGGCCGGAAGTGCCGCAGGAGTCCGGGCAGCGACGCGTGCCAGTACCCGCGGGCAGGAGGAGTACCTGCGCAGGGCGATCGCCCTCCATGGCTCCTGAGGACGTGGCACCGCTTTGACCAACACGTGCCCAGTATGAGAAGACCCGCGAGTATTCCCGGTCACTGACCCCCGCGCCCACAGCTTGGTTCACCCTCATGGAGGGCGGCCGCAGCCTCGGCTACCGGGATGGGAGGACGACCTCTTGGGCCTGCGCCGGACGCGCAGACGGTGACGGCTTTCGCGTGGGGACTGCGGGGCGGTCACCTGTCCTCGTTCACGCGATGTCGAGCACTTCTTCCACCCGTCGGCGAGGGGTCCCACGGACTGGGGGGCCGTATCCGAGGCGCAGCACCATCTGCACGCAACCCATGGCCGTGGTGGGGTCGCGCGCGAGCCAGCGCAGATCGGTCCACTCCAGGGCGTGGGAGGTGAGGGAGGTGGATATCCCGTGCACGGTGGCAAGGAGCAGGACGCGCTCCATCGCCTGCCCCGCGCGCAGCCAGTCCTCCGTCCCGTCGCCCGCCGTGCTCAGCAGGGCCAGCTGAGGGGTCCGTTCGAACGTGGCCGCCCTGCGTCCGGGCACGGGGTGGCGGCCTGCGAAATCGCGTACCGGAGCCTCGCCGTCCCGTTTGCGGGGCCCGAATGCGTACTCCGGGATCCCGTCCGTGGCCGCACCGGCTTCCTCGGCTCCGATGCGGGTCCAGCGGGCCAGTTCCTCAGTGCGTCCGGCGTCGACGGCATCGTGCCCCTCGGCGTCGTGGACCAGTTCCAGCAGCATCTGCACATGCCAGGGCCCCGGGAAGACCAGGTGGGCACCTTCCAGCTCCGCGCCGTGGCGGAGAGCGGCCTGCACCTCGGGGGGTATCTCCGTCTCGGTGAACGGCTCACGGTTGGTGTGGCGGCGGTGGACGGCGGGGTACAGCTCGGCCAGACCGCTGTCGGCGCGGACCGGGTCCGTCAGCCGCACCGTTGCGAGCAGACGCGGATCTTTGGGATCCGGCAGCAGTTCGACGATCGGCTGCCAGCCTGCGTGTACGGCGGCGACCCGCAGGTTGAACAGGGCAGCGCCACAGCCCATACACAGTGCGCGGTTGTCCGGATCGGAGCGCGGCATCGTACGCGTGAGATCCGCATACAGATGGAACACGCCGCTGTCACGAAGGAACCGGAACCGCCACGGCTGCGCGTTGTACATGGACGGAGCGGCTGTGGCGTCCTTCACGAGCGCCGTCACGGCCTCGGTGTCGAGCCGTTGCACCAGCACCGAAGACCTCCCTCAGCAGGCCCTTCTTCCCTCCCACTATTCCACTGCCCGGGGGAACGTGCCGGAGGTGATGGCTCCGTCCTGCGTGCGGCCACGCATCGACCTGTCGCAGTCACGCCCCCAGGGGCAATTCTGGTTGTGTCGGCAGCCTTTACCGGCGCAGTCTGCGGCGCAAGGCGTGGGTGAGCTCGGCGGGCTTCTCGTCGGCCTGGGCGGGGTCGGTGCGGGCGGCGTCGAACGTGGCGGCGCAGTGGGCGGAGCAGAAGCAGTAGGTGCCGTTTTCGGTTTGCCGGTGCTCGATGGTGGTCGTCCGTCGTGGTCGCCTCCCGCCCTCCGGCCGACACCGCCGACCTGCTCGGTGGCCCCGGCGGACCTGTGGTGCAGACCGCCACTGCAGGTTGGGCTGCCGGGTTCATCGCCGCCATTGCGCCCTGATCGGCGCCCGCCGCCACGCACATCCTCGGCACAGCTCAGCGCGAACCTGCGGGCACATCATGATCACGCTGCCCGCGCTCCGGCTCGGGTGTGATGCTGGAGATGAGACTCGGAAGAGGTGATCGGTCATGCCACCGCATTGTGACTCCCTCGACGGTCCCGTTGTTAAGGCTGCACGTGTGGCCTTGCAGAAGGGAGATGTCACCTACGTCCTCCCCTACGTCTCTGAGGAAGGGGAGCGGGAAGTGCGCGAGGCATTCGGCCTCGCCGGCGAGGCGCGGGCGCTCGGCCCGACGGCCGAGGAAGTGGCCGACCGCTGGTTCTTCGAGACGGTTGTCCGCGTGCACCGTGCCGGGGAAGGCGCGCCCTTTACCGGGCTGAAACCGGCCGGGCTGGACGTCGGGCCGGTGATCCCGGCTGCCGAACGCGCTCTCGATGCCGGCTCCGCGGACGAGCTGACCCAACTGCTGTGCGGGATGGTCCGTGAGCAGGTGGATGCACGGCACGGACACGCCATGGCGCTCAAGGAACATGCCAGTGACGGTGTGGCCGCCGCACGTGAGTACATCGAGGCATCGCTCGGCCTGCAGGTATGGGCCCACGGCCTCTACAAGCAGGCGATCGCCGACCCGCATGCCCATGCCGCGCATCCCCGCCCGAGGGCCTGATCGCAACCGGCTCCAGAAGACGGACCACGGCGTGTCTACGCGACCGCGGCCTCACGGCGGTGCGCTGCTCGCCGGAGCCGTCGTCCGAGCGACCCACAGGCGGGACCGAACGGCCCTTGTTCCGTAGATGGGTCCGGATCAGTGTGGACACATACGGGACTCCCCAGAGTACGAGCCCTTTGGAGGTGGGGAGAATGATGTACTGGAATGGCGGCGGCTGGGCCTGGATGATGTTCATGCCGCTTCTGTGGATCGTCCTGATCGGTCTCGTCGTATGGGCGGTCATACGCCTCACCCACCACCCGGCCGGCCACGGGGACGGCCCCGAGCGCATGTGGCCGCAGCGGGAGACCCCGGAGGAGATCCTCGACCGCCGCTTCGCCTCCGGCGAGATTGACGCGGACACCTATGCCGAGGCGCGGCAGCGGCTGGCGGCTCACCGTGAGAGGCCGCGGTGACCTGGCTGCGGGGGCGCTGGGTGCCGCTGACGGTGCTGGTGGGCGCGCTCGCTGCCCTCATCGCCTCCCTCGTGTGGGTCTCGGGCGCCTCCGGCGGGCCGTCCCGCCACGGACCGATGACGGGAATCGCGTCCCGTGACGGTCCGGTGCGCAGCCTGGCGGACGCCGGCCGCGCGGCAGACCGCTTCGGGAACCGATGGGGCCTGCACGTCGGTGAGGTGATGCGGTTCACCAACGGCTACTACGCCGAACTCCTCGACCCCCGCGGCAAGGGCGCCACCGAGGTGCTCATCGACCCCCGCAGTGGCACTGTCAATCTGGAGTTCGGTCCCGCCATGATGTGGAACACCGCCTACGGCATGATGCCGGGCCGCACCGGCAGCAGGGCGGCGACGATCGGCCCGGAGCAGGCGTCGCGGATCGCCGACCGCTGGCTCGAAGAACACCGGCCGGGCCTGCGCGCCGCCGAGCCTGAGGACTTCCCCGGCTACTACACCCTGCACACCCAGCGCAACGGGAAGACCGTCGGCATGCTCTCGGTCAACGACCGGACCGGGGATGTCTGGTACCACACCTGGCACGGCCGCTTCATCGAGATGCGAGAACCAGCCGACAGCCAGTAATCCGCAAGCGCTGAGCCGACAGCCGTCGACCGGGGGCGTCGATCGTGACCTGCGTCCGCCTTGCGCAGCCCGCCGGAGTTCACGCCGGCGCGATGGTACGGAGCCACGCCGTCCGGGAAGCCGGGAGAAGACCACGCTGCGGATCGTCGCCGTCTCCTTCTTCGCGCTCGCCGCCTACGTCACCGTGGCCGCCGTCCGCGCCCTGACCGGCACCGGCGAGGCCGAACGCTCCGTCCCCGGCATCGTGCTGGCCGCCCTCTCTCTCGCGGTGATGCCCTTCCTGTCCGCCGCCCAGCGCCGCGCGGGCCGCGAACTCGGCTCCGCCTCCGCGGTCGCCGACTCCAAGCAGACCCTGCTGTGCACCTACCTCTCGGCCGTGCTGCTGGTGGGCCTGGTCCTCACTGCCACCCTCGGCTGGTCCTGGGCCGACCCCTTCGCCGCCCTCGTCATCGCCGCGCTCGCCGTCAAGGAAGGCCAAGACGCCTGGCAGGGCAAGGGCTGCTGCGCGGCCCCGGCCGCCGGCGCAGAGACGGACGCATGCGGCTGCCGCCCCGGCTGCGCGTGCTGCAACTGACCGTCCACCAGCACGAAGCGCGCCCCCGGCCGCACGCCGGGGCCCGCTTCGCGTTCAAGACGTCGCACTGCAACCGCCGGCCAACTCGATCGCCACCGTCTTCGGCGCCCGTGTCGTCAGCGCGCTGCTCGGCCCGGTCCCCGGCGTCCACTTCAACCCGGCTCAGATCGTCGGCGCGCCGCGTGGCCGCCAAGCAGCCGGCCTGACACAGGGGGCCATGTGTATCTTCCCGCCGAACTGGTCGGAGGTGAGCTTTGCTGTTGCCCCGGCCCTGTGGCCGGAGCATCATCGCAGCCTCACAGCGTCGAGCGGGAGCGGCAAACCATGGCGAGCGCACATCCGATGGACCGGCACGCCGTGTACGACGACTACGAGCGTGCCCGGCAGACCTTCCATCGTCTGCTGGAGACGGCCGGTGAAGCGGACCTGGGCAGACCGACTCGCGGAACCCGGTGGACCAACGAGCAGCTGCTCTGGCACATGCTCTTCGGCTACATGCTGGTCCGCGTACTGCTGGTCCTGGTACGCGTCTTCGGATGGCTTCCCAGCGGCGTTGGCAGGGCGTTCGCTCACCTGCTGGATGCCGCCACCGTGCCGTTCCACTTCATCAACTACCTGGGTCCGGTAGGAGCGGTGAAGGTCTGCGGGCCTCGCTGGATGGCTGCCATGTTCGACCGAGTCGTCCGTTCCCTCAGCCGCCGACTCGCCGCGGAATCCGAGGCCGACCTGGCCCGCGGCATGCACTATCCCGTCCGGTGGGATCCGTTCTTCCGTGACTTCATGACGCTCGCGGACATCTACCGCTATCCGACCCAGCACTTCGACTTTCACCACCGACAGCTGACTTTCGAAGAAGGTGACTGACACTCCGTGTACCAGGGGTGCGACAAGGACCGTTGCGCGTCCACCCGGCGCCCCTCGCCTGACCGGCGAAAACGTCAGAGATGGACGTTGATCGGCAAGGACCGCCAAGACCCCGGAAGGACTCATGACCAGCGTGGCGGCCCCGCTTCACTCAGTCAGACCAGGGCCTCGCCTCTCACTCCCGCAGACCGGAGCATCTACGCTGGCCTTGCCTGTGACGGAGGGGGAGCGCAGTGCTGAACATGCGGCTGCACCGGCAATTCCGCTACATCCACGAGCCCCTGCCCGTCGACGACGACGCGATTCCCGTCCTCGGGCATGAAGAACTCGTCGCGACGCTGCGAGAGCGGCTGGTCTACTCACACGGCGGCACCTTCCTGGTCAGCGGATTCCGGGGAGTCGGCAAGTCGACGCTCGTACTGCAGGCGCTCTCCGCCGCGGCATCCCACTATCGACGGACCGGCAAGCACGAGCTGTTGAGCGTGCACCTGAACATCGCGCGGAAGATGGAGGGCGACCAACTGCTGTTCGCCGTCGTCCGGCGCATCTTCGAGACGCTGGACGACAAGGGCCTGCTCAAGCAGCTGCCGCACGATGTCCAGGAAGCCCTGCTGCTCGCCTACACCCGTACCTCGCTGTCCTTCAAACAGACGCAGTCGGAGGGCAACGAGCACGGCGGCACCATGGGCTTCGGCCTCCAGAAGGGCCCGCTCGCGTCCGTGTCACCCACGCTGAGCCTGACGGGCAGGCGGACGAGTGCCCGTGCGACGGAGGCCTCGTTCCTGGCCTACTCCGAGACGGACGTCGAGCACGACCTCGTGCGGATCATCCAGCTGCTCGGCGGCGTCCAGGGCCGTACGACCACGCGGCGGCGACGCCTCCGCCGCCGAGAGCGGCGCCGGCTGCTGGTGCACCCCGTGATCGTGCTCGACGAGGTCGACAAACTGACCGACAACTCCGAGGAGGCACTCGGTCACCTTGAGACACTCCTCGGCACGCTCAAAAACGTACTGACCGCTCGCGGCGCCCACTTCATCCTGGTGGCCGGCCCCGATCTGCACGACCAGGCACTCAGGGACGCGGACCGGGGCAACGGCGTGTACGAGAGTGTCTTCAGCTGGCGGATGTACGTGCCCTGCCTGTGGACGGCACCCGAGCGGCTGGTACAAGGGCTCGTCGCGGCCCGGCGAGCGGAGCTCGTGCGTACACACGGACCGGCGCGCCCCATGCCGAGGAACTGGCCGATGGGCGTGACCTGGCCCGGGAACATCTCCTCGGACGAACTGCACCACGAGCCGGAGGGACTCGGCACGCTGATCGAGTACCTGCGGTTCAAGTCGAGGGGCGTACCGCGCAGACTCCTGCAGGAGCTCAACGCCCTGGTCGAATGGGACAGTTCGGGCGACCCCATGCTCCAGGTGCCGGACGAGGACTGGCAGCGGATGCTGTTCTACGGCCACCTGGAGTCGGTCGTGTCCGGGGCGGTGTCCACGGACCCGACGAACGCACTGGCCCCCTTGCCGATCGACAACGACCGGTGGCGTCTTTGCGGTTATCACGTGGTGGACTGGGCCCTGCGCAGCCGGGGCCGGGTGTTCACGGTGGCGGAGATCACCAGCGACGGGCAACTGGACCCGTTACTGCGGGTGGACGGCCCGACGGTGACGCGGCTGCTGCGACACCTGGTGCGCAGCGGAGTCCTCGAAGTGGCGAGCGAGGGCGACCGGCCCGACGCCACCGAGTACGGCAATCCGGCGGATACCCGCGTCACGTACTACCGGCTCACCGACGCCTACTGCCGGCGGCTGGCCGGCTTCGCGTGGCACAGCGAGAGCGAGCGCGCGGACCTGCGGCTGCCGGCACCGCCACTGACCACCCCCTGGGACACCACGGCCGCAAACCTGCGCACTCCCGCGGCCGCGGACCCGACGGGAGAGGCCGGCTCACCACTCGTGCCGAGCGCCGCGGTGCCGCCGGTCATGCGGCTGGGTGACCGCTACGAGGCGCTCGTTCCGATCGGGTCGGGCGGGATGGGCGTCGTCTACCGGGGGCGCGATCTGCGGACCGGCGAGGCCGTGGCGGTCAAGCTGCTGCGCCGCGAACTGGCGGTGGACGAGACCATGCTGGCCAGGTTCCACCGCGAGGCCCGGATCGGGATGCGGATGCGGCACCCCAACATCATGCACACGATCGAGATCGTCGAATCTCCGGAGCACGCACTGATCATGGAGCTGATCGAGGGGCCCGTACTTGCCGACGCCCTCGCCGAGCAGGGTGCGCTGCCTCCCGAGGAGGCTGCCCGGATCGGAAAGGACCTCGGTGAGGCTCTGCGGTACATGGATTCCATGAGCCTGTACCGCATCGACATCAAACCGTCGAACGTCGTCCGTCACGCGACCCGCGGTGCTGTGATCGTCGATCTCGGTCTCGCCCGGGCCCTGGAGGAAGCGGGCAGGCAGTTGACGCAGACCGGCGTTCTGATCGGGACACCGAGCTTCATGGCGCCCGAGCAGATCCTCGGCCGTGAGGCGGACATCAGATCGGACCTGTTCGCCCTCGGCGCACTGCTCTACCGGTGCGTGTCCGGGCGGCTGCCCCACGACAACATCAGCAACGCCGCCAGCGTTCTCTACTCCGTCGTGCACGAGGACATCTCGGTGGACGGTCTCCCGGTCTCGCCTGCCCTGCGCAACGTCCTGCGCACCTGCCTGGCCCGCGACCCCGATCTGCGCTACCAGAAGCCGCAGGACTTCCTCGCGGAGCTGGCGACGACACCGGAGTTGCGGGGTGAGACGGGGCCGCAGGCAATGCCGGACGCGGGGTGACCCGGGCGCACGCACCGACGGCCTCCCCGGCGTCCTCGTACGGCAGTTGTGACGGGCCGGTCCAACAACCAAGCCCGGCCCATGACTTGATCTGTGACTGTCATGGTGCGGTCAAATCTTCAATCAAGCCTTCCTGGGTCCGGCAAAGGGGTCTACCCGCATAGAACAGCCGGTGCTGTCATGCGCACGACCGCCCGGAAATCGTGCCGGGCATCGCACCGGGAGACCCCCACATGTCCCGAATACCGCAGCGCCCCCTCGTGACCACCCTGTCCGCCCTCGCCCTCGCCGCCGCGGGCCTCACCGTCACCACCGGCAGCGCCCACGCCGCCGGCTGCAGCCAGGACTACCTCCCCCTGCCCGACCCCGACTGCCAGCCCGGCGCGTTCAACCCCGACGTCACCCAGGACACCATCGACTCCACGATCTGCGTCTCCGGCTGGACCGCGACCGTACGGCCGTCCAGCTCCTACACCACCGCGCTGAAGAAGAAGCAGATCGTCGAGTACGGCTACACCGACACCAGCACCTCCGACTACGAGGAGGACCACTTCGTCCCGCTCGAACTCGGCGGCGCCCCCAAGAGCGAGCTCAACCTCTGGCCGGAGCCCGAGTACGGCACCAGGACCGCCGCCAACAAGGACACCGTCGAGAACAAGCTCAAGAAGGCCGTCTGCGCCGGTCAGGTCAGCCTGGCCGATGCCCAGGACGCGATCGTCACCGACTGGACCACCGCGCTCTCCAGCCTCGGCCTCGGCTGACGCGGCTCAGGGGTCCGCCTCCTCCCCCGGGAGTAGACGGACCCCTTTGTCTCCTGCCGCGGAGGCATGGGAGGTCTCTGCGTGGGCACGATGTGCCAGACCGGGTCGCGGGCGAGGCTTGGGCGTATCAACTGCGGGGCACTGACCTCGTACCGAATGAGCGGTACCGACCAGTGCCAGGAAGACCCGACAGTACGAGGCCTGAGGAGGCGTCATGGACCGCCGGATCCGTGTTCGTGTCAGCCGTCGGCCCGCCGCACCCCGCGGGCAGGAGATCGACCGCAGGACGCCCTCGGGGCGGATCCTGCCCTACTGACGTAAGTCACTGGGGGCTCAGGCCGCCAGTGGATCCAGCAGCATCGGCTCGATCCTGCCCTCCAGCATGGCGCCGATGCCCTGTACGGCACACACGTCGGGCCGCTCGGCGATGTGCACCGGCATGCCGGTGGCCCGTCTGAGCATCTCGTCGAACCCGGGGATCAGCGCGGACCCCCCGACCATCATCATCCCGACGTCGGCAAGGTCGGCCACCAGATCGGGCGGGCAGACCCGCAGCACCTTGCCGATGCCGTCCAGCACGGCCGTCAACGGCGTGTGGATGGCGTCCCGTACGGACGCGGTGTCGACCCGCACGGACCGGGCGAGGCCGGTGGCCACGTCCCGCCCGTGGATCTCCGTGGTCGTCGGCCCCTGCGTGTTGAGACCGTTGCCGGACAGGGCGAGCTGCAACGGCCGCACGGACTGGCTCGGCAGCACCAGTTCGTGCTCGTGCCGCAGGAGTTGCACGATCGCGTGATCGACGGCCTCCCCGCCCACGTTGATCCGCTCGGCGGTGACGATCGAGCCGAGCGAGAGGACCGCGACCTGGGTGGCGGCGGCCCCGCACACAACGATCATCATGCCCTGGGGCTGTTCCACCGGGAGCCCGCAGCCCACGGCGGCGGCGATGAGGGTGTCGACGAGCTCGACACGCCGGGCGCCCAGGCCGACCAGGGTCTCGATGGTCGCCCGCTGGGCCAGCGGATCGGCGTCGTGCGGGGTGCAGGCGGCGGCCCGGAGGCGGGTCTTGCGGCGCAGAGTGCGGCGGACCTTGTCGCCGAGCAGATGGCGCAGCATGCGCTGGGCCATCTCGATGTCGACGACCGTGCCGCCGGAGACCGGCCGCACCACACGGATGTAGCTCGGCGTCCGCCCCGTCATCCGCTCCGCGAACTCGCCCACCGCGATGAGCGCGCCGGTCCGGATGTTCACGGCAGCGACGGAGGGCTGGTCGACGACCAGACCGGCGCCCTTCACATACACCCGGGTGCGGGCCGCCCCCAGGTCGACGGCGAAGTGGCAGCGGCGCAACTGCTCCAGACTGACGGTCACGGCAGATCCTCCCGGGTGCGCAGGCCATGGGGGTGCCGCCGGGTGGCGGGCCTCTTCCTGCATCCTGCGCGGGCGGGGGGAAGGCGCGCCTTCTGGAGGGGGCCGGGCGGGGTGCCGCTGAATGGGGGGTTCAAAGGGGCCGGGCGGGGGGCACGGACGGCGCGCCGCTCAGGATCCGGTGGTGGGACCGGCCGCGGGCGGGACGGCCGGCGTCCGCGTCGGCTCCTGGCGTGGCGTGCTCGACGGGGCCGCTGCCCCCTGTCCCGACGACCAGCTGAGCCGGACGACCAGTTGCCCCTCGGCCGCACCCTTGGCGATCACCGCCCCGGCCTCCGCGCTCAGCTTCACCCCGAACTCCAGCTCCACGGAGTCGGGCCGCAGCGCGCCCTCCCGGAAGACCCGCAGCGCGGACTGCGCCGCCGAGCGGACCGAGTCCAGCGCGCCCTCGAACGTACGGGCGGTCCGGTCCGCCGCCCCGTTGCCGGGTCCTTCGCCGCGTGAGACGAGGCGGGTCCCGGTCGCGGCATCCGCGGTCTCCACGACCACGATCGCGCCGTCCTCGGTCTTGAACTCCACCAGCTTGCCCATGGCTCCGCACGCTCCCCCGCGTTCTTGATCCACTACCGGCTCCATTGTTCCCGAAGGCGACCGGCGGTGTCCCCCGTTCCGCCGGTCGCGCCCGCCCGCACTGGCGGGAACCCGCCGGGGCACCTTTCCGCCAGTTCCGCTCAACACCCTTGCCGCACAAGCCCCGTGACACTCTTCGCAGCACTCGACGCACCCGACGCACTCGACACGAGAAGAGGCGTGGATGACCAGAGGACCAGTCGGACGTGGGGCGACCCTCCTGTCGGCCGGGCTCGTGATCGCCCTGCTGCCGGCGGCCCCGGCGGCCGCACGACAACCCGTCGGCGCGGGCCCCCGCCCCACCGGCGCCGGCACCACCGTCACCCTCGTCACCGGCGACAAGGTGACCGTCACCGACCTCGGGCAGGGGAAGCGGACGGTGACCGTCGCACGGCCGCCCGGCGCCACCGGGGCCGTCCGCACCCAGACCGCCGACGGCGACATCACCGTCGTACCGGACGAGGCACTTCCGTATCTGCGGGCCGGCACCCTGGACCGGCGGCTGTTCGACGTCAGCGGGCTGATACGGCAGGGGCTCGCCGACGGGAAGACGGACGAGCTGCCCCTGATCGTGACGTACGGCAAGGGCGCGCGGGCCGTCACCCCGCGCGGTGCCGAGCGGACACGGACGCTGGCCAGCCTGCGCGGGGCCGCCCTGGCCGCCGACAAGGGGCGGACCTTCTGGCGGTCGTTCACCGGGCACGGCGGCCTCGACAAGGTCTGGCTGGACGGGCGCGTCAAGGCCGACATGGCCGAGAGCAACGCACAGATCGGCACATCGGCCGCCTGGGACGCCGGGCTGACCGGCAAGGGTGTCACCGTCGCCGTCCTCGACACCGGGGTGGACGCGAGCCATCCCGACCTCGCGGGCCGGGTCGGCGCCACCAGGAGCTTCGTCGACGGGCAGGAGGTCGCCGACCGCAACGGCCACGGCACGCACGTCACCTCCACCGTCGGCGGCAGCGGCGCCGCCTCGGACGGCAAGGAGAAGGGCGTCGCGCCCGGGGCCACGCTCGCGGTCGGGAAGGTGCTCAGCGACCAGGGGTCGGGCAGCGAGTCCCAGATCATCGCCGGCATGGAGTGGGCCGCGCGGGACGTACACGCCCGGATCGTCTCGATGAGCCTCGGCTCCACCGAGGCCAGTGACGGCACCGATCCCATGGCCCAGGCGGTGAACACCCTCTCCCGGGAGACCGGCGCCCTCTTCGTCGTCGCCGCCGGGAACACCGGCGCCCCCTCCTCCATCGGCTCGCCCGGCGCCGCCGACGCGGCCCTCACCGTCGGCGCCGTGGACGCGGACGACCGGGCCGCCTACTTCACCAGCGCCGGACCCCGGTACGGCGACAACGCCCTGAAGCCCGACATCTCCGCCCCCGGCGTCGACATCCTCGCCGCCCGCTCCCAACTCGCCGCAGGCAGCGGCTACTACACCTCCATGAGCGGTACGTCGATGGCGACCCCGCACATCGCCGGGGTGGCCGCCCTGCTCGCCGAGGAACACCCCGACTGGACCGGCGCCCGCCTCAAGGACGCGCTGATGTCGACGTCGAAGCGGCTCGACGAGTCCGCCTATGTGCTGGGGGCGGGCCGGGTCAGCGTGCCGGACGCGGTCGAGGCGGACGTCACCGCCACCGGAAGCGCCGACCTCGGCTTCTACAGCTGGCCGTACGACGCGAACAAGCCGGTCACCAGGACCGTCACCTACGCCAACTCATCCGACGCGCAGGTCGAGTTGTCGCTCTCCGTGCAGGGCGTCCCCGACGGAGTCGCCGCGCTCGCCGACACCACCCTCACCGTCCCCGCGCACGGCACCGCGGCGACGACCGTCACCGGCGACGGATCCAAGGCGCCGGTCGGCACCACCAGTGGGCAGATCGTGGCTGCCGTCGCCGGAACGCCGGTCGCCCACACCGTCTTCGGGCTGGTCAAGGAGGAGGAGCGGTACACGCTCACCGTCCACGTCAAGGACCGCGACGGCACGCCCGCCCCCGCCGACCTCACCGTGCAGCGGCTCGCCGAGGGCGACGACCCCTTCCCCGCCCGCGTCGGCGACTCCGGCACCCTGAAACTGCGGCTCCGGCCGGGCACCTACACCCTCGCCTCCTTCCTCGACGTGCGCGGCAGCCACGGCGCGGACTCGCTCGGCCTCGGCTTCCTCGCGGCACCCGAGACCACCCTCGACCGCGACCGCGAAGTCACCCTGGACGGACGCACGTTGCGCGAGGTGAAGGCCGCGGTGAAGCGGCGCACCGAGACCCGGCAACTGATCATGGAGTACGACCGGAAGGCGAACGGCGCCGATCTGTTCGGCGCGGTCATGGTGCCGATGACCTACGACAGCGTCTTCGCCGCCCCCACCGAGAAGGTCACCCGGGGCAGCTTCGAGTACCGGACCGTGTGGCGGCTGGGCAAGCCGCTCCTGGAGGTCGAGGGCATCGGCGAGGCGGTCGTCCAGCCCGGTGGCACGCTGATCGAGGGGCGCAGGCGACTGCCGCTGGTGGACGTCGGGGACGGACCCTTCACCAAAGTCGCGGGCAAGGCCGTGCTCGCCCACCTCGCCGACGGCGCCGACCCGGCCGCCCTCGCCCGGGCCGCGCAGGACGCGGGCGCCGAGGCACTGTTCGTGACGGACGACGCGCCCGGACGGCTCATGGCCTGGTGGGGCACGGACGACAACGCCGACCGCCCGCTCCAGATCGCCACGGTGAACGCGGCCGACGCGGCACGGCTGCGGGCCGCCGGGACGGTGGACATGACCGGGACGCGCAACTCGCCCTACATGTACGACCTTTCCGAGGGCCACCGGGGTGCCGTCCCGGACCGGGACCTCACCTACCGGCCCTCCGGGCGCCAACTTGCCGCCCTGGACGTCAAGTTCCATGCGGTACGGCCGGTGAGCGGAGGCGAGTTCCGCTACTCGATCACCGACTCCTTCCCCATCGGACTCGGCTTCCAGGAGCGCGTCGACTACCCGGCCGAGCGCACCGACTACGTCTCCACCGGCCGCGGCCAGCTGTGGCACGAGTCCGTGGCGGTCGGCGACGGCACGCTGGAGGAACGCAGCGGGCTGGTGCGCTACACCGGCGGGTCACATCCCACGCTCAACTGGTTCCGGCCGGTCTGGCACCCGTGGCTGGGCACCGGGCTCGGCTGGGGGCAGCAGCGCGCCGGGAACCAGATCCAGCTCAACACCCCGGGCTGGGGCGACTCGGGGCCCGACCACACCGGGTTCGGCGACGTGTGGAGCGACGACACCGGGATGACCCAGTACACGGAGGTGTACCTGGACGGCACGCTGGTCGACCGGCGCCAAAGCTCCGGGGCGTACGTGTGGGACGCGCCCGCCGACGAGCACACCTACAAGGCCGTCACCGACACCACGCTGGACGCGGACCGCTGGGGCCTCGCCACCCGGGGCCACGCCGAGTGGACCTTCAGGTCGGCCGCCACCCCGCAGGACCGCTGGACCTACCTCCCGCTCATCAACCTCGCCTTCGACGTCGACACCGACCTCGCGGGCGACGTACGGGGCGGGAGCCGGGTCCCGATCGGACTGTCCGCGCAGTACGTGGCGAACGCGTCCGGCACCGGGACCCTCGGCGGCGGGCGGCTCGAAGTGTCGTACGACGACGGCACGACATGGCAGACCGTACGGCTCACCGGCGGGGCGGCCTGCTGGCACGGGACGCTGACCGTGCCGCGCGCCGCCGAGCATGTGTCCCTGCGCGCCTCGGCCAGCGACGACCGGGGCGGCAAAGTGACGCAGGAGGTGATCCGGGCGGTGGGAGTGAGGTAGCTCAAGGCCCGGATGGCCCAGGGCAGGGTGGGTGGCCGGCTCAAGGCTGGGGATGGTCCACGATGCCGCGGATGACCCCCAGCTCCACCAGGTCCTGCGGCCGGATCCGGAGCTGGTCGGCCGTCGCCTCCGTCTCCTCCGGGGGGCGCTTCAGGATGGCGGCCGCCAGTTCCGGGGCGATGACCGAGAAGTAACTGTCCGGTGTGGCCCAGGTGTTGCCGGGCGCCGCCAGGGCCAGCGCGCCGCCCGAGCCGCCCTCGCCGATGACGAGCGTGGTGACCGGGGTACGGGCGGCGGCCACGGCCCCGAACACGTCCGCGATCGCCGCACCCGCGCCCTCCCGCTCCGCCTCGGCGTCGTTCGCCGCGCCCGGCGTGTCCACCAGGGTCAGCACCGGTATCCCGAGCCGGTCCGCGAGCCGGATCAGCCGGGCGGCGGTGCGGTATCCGGCGGGGCGGGTCTTCGTCCCCGTCTGGGCGGCGTAGGCGACGGTACGTCCGTCCCGCTCGCCGAAGCCGCACAGCATCCCGTCCGGGTCGGCGCCCCCGCAGCGATCGCCGACGAGCGCGGCACGGCGGGTGAAGTACGCGTCCAAGTAGGCCTGCGCCCGCGGGCGTTCGGGGGAGCGGGCGCGGAGGACGGCTTCCCAGCCGGTGGCCGGGAGGGTCGTGGAGCCGAGGGCGGACGGGGGCGGGGCCTCGGCCGCCGGTGTGGTCAGCAGCCGCAGCCACAGCCCCAGCGTCTCCCGCAGTTCCTCCAGCCGTACCACCGCGTCCGCCGAACCCGCCGCCACCTGCGCCTGAGCCGTGTAGGCGGCGGGGTCGGCGTCCGGCGGGCGGACCCGGGAGCCCGCGAAGCCGACCTGGGCGCCGGGGAGGGCGAGGGTGATGTCGGCACCGGCGCCCAGGGTGGCCCAGCCGCCGCCCGTCGTAGGGTCGCGCAGCACGGCGATCTGGGGCAGGCCCGCCTCCCGGGTGAGCGCCGACTGGCGGGCCACACGCTGGAGTTGGGTCAGCGCGAGCATGCCCTCCTGCATCCGGCTGCCGCCGGTGGCGACCAGCGGGACGACCGGGAGGCGGTGGGCGCGGGCGTGGGTGTACGCCGCCTCCAGTCGGTCGCCGGTGCGCCGGCCCAGGGAGCCGCCGAGGAAGCCGAACTCGAAGGCGATCAGCACGGCGGGCGTGCCCTCGACGCGCGCGGTGCCGCACACGACGGACTCCTCCTCGCCGGTGCGGCGGGAGGCGCGGGCGCGCGAGGCGTCGTACCCCTGCCAGGAGATCGGCCCGTCCGGCGCGGACCTCCCTTCCCGGTAGGGGAGTTCGGTGAAGGTGGAGGCGTCGCAGACCAGCGCGAGGACGTCGCGCGCCGACAGCCGCTCAGGCATCGCGCAGCTCCCGCTTCATGATCTTCCCCATGTCGTTGCGGGGGAGGACGTCCAGGTGCCGGACGACACGCGGGCGCTTGTGCGGCGCCAGGCGGCGGGCCACATGGTCGGCCAACTCCTGGTCCGACGGCGGGGACTGGGGATCCGCCGGGACGATCCACGCCACGATCCGCTCGCCCAGATCCGCGTCCGGCTCCCCGGTGACGGCCGCCTCCCGCACCCCCGGATGCTCCAGGAGGGCGTTCTCGATCTCCCCGGCCCCGATCTTGTAACCGCCGCTCTTGATCAGGTCGGTGGCCTTGCGTCCGACGATGCGCACATAGCCGTCCGGCTCGCGCACCGCCATGTCCCCCGTCCGGAACCAGCCGTCCCCGGTGAAGGCGGCGGCGGTCGCGTCGGGCCGGTTGAGGTACTCGGTGAACAGGTTCGGGCCGCGCACCTGGATCTCGCCGACGGTCTCCCCGTCGTACGCCGCGACCGGCGTCCCGTCCTCCTCCACCAGCCGCAACTCCACGCCCGGCAGCGGCACCCCGACCGTGCCCGCGCGCGGCTCGCCGTCGGCCCGCACGCTGGTGTTCATGAGCGTCTCCGTCATGCCGTACCGCTCGATCACCCGCTGCCCGGTCGCCGCCGTGATCCGCTCGTGGTCGTGCACGGGCAGCGCGGCCGAGCCGGAGACGAGCAGCCGGGCCCGGCCGAGCGCCTTGGCCAGCTCCGGGTCACCGGGCAGGGCCTCGGCGATGCGGTGGTACATCGTCGGCACCCCGAACAGCATGGTGGCGCCGTCGTTCAGCTCCCGGGTCACCCCCTCGGTGCTGAAGCGCCCGAGGTGCCGCACGGATCCGCCGCGCCGGAGCGGGCCGAGCACGCCGAGCACCAGCCCATGCACATGGAACAGCGGCAGCCCGTGCACCAGGACGTCGTCGCCGGTCCACTGCCAGGCGTCGGCGAGCGCGTCCAGGGTCGTGGCGAGCGCCCGGCGGGGGATGACGGCGCCCTTGGGCGGGCCGGTGGTGCCGGAGGTGTAGACGATCAGTGCGGGGTCGCTCTCGGACGTACGGTCATCGGGGACGGTGCCGGTGCCGTACGCGTCGACGTCGACACGCTCCAGGTCACCGAGGGCGGCGGGGAGTTCGGCACCCGGCGCCGCCAGCACCAGCGACGGCGCGCTGTCGGAGAGGATGTGCGCGAGTTCCTTCTCCCCCGACTTCGGGTTGAGCGGCACCGCTGCCGCCCCGGCGAGCAGCACGCCCACCACCCCGACGGCCGTCTCCAGCTCCGGGGTCGCCCACACGGCCACCCGGCCCACGCCATGAATCCGGGCGGCCAGGGCCCCCGCGGCGGCGCCCAGTTGCGCGTACGTCAGCGACCGATCGCCGAACCGCAGGGCGACTCGCTCGCCAGAACCGCCCACCAGGGCCGGAAAGAGGGAGGACACGCGGAGCACTCCTTGCCTGTCGGGACGCTGCAGGGAACGACAGCACCCTTCCTACACCAGGCAACGCGTCCCCACGACCGCGCTCAGATCCGAAGCGAGTCGCAGCTCCGCCGAGCACAGCGCCGGGTGCTCCAGCCAGTGCAGCCGGGCCCGGTCGGGGAGACCGTCGTGGAGCGGCGGCCAGGTGGTGGCGGGCGTGAAGTCGTCCACGACGACCGTGCCGCCGGGCACGAGCAGCCGCGCCACGTCGGCGGGGGTGTCCCCGGGCGCCTTTCCCTGCCCGCCCCCGTCGAGCACGAGCAGGTCGTACGGCGCGTGCTCCTCGATCCGCCGCCAGTTGCCGGTCAGTACCTCGACCCCCGGCCGGCCGGCGAAGATCCCGGCCGCGGCCCGCGCCCGCTCCGGCTCGCGCTCGATGCTGTACAGCCGCACGTCCGCGCCCGCGCCGGCGGCCAGCCACGCCAGCCCCACCCCGAGCCCCGTGCCCGTCTCGCCGATCCGGGCCCGTGCGCCGCCCGCCAGGGCGTACAGCAGACGACCTTGCTCGGGGCGGCAGGAGTACGGGAAGCCGTGGTCGCGGGCGGCGGTCACCGCGCGCCGGACGAGCGGAGGCAGGTCGTCCACAGCGGTGTACGCGTCGGTCCCCGAGAGCGCCATGGCCCCGATCCTGCCCGACGCCCGGCTGCCGCCTCCACGACTTCGGAAACGAAGCGGTGGCGCCGTAGGGGGCGGGTTCGACGCGGTCCATCGGTTGTGTGTGGCTGGTCGCGCAGTTCCCCGCGCCCCTTGGGGCGGGTGGCTGGGCCTGTGGCGAAAAGGCCGGCCTCCGCCTGTGTCAGGCCGTTGTCTCCACCACGTCCGCCACCACGCAGCTCACGTTGTCCGGGCCGCCGGCCGTGTTTGCTTCGGTGATCAGGGTGTGTACCGCGGTGTCCGGGGTCGGGGCGGTGGACAGGAGGTGGGTGATCCGGGCGTCGGGTACTACGCCGGACAGGCCGTCGGAGCAGAGGAGGTATCGGTCGCCGGGTAGGGCGTCGTGCAGTTTCAGGTCCGGGATCGCGGGGGTGCCGCCCGAGAGTGCCTTGAGGAGCAGGGCGGGATGTGGATGGGTGGTGGCCTCCTCCGGGGTGAGTCGGCCCTCGTCGATCATCGACTGGACGACCGTGTGGTCGTGGGTGATCCGGAACAGGCCGCCGTCGCGGAGTAGATACGCGCGGGAGTCGCCGATGTGGACCAGGGCCAGCCGGGACCCCGTCCACAGCAGCGCGGTCAGTGTGGTGCCGACGGTGTCGCTGCCGCCGGCCACGTCCCGGACCGCCTCGGTCGCGCCTCGTACGGCCTCCTCCAGCAGGTTCAGCACGCTGCCCGCGGGCAGCTCCTCGTTCTCCAGGAACTTCAGCGCCTCCACGGCGGCGCTGCTGGCGAGCGCTCCGGCGGGACCGCACCCGTCGGCCACGGCGAGCAGCCGTGTGCCCGCGTAGGCGGTGTCCTGGTTGGTGGGCCGTACGCGCCCGGTGTCGGAGTGGGCGCAATAGCGCAGTTCCAGCATCGCGGTGTCCTTCCTCGGCTCTGCGGTCAGGTGGTCGACGAGGAACTCGGCCAGATCGCGGCGCACGGCCGTCTCCCGCTCGATCCGCGCCCAGTAGGCACGGATCTCCCGGGCGGCCGCCGCGGGCGGCAGCGCGCACACCTGCCGGATCGAGGCCAGCGGCATCCCCAGCCGCCGCAGCCACGCCACCAGCCGCGCCCGCTCCAGCTGCTCCACCGCGTAGTAGCGGTACCCGGTGTCCGGGTCGACCCGCGTGGGCCGCAGCAGCTCCAGCTCGTCGTACAGCCTGAGCGCCTTCGGCGACAGCCGGCACGCCTTCGAGAAGGCCCCGATCGTCAGCAGCTCCATGCGCCGCCACCCCCCGTACGTCCGCTCGTCGTTCCGCCACCGATGCTGGGGCCTGACCAAAGGTGAAGGTCAAACCCGTTGGATCGGTTGCGGCAGCCGTTGTTAGCCTGCGGCGCATGCCCCGTATCGCACTCGCCACCTACGACCCGGGCGACGAGCCCCACCACGACCGTGACCTGCCCCTGCTGGTGGCGGCCCTCACGGATGCCGGGGTCGGAGCCGAGGCCGTCGCCGTGCACTGGGACGATCCCGGCGTCGACTGGGGCGGGTTCGATCTCGTCGTCATCCGGTCGACCTGGGACTACAGCTGGCGCGCGCGTGAGTTCGTGGCGTGGGCGGAGCGGGTCGGGAAGGTGACGCGCCTTGCCAATCCGGCGCCCGTCGTGCGCTGGAACACGGACAAGCGGTACCTCGGCGACCTCGCGGCGGCCGGTGTGCCCGTCGTGCCGACCAGCTACCTCGCCCCCGGTGACGCCCCCGACCTGCCGGACGACCGCGAGTTCGTGGTCAAGCCCACCTTCGGCGCGGGCGCCCGGTTCGCCGCGCGCTACACCCCGGGCGAGCGGGACCGGGCCGTGGGGCATCTGGCGCGGATGCATGACGAAGGGCTCACCGCGATGGTGCAGCCGTACGTCGAGGGCATAGACGTCAGCGGCGAGCGCGCCCTGCAGTTCTTCGGCGGCCGTCTGCTGCACGCCAGCCGCAAGCGCGCCGTCCTGTCACCAGGCGCGGCCTACGACGCGGACAAGGTGGCCCATCCCGACCTGGAGCCCTGGACCCCGATCCCGGCCGAACTCGCCGTCGCCGAGCGCGCCCTGGCCGCCGTACCGGACGCCCCCGAGCTGCTGTACGCGCGCGTGGACCTCGTCGACGGGGAGGACGGGGAACCCTGGGTCATGGAGCTGGAGCTCGTCGAGCCGAACCTGTTCCTCTTCCTGCACCCCGGCTCGGTGGACGAGGTTGCCGCCGGGATCCTCGCGGCGGCCGCTACTCGCTGACCGCCGTCCGCTGCAGCAGCCCCCACGTGAACTCGGCGGCCACCTCCCGCCGTACGCCCTGCGCGTCGGGCGCCGTGAACGCCAGGCCCCAGCGGGTCGGCGCCGTGCCCTCCAGGGGGCGGGCGGGGGCGAAGGCACGGGCCACCTCGTCGACCGTGCAGCACCAGGGGGTGAGGTCTTCGAGGGTGCGCAGGTCCGGGGCGGGGGCGCCGGGGGCGCGGACCAGCCATTCGTTCCAGACCGCGCCGTCGGGACCGACCAGCGCTTCGAAGCGCAGCGCGGGCCAGAGCGGGAGCGGCCACTGCCAGGCCCGGCACTCCAGGTCGCCGACGGTGCGCTTGGTCTCGTACTCGGGCGGGCCGAGAACCGAGCGGTAGCGCGCGGCGGACGTGCGGGCGCGCGGGGAGCGGACCATCGCCTGCCAACGCTTGTTGGCCTCCCGCATGTCCGCGATCGAGACCCCCAGCTCATGGCGGGCGTCCTCGACCAGACCGGGGTTGTGATCGGACATGCGGCGCAGCAGCACCAACTGGAAGTCGAGCGCGGTGAAGGGGCTAGCGGGGCGCTTTCCGGAGGGCGGCATGGGGACCATCGTCGCCCATCGCGGTCGTACCCGGGCGGCGGCCGTCCGGGAGGAACAGCACCGAGTTGACGTAGCGCGGACCCCTGACGGCGCGGAAGGGCAGGACGCGGCGCAGCAGGCCCCGCGAGACGACGTGCGCGGTCCCGGCCTGGTGGGCCTCCAGCGGGAAGGAGGCCAGCGGGATCCAGCTCGTCCCCGGCAGCACCCAGCCCTCGTAGCCCAGCAGCCGCAGATACGTCAGCACCGGCCCGATCGGCTGGATCCGTGATTCCAGCTCCACGAACAGCGCCGGGCGGTCGCGCGCGAGCAGCGCCGTGGCGCCGCGCAGCACCGCCAGCTCGCTGCCGTCCACGTCGATCTTGATGAAGCCGACGTCCCGCAGCCCCAGGTCGTCCAGCGTCACACAGGGCACCTCCAGGGCCCGGCCGTGGATGTCCCGGCGCACCAGGGACGACACGCCCCGGTCGCCCGCGTCGTCCGGCGGCAGCCAGAGCCGGGCGACGCCGGGGCGGTCCGCGGCGGCGGCCTGGATCACCCGTACGTTCGCCGGGAACGCCGCCGAGGCCAGCAGCCGGGCCAGATGGGGGACTGGTTCGACGGTGACCACCTGACGTGCGCGCGTCGACAGACGGCGGGTCCACGGGCCGTACCAGCCGCCCACGTCCACCGCCGTGCCGCAGCCGGCCGGGCAGAGTTCGCCGAGGCGCGCCAGCTCGGGTTCGAAGCGCGGGTAGAGCGCGCGGGCGGTGGCGGCGACGAGCCTGGTGGGGAGGCAGGGGGCCAGCCGGGCGGCCAGGGTCGGTCCGCTCACGGTGTCATCCGCCTCAGCAGCTCCTCGTGCTCGTCGTCCGACACCTGCTCCCCGGACGACGGCAGCAGTTGCGGGATGCCGTCCACGATCGGATAGCGGCGGCGCAGCCGCGGGTTGTACAGGGCCTCCTCGGGCAGCAGGTGCAGCGGCCCCTTGTCCAGCGGGCACGCCAGGATCCTCAGCAGCGGGTCGTCGGGTTTCATGGGGGTGTCAACTCCTTGGCGCCGAGGGAGGGTTCGGGGGCTCGGTCGTGCTTCGGCATGGCCAGCAGCACGGTGACCGCGAGCGCCGTGCCCGCCAGCCGCAGGGCGAGCCGCAGCGGGTCGTGCGGCAGCGCCTCGCCGAAGGACAGCGTGCCGAGCACCGCGGTGAACAGGCAGGTCACCGTCGTGCACACCGGAACGATCAGGGAGGCCCGGCAGCGTTGCAGCGCCGCCTGGGACATGACGAGGCCGAACGCTCCCGTGAAGAGGAGGAGGTACGGGTAGGGGGAGCGCAGCAGTCCGGCCGGGCCGCTGGTCACATAGCCCGACACGCCCTTGATGGCGAGCGAGCTGACCCCGTACAGCAGGCCCACCGCGACCCCGTACTCCACCCCTGTCGTGGGCAGCCGGTGCCGGTGGCGGGCGCGGCGCTCGGTGGCCCGGTACAGCCATACGCCCGCGGCGAGCGAGGGCACGCACACCAGCAGCACCAGCGGGTACGGAGCGGTCCGGCTGACCTTGTCCGCGCCCTCCCGCAGGGACAGTACGACCATGAGCAGCGCGGCCAGGATCGCGCCGAGCGCATACCGCTCCCGGCCGCTGGTCTCCTCGCCCAGCAGCCGTGCCGACAGCAGCACGAGCAGCACCAGCCCGGACACGAAGATGCCCTGCGCCGCGGCGATCGGCAGCGTGCGGTAGACGACGAGCTGCGCGCCGAACCCGGCCGCCAGCGCCAGCGACCCGCCGATCCACAGCGGGCTGCCGAGCACCAGCCGCAGCAGCCGGGCGGGCCTGCGCACGGTCACTTCGGGCAGCGCGGACAGGGCCCGTTTCTCCAGCACGAACCCGGTGCTGTACAGGACGTTCGCCAGCAGGGCCGCGACCACTCCCCACCACATGGCCGCCCCTACGTCCGTCGCGCATGCAGCAGCAGGATCGAGGCGAGCGAGGGTCTGGCACAGGCCAGCCGGTCCAGCGGACGCAGCGGACGCGGTACGCCGTGGAAGGGCGCGCCGTGCACGCGGACGACCTCGAAGCCGGCCGCGGTCACGAACTCCCGCAGCGCGCGGGCCGTGTACAGCCGCAGGTGTCCGACGACCTCCTTGCCGGGGCGGCCGTGGATCGCGCGCAGGCTGACCTCGGAGAACACGGGCTGTACGCCGGCCAGCAGCAGGGCGCGGTTGTACCAGGCGGCCAGGTTCGGCGTGGAGAGCATGAGGTGGCCTCCCGGGCGCAGCACGCGGCGGATCTCGTCCAGGGCCGCGTCGGGGTCGACGAGGTGCTCGATCACCTCGCTGAACAGCACGGCATCGGCGCAGCCGGTCCGCAACGGCAGCCCGCCACCGGTGAGTTCGCCCCGGACGGCATACGGCAGCCGGGCGTGGGCGCGGCGCAGGGCGTCCTGGGACCAGTCGACGCCGACGATGCGGTGACCGGCGAGGAACGGTGCGGCGGTGGCGGCCGCGGTGCCGTCGCCGCAGCCGATGTCGAGGACCGTGCGCGCCCCCGCGCCGGCCGGTCCGAGGGCGGCGGCCAGCAGCCGGGCCTGGCGGATGCTGCGCGCGGCGCCGGAGGCGACCGGCACGGCCGGGTCCTCGTAGAAGTCGCGGAGCTCCCCGGGCAAGGTGGCGGTGGTCGTCACGGGGCGGTCACCTCCGTGCTGTGCAGATAGTGCTCGAACAGATCGCGCAGTTGGGCCCCGTCGGCGGGGCCGAGCAGGGAGCGGGACCAGCGCACGGAGAGATGGAGGCGGCCCGCGGTGGACGCGGTGGTGAAGGTGAGGCCGCGCGGCATGCGCGCCGGTGCGGAGAACCAGACGGCGTCCGCGCGGCCCGCCTCCTCGCCGAAGTCCAGTGGGTAGGGGATGCGGCCGATGTTGCTGAGCAGGGTGGTCGACGTCCAGGGCGCGACGGCCCTGCGCAGCCCCCGGGTGAGCGCGGCGCGCACGGCCACCGGGGCCCAGGGGGCGGTCAGCAGGGCGGCGCCGTGGCCGAGTTGGGGCCGGGGCAGGGACTTGAGGAACCGGGTGCGGACGGCCGTGCGGCGCAGCAGCCCGGCCATGTCCGTCGCGTCCAGCTCCTCGGGCGCGAAGGGGACTTCGACGAGCCGGGTGCCGTTTCCGATGGGCATGCCCGCGTCCCTGGGACGGTCGTCGACGGGCATGGTGATGCGGATCGGGCGGGGTCGGGCACCGTGGTCCCGGTTCCAGTGGGCGATCAGCAGCGCGGTGGTGACCATGAGCTGGTCGTTCACCGTGTACGGGGAGCCCCCCGGGCGGTGCGGGAGGGGCAGTTCGGTGACGATCACGCCGTTGCCCGGGGAGGGGGAGGGGCCGGGGCTGCCGGGGGCCACACGGGCGGGCGGGGTCCAGTTGGACGGTACGGCCACGGACTCCCGCTCGGCGTCCGGCGTGCGGACGGGGGGCGCGGCGGGGGAGTTGTCCCGGCCGCCGTACAGCTCCGCCGCCGTGGCCACGACGCGCAGGCAGGCCGGGCCGTCCAGGGCGGCGTGGTTGACGGTGAGGATCAGCACGGTGCCCGCGCCCTCGGGCACGGCCTCCAGACGGATCGGCGGGGCGGCGGAGAGCGGGGGAGCGCAGTCCAGGGCGCGCTGCCGTGCGTGCCCTCGGGCGTCCGGGCCCGGCGGCGGGAAACGGGTCACCTCCACGTCCGGTTCCGCCGTCAGTTCCCACTCGTACCGGGCCCGGTACCAGGGCCGGGGAGCCTCCCGCATCAGGCTGCGCGGATGCCGGCGCAGCGCCTCCCCGAAGGCCTTGCGCAGCCGCGCGGGATCCAGCCGGCCGGGCAGCTGGACCTCGATGTGCACGGTCTCCGGTTCCGCGTCCTGAAGGCAGTGCCGGGCGACCTCGTCGACGACCGGGAACGGGATTCGGGACGGGGGCCGCGCCGGACCGTCCGGCCGGTGCTGGAGCGCGGTCATGCGGGGGCACCTCCGTCGGGCTGTCCGGGGCCACGGGCGGAGACGGTCGGCCCGGCGGCGCTCGGCGGGGACTTCCCCTCCGGGGGCGGCGACTTCTCCTCCGGTGTCGCGGGGGCGGGCCCCGGCGGCTGCGTGCCCAGGGGACTGGATCCGCGTATCCGATGCGGCAGCGGCGCGGTCGGTGCCTCCGCGTCCGGGGGTGTGCCGCCCTCCTCCCCGGGCGGGATCTCCCGGACGCTCACCAGCCCCGCGAACAGTCCGATCAGCGCGAGCAGTTGGGCCGGGTGGCCGAAGGCGCCGTGCCCGGCGGCCACCGGTTCCCCGGCGCCGGTCGCCGCCGCGATCCCGGCCCCGGCGAGCGCCACGAGGGCGAGGGGCACCAGCAGTGCGTGCCGTCGGTGGGCGAGCAGCGCCAGGGGCGGCACCAGCAGGGCGAACCAGCCCGCGATCACCACGGCGACCAGCGTCAGCGCCACCGTGCCCAGCCATACGCCGGGCGCCGGAGGCACCGGCTGCGGCTCATTCGGGTTGGGTGCGCGGCGCCGCCACACCACCAGGCCCAGCAGGGCCGCGAGCCCCACCGCGCCGCCGATCAGACCGGCCTCGTAGGTCGTCGCCGGTGTGTACGACAGCTTGACCGTGCCGCCCGCCCCGGCCGGGACACGCCAGCCCTGCTGCCAGCCGTCGAGCCGGACGGGGGTCAGCTCCTTGCCGTTCAGGGTGGCCCGCCAGCCGTCGTTGTAGTTCTCGTACGTCGTCAGGTAGGTGGCCGCCCCCGAGCCGACCGTCACCTCGCGGCGGTCGCCCAGCCAGTCCCGTATCCGCAGCTCACGCCCCGGACCGACGGCCTCGTTCAGCGCCCCGCGGGTCAGCGTCACGTCCGTCAGGACCAGGGGACCGGTGTCCCCCGCCTCGACCCGGTGGCTGCCCGCGGTCAGCTCCAGCGCCGCGTCCGTGGTGCCTTCCTGGCAGGGCGTCACCTCCACCCGCCGGCGCTCCACCAGGTCCCGTACGGTCCCCTTCACGCTCGTCGGGTACAGCTCGCCGTCCACCGCCAGCACCGGGCCCTGCCCGCACGGCAGGGAGAACGTCCGGGTGGGGGCCGGCTGCCGGGTGCGGTAGCCGTCGAGCGCCGGGAGGTACGCCTCGGTGAGACCGACGGGGAGTTGCAGGTCCTCGTCGGCGACGGGGTTGTGCAGGGTCAGCGGCGCCGTCTTCGTGATCGTGATGTCGAGCCGGTCCGTGGTGATCGGGTCGAAGCGGACCATGCCGTTCTCGTCGACGCCCGCGGTCGTCGCACCGTCCGGGGAGCTGATGTCCACCTCGGTCGGGCGGGTCGACAGGCCGCCCGCGGGGGCGAGCACGATCTCGCCCACGGGCTGTTTGCCCTTCCAGCTCAGATGGATCGTGGGACGGTCGCCCGCGATCCACGCCGTCGTCAGGTCGCCGTCGGTGAGATTGCGCGCGGACAGGCCCGCGCCCAGGGCCGCGGTGGAGTCCGCGGTCGCCGTGATCCGGTTCTTCTGGTCCGGCGCGACCCGGTACAGCAGCTTGTCGAGCGCCTCGCCCGGCACCGGCACCGCACTCGCCGCCACCTGGTACGACCCCGCCGTCCCCGTGGCGAAGGCGCGGTGCAGCCCCGCCTCGGTGCCGGTCGCCGACAGCCCGGTCGGATCGGCCGCGCGGTGCAGGGAGACGACCTCGGCCGCCGCGTCGGAGCCGTCGGCGTCGGTGGGCAGCCGCAGCATCCGGGTCACCTGGACGTGGGGCAGGGCGATCTCGGCGAAGCCCGCGCCGGTCAGGCCGGAGCGCCGGGCCACCGAGTCGACGATCGTCAGCTTCATCCAACGCGTCGCGCCGGCCGGGGCCTTGACGGTCTGCGTCATGCCGTCGGGCCGCAGGAAGCTGGTCACCGAGCCCTTCTGCGTCGTCACCCGCACCCGGGTCGCGGCCGCCCGCACGCTCTGCTGCGGCAACGGCGTCACCTTCACGGACGACGGCATGTCGTACGACCCGTCGAAGCCGATGCGCAGCCACTGCCCCTTCGCCGAGCCGGGCGCGCCCTCCGCCCACGCGGTGGCCGGGTCGCCGTCGAAGGCGTTCACCGGGTCGTACTGCGGGAGGTGGAAGAGCCAGTTGCCGTACGACGACGCCGTCACCGTGCTGGCGCCGCGGAGCTGGGCCACGGTCTGGTGGCCGATGCCGTCGGTGGGCAGGATCTGGCGCGGCTTGTCACCCGCGTCCTGCACGGCGTCCGGCGCGTTGCGCTCGTCGCGGGTGTACGTGTACGAGGTGTTGGCGTCGACCAGCCCGAACCGGGTGTCCGCCCGGCGCAGTCCGTCGCCGACCAGCTGGAGGCCGGGGGAGCCGACCCCCGGGTGGTTGTCGCCGGTGAGCACGGTGGCCCGGTCGCGCAGCCGGGCGGCGAGCGGCAGCAGCGCCTCGGGACCGCCGGAGACGACGGCCGTGTCCGCGGCCGACAGCAGCCGGGCCTGGCCGGGCCGCGGCACGTCCTGGTCCACCGGCTCGTAGATCTCCACCGCCCGCTGCCTCGGGTACAGCCCCTCCACCTGGAGCGGGGTGCCGTGGGCGATCCGGCCGCCGGTCATCACCGGCCCGTAGCCGGTCACCCGCCGGTAGCCGGACTGCTCCAGGGTGCGCTTGACGGTCGTGGTCGGGACGTAGCCGATCTGGTCGGGGTCCAGGTCGTTGCGGACGACCACGTAGTAGATCCCGGCGCGGCTCAAGTAGTCGGCCAGGCCCGGGACTTCGCCGCCGCTCAGCAGTGCCTGCTCGACCGCGTCCATCGCCCGCCGGTTGCCCGGGGTGCCGAAGGGCACGAAGTCCCGCTGCGCCCAGCGGCTGTCGGCCAGCACGTCCAGGGGGTGGTCGATGGGGGAGCCCCAGGTGTAGAGGCCGTGCGCGGTGGCCGGGACGACCAGGGCGCGGGAGTCGGGGGAGTACTTCTTCAGCCAGTCGGCCGTGGTCTGCCAGTACTTGGGCAGTTGCTGGAACGAACCGGGGTTCAGGATCGATCCGTTGAGGTACGGCCACAGCAGCCCCGGCAGCACCAGTACCGCCGCGACCAGCGGGGCGAAGCGGCGGCCGCGCACCGGGCGGGCCCCGCGCGGCTCGGCGGCCACGCCCACCAGATGGGCCAGCCCGAGCACGAGCGCCAGCGCCATGCCCGCCTGGAACTTGTAGATGTTGCGGAACGGCACCAGCCATCCGTTCAGCCAGTCCTGTACGACCCCGTGGAAGGGCGCCCCGAACGCGCCGCCGTACCCGGCGAGCGTGATCAGCGCGGTGCTGAGCACCGTCAGCACCAGCCAGCGCCGCTCCGGCAGGTCGCGCCGGGCCAGCCCGGCCAGCCCGAGGCCGGCGGCGAGCGCCGAGCAGACGATCACGACGACCGCGGAGGCCACGGCCCAGCCCGCGGGCAGCCAGGCCTCGCCGAGATGCAGATAGGCGACCCAGTTCCCGCCGCCGCGCAGCGCCTCCGTGGCCGACATGGTCGCCGTCGTCGTCTGCGAAGTCTCCACATAGGGAAGGAAGTTCTCCCCGTAGACGCCGAGCAGCAGCAGCGGGATCCACCACCATGCCGTCGCCACGAGCACTCCGGGCACCCACCAGGAGATCAGCTTGCGCTGCCGTGGTCCGGGCGGGCGGGAGAGCAGATACAGCCCGGCCGGCAGCAGACAGGCCAGGGTCGCGGCCGCGTTGACGCCGCCCATGAACGGCACGACCAGTGCCGAGCGCAGGGCCGCGACCCGGGCGGTGTACCGCTCGTCGGCCAGCGGCAGCAGCACCCAGGGCAGGAAGGCGCCGGGCAGCGCGGCCGCCGAGGTGGAGCCGACGACCACGGTGAACACCGGCCACAGCGCATAGGCCAGCGCCCCGAGCAGCCGGGACGCGGGGGTTCCGACCCGCAGCCGCTCGGCCAGCCGCAGCGCACCCCAGAACGCCACCGACACGATCAGCGACAGCCACAGCCGCTCCGCGAGCCACACCGGCAGGGACACGGCGTGGCACAGCCAGTAGAAGGGCAGCATCGGCCACAGATAGCCGGCGTACTGGTCCTGGATCCCGCCGAAGGATCCCTGGTCGTGCCACAACTGCCCGAGGTCAGAGAGGAACCGGCCCGGGTCGACGGTGACGCCCAGTTTGGTGTCGAAGGTCTGCCGCCCCGGGTGCACCGCGAGAAGCAGCACCAACACCACGGCCCAGAACCCCAGCAGCCAGCGCCGCGACCGCGGGCCCTCCGGCGGGCCCGAGGTGGCCGCGGTGGTGGGGACGGCTGCCGGGGGAGGAGCCTGGACCGTGGTTGTCATGGGGGACACCGCCGGAGGATGAGGAGGAGGTTCCAGGTGGCCAGCTCGCGGATGCCGGGCGCCTTCACGACGGTTTCCGCGAGGAACGGCCAGTAGCGGGAGCGCGCCGAGACGACCGTGACGTCGTCGCGGGCGCGCACCTGCCGCAGGGTGGCTCCGATGTGCACGGCGAACAGGTTCTCGCCCAGGGTGTGCTTGGCCGGCCGTCCGGTACGGCGGCGGTAGCGGGCGCGGGCCCGTTCGGCGCCGAGATAGTGCCAGGGCGCCCACTCGTGACCGCCCCACGGGGAGAGCCAGTTGGTGAAGGACACATAGATCAGCCCGCCGGGCCGGGTGACCCGCGCCAGTTCGCTGAGGAACGTCTGCGGATCCGCCACGTGTTCGAGGACGTTGGACGAGAACGTCACGTCGGCGACCCCGTCGGACAGCGGCAGCAGATAGCCGTCGGCGATCACCGTCCCGGCGGGCGGCCGCTCGCCCAGCTCGGTCACGTCCGGCTCGAACAGATGGGCCTGGGCGCCCCGGCGCCGGAACTCCTCGGTGAAGTACCCGCCGCCCCCGCCGACGTCCACGACGATCCGCCCGGCCACCGGCCCGTCGTAGGCCTCGACCTGGTCGGCGGCGTCCCGGGCGAGCAGGGAGTAGCACGACTGCGGGTCGTCCTGCTCGTGCAGGAAGGCACGAAGGAGGGCGAGGGAACGCCGCAGGGAGGGATCCTTCGAACTCCGGCGCCCTGCAGCGCCCCGATAGGGGCGCGGGGCTGTGACATGTGCGGCTTCGCCGCGATGGGGGTGCCTCCCTGCTCGAACGAAGCTGAGAGCTTGGGGGAGCGACCAGCCACGACGGATCCGCAGTCGCGCGACGGCCTCACCGACACGGCGCAAAGGCGTCATCGTTCCCAGCCCCGCACCGCCTCCGCGCCAACCGCAAGGAACTGTCTCACGGTCCGTTCCCAGCGGTAGCCGGCGGCGCGATCGCGGGCCGCCTTGCCCATCGCCTCCCGCCGATGCGCGGACAGCGCAAGCGTGCACCAGGCCGCCGCGAACGACGACTCGCCGCGGGCCAGCACTCCGGTCTCGCCGTCCACCACGGAGTCCCTGAGGCCGGGTACGTCGAAGGCGACCGCCGGTGTCTCGCGTGCCGCCGCCTCGGTCACCACCAGGCCCCAGCCCTCGACGGCCGAGGGGTGCACCAGCAGCCAGGCCGCGCACAGCAGCCGGTGTTTCTCGGCCTCCGAGACATGCCCGGTGAACTCCACGCCGGGCCCGCCGAGCCGCTCCAGCCGTTCGCGCTCCGGACCGTCGCCGACGATCAGCAGCCGGCCGCCGGTGACCGGCCGCACCCGCTCCCAGAGTCTGAGCAGCAGATCGATCCGCTTGTACTCGACCAGCCGTCCCACCGCCACGAACAGCGGTTCGGCAGAGCGGTCGGCCCGCGGACCGGGCTCCTCCACGCCGTTGTGGACGATCCGGATGCGGTCCCGTTGCACCCCGATCGCGCGCAGGGCGTGCGCGGTCGACGGGGAGACGGCGACCATCAGACTGCGCTGCTGCGCACCGGTCAGTGCCCAGTGCTCCAGTCTTCGGCCGATCCGCGCGGCGGGCGCCAGCGGTCCGCTCAGCCGCATCCGCCACAGGTCGGTGTGGACGTGGTTGACCAGGCACAGGGTGGGGCCGCTGTGCCACAGGGGCGCGAAGTAGGGCATGCCGTTGCACACCTCGACGAGCAGGTCGCAGTCGCCGACCTGGCGGGCGAAGGCCGAGCGGGCGCGCAGGTAGTGGGCGTAGGTGCCGCCCGCGGACACGACCCGGTAGTCCCGGAATGCGGCGGGGCCGCCGCACAGGAGGGTGACCTGGTGGCCGAGACGGGTCAGTCCGTCCGCGAGCCGGTCGACGAGCAGTTCGGAGCCGCCGGCGGAGGGGTTGCCGAGGTCCCGGTGGGCGAGGAAGACGATCCGGCGCGGATGTGGGGGGAGCGCCGGGAGGTGCCGCGTGCCCTGGGGGAACGCGGCGCGCATCGAGGACGGCACGTGCTGGGGCATGGGTGCTCCAACTCGTCTCAGGGTGCGGAACTCACGGTGGGGGGCGATTCTGTGGATGGACTGTGCTCGGGGTGGGGTGGACAGTTTTCGCCCAGCCGTTCCCCCACGGCTACTCACCGGGATGACAATTTCGGGGCTTATTAGAGCTGACGTCACGTCACATCGTGAGCGGCGGCCGGGATATGGAGTCCGTTTCAGGACGTTTCCGCCCTCGTACCACCAAAACAGTCCCTGCTGTCGCGAGGACGAATCCGGCCACACCCGCACCGACCGGCAGGGTTTGCCCCACCATGCGCAGTTGGCCGCTCTCCTTCTTCGCCAGGCTCACCTGTTCCTTCTGCGTCCCGGTGGTGAACCCGATCTTCCGGCTGTCCAGCAGCACCACCGCGTCCTTCTTCGACCCCGGGGCGCGCAGCGTCCGCCGCGGCCCGACCTGGGCGTAGATCACCCGGCCGGTGCGCCGGTCGGCGATCAGCTCGATGCCGTGGTTGGCGTACCACTCCTCGGCCTGCACCTGAGGACGTTTCGGCAGGCCGACGATGCTGCCGGGCACCAGCCGGGTGCCGATCTTCGTGGGGGCCACCGTCCCGGTGAACCGGTAACCGCGGTAGCCCTGCACCTTCTTGGTGCCCGCGTAGTGCAGGGTCACCGTGGAGCCGAGGGAGTTGTCCCACCACTGGTAGGAGTGTTTGCGCAGGTCGAAGGGGAACTTCAGATAGGCCTCGCCCTCGAAGTAGGGGTTCTCCTTGCAGCAGTGCACGGGCTTGTTGGTGGAGCGGTCGGTGACCCAGCGGTTCAGGAAGAACTCCAGCGCGTCGTGAGGATCGGCGGCCGGCAGGGTCTGGTCCGTGTCGACGGTCGTCGTCACGTCCCACACCGCCCGCCCGCTGCGCTCGCTGTCCTCGACGTCCCCGCGCACCACCTGGGTGATCGTGATCCGCCGGTCGGCCACGGTCCTGACCTGCCCGGTGTCGAAATAGCTGCCCTTGCCGGTGTAGACGGCGGTGGTGTCGATGTCGATCGGATTCACGGCGGCACGCGGCTCGACGTACCACGCCAGCAGGGGCGCCAGCACCAGCAGGAACGTGCCGAGACCCAGGGTGATCAGGGAAAAGGGTGAGGCTGTACGGCGCATCCGGCACTCCAGGTCCGAGAAGGAACAGTGCGCGTGCGAGTTGACCCACCCCTCTGGGCCGGGAACCGTAGGCGCCCCTTGACTCGGTGTCAATGACTGTCGACACTGGGCCGGACAGGCAGGGGTGGGACGCCGGATGGGGACCGACTCCGGGAAATGCTCCCGGGGCCGACTCGGACAGAGAGGCTGACCCTGCGATGTCCAGACTGCTCGCCGCCGCGCTCACCGTCGTGGCCGCCGCCGCCCTCGCCGTGGGTGCCGCGCTCGGTGTCGTCGCGCTGCTCGACGCCCGGCCCGACCAGCCGAACACCCCCTTGATCACCTACGAGCAAGCCGGTCAGGGGAGCTGACCCCGTGACCCGGAGCGGCGCGCCGGAGACGAACCGGAGAATGCCGCCCGCCCGCCCGGCCGCCGTGTCCGCCCGCTCGGCCTGGCACGACGTGCCCCGCCTCCAGGTCCGGCAGTTCGCCGCGCTCGCCATGGCCGAGGCGCCCGCGCTGGCCGAGGAGATCCTGGGCGAGATCCGTCGCGAGTACCCCGGCCTGCCCGTCGTGCTCGACGAGAGCGGTGAGCCGATGGCGCTGATCGGCATCCGTCGGGCCATCGAGGTCTTCGTCCAGCACCTGGAGAGCTCCGAGGGCCGCCCGACCGTACCGCCCGGCGTGTTCCAGGAGTTCGGCCGGGGCGAGGGCCTGGGCGGCCGCAGCCTCGACTCCCTCCAGGCGATCTACCGCCTGGGAGTACGGCTGGCCTGGCGCCGCTTCGCCGAGATCGGCCAGCGCCTCGACATCCCGCCACCGGCCATGTACGAACTGGTCGACGCGGGTTACGAGTATCTGGACGGCCTGGTCGACCAGTCGGTGCGCGGCTATGCCGAGGCCGCCGCCCGCCAGGCCGGGGAACGGCTGCGCCTGCAGCGCCGGCTGATGGAACTGCTCCTCGCCGAGCGCCACCGCGGCGACCCGGCCGACGCGCTGGCCGAACGGGCCGCCCGGATCGGCTGGCCGCTGCCCGGGAAGGTCGCGGTGGGGGTGCTGCTGCGCCCGGCGCGGGAGGCGATGGCCCCGGCGGTGGGGCAGGGGGTGCTGCTCGACATGGAGTACGAGCAGCCGCGGATGGTCGTCCCCGACCCCGACGCCGGGGGCCGCCCCGAGCTGCTGCACCGGGCGCTGACCGGCTGGGCCGGGGCGATCGGCCCGCCGGTGCCGCTGCCCGACGCCGGCAAGTCGCTGCGCTGGGCCGAGGCCGCCGTACACCTGATGGAGCGGGGGCTGCTTCCGGCCGGAGAGGTACTGCACTGCACCGAGCACACGGAGGCCCTGGTGCTGCTGCAGCCCGAGGAACTGATCGACGACCTGGCCCTGCGCTGCCTGGCACCGCTGGCGCACTGCGGGCCGACGCACGGGAGAAGGCTTGCGGAAACGTTACTGGCGTGGCTGGAGACGCGGGGAGGTGCCCCGGAGGTGGCCGCGCGTCTCGGTGTCCATCCACAGACCGTCCGCTACCGTCTGCGGCAGATCCGCGAGCTGTGGGGCGACGGGATCGACGACCCGGACCGCCGCTTCGAGCTGGAGCTGGTGCTGCGCGCCCAGCGGTTGCGAGGAGAGCTGGGTGATCCGAGGGCGCACCGGTAGTGGCGCGGGGCCGTGGTCGAACGCACAATCATCACCCGCGTACAGAACCATTGCCCGTACAACCCACCATGACTAGCCTGTGTTCGTTCGTCATGCCGATCGTCTGTTGAAATTTCGAACACAGACGCTTAGACCCAAGGGAGGGGGCCGGACGTGGGACGCCTCGTACCTGCCGTGACCCGGGCTCTCGACATTCTTGAGCTCTTCCTCGACGGGGACGGGACGCTCTCCGCCCCCGACATCGTGCGCAAGCTACAGCTGCCGCGCACCACCGTGCACGAACTGGTCACCACGCTCGCCGCCCGGTCGTACATCGTGCCCGTGCCGGGCCAACCCGGACGGTACCGGCTCGGTGTGCGCCCGTACCAGCTCGGCAGCCGCTACGCCGAGCAGCTCGACCTCGCCGCCGAGGGCCAGCAGGTGGCCCGGTCCGTCGCCGAGACCTGCGACGAGACGGTCCATGTGGCGATCCTGGAGGGCACCGACGTCATCTACATCGCCAAGGTCGACTCCACGCACGCCGTGCGCATGGTGTCGGCGGCCGGCCGCCGGCTGCCCGCCCACTGCACCTCGGTCGGCAAGATGCTGCTGGCCTCGCTGCCCGAGCCGGAGCTGGCCTCGCGCATCCCGGACGACGCCGAGCTGGCCGCGATGACCCCCAACAGCATCACCGACCCGGGAGTCCTGCGCGAGGCCCTGGCGGAGATCCGGCAGCGCGGCATCGCGGTCGAGAGCCGCGAGTCCAACCCGGACGTGAGCTGCGTGGCCGCGCCGGTGCGGGACCGCACGGGCCAGGTGGTCGCCGCCCTGTCCATCTCCGTCCCCATGATCCGCTGGAGCGACGAACGCCGCGGCGAGCTGGAGCAGCTCGCCGCCAAGGGCGCGGCCGAGCTGTCGGAGCGCCTCGGCCACCGGGGCGCCGCATGACGGCGTACGAGGTGGCGGTGGCCGCGCACGCGACGCTCGGCGAGGGCCCGACCTGGGACCCGGCGGCGGGCCGGCTGCTCTGGGTGGACGTCCTGGGCTCGCGGGTCCACACCTACGACCCGTCCACCGGCCGCCGTACGGTCCGCACGACGCACCAGCACGTCGGCGCCGCCAAGCCCAGGGCGGGCGGCGGCCTGGTCCTGAACCTCAGGGACGGCGTGGGCCTCCTGGACCCGGACGACACCTTCCGCTGGCTGCACCACGAGCCCGTCCCCGGCCGTCGCGCGAACGACGCCGCGGTCGCCCCGGACGGCTCGCTGTGGGCGGGCACGATGCGCTACGACGAGGCGCCCGGGGGCGGCACGCTCTTCCGGATCACCGGCGACGGCTCGGCCGGGACGGTCCTCGACGACGTGGCGGTGAGCAACGGCACCGGGTGGAGCCCCGACGGCCGCCTGATGTACTACGTCGACTCGCCGACGCGGCGGATCGACGTCTTCCACCACGAGGACGGACGGGCCGTGGACCGGCGCCGGCTGGCGGAGATCGAGGACGGCGTGGGCTTCCCCGACGGGCTGACGGTCGACGCCGACGGCTGTGTGTGGGTGGCGCTGTGGGACGGCGGCGCGGTGCGCCGGTACACCCCGGACGGCGAGCTGGACCGCGTGATCGAACTGCCGACCCCACGGGTCACGTCGTGCGCCTTCGGGGGCCCGGAACTGACGGACCTGTACATCACCACGGCACGGGTGGGACTGACGGCACCGCACCCGGTGGCCGGCTCGCTCCTGGTGGTCCCGGGGGCGGGCAAGGGCCTGCCCCAGCCGGCGTTCGCGGGCTGACCGCCCCCGGACTCACAACAGCCCGCCCGCCTTCCGCTCCTCGGCGGTCAGCGGCGGCCCGCTCAGCTGCGGCTTGAGCGGGCCGATCGCCGCCGCCAGGAGCACGTCGGGAGCGAGCAGCACCTCGGCGCCGCGCTCCAGGGACGTCACGTCGGTGACTCGGCGGGCGACCCGGCCGTTGCCCGTGGCCGTGAGCATCAGCCGGTCGACGTACGCGGCCACGAGCCGGTCCCTGAGCGTGGGGCCGTTCTCCGTCGCCCCCGGGTAGAACACGTCCTGGCCTATCGCCAGGTCCCAGGCGGCCCGGACCGGTCGGGCCACCGCCTTCTGGACACGGCGCGACAGCCCCGGCACGGCCCACCCCTGACGCCGTATCACGTCCCGCATGATCCGCACGCTCTGGGCGGCCGCCGCCAGGCCCTGCCCGTAGATCGGGTTGAACGCGGCGAGCGCGTCGCCGACGACGGCGAAGTTCTCGGGCCAGGCCGGCATCCGCTCGTAGAAGTGACGGCGGTTGACGGTGGCGCGGGTGACCGACACGTCGGACAGCGGTTCCGCGTTGCCGAGCAGATCGCCGATCACCGGGTGCGGCAGCGCGCGGGCGAAGGGCAGGAAGTCGTCGTTCTCCGCGGACGGTTCGCCTCCGCGGGTGCCGGACAAGGTGGCGATCCACCGGCCGTTCTCGATGGGCACGAGCCAGCCCGACCGGCCCGGGACCCCGGCGCGTGGGTCGGCCTGCACATTGACGACCGGGAAGCCGTCCCGGGCCTGGTCGGGGGCGAGGAAGAGGCGGCTCGCGTACACCAGCCCGGAGTCCACCTCGCGCCGCTCCGGAGCGGGCAGCCCGAGCGCGGCCAGCCACCGGGGTGTCCCGGAGCCGCGCCCGGTGGCGTCGACGACCAGGGCGGCGGTGAGGGTGCGCTCCTCGTCGTCCGGCGTCCGGATCCGTACGCCGGTGACCTCCAGGTCCGTCCCGGTGAGCCCCAGCACCTCGGCTCCGCCGAGGAGTTCGATCCGCTCGTCGGCGAGGACCTTCGCGCGGATCGTGGCGTCCAGCAGGTCGCGGCCGGCCAGGATCACATGGTGGGACTCCGGCCAGCGGCGGAACCAGCCCTGCGAGGACAGGGCGACCACGTCCGTGGTGACCGGCAGCCGGTGGGCGCCCGCGCTCCGCAGCGCCTCGGTGATGCCCGGCAGCAGGTCCTCCACGGCCCGTACGCCGCCCGACCACAGCATGTGGGCGTGCCGCGCCTGCGGCAGCCCGCGGCGTGGCTCGGGCCCCTCGGGCAGGACGTCGCGGTCGACGACCACGACACGGTCGGCGAAGCCGGCCAGGGCCCGCGCCGCGAGCATGCCGGTATGGGATCCCCCCAGCACGACGGCGGTTCTGGCGGCGGGGGTGGAGCGTTCACTCATGCGCGGGCACTCTCTGCCGGGGCGGTCGCCCGGGCGCGCACCGCCTCGATGTCGTCGGGGTGACTCAGGGCCCGGGACACGGCCTGGATCTTCTGGAGCAGATAGGTGGTGTCCGGGCCGGACGAGGCGGCGGTGCCGTCGGTCTCCGGCGACCGCCTGCGGGTCTCGACGGCGTCCAGGATCGTCACGGCGGCGGCGAGTGCCTCCGCCCGGCCGGGCTCGGCGCCGAGGGCGCGGGCGGCCTCGTACGACCGGGTGCGCAGGCCCTCGTCGAGGTGCCGGGAGAGCTGGAGGAGCGCGTCGCGGATGAACGTCTCGCGGCGGATGAGGCGCAGTTCCCCGGTGGCGCGGGGAGTGAAGGGCTCGCGGTTGCCGGTGACGGTCCGCATCAGCTGGTAGAGGGGCCGCAGTTGCCAGTGGCTGAGGCGCACGTGCCAGCGCTCGGCCAGGTACTGCCCCGCGTGCGGGATGATGAAGCCCACGGCGACCAGGGTGGCGGAGACACAGGCGGCCGACGGTGCCAGATACGTGCTCAGCCAGTCCAGGTCGTGGCCGGTCCAGCGGGCGACGACGGCGGTGAGCTTGGACGCGTCGAAGAGCAGGTTCGTCGCGTAGCCGATGCCCAGGAATCTGAGCCCCCAGCGCAGCCAGGCGTCGAGGCCGTCGGTGCGGATCCAGTTCCAGATCAGCCGGGCGGTGATCGTGCAGGCCACGGTGTGCGCGATCAGATAGAGGAGGATCTCCTCGCGCATGAACGGCGTGTTGGCGTAGTAGGTGTCCAGGTCCTGAAGGCGTTCCACGGGGACGTCCGCGAGCGCGAACAGCACCCACAGGGCGACCACCACACCGGCGTAGAGGGAGACGACCCACCGGGTCGCGCGACGGGTCGCGGCCGAGCGGTCGGAGATGCCGTTGCGCCAGGCGATGATCAGCAGCAGCCAGGACGCGCAGAGCGCGGTCAGCAGCGAGTACACCCAGGGTGCCGAGATGTTCGGCACCCCGGTGACCCGGTTCGTCCAGGAGATGGTCTTCGGGGCCGCGAACACGAACACCGCGCAGGCGAACAGCAGCAGTCCGCCGACGGCCCGCAGCAGCGGGTCGCGCCACATCTTGATGATGCTGGGCAGTTTGATGGCCAGCGCGACGGTGAGGACCACCGTCGGCAGCCAGAAGGAGATGTACAGACCGCGGGACAGGTCGGGCCCCGGCAGGCCGAAGGCGTTCGTCACCGCGCCGCACCTCCGCGGTAGCCCATGGAGCGCTGGACCGGGTCGAGGCGCGCGTGGGCCCCCCGCCCGGACAGCAGGGGCCGGAAGGCCGCGGCGAGCCGGTGTCCGAAGTCGTCGGCGGCGGCCTCGTCGGCCTCGCGCGAGCCGTTGCGGGCGGCGACCGTCAGGGCGACGTCGTCCAGGCCCGCCAGCGCGTGGACGGTGGCGGCGCCGACGCCGTGATGGTGCCGGTGCCCCGCGTGCAGGTGCCACAACTCATGTCCGAGTATGACCAGTTGCTGCAGGGCCTCGGCCCGTTCCTCCACGATGACCAGGTCGAAGTCCTGGAACTCCACCCACAGACCGGTGACTTCGATCTCGTCGGGGAAGCGTTCGAAGCGCAGCTCGACCGGCCGCCCGGCTCGCCGCTCGCCCATGGCCTCGCACAGCGCCCGGCACAACTCGCGTACATCGGCGGGGGGACGGGGTCTCGCACGCACCGCACGGGCGAGGTCGGCGGCGAGTCCGCGCTTGCCCGATGCGGGACGGGTGCGCCGCACCCTCGCGGCGATCCGGGCAGCCCGCTGCCGCGCGCCCGCGATGTCCATCGCTCCCCCTTCTCACCGCCGGTCGACGGCTTGTCCGAGATTACGCGCCCGGACGTGTTCGCGTCATGCGATCCGACGACCGTGGTTCAACCAGGAATGATCACTTCGGTGGCGGGAGCCGCCCGAAAGTCACGCCGGCCCCATTGACGCGCCGACGCCCGGATCTTACGGTCCGGTTCGAAGCTGCGAGCACAATTCGAGATGTCGAACAACAGGGCAGGGAAACGGACTCCATGAGCAAGCGCAGCACCGCCCGCTTCACCCTCGACCCGGCCTTCACGGTCGGTGAGGTCGACCCCCGTCTCTTCGGATCCTTCGTCGAACACCTCGGCCGCTGTGTCTACACCGGCATCTTCGAACCCGGCCACCCCCGCGCCGACGCCGCCGGCCTGCGCACGGACGTGCTGGAGCTGATCCGCGAACTCGGTGTCACCACCGTCCGCTACCCCGGCGGCAACTTCGTCTCCGGCTACAAGTGGGAGGACTCCGTCGGCCCCGTCGAGGACCGCCCCCGCCGGCTCGACCTCGCCTGGCACTCCACGGAGACCAACCGCTTCGGCCTGTCCGAGTACATCGCCTTCCTCCAAAAGATCGGCCCCGGGGCCGAGCCCATGCTGGCCCTCAACCTCGGCACCCGCGGCGTGGCGGAGGCGCTGGAGCTCCAGGAGTACGCCAACCATCCTTCCGGCACCGCCCTGTCCGATCTGCGCGCCGCCCACGGCGACAAGGACCCCTTCGGCATCCGGCTGTGGTGCCTGGGCAACGAGATGGACGGCCCCTGGCAGACCGGCCACAAGACCGCCCGGGAGTACGGCCGTCTCGCCGCCGAGACCGCCCGCGCCATGCGGCAGTTCGACCCGGACGTCGAACTCGTCGCCTGCGGCTCCTCCAACCAGTCCATGCCCACCTTCGCCGAGTGGGAGGCAACCGTCCTGGCGGAGGCCTACGACGTGGTCGACCACATCTCCCTGCACGCCTACTACGAGCCCGTCGACGGCGACCTCGACTCCTTCCTCGCCTCCGCCGTCGACATGGAGTCCTTCATCGAGAACGTCGTCGCCACCTGCGACCACGTCGGCGCCCGGCTCAAGTCCCGCAAGAGGATCAGCCTTTCCTTCGACGAGTGGAACGTCTGGTACCTGTCCCGCTGGGAGGCGCACGCGAAGGCACAGGACCCAGCGGACTGGCCGGAGGCCCCCCGCCTGCTGGAGGACAACTACAGCGTCCTGGACGCCGTGGTCTTCGGCTCGCTGCTCGTCGCCCTGCTCCGGCACGCCGACCGTGTCGCCGTCGCCTGCCTCGCGCAGCTGGTCAACGTCATCGCGCCGATCCTGACCGAGCCCGGCGGACCGGCCTGGCGGCAGACGACCTTCTTCCCGTTCGCGCAGGCTTCCCGGTACGGGCGCGGCACGGTCCTCGACGTCCGGGTGGACTCGCCGACCTACGAGACGCAGAGGTACGGCGAGGCCGACCTGCTGCACGCCACGGCGGTCCGTGCCGACGACGGCACGGTCACCGTGTTCGCCGTCAACCGCGGCCGCACCGAACCGCTCCCGCTGGAGATCGCCCTGAACGGGCTCGGCCTGACCTCCGTCGTCGAGCACAGCGCCCTCGCGGACGCCGACCCGGACGCCCGCAACACCCTCGACGACCCGGAGCGGGTCGCCCCGCACCCGGCCGAGGGCACCACCCTCACGGACGGCAGGCTCACCGCCGTACTGGAGCCGCTGTCCTGGAACGTGATCCGGCTGGCCTAGGGGGTGTCGTTCGGACGCCGGGATGATCCGAACGACACCCCCCAGGCCCCGGGCCTCAGCGGCCGGGGGAGGCCACCGGTGTCACCGGCACTCCTCCGGCCGCGCTGCCCAGCAGCGTCAGCCGCACCCGGCCCGGGCCCGACTGCGTGGTCAGCTCGGACAGCACCGCCAGGGCCAGGGTGTTGGTGCCCCGGGTACGCAGGATGCCGTTCGGCAGGACGAAGGTGTGCTGCGGGCCGACGTCGTTGATGTACTGGCCCATGTTCCAGCCGTTGAGGAAGATCTGCGCCCGGTAGGAGCGGTATGGGTCGTCCTCCAGAACGAGCCCGACCGAGGCGTCGATGCCGGCGGGCACGGCCAGTTTGAACTCGGTCCGGTACCAGGTCACGCCCTGCCGCCGCTCGGCGCGCGGGAAGGCCACGGCCTGCCAGTCCCGGTCCGAAAGACCCGGCAGGTGCCAGCCCTCCCGTTCGCCGTACAGCCCGCCGTTGTTGTGCGGCCCGCGCACGGGATCGACGGCCGCCTCGCCCTGCAGACGCCAACCGACCTTCGGCGCGGCCCCCTTGAAGGAAACCTCCGTCAGCCCGCGGGCCACCTTGTGCGTGTCGAGCGCCTTGCCGTCCTGGTCGTGCTGCATGCGCCGGACCAGCACGGACAGCACATGCCGGCCGGGACCACGCAGCTGCTCGCGCACCGGGAAGGCGGCCGTGGCCGCCCAACTGCCCTTGCGGACCGTGCTGTTGTCCGGAACCGGCATCCGGTGCGTGCCCAGCGGCTCCCCGTCCAGCCATGCCATCAGCAGACCCTGGGTACCGGTGCTGTAGCCGAGCGAGACCTCCTCGATGCCGGTCGAGTCCGTGAACGTGCCGCGGTACCACACGTCGCCGTAGTGGAAGCCGTAGTCGTCGGCGAACAGCACCGGTTGTCCCTTCGGCACCGGTGTGGTGCTGTACGACGACGTCCGGTCGGCGGCCCGCCACGCGGAGTCGTCGAAGTTCGGCCAGGCCTCCGGGTTCTCGGTGCGCATGCGCCAGCCGCCCAGCTCGGGCAGCCGCACCTCGGGCACGCCCGGCACCAGCGTCTCGGCGTACAGGCTCTTGGAGGTGGTGAGCCGAGTGGGCACCGGGCGGCCGTTCCACGTCACGCTCTCGATCCCGCGCGGCCCCCACACCTCCAGACCGGTCTCCTCGATCGTGTCGCCGGTGAGCTCGACCGTGGAGCCGTTCAGCGCGACGTGGCGCAACAACGCCGGGCCGTAGACGAACACCGTGCCGGACGGGGTGTCGTACGGCCACAGGCGCACGGCGGTCGCGTCGTCGGCGAACAGCAGCAGCAGCGGTGTCTCGCTCTCGCCGCGCTCGACCAGCACGCGGGTGAGCCCGCCCTGGCCGAGGGGCACGTTCACATACAGGGCGTTGCGGTCGTACACCCAGCCGGCCTCGGGGTCCAGCCGGTTGACGACGGGCTCGACCGGGCACTCCAGGACGAGGCGCGCCATCTCGCCGTACCGCCCGGTGAACAGCGCGATGTCCTGGCGTCCCGCGTTGATGACCATCATGGGCTGCGCGGTGCAGTACCTCAGTTTGCGCTTGCCGAGGGAGAGCCCGGTCGTCAGCAGCTTGGCGTCCCGGGCCGGGACGGTGACCGGGACGTCGCCCTCGGCGGTCGGCAGACTGGAGGTGACCTCCTTCGTCCCGTCGTTGCGCACGACGTACACATGAGCCTCGGTGTCCGGGTTGGTGAGGTGGTACACCTTGAGCCCGTCGGCCCGCACGTCCTCGGCCCGGTCCAGCTTGGCGAAGTCGGGCACACGTTGCAGCAGATGCCCGAGCTGGTGCATCGGGGCGATCTTCTCGGTGACGTTGCGCGCCTCGTCGATGGCCGCGCCGTAGTCGTACGACGTGTAGACGACCGGCGCGGGCAACCAGCCCCACGAGGTGCCGCCGAAGGTCATGTAGACGTTGTGCAGCGTGATGCCGTTGGCCAGGTTGGTCAGGTAGAAGCGCCGCTCGTAGGCCGCGTCCCGGGTGCGCCGCGACTCGGCGTACCCCTTCCCCTGGAACCACGCCCCGCCCCACGGGTCGAACCAGCCGCCCCCGAACTCGGGCACGAACCCCGGTGTGCGCGGACTGGCCGTGGCACCGCCCTTGAGCCCGCCGGGCCCGAAGTGCCCCCAGTCCGGCGGCGGCTGGGCGGGCGACGGATAGCCGTCGAAGCCGTACAGCCAGTTCCCCTTCTCACCACCGGTGTCGAAGGTGCCGGGGATCCAGTAGCCGTTCCTGCCCTTGTCGTTGTGGAAGAGGGGGACGTCGATCCCGTCCCGCCGTACCTTCCGGTACAGATGGGACATGTAGTCGCGGCCGGTCGGCTCGCTCACATGGGCGTCGTACTCGTTCTCGATCTGGTACAGCAGGATCGTGCCGGTGCCCTCGGTGAACAGATGCCGGCGGGCGATCCGGTTCACCGCGGTGAGCCACTCGTCGGCGTACTTCAGATAGGTGGGGTCGGCCGTCCTCGCCGTCCCCGGTGTGGCCGTGAGCCAGCCCGGGAAGCCGCCGCCGTCGATCTCGGCGTTGATGTAGGGACCCGGGCGGAGGATCACATACAGCCCGGTCTCGGCCGCCATGCGCAGGAACAGATCGAGATCCCGCACACCCGTGAAGTCGTAGTGGCCGGGAGCGGGGGAGTGGTAGTTCCACGACACATAGATGCTGACCGCGTTGTAGCCGTGCGCCCGCATCTTCTGCAGCACGTCCCGCCACAGGGACGGGCTGGGCAGCCGGAAGGGATGCATCTCGCCGGACCACACGACCAGCCGTCTGCCGTCGACGACGAGCGAGTGGTGGTCGTACCCGATCGTGTGCCGTCGTCCGTCGGCGCTCGGCGGGGCGGGGGCCGGGCCGGTCGGCACGCTGCGCGCGGCATACGCCGAGGGCGCCCCGGGGCCGCCGCTGCCGCCCAGGGCGAACCCGAGCGCGGCCGAGCCGGCGAGGGCACTGAATGAACGTCTGCTGAGCGCCAAGGGATCCTCCCGGGCGATCTTCGGGGCGCGGGTCCGGCCATTCTCCATGGAGGTACGCCCCACAATGGACCCATGAGGATCTCGGCACGGGCGGATTACGCGGTACGGGCGGTACTGGAGGTAGCCGTACGGCAGGGTGAAGGCCCGGTTAAGGCGGAGGAAATCGCCACCGAACAGGTCATCCCGCACAAGTTCCTGGAGGGGATCCTGGGGGATCTGAGGCGCGCCGGAATCGTGGACAGTCGGCGCGGCGGGGGCGGCGGCTACCGGCTGGCCCGGGAGGCGTCGAAGATCACGGTGGCCGATGTCATCCGCGCGGTGGACGGCCCGATCGTCTCGGTACGGGGCGAGCGCCCCACGGGCCTCGCCTACACGGGAACCGCCCAGCCGCTGCTCCCCGTGTGGATCGCGCTGCGCGCCAACGTGCGCAAGATCCTGGAGGGCGTCACGATCGCCGACATCACGACGAACACCCTCCCCGAGCCGGTACGCCGACTCGCGGCGGAACCGTCGTCCTGGGAGAACCCCTGAACCTCGCCTGCCGCCGTCGGCGACTTTCCCGGTGTGGATGATGGTCCCGCCGGTGTAGGAGCCGTCGGTGAGCGTCACAGCCGTGTGCGCTCGCATATGGATGCGATCCGGCCGCCGCGGCAGGAACCGTGCCGTCGTCCTCCTCCTCGCCGAGTCAGGGCGCAGACCGCGGGGTGTGAAATCCGCTCGTGTGAATGGCCTGAGTTCGACCTGCCCTGCTCTCGTGCGGCTTTCTACGATGCGAGCGCCGCCCCGGCCTTCACAGGTGCCACACAGTTTCTTCATGGGCCGGAGGCGTTCAACCCCCCACTCCACGACTGGAGAAACCATGACTGGTGGACTCCTTCTGAGCGGTGCGGTCGCCGCTCTCCTCACCACCGCGCTGCCGGGCCAGAGCCCGTCCTCCGTGATCGACAACCCGCCCCCGGACAAGATCGTCATCGACGTCGCCACAGTGAACGGCTCGGGCTGTCCGCAGGGCACCGCCGCCGTCGCCGTCTCGCCCGACAACACCGCCTTCACGGTCACCTACAGCCAGTACCTCGCCCAGGCCGGCGGCAACTCCGACCCCACGGCCTTCCGCAAGAACTGCCAGCTCAACCTGATCGTGCACGTCCCACAGGGCTTCACCTACGCCATCGCCAGCGCCGACTACCGCGGCTTCGCCTCGCTCCAGTCCGGCGCGAGCGGCGTCCAGAGAGCCTCCTACTACTTCCAGGGCTCCTCGAACACCGCGGCCAAGAACCACCCGTTCAGCGGTCCCTACAACGACGACTGGCAGGCCACCGACAGCACCGACTGGGCGCAGCTGGTCTGGGCGCCCTGCGGGGTGCTGCGCAACTTCAACATCAACACCGAGCTCCGGGTCAACGCCGGCAGCGCCAACCCCGGCAAGGTCAGCTTCATGACGATGGACTCGACGGACGGTGACATCAGCACCGTGTACCACATGGCATGGAAGACATGCCCGGCGAAGTCCTGACGGCCTGATGGCCCGGCCCCGACCGCACCCGGGGGACGCGTACCCCGACCGCACCCGGGGACGCACACGAGCCCGCGCCCTGTGAGGCAGGGCGCGGGCCTCGTGGTCCTCGTGTCGCGCCGGCTAGTCGTCGACGCCCAGGGTGAGCTTGCCGCTGTAGCCGGAGGAGGCCGAGCTGCCCAGGGCGGTGAGGGTCAGGAGGCCGGACGAGGCGCCTCCGCCGTCGTAGATCGAGTCCTGGGTGAGGGTCGTACGGGTGACCGTGTTGGTCGAGTACGGCGAGATCCTGGCGACCGCCGTGGTGATCGTCTCGCTGAAGAACAGCTGGCCCGTGTGCAGGGTCGAGCCGCCGGTGAAGGAGCCGTCCGAGGTGAGCGTGACGCCGGTGTGGACCTTCACATGGATGTGTATACAGCGGCCCCGGTACCAGCCGGGGTAGATCGTGGTGAGGTTGGCGACGCCTGCGGCGTTGGTGAGCACGCCGCCGCGCAGGAAGGTGCCGTCGTCCGACTCGTTGTGGCCGTTGTTGCCGACGTAGCCGGAGTACTCGCCGAGCGCGTCGGCGTGCCAGATCTCCACCAGGGTGTTGCCGAGGGGAGTGCAGGCGGAGTTCACGACGGTGAGGGCGAGCTTGAGCGGGGCGCCCGGCTTGCCTTCGGTGACGTCGGAGCGTACGAGCGCTCCGTCGAGGTAGTAGGGGCCTTCGGTCATCTCCTTCGTGAGGGTGCAGACGGCCGCGGCGGCGACCGGCGCGGTGTCCGGCGTCTGCGCGGTGGTGTCAGGTGCCGCGGCGGCTCCCACGGCCAGGGCGGCGGCCGTGGTGCCGGTGGCGATCAGTACGGTGCGTCGCCCGACCGAGCGGGCATCCGATGTGTCTGTCATGAACACGGCACCGTAGGAAAGGATGCTGTTGAAGGGCTGTCAGTTCGGCAAAGTGACGGACCGTCAAGATGCCGTTGAGACAGCCGTGCGAAGCCGGTCCTAGCCCGCCTGTCCCATGCCCGCCGCGTTCGGCCAGCTCTGGGCGTTCGGCCAGCCGGTCGCCGGAGCCGGGGTCAGCCCCGGGGCCGGGGCCGTCATACCGCGGACCTGGGCCGCGGTGAGGCCGCCGCGGGCCGGGACCCCGGGAGGGGTGGGCCCGGCGACCGCGGCGGCGGGTGCCGGCACCGGCGTGGGGACCGGCGCCGGCACCGGCGTGGGGACCGGTGCCGGAACCGGTGTGGGGACCGGCGTGGGGACCGGCATCGGGGTTGGCATCGCGGTTGGCATGGGGGTCGGCATGGGGGTCGGCGCCGGAGGGGCGGCCGGGGCGGCCATGGGCTGCTGCATGGCCTGGGCTGCCGCCGGCATCGGCATCCCGACGCCGGCCGGCTGGACGGCGGCGGGGAGCGGCATGCCGGTGCCGGCGGCCGGGGCGGCGACCGGCCCCGGGGCGGCGCCGGCACCGATGGCCTGCGCGGCAAGCCCCAGCATCCCGGCGCCGTTGGTCTCGCTCACCAGCCGGTCCACCGCCGCCGTACCCGAGCTGTAGCTGGTCCCTGTACTCAGCTCGGGTACGGCGGCTCCCCTCCTGGACCCGTAGAGCACCTGCTCCAGGCCGGACACCAGGCGACGCACGTCGACCTGGGGGCGCACCACGAGCCTCAGGAAGCGGCTGGAAGAACCGATCTTGTTGCCGCACTCACGGACCAGGATCCGGTGCTCGGTGAGCATCCGGTCCCGGACCACGGTGCCCTCGGCGCCGACGGGCAGGCGCACGAAGAGGAAGTTGCCCTGCGACGGATAGACCGTCAGACCCGGCAGCGCGGACAGCTGGCTGGCCATCTCCAGCCGGTCGCGACGCACCTGCAGCAGGCTCTGCGCATACTCCGCGCCGTGCTCCTTCAGCATGAACACCACATGCTCGGCAAAGGAGTTGAGGTTCCACTTGGGAAGCATGGAGCGGACCTTGCCCGCCAGGGACGGGTTGGCGACCAGATAGCCGAAGCGTATGCCGTGCAGTCCGAAGTTCTTGCCGAGGCTGCGCAGCACGACCACGTTCGGGCGCAGCATCGCCTCCTGCACGACGCTCGGCTCGGCCTCGGCGTCGGCGAACTCCAGGAAGGACTCGTCGATCACCACCAGGTCCAGGTCCGCCATCGCGTCCATGAACTGCACCAGCGCCTGGCGGTGGATGAATCCGCCGTCGGGGTTGTTCGGGTTGCAGACGACGGCCACGCGGGTGCCGCGCTTGCGGATGAACTCCGCGTACTGCGCGAGGTCCAGGGCGAAGCCGCTGGACTCCTGGAGCGGGAACATGTCGACGCGCTTGCCGGTCTCCATCGGCTGGTCCGTCCAGCGGCCGAAGGTGGGCACCGGGACGGCCAGGGACTCACGGACCAGCAGATGGTCGATCCAGGTGATCAGCTCCGTTGAGCCGTTGCCCATCGCCACGCACTGCGGCGGCAGCTGCAGGAGGCTGCACAGCTCCGCCGTGATGGTGTCGGCGCTGCTCGGGTAGTACGTGATGATGTCCGGCAACCGGGCCGACATCTCCTCGAACATCGCCGGGGTGGGGAAGTACGGATTACAGGGGATACAGAAGTCCACCGGCCCGGCCCCGTCGCCGCCCTGCCGCGTCAGCGCCGCCATCGACGGGCTGTGCGCCGCGGTGTTGCGGAACAGCGAGGTGACGTTTTCGGCCATGGAACCTCCGTATGAGGCGAGCCCGACGGGGACGGCTGGGCTCGTCGTCTATGGGTGGCCCGCGCGGGGGAGCACGGGCCACCTCTCTATACGGAGTCGGCTGGTTGGCTGTTCAACGCGTGTGAAAGAAGTGTGTGCTCGGGAACCCGGGGCCCGTGCGCCGCGTTACGGGCCCCGTGGCTCAGGTCACTCAGGCGTTGAAGGAGTGGATCGTCGTCGTCCGGTACGTCTGCCCCGGGCGCAGCACGGTCGACGGGAACGCGGGCTTGTTCGGCGAGTCCGGGAAGTGCTGTGTCTCCAGGCAGAGGGCGTCGCCCTGGCGGTAGGTGTGGCCGCCGGTGCCGGTCAGGGTGCCGTCGAGGAAGTTGCCGGAGTAGAACTGCAGGCCCGGCTGGTCGGTGGCGATCCGCAGGGTGCGGCCGGAGTGCGGGTCGCGCAGGGTGGCGACGTGCTCGGGCCCGGCGGTACTGCCCTTGTCCAGGGCCCAGTTGTGGTCGTAACCCTTGGCCTGCACCTGCTGGACGTGGCCGGCGCGGATGTCGCGGCCGATCGTCTTGGCCTTGCGGAAGTCGAAGGGGGTGCCGTGGACCCTCGCGAGCTCGCCGGTGGGGATCAGGCCCGTGTCGGTGGGGGTGTAGCGGGAGGCGGCGATCGTGAGCTCGTGGTTCTCGATCGTGCCGCTGCCCTCGCCGGCCAGGTTCCAGTAGACGTGGCTGGTGAGGTTGACGACGGTGGCCTTGTCGGTGGTGGCCTCGTAGTCGATGCGCCAGTCGCCGTGCCGGGTGAGGGTGTACGTCACCTTCGTCCGGAGCGTGCCCGGGTAGCCCATCTCGCCGTCGACGCTGGTGTAGTACAGATGCAGGCCGACGTCGGAGCCCTTGGTGAACGGCTCGATGTCCCAGATGTGCTTGTCGAAGCCCTTGGCCCCGCCGTGCAGGCTGTTCACACCGTCGTTCACGGACAGCTGGTAGGACTTGCCGTCCAGGGTGAACTGTCCCTTGCCGATGCGGTTGCCGTAGCGGCCGATCAGGGCGCCGAAGTACGGCGTCTTCGCCACGTAGTCGTCGATGTTGTCGAAGCCCAGCGAGACGTTGGCGTAGTGGCCGTGCCGGTCGGGCAGTTCCAGGCACTGGACGACACCGCCCCAGTTGAGGACCTTCAGCCGGGTGCCGCCGTTCTCCAGCGACCAGCGGTACACCTTGGTGCCGTCGGCGAGCTTCCCGAAGAGCGACTTCTTCGGCAGCCTGCCGCCGGCGGCCTCGGCGGTGCCCCCGAGGGTGGTCGCGGCGAGACCCGCGGCCGCGGCGCCCGCTATGACCGTACGTCTGTTCAGTTCCATATGCGGCTCCTGTAAAGGGAGGGGCCCCGCCGTTTCCGGCGGGGCCCGAGCTACTTACGAACCGGACTTGCGCTTGTTCCACACATCGAAGCCGACCGCCACCAGAAGGGCGAGGCCCTTGATGACCTGTTGCCAGTCGGTGCCGACGCTGAGGAGGTTCATGCCGTTGTTCAGCACGCCGAGGACGAGACCGCCGATGATGGCGCCGAGGACGGTGCCGACACCGCCGCTCATGGACGCGCCACCGATGAACGAGGAGGCGATCGCCTCCAGTTCGAAGTTGACGCCCGCCTTCGGCGAGGCCGCGTTCAGACGGGCGGCGACCACCAGACCCGCCAGGGCCGCGAGCACGCCCATGTTCAGGAAGACATAGAAGGTGACCTTCTTGTCCTTGACGCCGGACAGCTTGGCCGCCGGCAGGTTGCCGCCGATCGCGTAGATGTGACGGCCGAAGACGGCGTTGCGCATGATGTAGCCGTAGCCGACCACCAGCGCGCCGAGGATGATCAGCACGATCGGCGCGCCCTTGTAGCTGGCGAGCAGCATCGTCAGGGTGAGGATCGCGGCGACCAGGGCGACCAGCTTCAGCAGGAAGAGACGGCCGGGCAGCACCTCCAGCGCGAACTCCTGCTGACGGCCGCGGTCCCGCACCTCCTGCCACACCACGGCGACGATCAGCACGAGGCCGAGGAGCAGCGTGAGGTTGTGGTAGTTGGTGTTCGGGCCGGCCTCGGGCAGGAAGCCGTTGCCCATCTTCTGCAGACCGTCGGGGAACGGGCCGAGGGTCTGGCCCTGGAGCAGGATCTCGGTCAGACCCCGGAAGAGCAGCATCCCGGCGAGGGTGACGATGAAGGACGGTATGCCGAGATACGCGATCAGGAACCCCTGGGCCGAGCCCGCGACCGCGCCCACCAGCAGACACAGCACCAGGGCGAGCGGCCAGGCCATGCCGTGCTGCACCGTCAGCACGGCCGCGAAGGCACCCACGAACGCGGTCAGTGAGCCGACCGACAGATCGATGTGGCCCGCGATGATCACCAGCATCATGCCGATCGCGAGGATCAGGATGTAGCTGTTCTGCAGCACCAGGTTGGAGACGTTGCGCGGCAGCAGCAGGTCCCCGTCGGTCCAGATCGCGAAGAGCACGACGATCAGGCCGAGGGCGATCAGCATGCCGTACTGCCGCATGTTGCGGCGCAGGCCGTCCAGCATCAGCCCGAGCAGACCCCCGCCCGTGGCCGGCCCGCTCTTGCCCGGCGGCGCGGGGGCCGGGCTCTTGGCGGTGACATCCGTGCTCATCGCGTTACCTCTTTGTCCTTCGTCATATGACGCATCAGCACTTCCTGCGTGGCCTCGGCCCGTGGCACCTCACCGGTCAGCCGTCCCGCGGCCATCGTGTAGATGCGGTCGCACATACCGAGCAGCTCGGGCAGCTCGGAGGAGATGAAGACGACCGCCTTGCCCTGGGCGGCCAGCTGGTCGATGACCGTGTAGATCTCGTACTTGGCGCCCACGTCGATGCCGCGCGTGGGCTCGTCCAGGATCAGCACGTCCGGGCCTGCGAAGATCCACTTGCTCAGGACGACCTTCTGCTGGTTGCCGCCGGACAGCTTGCCCACCGGCTCGAAGACGGTCGGCGCCTTGATGTTCATGGACTTGCGGTAGCCCTCGGAGACCTGCCGCTCCTCGTGCTCGTCGACGATCCCCCGCTTGGCGACCTTCCCCAGCGCGGTCAGCGAGATGTTGCGGTTGATGGTGTCGATGAGGTTGAGGCCGTAGTGCTTGCGGTCCTCGGTGACGTACGCGATCCCGTGGTCCACCGCCTCGGCGACGGACTTCGTACGGATCTCCTTGCCGTCCTTGAGGACCGTGCCGCCCGCGTACCGGCCGTACGTCCGCCCGAAGACGCTCATCGCGAGCTCGGTGCGGCCGGCGCCCATCAGGCCCGCGATGCCGACGATCTCCCCGCGGCGCACCTGGATCGACACGTCGTCGACCACCTTGCGCTGCTGGTCGATCGGATGGTGCACGGTCCAGTTGCGGATCTCCAGCGCCGGGGCCGCGCCCTCCTCCGCCTCGTGCGGGGTGCGCTCGGGGAAGCGGTGGTCCAGGTCGCGGCCCACCATGCCGGCGATGATCCGCTCCTCGGTGGTCTCCGCGGCCTTCACGTCCAGCGTCTCGATGGACCTCCCGTCGCGGATGATCGTCACCGAGTCGGCGACCTTGCGGATCTCGTTGAGCTTGTGGGAGATGATGATCGAGGTGATGCCCTGGTTCTTCAGCTCCAGGATGAGGTCCAGGAGCTTGCCGCTGTCCTCGTCGTTCAGGGCCGCCGTCGGCTCGTCGAGGATGAGGAGCTTGACCGACTTCGACAGCGCCTTGGCGATCTCCACGAGCTGCTGCTTGCCGACGCCGATGTCGGCGACCCGGGTCTCCGGATGCTCGTCGAGACCGACCCGGCGCAGCAGTTCGGTGGCGTGCCTGAGGGTCTCGTTCCAGTTGATGAGCCCGCGCCTGGCGTGCTCGTTGCCGAGGAAGATGTTCTCCGCGACGGAGAGGTACGGCACCAGCGCCAGCTCCTGGTGGATGATGACGATGCCGTGGTGCTCGCTCGCCCGGATGTCCTTGAAGCGGCAGACCTCTCCCTCGAAGAGGATCTCGCCCTCGTACGTGCCGTGCGGATGGACGCCGGAGAGCACCTTCATCAAGGTGGACTTCCCGGCGCCGTTCTCACCGCAGATGGCGTGGACCTCGCCCTGGCGGACGGTCAGCGTGACGTCCGAGAGCGCTTTGACACCGGGAAAGGTCTTGACGATCGAGCGCATTTCCAGGACGGGTCCCGCCATGGTCGTGCCTTCCAATCAGTGTTGTCGGGGTCGGGTGCGTCCGGACTACTTGAGCTCGGCGTCGGTGTAGTAGCCGCCCTTGACCAGCACGTCCTCGTAGTTGGTCTTGTCGACGCTGACCGGCTGGAGCAGGTAGGAGGGCACGACCTTGGTGCCGTTGTCATAGGTCTTGGTGTCGTTGACCTCGGGCTTCTTGCCCTTGAGGGTGTCGTCGACCATGGTCGCGGCGACATCGGCGAGCTTGCGGGTGTCCTTGTAGACGGTCTGCGTCTGCTCACCGGCGATGATCGACTTCACCGAGGCCAGCTCCGCGTCCTGGCCGGTGATGACCGGCAGCGGCTTGCTCTTGGAGCCGTAGCCGTCGGACTTCAGCGAGGACAGGATGCCGATGGAGATGCCGTCGTACGGGGAGAGGACCGCGTCGACCCGCTGGCTCTTGTAGGACGAGGTCAGGATGTCGTCCATGCGCTTCTGGGCGGTGGCGCCGTCCCAGCGCAGGGTGGTGACCTTGGTGAGCTCGGTCTGGCCGGAGCGGACGACCAGCTTCTTGCTGTCGATGTACGGCTTCAGGACGCTCATCGCGCCGTTGAAGAAGTACTTGGTGTTGTTGTCGTCGTTGGATCCGGCGAACAGCTCGATGTTGAAGGGGCCCTTGCCGCTCTTCAGGCCCAGCTTGTCGACGATGTAGTTGGCCTGGAGCTCGCCGACCTTGCTGTTGTCGAAGGAGGCGTAGTAGTCGACGTTCTTGGTGCCGAGGATCAGCCGGTCGTAGGCGATGACCGGGATGTTGGCGTCCGCGGCCTCCTGGAGCACGTTGTTCAGGGACTTGTTGTCGATCGCCGCGACGATCAGGCCCTTGACGCCCTGGGTGATCAGGTTCTCGATCTGCGAGACCTGCTGGTCGGGGTCGTCCTCGCCGAAGACCAGCTTGGTCTTGTAGCCCTTGGACTCCAGGTTCTTGACGACGTTCTTGCCGTCGGATATCCAGCGCTCGGAGGACTTGGTCGGCATCGCGATGCCGATGGTGGCCCCCTTGACGCTGCCGCCCTTGTCCTTGCTGCCGCCCTCGCTGTTCTGGCCGCAGGCGGACAGGGTGAGGGCGAGGGAGGCGGCCGAGGCCATGACGGCGAGGGCGGCTCTGCGGTTGCGCATGTGATCAGTCCTTGTTCTTCTCGACGTGGAGAGTCGGTGCGGGCGGGCGGGCGGGATTGCGGGCGGTGCCTTCGGCGGCCGTTCAGGCGCCGGTGGGAAAGCGGTTGAGCGGTCCGGGCAACCGGGAGCCGAGCGGCGCCATGTCGCCGTCCGCGCCGTGCCGGGCGAGCAGATCCAGGGCGAGGCGGCCGCGCCGCACCCGCTCCCGGGCGGTGTCCAGGGTCACGTCCCGCAGATGGGTGCCCCACGGGTAGATGCCGGGAGCCTTGGACAGACCGAACTTCAGATAGAGCGGTGCGCCGCGCCGGATCAGCTCGGCGACCTCGTACATCCGGATGTATCCGCCGAGGTCGTCGGGGGCCTCGATGTACATGTCCATGGGGGCGGCGGACACCCGGCGGATCTCGGTCAGATGATCGAGCGTCAGATCGCTCGGCACATTGAGGGAGTCGGCGCCGAGGCGCTCGTACACCGCGTACGACGCCGGGTTGACGGGTCCGATCAGTGCCGAGACCTTGAGCGTGGTGTCGGCCGGGATGATGCCGCTCTCGCGTGCCCGGTGCAGGGTCCACAGCACGCCCTCGTCGGCGACCAGCAGGCACTTGACGCCCAGCTCGGTGGCCCGGACGGCGTCTTCGACGCATCCGGCGACCGCGTCGTGGCCCCGGGCGCGCAGACCGCCGCCGCGTGAGTCGGTGCGCACCGAGCCGCCGATGTCCCAGGTGCCGCGCGGGCCGGTGAACAGGCAGAGTTCTATGTCGCGTTCGTCGGTGGCCTCGACCATCTCGGTGATCTCGGCGTCGGTGAGCATCCACACGCCGCTGCCCTGGCTGATCCGGTGGATCGGCACGTCGAGCCGGGAGGACTCCTTGAGGACGACCGCCAGCGCCTCGGGACCCTCGCACGAGGGGATCTCGGTGCGCCAGCGGCCGCCGCCCGGGAAGGTGTGCGCGGAGGTGTCGGCGGGATCGAGGGCGGGCGCGCCCAGGCCCAGGGTGGTGAGCGCCTGCTCACCGGGCCGGCGGGCTGCCGTGGCGGATGCGTCGGTCACAAGCTGTCCTTCGTGTTCGATATTTCGGACAAGGTTCGCGGCTCTGGGTATGAAAAGGGCTTGGTGGTACGCCGGTCACGGCGCCGTCAGGTAACGCCGTGACCGGCGTACGGCTAGGGGCGGAGCAGCACCTTGCCGACCTTCGGATCGCCGGCTCCCACCAGCTCGATGGCCTGCGAGAACTCGGTCAGCGGCAGCTCGTGCGTGACCAGGGGCAGCGGGTCGAGCAACCCGGCGCCGAACACCCGTACCGCGTGCGCCCAGGCGTCCGGCGGCGCCCCGAAGACGGTGTGCACCTCCAGCTGCCGTACGACCAGATCGGTCGGGTCGAGACCCTCGGCACCCGGCGCCGGGATGCCCGTCAGGACCAGGCGTCCGCCGCGCCTGAGCAGGGAGGCGGCGGTGCGCGCGGCGGACGCGGACCCGGCGGTCTCGATGACGACGTCGAAGTCGTCGGGGAGCTCCTGGTCCTTCGTGCGGAAGTCACTGGCCCCGAATCGCCTGGACAGCGCCTCCCGGTCGTTGCGGGTGCCCACGACCAGCAGCTCCGACGGCGAGACGGCCGTCAGGAACTGCACCGCGAACATCCCCAGCGTCCCGGTGCCGACCACCGCGACCCGCTCGCCCGGCTTGGCGTTCCCCTTGAGCGCGGCGGCCGCGATACAGGCGGCCGGCTCCAGGAGGGCGGCGGCGGTGAGGTCCGCCTCGTCCGGCAGGACGTGCAGCAGCCGGGCCGGGAGGGTGAGCGTGGTGGCCATGGCGCCCGGCTGGGTGAAGCCGGTCTCCTCGTACCCCGCGGTGCACAGGGTGGTCTCGCCCGCGTGGCAGCGGTCGCACACCTGGCAGTTGCGGAAGCCCTCGCCGACCACCTTGCGGCCGACCAGGGAGTCCGGCACCCCGGCACCCACCGACCACACCGTGCCGGACCACTCGTGGCCGGGCGTCAGCGGGTAACGGACGTACCCCTCGGGCCGGTTGCCCTGGTACACCTCGCGGTCGCTGCCGCAGATGCCGACGGCGTGCACGGCGACCAGCGCCTCGCCCGGACCCGGATCGCGCGGCTCGTGCGGGACGACGTGGTGCTCGCCCGGTGCTTCGACGACGACGGCGGTGTTCACTTCTGGGCACCCTTCGGCTTGCGCTGCTCCCAGCCGTCGGCCCACAGGTCGAACCGGGCCTGCTGCTGGGGGAACTCGGCGGCCGCGTCCGCGTCGAACTCGACGCCGAGACCGGGCGCGTCGGACAGCTGGAAGTACCCGTCGACGACCTCCGGGGCGCCCCTGACGACCTTCTTGATCTCCGCGTCGGCGAAGTCGTTGAAGTGCTCCAGGATCTTGAAGTTCGGGGAGGTGAACCCGACCTGGAGGGAGGCCGCGGTGAGCACGGAGCCGCCCACGTTGTGGGGGGCGACGAGCATGTAGTGGGTCTCGGCGGTGGCGGCCAGCTTCCGGGTCTCCCAGATGCCGCCGATGTGGCCGACGTCCGGCTGGATGATGTCGACGGCCTGGCTCTCGAAGAGCTCACGGAACTCGATCCGGTCGTGGATCCGCTCACCGGTCGCGACCGGCAGGTCCACCTTGGCGGCCACCTTCTCCAGCGCCTTGAGGTTCTCCGGCGGCACCGGCTCCTCCAGCCAGGCGGGCTTGAACGGGGCCAGCTCCCTGGCCAGCCGGACCGCGGTGGCGGGGGAGAAGCGGCCGTGCATCTCCAGCATCAGCTCGGCGTCCGGGCCGATGGCGTCGCGCACCGCCTCGATGAGGGAGACGGAGTAGAGGGTCTGCGCGTGGTCGAGCTCGAAGTGCCCGGTGCCGAACGGGTCGATCTTGAGGGCCTTGTATCCGCGGGCCATGACCTCCTGGGCGGCCTTGTGGTAGGCCTCCGGGGACCGCTCCGTCGTGTACCAGCCGTTGGCGTACGCCTTGACCTTGTCGGTCACCTTGCCGCCGAGCAGCTGCCAGACCGGGACGCCCAGCGCCTTGCCCTTGATGTCCCAGCAGGCCATCTCCACGACCGCGATGCCGGACATCACGATTTCACCCGCCCGGCCGAAGTCGCCGTACTTCATACGGCGCACGAGGTCCTCGACAGCGAACGGGTCCGAACCGAGAATGTGGTTGGCCTCGGCCTCCCGCAGATAGCCGATCAGCGCGTCGGTGTGACCGAGCATCCGGGTCTCGCCGACTCCCGTGATCCCCTCGTCGGTGTGCACCTGTACGTAGGTCAGGTTGCGCCACGGCGTCCCCACCACGTGTGTGCTGATTCCGGTGATGCGCACGGCAGTTGCCTCTCAGCTGTTCGAGATTTCGTCACACGTTCGAAATGCTGGCGTGACAGTAAGGACGGGGCGGCGGGGGTGTCAATGGGTCGAACAGGTAACGGTTTCGACAAGGCTTTCGAGAGCTTTTTCGATCTCCCACAGAACCTTCACAGTGGTGCCTAGGAACGTGACCGGTGCGGAACTTAGTCTTCCGGCGTCATGGACTACTGCCACCCGTGCCGACGGCACCTCAACGGCGCCCTCGCCTGCCCGGGGTGCGGCACACCCGTCGAAAAGCTACGCGCGTATCAGCAGGAAACGGACGCGCTCCCTCAGGATCCGTACGAGTACAAGGACGAGTCCCCGTACGACGGTTACGACGACGAGGGCGACGAGGACGGCGACGGCGACGGTGGCAGCGATGAGAACGAGCCGCAGGGACGCGCGGCCCGGCGCCGCGAGCAGGGACGTGGCCGAGGCCGCGGACGGGCGCGCGGAGGCGCCGCCGAGGGCCCGGCCGGCGCCGACGCGAGCCGTCGCGACCGCAAGGCCGCGGCCCACCGCCGACGGCGGCGCCGCACGATTCTGATCACCGCGGGGTTCGTCCTCGCGGCTGGTGGCCTGAGCCTTGCCGAACTGGGCATCGACGCCCCGTTCTCCAGCCCGAAACCGGCCACGGCCGGAGGCGAGACGACGGACGGCGGCTCCTCGTCCGCGAAGGCCGGCAAGACCGCCAAGCCCCTGGACGACGCGTCCGGCGGCTCATCGGGAGCGGGCACCTCCCCGACCACCTCCGCCTCCCCGTCGGCCTCGAAGTCCGACAAGGACACCGCATCCAAGTCCCCGTCCGACAAGGCGACGGACAAGTCCGACGACTCGTCGGCCACTGGCTCGGGCACTGCAACATCCCGCCCGACCGCCACGACCACGGCCCAGCCGGCCCCCACCCCGACCACGGCCCAGCCGACCTCAGCCCCGACCACCCACCCATCCCCGACCCAGACATGCAAACGGTTCTTGTGGTGGTGCACGTGAGGTAGCCGACGGGACTGCAATGGGCACGGGGGCGCACGGCCGGCGACCACTCCGCCCGCGGTCCTGACGGCGTGTGCTCCGAGCGCGGGCCGGTCGGGCGCTGCTGCCGCGGGCGAGCGGGGTTCGGCGTCGCCGGGTATGGCGGTCGTGTGGTCGGTGACCACCCCGCCGCGGCCCCGACGATGCCTGCTTCGACCGCCGGTCGGTTGGTCGCTGCTGCCGCGGGCGAGCGGGGTTCGGCGTCGCCGGGTATGGCGGTCGCGTGGTGGGTGACTACTCCGCCCGGGGTCTTGACGGTGTGTGCTTCGAGCGCGGGCCGGTTGGCCGCTGCTGCCGCGGGCGAGCGGGGTTCGGCGTCGCCGGGTATGGCGGTCGCGTGGTCGGTGACCACCCCGCCGCGGCCCCGACGACACCCGCCCCGGCCGCAGCTCCCTCGGCGTTGCCCTCGGTGTTCCGTTCTGCGAATCGAGCGGAGCGGCTACGCAGGGGTGACCGCCACGACCACCCCCCGGTCCGCCGCCGGGTTCGCCGCCGCCGATACCCGTACCGCTGCCGCGCGGGCCACGCGGCCCGTGTGGGTTGCCGTGGACAGGAGGAGGGGCTGGAGGTGTTCCAGGGCGGCGACCAACAGTTCCTCGCCCGCTATCAGTAGCGGGTGGGCCGCCTTCGTCGTTGCCGCTGCCGCCTCGGTCAGGTCGGCCAGGGGTGGCAGCGTGGCGCGGACGACGCTCACGCCCGCCTTGGCCGCCCTCTCGGCCAGGGCCACCTGGAGGGGCATCAGGGGAGCCACCGCCGCGGCGAGGGCGTCCGCGATGCGGCGCAGTTCGGGGGAGGAGTCCCGCAGGACCTCGGCCGCCGCGCGGAGCACCGGGGTGAGTGCCAAGAGGACACCCGCTCCCAGGCCCGCCGCCGTGGGCAGCAGCGGGGACATCGCCTCGGCCAGCTCCCCGACCGCCGCGGCCACCTCCTCCACGGCCGGCTCCACCGCGTCCAGCACCGGCAGCAGGCTGTCGCCGAGGGCGGCGAGCAGGGCCTGGGCCGGTTCGCTCACCGGGTGCACCGCCAGCGGCGCGCCGCTCGTACCCAGCCGGGTCAGCGTGTCGACGATCCGGTAGAACGCCTCCTGCGCCTGCGGTGACCCACTCGCCTCCGCCAGCTCCGCCGTGGTCTGCCGTAACACCCGCAACAGCTCGGTGCCCGAACCGTCCCGTGGATCCAGGGTGTTGATCGCGATTCTGGTGATGTTCCCGGCCGTGTCCAGGAGTTGGCCGGTGATGTCGGTGGTGCTGCGTGCCATGCGCAGCATGTCGTCCCTGCTGGGGAGTGAAGGAATCGTCGCCATGGCCCCCGCCTCTCCTCGGCCCGCGTCTCGCGTGCACCCGACCCCAGCATGCCCCGTGCGCCCCCTGCGCCATCGGCCATCCGGGGCATCGGTGACACCGAGACCCCCCTTGTTGCTGTTGAGTCGAACAGGTACGTCTCGCCGTACCGATCTCTGCACGGTGGGAGCAGTGAGCAGCGGCTCGGTTGAGGAGAGCGGATGACACAGGAGATCACCGTCCACGGCACGGTCGCCGATGGCTTCGAGCAGGTGCGCGAGGAGTTCGCCGCGTTCGTCGCCGGTGAACGAGCAGACTACGAAGGTCAGTTGTGCGCGTACGTCAACGGGCGGAGGGTCGTCGACCTGTGGGCGGGGCAGGACGCCGACGGGGATTCCCTCTACGGCGTGTTCTCCTCCACCAAGGGTGCCGCCCATCTCGTGGTGGCGATGCTCGTGCAGGACGGCACACTGGAACTGGACCGCAAAGTCACCTACTACTGGCCCGAGTTCGCCGCGGAGGGCAAGGGCTCACTGACCCTGCGCGACCTGCTGGCGCACCGGGCGGGCCTGGTCGGCACCGACTCCGGCTTCACACCGGCGGAGCTGGCCGACGACCGCGCGATCGCCGAACGCCTCGCCGACCAGCGGCCGTTCTGGCGGCCAGGCACGGCCTTCGGCCACCACGCCCTGGTCATCGGCGCGCTCACCGGCGAGGTCGTACGGCGCGCGACGGGCCGTACGATCCAGGAGCTGCACGAGGAGCGGGTCCGTGCCCCCTACGGCCTGGACCTCTACCTGGGCCTGCCCGCCTCCCGCGAGCCACGCTTCCGCACCACCCAGCCGATGCTGCCGACCGCCGAGCAGCAGTCCCTGCTCGACGCGCAGCCGAGCGGACCGCACACCCTCGCGTCCATCGCCTTCAACGGCCACGCTCCCGAGCCGACCGACCTGGAGTCCCTCCCCAACGACCGCCTGATCCGCGCCAAGGGCCCGGCGTCGGTCGGCGGGGTCGCCTCGGCACGCGGGCTCGCCGGGCTGTACGCGGCGATGATCAGCGAGGTCGACGGGAAGGCACCGCTGCTGAAACCGGACACGGTGGCGGAGTTCGGCCAGTTCCACTCCGTCGGCCACGACCTGGTGGCGCGGGCGCACAAAGCGTTCGGCCTCGGCTTCCAGGCGACCGCCGACACCTGGCACCCGTTCCTGGGCGCCGGCGCCATCGGCCACAGCGGCGCGGCGGGCTCCCAGTCCTTCGCCGACCCCCGCACCGGCCTGGCCTACGGCTACACCCGCCGCCGCTTCGCCTTCCCGGGCGGCGCGGCCCCGGAGAACGACCGCATGGCAAGGGCGGTGCACAGAGCGGCACTCGACATCTGACGGAGGCCCGCAGATCCGAGCACGGTCACGTTCTCGCCGGACTAGGCGAGCGTGACCGTGATGTTCCCCCGCGTGGCCTTCGAGTAAGGGCACACCTGGTGAGCCTTCGCCACCAGGCTCCGCGCCGTGTCCGCATCGACGTTCGGGATCACCGCCGATATCTCGACGATGATCCCGAAGCCGTCGTCGTTCCTGCCGATGCCGACCCTGGCGGTGACCGTCGAACCGGAGATGTCGGCGCCCTCCTGGCGGGCGACGACACCGAGGGCGCCCTGGAAACAGGCGCTGTAGCCGGCGGCGAACAGCTGCTCCGGGTTGGTGCCCGCGCCGCTGCCGCCCATCTCCGCCGGCGGGTTCACGACCACGTCGAGTCGGCCGTCGTCGGTGGCGACCCGCCCGTCGCGGCCGTTCTCGGCGGTGGCGACGGCGGTGTACAGGACGTCGGACTGCTGAATGGGCATGCGGTTGTCTCTCTCCTCGGTCCATGGCGACTCGCGCCCACGATCCCCATGGATTTCGGAAAGAAGTTACCGCATGCCGAAAACAGCGGGGAAGGCCCTACAGCTTGACGATCATCTTCCCGGTGTTGTCGCCGCGCAGGACCCCGAGGAACGCCTCCAGGTTGTTCTCGATGCCCTCGACGACGGTCTCGCGGTACTTCAGCTGCCCCGACGCCACCCACGGGCCGACCTCGGCCACGAACTGCGGCTGCAGGTCGTAGTGGTCGCCGACCAGGAAGCCCTCGATACGGCCACGGGTCTGGATGAGCCGCGTGAGGTTCCTCGGGCCGGGGGCGGGCTCGGTGTTGTTGTAGACGGAGATCATTCCGCAGACGGCGATCCGGCCGCCCTGGTTCAGCGACCCGATGGCCGCCTCCAGGTGGTCGCCGCCGACGTTGTCGAAGTAGACGTCGATGCCGTCGGGAGCCGCCTCGCGCAGCTGCTCGGCCACCGGGCCGTTCTTGTAGTTGAAGGCGGCGTCGAAGCCGTACTCCTCCACCAGCAGCTTGACCTTCTCGTCGGACCCGGCGGAGCCGATGACCCGCGAGGCACCCTTGAGCTTGGCGATCTGGCCGACCTGGCTGCCCACGGCACCCGCGGCGCCGGAGACGAAGACGCTGTCGCCCTCCTTGAAGGAGGCGGTGCGCAGCAGACCGGCGTAGGCGGTGAGGCCGGTCATGCCGAGGACGCCGAGATATGTCGACAGGGGCGCGGCCGCGGGGTCGACCTTGACGGCGTTCTTCGCGTCAATGGCCGCGTACTCGCGCCAGCCGAAGAAGTGCAGGACGTGGTCGCCGACCGAGATCCCCTCGGCGTTGGAGGCCACGACCTCGCCGACCGCGCCGCCCTGCATGACCTTGCCCAGTTCGTAGGGGGCCGCGTACGACTTGGCGGCACTCATCCGGCCGCGCATGTACGGGTCGACCGAGAGGTACTTGTTCCGCACCAGCACCTGGCCCTCGCCCGGCGTCGGGACCTCCGCCTCGACCAGGGCGAAGTCCTCGGGCTTCGGCCAGCCGACGGGACGGCTGAGGAGGTGCCATTCGCGGTTGATCATGACAGTGCCTTTCGGATTTGTTTCAGTACCTGAAACAACCATGCGCCTGAATATTTCATGATGTCAAGTAACCGGGTACTCTTGAGGGCATGTCCACCCCACAGAAGATCTACCGCCCCGACCGGCTGACCATGGAGGTCGTCGAGCTGATCGGCGACGTCGTGGCCCGGTTCTACGCGGACTACGAGGAAGCGGCGGGTGAGCACACGCTGACCGGAGCGCAGGCCCGCCTGCTCAGCCTCCTGTCCCTGGAGCCGCTGCCGATGCGCAAGCTCGCGCAGAAGCTGAGGTGCGAGCCGTCGAACGTGACCGGGATCGTGGACCGCCTGGAGTCCCGCGGCCTGGTCGAGCGCCGTCCCGACCCGGCCGATCGCCGGGTGAAGCTCGCCGCCGCCACCGACGAGGGCCGGCGGGTCGCCCAGGACCTCCGCGACGGCCTGCGCTTCGCCCGCGAGCCCCTGGCCGGCCTCTCCGACGAGGAGCGGCAGTCCCTGCGGGACCTGCTGCGACGCATGCTGGACGGATAGGTAAAGTTTTCGCCATGCGCGATCTCGGGGCGGGGTTCGGTCATCTCCTGAAGGGCCATCGCTGGGTGGCCCGGCACGGCAAGCAGTACGGCTTCGGCCTCGTGCCCGGCCTGATCACCCTGATCCTCTACGCGGCGGCGCTCGTCGCGCTGGCCGTCTGGGGCGAGGACGTCGTCGGCTGGGCCACGCCCTTCGCCGACGACTGGTCGAGCCCCTGGCAGGGGCTGTTCCGGGGCTTCCTCACGGCGGTGCTCTTCGCCCTGGGCCTCCTGATGGCCGTCCTCACCTTCACCGCGATCACCCTGCTGATCGGCCAGCCCTTCTACGAGAACCTCTCCGAGAAGGTCGACCGGGACGTGTCGCCCGACGGCACGGCACCCGAGTCGGGCCTCCCCCTGTGGCGCGAACTGTGGATCTCGGCCCGTGACAGCCTCCGCGTCCTGATCCGCGCCGCCGTCTGGGGCGTACTGCTGTTCGCCCTCGGATTCCTGCCGTTCGTCGGCCAGACGGCCGTACCGGTGCTCGGGTTCTTCGTCACCGGCTTCTTCCTCACCGAGGAACTCGCCGCCGTGGCCCTGCAGCGCCGGGGCGTCGGGCTGCGCGCCCGCCTCACCCTGCTCCGCTCCCGCAAGACCCTGGTCTGGGGCTTCGGCATCCCCCTCGGCCTGGCCTTCCTGGTCCCGTTCGTCGCGGTCTTCCTGATGCCGGGCGCGGTCGCCGGGGCGACGCTGCTGGCACGGGACCTGCTGGGCGAGGAGACCGACGAGGACGCGGACCAGGACACGGACGACACCGAGGGGGAGCAGGTCACCTCCTGAACGCGGCGTCCGCCGCCACCGTCACGATCGACCGCACCTGGTCGATGATGTCGAGCCGGTTCCGCACGAACTCCGGGTCCGTGACCGTGCCGGACGCCGGGTCCGTGTTTCCGGTGCCGAACTGCAGCACGGGGGTGTGGACATGGCCGCCGGGCAGGCTGTCGTGCAGGCCCAGACGGTCCCTCAGCAGCGTCGCGCGGTAGGCGATCTCGTTGGAGAGGTAGTCGCCACCGCCGCCGGCCCGGGCCACCGAGCCGGGAGTCGGGCCGTCGGCGCGTACGACGGGAGAGGTGCCGCCCGCCGGGATCTCGGTCACCTCCGTGTGGTCGTAGACGGGGAAGCGCCCGGTGCGCGCGGCCACGATCGCCGTGTACGGCAGCGTCGTGGTCGTCCACTGCGGCTGCGAGGCCGGGTCGGTGACCGGGACCGTCTCCGTCCGGCCGACGTTGTCGTTGTCGGGGAAGCCGCCCCGCCAGGCCCCGTTGGTGCGCTCGATGTCGAAGCGCCCCACCCGGCCCTGGCTCACGGTCGTGAAGAGGTCGACCTTCGGCAGGTACGGCCGCAGCGTCCGCTCCACCGCCCTGTCCGTGAAGTCCTGCCAGCGCACCGGGAACACGGCCGTCTCCACGCGCGCCGGACCGTCCGCCGTCTCGATCACCGTGCCGTCGAGCGCGAGCGCGGTGGCTCCGGACGGGTTGGAGATACGGATGTCCCGGTCGAGGGTGAACGGGTCGAAGCCGGTGACCAGGATGCGCCGGACGCCCTTGCCGTGCGGATAACGGATGTCGGTCTGGCCGCGTGAGGTCCGCTCCAACTCCGAGAGCAACGCCGAGCGTTGCGCCTGCGACAGCCCGAACTCCGGCTCCCATGTGCGCACTTCCCGGGTCATACCCAGCCGGGCCCAGTACAGCGGCCGGTCGTCGTCCCGGCTGAGGTCACCGCCCGCGGGCCCGCGCCCCTGCGCCCGCTCGACCGCCCGCCGCCACAGCTCCGATCCCTCCCGTACGACGAGGCGCCGGGCCTGGGCGTAGGAGTGCGCGGAATCGAGCGCGCGGGCCAGCTCCGGGGCCACGGTGTCGAATCCCGAGCGCCGCAGGATCTCCTGGGGCACGGCCCTGTCGAGCCGCTGTTCCTCGACGGTCGGCGCCGGGGCCGTGCCGGCGGACGCCGTCGTCGTGGGGGCCGCCAGCCCCGCCATCAGGGCCAGTCCGAGGACGCCGATCCGAACACGTAAAGAATTCAAGGGAGTTCGAGTCCTTTCATCGCTGTACGGGCGCTTGGTGCGGGACGGCGGAAGTATCGCGTGACGGGTGTGGTCTACGCCATGGTGCCCGGGAGGCCCGGGAGGCCCGGGAGGCCCGGGATGCCTGGGATCCTCGCCGCCGCCTCCCGCAGGGCCGTGAGGAACGCCTCCGTGGCCGGCGTCGGCGTCCGTCCCCGTGCTGTCGCCGCGTACACCGCCCGCGCGGGGGCGCCCTCGTCGAGGACGGGCAACAGGGCCACGTCCGGCCGTACGGAGGCGGCGGCCAGTGCCGGGACCAGGGCGACGCCCAGGCCCGCGGCGACATACCCCTGCTTGGCCGTCCACTCGGCGACGACATGCGCCACGCGCGGCTGGAAGCCCTGCCGCAGGGCCGCGTCCAGCAGGGTGCCCTCGGGGTGGGGGCCGCCTGATATCCAGTCGGCGTCGGCGAGCAGGCCCAGCCGCACCGGCGCGTCCTCGCGGGCCAGCGGATGGCCGGCCGGGACGGCGACGTACAGGGACTCGTCGAGGAGGTGGTGGAGTTCGTACGCCTCCAGCGGCGCCCGGCCGGTCGTGGAGACCACGGCCATCTCCAGGTGCCCGTCCGCCAGCCGGTCCAGCAGTCCCGGCGTCAGCCCCTCCTCGCGGGTGACCCGGACACCGGGGTGCCGGGCCCGGAAGGCGGCGAGGGCATGCGGCACCAGTGCCGCGTCGGCGGAGGGGAAGGCGCCGAACCGCAGCCGTCCGGCGGCCCCTTCGCGCAGCGCGGCCAGCTCGCGCCCGGCGCCGTACAGCGCCCCGGTGACGGTCTCTGCGTACGGCATCAGGATCCGCCCGGCCTCCGTCAGCCGCACCCCGCGCGGCAGCCGGTCGAAGAGCGGACCGCCGCCCAGCGCCGCTTCCAGCGAGGAGATCTGCCGGGACACCGCGGACTGCGTCCAGCCGAGCGTCCGCGCGGCCGTGGTGAACGAGCCGTGCCGGGCGACCGCCAGGAACACCCGCAGCCAGACGGTGGAGAGGTCCGGATCGTGATGCGTATTCGGCATGCCGGCCATGCTAGACACTCGCTTGTCGCATCACAGGGACGCACCTAGCGTCGACGGCATGCAGATCACCCTGGGCAGTCCCGCCTCCGCACCCCAGCCCCTCAACGCCTACTACTCCCAGGTCGCCCGAGTCGAACACGCCGACGGCAGCGCCCTGTTGTTCCTCTCCGGGCAGATCGCCGAGGGCGCGACCCTCGCCGAGCAGACCCGGGGCGTCTTCGAGACGATCGAGGCCCTGCTGAAGGCGCACGGCGCGACCCTGGCGGACGTCATCAACATCCGCACGTATCTGACGGACATCTCCCGGCTCGACGAATACGGCGCCGTACGAAGGGAGTTCCTCACCGGGACCGCGCCCACGAGCATGACCTTCGAGGTGCCCCGGCTGTTCCGCCCGGAAGCCCTGGTCGAGATCGAAATCGTGGCGGCGGTGCCCGGGGGCAGGTGATACTGCCGCGCATGAAGACAGCGAAGGCCGTGAACCTGGGCGTCCTGTTCCTGATAGAACTCGGCGCCCTCGCGGCCGCCGCGCACTGGGGCTTCACCCGGGACGCGGCCACCCCCGTGCGGTGGCTGCTCGGCCTCGCCGCGCCCGCCGTACTCGTCGTGCTCTGGGCGCTGTTCGGCTCGCAGAAGGCGTCGTACAAGACGCGCGGAGCGGTCCGCGTCGGCTTCGAACTGCTGTGGTTCGGGGCCGGGGCGCTCGCGCTGTTCGCCGCCGGGGCGGTGGGCTGGGGGATCGCCTTCGCGCTGGTCTGCGCGGTCAGCAAGGCGCTGGCGGTCGTCTGGCGGCAGTGACCGGGTGATGGACACGATGGGAGGTACCGAGCGGACTTCGACGAGGAGGTACCACCGTGGCGGAGACCGGCAATGCCCGAGCGGACGCGGCCCGTGAGGCCGTCGTGGAGGCCGCCCTCCGGCGGCTCGACCTGGACGCCAAGACCCGCCTCCTGGCGGGCCAGGACATGTGGACCCTGCCCGCCCTGCCCGAGATCGGCCTGAAGTCCCTCGTCATGTCCGACGGCCCGATCGGCGTCCGGGGCGTGCGCTGGACCGCTGAGGACCCGTCCGTCGCCCTGCCCTCCCCGACCGCGCTCGCCGCCACCTGGGACCCGGAACTGGCCCGCCGCGCCGGTGTCCTGCTCGCCCAGGAGGCCCGCCGCAAGGGCGTCCACCTGCTCCTCGCACCCACCGTCAACCTGCACCGCTCCCCGCTCGGCGGCCGCCACTTCGAGGCCTACAGCGAGGACCCGTACCTCACCGGGCGGATCGGCACCGGCTATGTGACCGGCGTGCAGTCCGGCGGCGTCGGCACCACCGTCAAGCACTTCGTCGCCAACGACGCCGAGACCGACCGCTTCACGGTGAACAACCTGGTCCCCGAACGCGCCCTGCGCGAGCTGTACTTGGCCCCCTTCGAGGCGATCGTCGAGAACGCCCGCCCCTGGGGCATCATGACCGCCTACAACTCGGTCAACGGCACGACGATGACCGAACACCACCACCTGGTCAACGAAGTCCTGCGCGGCGAATGGGGCTTCGACGGCCTCAACGTCTCCGACTGGACGGCCGCCCGCTCCACCGTCGCCGCGATCGAGGGCGGCCTCGACGCCGCCATGCCCGGCCCGGTCACGGTGTACGGCGAACCGCTCGCTCGGGCCGTCCGCGCCGGGAAGGTGTCCGAGGCCACGGTCGACACGGCCGTACGGAACGTGCTGCGGCTCGCCGCCCGCGTCGGCATCCTGGAGGGCGCCGAACCGGCCGTCACCGAACTGCCGGCACCGGTCGACGGCGAGGCCCTGGCCCGCGAGGTCGCCCGCCGCTCCTTCGTCCTGGTCCGGAACGAGCGCGGCGTTCTGCCCCTGGCGGCCGGCCGGAAGGTGGCCCTGATCGGCGCCGCCGCCCGTGACGCCCGCATCCTCGGCGGCGGCTCCGCGACCGTCTTCCCGGCCCGGATCGTCTCCCCGCTCGACGCCCTCACCACGGCCCTGCCCGAGGGCGGGCTCACCTACGCCGTCGGCGCCGACCCGAGCACCGAACTCGCCGTCGGCGAGCCCGGGTTCGCGCTGCACGCCGTCTGCCGGGACACCGAGGGCCGGGTCATCGGCACCGGCTCCGCCCCGGGCGGCCAGATCCAGTGGACGGCCTTTGACTTACCCCAGGGCGTCACCTTCGACATCCTGCACACCGTGGAACTGACCGGCACCTACACCCCGCGCGGGACGGGCGAGCACACCTTCGGCATCAAGGGCCTGGGCGCCTTCACACTCACGATCGGCGGTACGACGTACTACGAAGACGTCCAGCACCCCACCGGCGACGACCCCTTCGCCGCCGTCTTCGGCACCCCGGTGCCCCGCGCCCGAGCCGGACTCACCGCGGGCGAACCGGTGGACGTCTCCCTCACCCACGTCGTGACGCACTCCGGCAGGCGCCCCTTCAAGAGCGTCATCTTCGCCCTGGCCCACCAGGACCCCCGCCGCGACCCGGACGAGCTGATCGCCGAGGCCGTCGAGGCCGCGCGCGACGCCGACACCGCGGTCGTGGTCGTCGCCACCACCGAACGCGTCGAGTCGGAGGGCTTCGACCGCCGCGACCTGCGTCTGCCCGGCCGCCAGGACGACCTGGTCCACGCGGTCGCCGCCGCCAACCCCGACACCGTCGTGGTCGTCAACTCCGGCTCCCCGGTGGAACTGCCCTGGCGCCACGAGGTCGCGGCCGTGCTGCTCGGCTGGTTCCCCGGCCAGGAGGGCGGTGCGGCCCTGGCCGACGTGCTGACGGGGGCGTACGAACCCGGCGGCCGGCTGCCCACCACCTGGGGCTCCCTGGCCGACGCCCCCGTCACCCGGGTCGTCCCGGACCACGGCGAGCTCCCCTACACCGAGGGCGTGTTCATCGGCCACCGCGCCTGGGAGAAGGCGGGCCGCACCCCGTCGTACGCCTTCGGGCACGGACTCGGCTACACCGAATGGACGTACGAGTCGCTGGAGGTCGAGGGCACGACCGTGAAGGTCCGCGTCCGCAACTCCGGTGCGCGGGCGGGCCGGGAGGTCGTGCAGGTCTATCTGGCGCCGGCCGAGCCGGATGCCCACCGCCCCGCCCGTTGGCTGGCCGCATTCGCGGGCGTCGAGGCGGCGCCCGGCGAGAGCGTCGAGGCGACCGTCGAGATCCCGCGCCGGGCCTTCGAAGTCTGGGACGACTCGTGGGTGTGTGTGAAGGGTTCGTACGAGATCACAGTGGGGCGCTCGATCATCGACCGCCGTCTCACAGCCACGACTAGCGTCTGATCCGGGACAAGTCTCCCCATGAGCAGCCCCGGTCCGGGACCTGACCCCTGGGCCGGGGCTCGTGGCCCCAGAGACGGATGTGGCAGACTCCCGGGCCGCAAGCACCGGAACACACCGGTTCGGGGGAGAGACACCATGTATCCAGGTCAGCAGCCGGGGCCGTACGGCGGCCAGCAGCCGTACCAGCCGTATCCGCCCCAGCAGGGCTACGCGCCGCAGCAGCCGTATCCGCCCCAGCAGCAACCCTATGCGCCCCAGCAGAGCCTGGGCGAGGGGCAGATGCGGCTCGATCCGAATCTCACGCCGGGGCAGCGCGAGCTGGTGGTGAAGATCCAGCAGAAGGCCAAGTTCCTCGCCTACGGCTTTGTGCTCGGTGTCCCGCTGACCTTCGGCGGCGCCCACTACGGCATCACACACAGCCCGGTCGGCTTCGCCGGTGCGGCCGTCGGGCTGGTCCTCGTGGCCGTCGGCGCCCTCGCCCTGACGCAGATGCAGGCCCTCAAGCGGCAGCTGCGGCTGATCACCCCGGACGCCTGGCGTTCCCCGGCCGCCCATCTGCCCGGCGCCCGCAAGGCCGCCACGCAGGCCGCCTACATCAACGGCCTGCTCGTCCTGCTGTCCTTCGGCGCGGCGGGCTATCTGCTGGTCAAGGGCGCCGGGTGGGGCGCGTACGGCAACTCCTTCGGCTTCGGCGCGCTGATGCTCGGCGCGTGCATCCCGCTCGGCATGGGCGTCGCCGCCGCGACCACGATCCCGCAGCTGCTCCGGGTGATCCCGGCCGGCGCCAAGGTCGGCCGGAGCCTGTACTCGATCATCTTCGTGCTGGCCACCACGGTGACCGGCGAGGGCATCAAGGCCGGGGCGCTCCCCCCGATCGCGATCGGCGGCTCGACCCTGCTGGTCTGCGCGGGCGCCATGGCCCTGCTGGGCAGGGCGGCCAGGCGGATGCGCGGGGAGACCCACTAGGTTCGGCCGGTGTCCTAGTCCCGGACGCCGAAGCCGTACACCGTCTCCGACCGGTACACCGCACCCGGCCGCAGCTGGGCGCTGGGGAACTGGGGGCGGTTGGGGGAGTCCGGGAAGTGCTGGGTCTCCAGGGCGATGCCGTCGCACGGCTCGAACGGGTCGCTCAGATGGTCCGCCGTGTAGACCTGGATGCCGGGCTCGGTGGTCGCGATCGTCAGCAGCCGCCCGGACGCCGGGTCGTGCAGCTCGGCGACCTCCGCGGGTGCCTCGGTCACCCCCTTGTCGAGCACGAAGTTGTGGTCGTAGCCGGAGCCGACCTTGCGCGCCGTGCGGAAGTCGAAGCGGGAGCCGGTCACGTCCCGCAGCTCGCCGGTCGGGATCAGATCCGGGTCGACCGGGGTGAACCGGGAGGCGGCGATCCGGAGTTCCTGGCCGCCCGCATGGCCCGAGCCGGCCAGGTTGAAGTAGCTGTGGCTGGTCAGGTTGACCACGGTCGGCTCGTCCGTCACCGCCTCGTAGGAGATCCGCAGCGCACCCGGCTCGTCGAGGGTGTACGTCGCCGAGACCTCCAGCCGGCCCGGGAAGCCCTCCTCGCCGTGCGGGCTGACCCGGGTGAGGCGCACGCCGTGTTCGACCTGCCGCGCACTCCAGACGCGCTTGTCGAAGCCTTGGTCGCCGCCGTGCAGGGAGTGGGGTCCGTCGTTCGGCTCAAGCGCGTACGTCAGACCGTCCAGCGGGAAGCGGGCGTTCCCGATCCGGTTCGCGTACCGCCCGACCAGGGCGCCGAAGTACGGCTCGGGATGCGCCAGATAGCCGTCGAGGCCGGCGAACCCCAGCACGACGTTCGCCGTCCGTCCGTCCCGGTCCGGGACCTCGACGGACTGTACGATCCCGCCGTACGTCAGGACCCGCACCCGCACCCCGGCGCGCTCCAGCGTCCAGCGGTGCACCGAGGTTCCGTCGGAAAGTGTGCCGAAAAGTTCGCTCATGTGGGAAACCCTAGGTGACGGGCTCGGCCGCGGTGACCGTGCGGTACGCGATGGCCGCGAGCCGCGCCTGACCGTCCGCGCTCGGATGGAACCAGTCCCAGTGGCTCAGCTGGTCGGTGCCGAACTCGTAGCCGTAGACCGCGCCCCCGTCGAAGCGGCACCGGCGGTCCTTCGCACAGACCTCCTTCAACACCTTGTTGTAGGCCTCCACCCGCTGCTGCACCTTCTCCCGGCGCAGGGTCGCCGCCGCGGCCAGGTCGTCCGCGTCGCTCAGCATCGACGGGCAGATGCCGAGCTTCCACACCTGCTTGCCCAGCGGGTTCGTACGGCCCTGCGACCACAGCCGCTTCAGGTTCGGCACGCTCGCCACATACACCTGCGCCTTCGGCAGGGCCTCGCGCAGCGTGCTCATCGCCTCCTCGAACTGGTCGCGGAAGTCGTCCACCGGGGTCATCGCCGAGGCCCTGGCCCGGCAGGCGTCGTTGGCCCCCGCCATCACCGTCACCAACTGGGGCCTGCGGGTGGCCGCCTGTGCCATCTGGTCGGGCAGGTCGGCCATCCGGGCCCCCGTCACCGCGTAGTTCCAGCTGTTCTCGGCCGCCTTCTCGCGCCCCAGCAGCCGCACCGCCAGGCTGTCGACCTGGGTGCTGGTGCCGGTCGCCCAGGACACCTCGGGGCAGTCGGACAGCACCGCGCACGCGTCGAAGCCACGGGTGATGGAGTCGCCGACGGCGGCGATCGAGGACGGGCTGCGGTTCCACACCGGGGCCGCCCGGGTGGCCCGCGCCTTCGTGACGTCCGGCGCGGGGGAGTTGTCACCCACCGCGTCGCAGCCGGCGGTGCCCAGGCCGGCCGCCAGCAGGACGGCGAGGACGGCCCGTGAACGCCGGCGTCGGTTTCGCATGCCCTGGTCCATCCCCTTGTCGTGCCGTCATGGTCCCCAACCCATAACAACGCGCGAGGGTTCCCGACGGGCGGCATGCAACGGCTCACACCCGTACAAGCGTCCCCCTGGGTGAATGGCGGGGTTTCCTGGCACCGGGACCGACGGTACGTCACACTCCTTGCGCCGACGCACGGTAGCCTCGCCATCAACGCGGCCGTCGCGCCACTGCCGCCGGCCAGTCCGCAAGATGTCCCGCTCTGCCCGGAGGTTCCGGTGACGACACGTGGAGTTCTGTACGTGCACTCCGCTCCGCGCGCGCTGTGCCCGCACGTCGAATGGGCCGTCGCCGGGGTGCTCGGCACCCGGGTCAACCTCGACTGGATCCGGCAGCCCGCGGCACCAGGCACCTGGCGTTCGGAGTTCTCCTGGCAGGGCGAGGCCGGCACGGCCTCCAAGCTGGCGTCCGCGCTGCGCGGCTGGCACCTGCTGCGGTTCGAGGTCACCGCGGAGCCCTGCCCGACCGCCGAGGGCGAGCGCTACAGCTGCACCCCCGAACTCGGCATCTTCCACGCCGTCACCGGCATCCACGGCGACATCCTCATCCCCGAGGACCGCCTCCGCGCGGCGCTGACCCGCTCCCAGCGCGGCGAGACGGACCTGGAGGCGGAGATCGCCAAGCTCCTGGGCAAGCCGTGGGACGACGAACTGGAGCCGTTCCGCTACGCGGGCGAGGGAGCCCCGGTGCGCTGGCTGCACCAGGTGGTCTAGGAATCCGCCGTACACGAGGAACCCGCACCCAGGGAATCCGCACGGGGAATCCGCACACGAGGAAGGGCCCCCACCACCCGGTGGGGGCCCTTCACTTGCGTACCGGCGTTTCTCAGATCGTCCGGAACGCCAGCACCACGTTGTGCCCGCCGAAGCCGAACGAGTCGTTCAGCGCGGCGATACGGCCCTCGGGCAGCTGACGCGCCTCACCGCGGACCACGTCCGCGTTGACCTCCGGGTCGAGGTCGTCGACGTTGATGGTCGGCGGGGCGAGGCGGTTGGACAGGGCCAGGATCGACGCCACGGTCTCGATGCCGCCGGCGCCACCGAGCAGATGGCCGGTCATCGACTTGGTCGCGGAGATCGCCATGTGGTCGACGTCGTCGCCGAACACCTTGCGCAGGGCCTTGATCTCGGCGACGTCGCCCTGCGGGGTCGAGGTGGCATGCGCGTTCACATGCACGATCTCGGCCGGCTTGAGGTCGGTGTTGTCGAGCAGGTTCTGCAGCGCGTGCGCGATACCGTTGCCGGACGGCTCGGGCTGTGTGATGTGGTGACCGTCGGACGAGATGCCCTGGCCGACGGCCTCGACGTAGATCCGGGCGCCGCGGGCCTTCGCGTGCTCCTCGGACTCCAGGACGATCACGCCGGCGCCCTCGCCCATCACGAAGCCGTCGCGGTTGGAGTCGTAGGGACGGGACGCGCCCTCGGGGTCGTCGTTGTTCTTCGACATCGCCATCATGTTGCCGAACGCGACGATCGGCAGCGGGTGGATGGCCGCCTCGGTACCACCCGCGACGACGACGTCGGCGCGGCCGGTGCGGATCATCTCGATCGCGTAGCCGATGGCCTCGGCGCCGGAGGCGCAGGCCGAGACGGGGGTGTGCACACCGGCGCGGGCACCCAGCTCGATACCGACGTTGGCCGCCGGGGAGTTGGGCATCAGCATCGGCACGGTGTGCGGGGAGACACGGCGTACGCCCTTGTCCTTCAGGACGTCGTACTGGTCGAGGAGGGTCGTCACGCCACCGATGCCGGAGGCGATGACCGCGCCCAGCCGGTCGGGGTTGACGGACGTGTCCTCGCCCGCCCTGGCGGTGAAACCGGCGTCCGTCCAGGCCTCCTGAGCGGCGATCAGCGCGAACTGAGCGGACCGGTCCAGCTTGCGGGCCTGCGGGCGGGGGAGGATCTCGCCCGGTTCGACGGCGATCTGCGCGGCGATACGGACCGGCAGTTCGGCCGCCCACTCCTGCTCCAGGAGGCTGACGCCGGACTTGCCGGCGACCAGGGCCGCCCAGAACGAAGCTGCGTCGCCACCCAGCGGTGTGGTTGCGCCGATACCGGTGACGACCACGGTGCGATTGGTCGGGCTCACGGGAATTCTTTCTCCAACGGATACGGGAGGACTACCCCCGCGTCAGCGGGGACTACGGCGCCACCGCCGGGTGGCGGGGCCTTGCAGCCTCAGGCTCGAGGGGTGACTCAGGCCTGGTGCTTGAGGATGTAGTCGGTGGCGTCACCGACGGTCTTCAGGTTCTTGACGTCCTCGTCCGGGATCTTGACGTCGAAGCGCTCTTCGGCGGCGACGACGACCTCGACCATGGACAGCGAGTCGACGTCCAGGTCGTCGGTGAAGGACTTGTCCAGCTGGACGTCCTCAACCGGGATGCCGGCGATCTCGTTCACGATGTCGGCGAGACCGGCGACGATCTCTTCCTGAGTGGCGGCCATGTCAGGCGCTCCTTCGTAGATATCCAGACGGTGTTTGGCGCCCGCCGCGTGAGCGGCAGGTGTTTGCGGTTCCCGCACCGGATCGCATGATCCGGCACGGAGTGCCTAGGGGAGGGTAACGACCGTGGCGGCGTAGACGAGACCCGCCCCGAATCCAATGACGAGCGCGGTGTCGCCGCTCTTCGCCTCGCCGGTTGCCAGAAGCCGCTCCATCGCGAGCGGAATCGAGGCCGCCGAGGTGTTGCCGGTGGTGCGGATGTCACGGGCGACCGTGACGTGCTCCGGCAGCTTGAGGGTCTTCACCATCGAGTCGATGATCCGCACGTTGGCCTGGTGCGGGATGAAGACGTCCAGGTCGTCCGCGGTGATCCCGGCCGCGTCCAGCGCCTGCTGGGCGACCTTCGCCATCTCGAACACGGCCCAGCGGAAGACCGCCTGGCCCTCCTGGGTGATCGCGGGGAACTTGATGTTGCCCTCGCTGTCCAGGGGCAGTTCGGCGAGGTCGCCGACCCGGTAGCGGTCCCAGGTGATCGTCTGCTTGATGGTCTCGGCCTTGTCGCCCTCGGAGCCCCAGACGGTCGGGCCGATCCCCGGCTCCTGCGCGGGGCCGACCACGACCGCGCCCGCGCCGTCGCCGAACAGGAAGGCCGTCGCGCGGTCCTCCAGGTCGGTCAGGTCGGACAGCCGCTCGACGCCGATGACGAGCACGTGCTCGGCAGAGCCCTCGACGATCATGCCCTTGGCCAGGGTCAGGCCGTAGCCGAAGCCCGCACAGCCCGCCGAGATGTCGAACGCGGCGGCCTTGGCCGTGCCCAGCTTGTCGGCGATCTCGGTCGAGATGGCCGGGGTCTGGCTGAAGTGCGAGACGGTCGAGACGACCACGGCGCCGATCTGCTCCGCGGAGATGCCCGCGTCGGCGATCGCCTTGCCGGAGGCCTCGATCGCCATCGCGGCGACGGTCTCCTCCGGGCCCGCCCAGTGCCGGGTCTCGATGCCGGAGCGCGAACGGATCCACTCGTCGGACGAGTCGATCTTCTCGAGGATCACCTCGTTGGGCACCACACGGGTGGGACGGTAGCCACCGACACCGAGGATGCGCGCGTACGGGGCGCCCTTGCTGGGCTTGATCTTCGACATGATTCGGTACGGCTCCTTAGGCGTCAGGCGTGCTCGGCGATGAGCTCGCGGGCCGCGTCGAGGTCGGCGGGGGTCTTCAGGGCCAGCGTCTTGACGCCCGGCAGGGCGCGCTTGGCCAGGCCGGTCAGTGTGCCACCGGGGCATACCTCGATGAGCGCGGTGACGCCGAGCTGCTGGAACGTCTCCATGCACAGGTCCCAGCGAACCGGGTTGGCGACCTGGCCGACCAGGCGCTCCAGCACCTCGGCGCCGGCGGCCACGGTCCTGCCGTCCTTGTTGGAGACGTAGGTGACCTTGGGGTCCGCGGGCGCGAGGTCCGCGGCGGCCTTGGCCAGCGTCTCGACCGCGGGGGCCATGTGGTGGGTGTGGAAGGCGCCCGCGACCTTCAGCGGGACGACCTTGCGGACGCCCTCGGGCTTGTCCTCGTTCAGCGCGGCGAGCTGCTCCAGCGTGCCCGCGGCGACGATCTGGCCCGCCCCGTTGATGTTCGCCGGCGTCAGCCCCAGCTTCTCCAGATGCGCGACGGACACCTCGGGGTCGCCGCCCAGCAGCGCCGACATGCCGGTCTCGGTGATCGCCGCGGCATCGGCCATGGCCAGCCCGCGCCTGCGTACGAGACCCAGCGCGTCGGCCTCGCCCAGAACGCCCGCGAAGGCGGCGGCGGTGATCTCGCCGACGCTGTGGCCCGCGACCGCGCCCGGGGAAATGTCACCCAGTGCCGTGGCGGACAGGATCCCGGCGGCGACCAGCAGCGGCTGGGCCACCGCGGTGTCGCGAATGGCGTCCGCGTCGGCCTGGGTTCCGTAGTGGACGAGGTCCAGTCCGATGGCGTCCGACCATGCGGCGACGCGGTCGGCGGCACCGGGGAGGTCGAGCCAGGGAGTCAGGAAGCCGGGCGTCTGGGCGCCTTGGCCGGGAGCGACGAGTACGAGCACTCTCACACTCTCTCTTGGGGACGGCCGAGGCCGCCCGTGGGGACAGGGACGAAGAACACGAAGGGGTTTTGTGGGGCCCCGACAAAAACCTAGGGTTGAGGATCTCCATCTGCCAGACGCCCCAGGATCAGCGCGATCCGCAGCGTGAACGCGGATCGTACATCGGATGGCGACCAGCCGGTGACGTCAGTCACACGTCGAAGCCGGTAGCGCACGGTGTTCGGGTGAACGAAGAGCATCCTCGCCGCACCCTCCAGGCTGCTCGCCTGCTCCAGATAAACACTCAAGGTTTCCAGGAGCGCCGATCCGGCCTCTTCCAGTGGTCTGTAGATCTCCTCCACCAACTGCTCACGGGCGTTCGGATCGCCCGCGATGGCCCGCTCCGGAAGGAGATCGTCCGCCAGGACCGGCCGGGGCGCGTCCTGCCAGGCGGAACACGCTTTCAGGCCCGCGGCCGCGGCCTGCGCGGACCGCGTCGCGGCCAGCAGATCGGACACGACGGGCCCCGCGACCACCGGTCCGGCGGCATAAGGCCCGATCAGCGACTTGGCGACGGCCAGCGGATTGTCGTTGCCGCCCGCGATGACCACGAGCCGGTCCCCGAGCACCCCGGTGAGCACCTGGAGCTTGGCGTGCCGGGCGGCCCGCCGGATGGCCTCCACCGTGAGCTCGGAGTCACCGTCCGGCGCGGTCCCCAGCACCACGCACACGTGCTCGGGCGAATTCCAGCCGAGGGCGGCGGCCCGGCTGACGGCGCCCTCGTCGGCCTCACCGCTGAGCACCGCGTTCACGACCAGCGACTCCAGCCGGGCGTCCCAGGCACCGCGTGCCTCGGCGGCCTGCGCGTACACCTGGGCGGTCGCGAACGCGATCTCCCGCGCGTACACCAGCAGCGCCTCGCGCAGCACGCCCTCGTCCCCGGGAGCGGCGACCTCGTCGATCGCGCTCTCCATGACCTCGATGGTGGTGCGCACCATCTCCACGGTCTGCCGCAGCGTGATGGCCCTTGTCAGCTCGCGCGGCGCGGTGCCGAAGACATCCGTCGAGATGGCCTGCGGGGCGTCCGGGTGCCGGAACCACTCGGTGAAGGCGGCGATGCCCGCCTGGGCCACGAGCCCGATCCAGGAACGGTTCTCCGGTGGCATGGCCCGGTACCACGGCAGGGTCTCGTCCATGCGCGCGATCGCCTGGGCGGCGAGGCTGCCGGACGACTTCTCCAGCCGCTTCAGGGTCGCGGAGTGCGCATGGACGTCGTACGTTGCGTGTTCGGGCTTGCGGGTTTCGGGTTCGGGCACGGGACAAGACTGCCTTATCCGGACGGGAGCGTGCGTCGCCGGGTCGGGACCGCGGACTACGGTGGTGCCGTGATGGACGTACGGCGCGCAACGGAGCGCTACCGAGGGGGAGACCCCGACGCCGGGATCGACTCCCGCCACGCCTTCTCCTTCGGCCCGCACTACGACCCCGGGAACCTGCGCTTCGGCGCGGTCATCGCCTGCAACGAGGAGCGGCTCGCACCCGGCGCCGGATTCGACGAGCACCCGCACAGCCACACCGAGATCGTCACATGGGTGGTCGAGGGCGAGCTGACGCACCGCGACTCACAGGGCCACGAGACGCTGGTCCGCCCCGGAGACGTGCAGCGCCTCAGCTCGGCGGGTGGCGTCCGCCACATCGAGCGCAACGACGCCGACACCCCGCTCACCTTCGTGCAGATGTGGCTGGCCCCCCTGGACCCCGGCGGCGACCCGGCCTACGAGATCGTCCGCGGCATCGCCGACTCCACCCCGTACGCCGTCCCCGAGTCCGGCGCGATGCTCCACGTACGCCGCCTGGCCTCGGGGGCGCGAACAGCGATCCCGGACGCGGCATACGTGTACGCCCACGTGGTCCGCGGCGAGCTCCGGCTGGCCGGGGAGAATCTGGGCCCGGGGGACTCGGCCCGGATCACAGACGCGAAGGACGCGGAGGCAGTGGCGGTGACGGAGACGGAGCTGCTGATCTGGGAGATGACCGCCTAGCCTGCCCGCTCAGCTGCGGGCAGTCGTGCCTCCCCCAAGCTCTTCGAGCAGGGGGGACCCCCAGGCGGCACGGGTGGGCGATGGGGGTCCCCCCTGCTCGAGCGAAGCCGAGAGCTTGGGGGAGGCACCCCGCAAGCGCCGGCGAGCGCCCCCACCCCCGCCCAGCCACAGCAAACGTCAGCCCCGCAACTCCGCCAGCACCGCATCCGTGAACACCGGCCACGCCTCGATCGCCCAGGGCCCGAAGGCCCGGTCGGCCAAAGCGGCGCACGCCACCCCCACAACCGGGTCGATCCACAAAAACGTACCGGATTGCCCGAAATGCCCAAACGTCCGAGGCGAAGACGAACTTCCCGTCCAGTGCGGAGACTTGCCGTCCCGGATCTCGAAGCCGAGCCCCCAGTCGTTCGGATTCTGATGCCCGTACCCCGGCAGCACCCCCTTGGTCCCGGGAAACTGCACGGTCATCGCCTCGGCGACGGTACGGACATCCAGCAGCCGAGGCGCCTGCACCTCGGCAGCGAACCTCAGCAGATCCTCGACCGTGGAGACACCGTCCTTCGCCGGTGACCCCTCCAGCGAGGTCGACGTCATGCCCAGCGGCTCCAGCACGGCCTGCCGCAGATACTCCGCGAACGGAATGTCCGTCGCCTTGGCGATATGGTCCCCGAGCTGCTCGAACCCGGCGTTGGAGTACAGCCGCCGCTCCCCGGGCGGCGCGGTCACCCGGTGCTCGTCGAAGGCCAGCCCGGAGGTGTGGGCGAGCAGATGACGGACCGTGGACCCGGGCGGCCCGGCCGGTTCGTCCAGCTCGATCGCCCCCTCCTCGCACGCCACGAGCGCCGCGTACGCCGCGAGCGGCTTGGTGACCGAGGCCAGCGCGAACCGCTGCCGGACGGGACCGTGGCTCCCCAGTACCGCACCGTCGGCCCGTACGACCCCCGCCGCCGCGGTGGGAACGGGCCAGCTCTCGATCGAAGTGAGACTCTTCAACGACATGCAGCCGAGCCTAAGCGACTTCTTACCGGGGTCCGGTTGCTTGGAGTGCACTCGAAGGCCATAGCGTGGGGACCATGACGGTGATGCAGACCTCGCCCGTGGCCACCGAGCAGACTTCGACCCCCGTGGACCTCTGCGCCGCGCCACCCCGGAGGCATCCGCGGCCCGACGGTCAGGACAGCTACACGATCAGCGAGGTCGTCGCCTTCACCGGACTGACCGCCCACACCCTGCGCTGGTACGAGCGGATCGGGCTGATGTCCCACATCGACCGCTCGCACACCGGCCAGCGCCGCTACAGCAACCGCGATCTGGACTGGCTGGACTTCGTGAGCAAGCTGCGGCTCACCGGTATGCCGGTCGCGGACATGGTCCGGTACGCGGAACTGGTGCGCGAAGGCGAGACCACTTACGCCGAGCGGCACGAGCTGCTGGAGTCGACCCGCAGGGATGTGCTGGCCCGTATCGCCGAACTCCGGGACACGCTCGCCGTACTCGACCGGAAGATCAGCTTCTACGCGAGCGGAAGCACCGCGTAGCGCGCGGCTAGAGCTCCGCCAGCAGCTCGGCCTTCTTCGTCGAGAACTCCTCGTCCGTGACCAGCCCGGCCCGGTGCAGCTCGCCGAGATGACGGATCCGCTCGGCGATGTCCGCGGGGTCGCGCCGGCCCGCCGTGGCCGGCACCGCCGCCGCCGGCCCTCGGGCCCGCACCGCCGCCAGGACGGCCGCGGCGAAGGGCAGCGACTCGTGCACGGGACCGTAACCGAGCCCGAAGACGACCGTCGCCGGATCCTGGTCCGGCTGGGCGGGCTGCTCGACGGTGGAGTCGCGGTGCAGGAGCCGCAGATGGCCTTCGAAGACCTCGGGCGAGCGCCACTCGACGCCGCTCAGGCCGGCGACCGGGAAGCTCTGGTCGCCGGCCTTCCACTTCGCCGAGGAGGCGCCGGTCCAGGACCACCGGAACTGCACCGAGGACCCGTCGAAGGACGCCTTGCCGTCGTACGCCTTGAAGTGCCGGGGAGCCTCGGGCGCGGTGACCAGATGGCGTTCCGCGGGCCCGGACTCGGTGAGCTGCGCGCGCAGTTCGTCGGCGTAGTACTCGGCGAGGGTCTCGCGCTCGGCGGGCAGGACCAGCCGGTAGGGGTCGGAGCCCTCCTTCAGCTGCCCGGCCGCCGCCTCCATCAGCGGATCCGCGCCGGGGCGGGGCTCGGCCCGCAGTACGACGGTGCCGCGTTTGCCGACGCCGAGCGTCACACCCGCGAGCGCGGCGAGCGGGATGCGCCGCTCCCCAAGAGCCTGGAACAGCTTCGGTGTTCGAATCCCCCGTTCGTAGCGGATGAGCACAGAGTCGGACTCGAACTCCCAGGCGGCATGAAATCCGGCCAGTACGTCACCCATGCGGCTCATCGTATGCGGCACGCGCTTTTTCGTCCCCTCCCCGCGCAGACCGCAGTTCCTGCGCCTCTACGCGCGTCCTGCCGTGTCGGTGCCGGACAAACCCTCCCGGCACACCTCGACATCGTGCGCACACGTCACCGCGCGGTACGCGCCAACACCGATGTCGGCGAAGTTCCGCAGGCTGTCCGTGCCCGGCTCGAAATAGCCGCTGTGTCCCTGCGCGTCCCGCGCCGAGAGCACCCGCGCGCCGAACGCCGAGGACACCGGATCGGCACCGTGCCCGAGGCCGCCGACCTCCAGGTAGGGCACGTCCTGGACCCAGTCGGTGGCGTCCCGCATCGCCCACACCCGCGCCGAGGTGCCCAGGTGCGCGGCATCGGAGACCCGCATACCGGGGCTCGCGGCCACGGCTATGTCGGCCACCCGGTCGGGCATCGCGTGCGCGGCGACCCCGCAGACCACGGAGCCGTAGCTGTGGCAGAACATCGACACGGGCGCGCTGCCGGGGAGCGCGTGCAGCAGGGCGTTCAGCCGTACGGCGCCGTCCTCGGCGCGCATTGCCGTGGCCGCGTCCACGCCGAGCCCGTTGGGCGCGGTGTAGTCGGCCCAGGCGATCACGGCCGTACGGGTCGTGGGGCTCGCCGTGCGCTCGGCCGAGTACAGGGCCTCGGCCATGCCGGCCGTCGCCGAGTACTTGCGGTTCGTCTTCTGGAAGGTGAGCAGGTCGGTGTCGACGCCGGGGACGACGACCGAGATCCGCTCGGCCTCGTCCAGGTTCCCGAACACCTCGGCGATCCGGCCCGTGCCTTCGGGATCGAAGGAGAGGATCTGGCGGCCGCCGGACATCAGCGACTCGTAGCGGTGCATACGACGGCCCGCCTGCTGCTGCCCGGCCGGGCTGAGCCGGCTGTCGTGCATGCGCTTCTTCTCGACCTTGCGCGCCTGCTTCATGGCGAGGTGATTGGCCTGGTAGCGCAGCTCGACGGGGGCGCCGTTCATATTGCCGACCGCGAGCGGGTAGCGGTGCGCGAGGCGGCCGCGCTCCTGCTCGGTGAGCGAGGCGAAGAAACGGGCGAGCCGGGCGGGGGACGCGTCCGGGTCCGGCAGTTGGTGGCCGTGGAAGCGGCCGTGCTCCCACTTCGTGAGCGAGGCCTGGAGAGGAGTCGTCTCCCGGTGGGTGCGCAGGGCGGTCCAACCGGTGGTCGCGAGCATCACGAACACGACGCCCAGCGCGAGCAGCGCGCGCCAGACGTTGAGTTGCGGGGAGGTGTCGAAGGAAGTCACTGGGAGGACACACTAGGAGAACGGGAGGGTCTCGCGGTAACCGAGTGACAGGGATCACGTTTCAAGCGCACGTGACAATGGCCTCAGTCCTTCCGCCAGCTCCCGACGAGCGCGGGTCCCACCTGATCGAGGTGGGCGGCGGTGAGTTCGCGGATCGCCCCGACGCTGGCGTCGTCCCCCACGGACCAGGCGCGTTCGGTGACCCGGATCACCGCGCCGAAGACGGCCACCACGAGCCGCGGACGCGGGTCCGCGTCGACGTCCAGGCCCTCGCGTTCGGCGATGATCCGCGCGATCTGCTCCTCCAACTCCGCCGAGCGCCGCAGATGGGCGGCGAGCAGGGCGGGCGTCGCCTCGATCATCCGGTAGGCACGCATGTGGAGTTCGACCGGGACGACCTGTTCGACGGCCTCCTCGATGGTGTCCCAGCTCTCCAGCACGGCTCGGCGCAGCGCCTCCAGCGGGGCCTCGTGCGGCGGGCGTTCGCGCACCGCCTCGACGTAGTGCGACTCGGCGAGCCGTGGCACGAAGAAGGCCACGTCCTCCTTGCTGGCGAAGTAGCGGAAGAACGTGCGCTGCGACACATCGACGGCCTCGGCGATCTCGTCGACGGTCGTCTCCTCGTAGCCCCGGGTGGTGAACAGTTCGAGCGCGGACCGCAGCAGTGCGTCCCGGGTGCGCTGCTTCTTGCGTTCGCGCAGTGTTTCCATATGTGTCAGTTACCGACTTGTGATTTGGTTTGTCAATTGTCAGCGGCTGTCACTAGCCTCGATGGCATGACTAGTCAGACCACCATCGACACGACGGGGTCGGGGGACAGGGCGGACAAGGTTTCGTCGGCCCCGTCGGACCCGGTCCCGGCCGCGGGCCTGCGCGGCCACCCTTGGCTCACCCTCATAACCGTGGCCGTAGGGGTCATGATGGTGGCCCTCGACGGCACCATCGTGGCCATCGCCAACCCGGCGATCCAGAAGGACCTCGGCGCCACCTTCGCGCAGGTCCAGTGGATCACCAACGGCTACTTCCTGGCCCTCGCGGTCTCCCTGATCACCGCGGGCAAGCTCGGTGACCGCTTCGGCCACCGGCAGACCTTCCTGATCGGTGTGACCGGCTTCGCCGCCGCCTCGGGCGCCATCGGCCTGTCGCACAGCATCGCCGCGGTCGTCACCTTCCGCGTCTGCCAGGGCCTGTTCGGCGCGCTGCTGATGCCGGCCGCGCTCGGCCTGCTGCGGGCCACCTTCCCGGCCGAGAAGCTCAACATGGCGATCGGCATCTGGGGCATGGTGATCGGCGCGTCCACCGCGGGCGGTCCGATCCTCGGCGGTGTCCTGGTCGAGCACGTCAACTGGCAGTCGGTGTTCTTCATCAACGTGCCGGTCGGCCTGATCGCCCTGGTGCTGGGCGCGCTGATCCTGCGCGACCACCGCGCCGCCCTCGGGCGGAGCCCGCTAGATGAGCACAGCGCGCCGCGCTCCTTCGACCTCCTCGGCATCGCACTGCTCTCCGGCGCGATGTTCTGCCTCGTCTGGGCGCTCATCAAGGCGCCGGCCTGGGGCTGGGGCGACGGCAGGACCTGGGCGTTCATCGCCGGATCGGTGCTGCTCTTCGCCGTCTTCTCCTTCTGGGAGACGAAGGTCGAGGAACCCCTCGTCCCGCTGGGCCTGTTCCGCTCGGTCCCGCTGTCCGCGGGCGTGGTCCTGATGGTCCTGATGGCGATCGCCTTCATGGGCGGTCTGTTCTTCGTGACGTTCTACCTCCAGAACGTCCACGGCATGAGTCCGATCGACGCCGGACTCCATCTGCTGCCCCTCACCGGCATGATGATCGTCGGTTCGCCGCTCGCCGGCGCGATGATCACCAAGCTGGGCCCGCGCATCCCGCTGGCCGGCGGCATGGTGGCCACCGCGGTCGCCATGTACGGCATGTCCACGCTGGAGACGGACACCGGCAGCGGTGTGATGTCGCTCTGGTTCGCCCTGCTGGGCCTCGGCCTCGCGCCCGTCATGGTCGGCGCGACGGAGGTCATCGTCGGCAACGCCCCGATGGAGCTCTCCGGTGTGGCCGGCGGTCTCCAGCAGGCGGCGATGCAGATCGGCGGCAGCCTCGGTACGGCGGTGCTGGGTGCCGTGATGGCCTCCAAGGTCGACAGCGACCTGCCGGCCAACTGGGCCGACGCGGGGCTCCCGAAGCTCACGCCGACCCAGCTCGACCAGGCCTCGGAAGCGGTCCAGGTCGGTGTCGCGCCGGTCGCCAAGGGCACACCGGACGTGATCGTCGCGAAGATCACTTCGGTCGCGCACGACACCTTCATCTCCGGCATGAGCCTGGCGTCGCTGGTCGCCGCGGGCGTGGCGGCCGTGGCCGTGCTGGTGGCACTGCTCACCAGGCGCGGCGAGAACGCCGACGCGGGTGCGGGCGTGGGCCACATCTGAGTTCGCCCATCAGGGTGACGCGACCGAAGATCACTCACCTCCGCCACGCACCTCAGTTCACAGTGGGTCAAGTCCTCCGCAGGGCATAGGAGGACCCCCAACTGCGGCGCGCTGCTGGAGGGGGGCAGCGCGCCGACAAGTCCGAGTACCCGCCCCACCCAACTGCGCCCACCCGTCCCACCCAGCGGCGGTCACCGATCCCGCCCAACTGCGGGCAGTCGTGCCTCCCCCAAGCTCTTCGAGCAGGGGGGACCCCCAGGCGGCACGGGTGGGCGATGGGGGTCCCCCTGCTCGAGCGAAGCCGAGAGCTTGGGGGAGGCACCCCGCAAGCGCCGGGCAGCGGGACCCACCCCCACAGGGCAACCCCAACCCCCTACCCCGGCCGCTCCTCCACCGCCTCCCGCGCCGAAGCCAACGCAGTCAACGCGGCCACCTCCGCCCGAAGCCCCCGTACCTCCGCGGCCAAGGACTCGATCGCCTCGGTCTGCCGCCGCTCCTCCACATCGTCCTTCTCGAACCGCGCGATGAACCACGCGGCGATGTTCGCGGTCACCACACCCAGCAACGCGATCCCGGACAGCATCAGCCCGACCGCGATCATCCGCCCCAGCCCGGTGGTCGGCGCATGATCCCCGTACCCGACGGTCGTCATCGTCGTGAACGACCACCACACGGCGTCACCCAACGTCCGGATGTTCCCGTTCGGCGACTCCCGCTCCACCGACAGCACGGCCAGCGACCCGAACATCAGCAACCCGACGACCGCCCCCGCGACATACGTCGTCAGCCGGATCTGCGAAGCCATCCGCGCCCGCCGCCCCACCAGCAGCAGCGTCGAGACGAGCCGCAGCAGCCGCAGCGGCTGGAGGATCGGCAGTATCACCGCGCACAGGTCCAGCCAGTGCGTCCGTACGAACTCCTTGCGCCGGCGCGCGAGCGCCAGCCGCACCAGATAGTCCGTGGCGAAGGATCCCCACACCACCCACTCCACGACCGTGCACGCGGCCGTCAGGGAGTGGCCCGCCGAACTGTCCACGATCGGCACGGCATAGGCGACGGCGAAGGCCACCGCGAGCGCCAGCAGGGGCCGTTGGGTGCGCCGCTCCCAACGCGCCTGCGCCGATTGTTCCTCCATGCCCGCATCGTAAGGAAAACGCGGGGGCGGTGGAGCATCGAGCCCCACCGCCCCTCAGCAGCTCAAGGGCCGCTCGAGCCGCGAAACCGCGGCGCTACGCGTCGCCGCCGGCCGCTCCCGGGTCCGCCGCCGACACGTCAAGGAGCTGGTACCGGTCGATGGCCTGCTTCAGCACCGAACGGTCGACCTTGCCCTCCCGCGCCAGCTCGGTCAGCACCGCCACCACGATCGACTGCGCGTCGATGTGGAAGAAGCGGCGAGCCGCGCCCCGCGTGTCCGCGAAGCCGAAGCCGTCCGCACCGAGGGACTGGTACGTCCCCGGCACCCACCGGGCGATCTGGTCCGGAACCGACCGCATCCAGTCGGACACGGCCACGAACGGCCCCTCCGAGCCGCTGAGCTTGCGCGTGACGTACGGCGTGAGCTGCTCCTCCTCCGGGTGCAGCAGGTTGTGCTGCTCACACGCCACGGCCTCGCGCCGCAGCTCGTTCCAGGAGGTCGCCGACCAGACGTCGGCCCGTACGTCCCAGTCCTCGGCGAGGATCCGCTGCGCCTCGACCGCCCACGGCACCGCCACGCCGGACGCCATGATCTGCGCCGGGACGGAGCCCGCCGTACCCGCGCCGATCCGGTGGATGCCCTTGAGGATGCCCTCGACGTCCACGTCCGCCGGCTCGGCCGGGTGCTGGATGGGCTCGTTGTAGACGGTGAGGTAGTAGAAGACGTCCTCGCCGTGCGGGTGCTGCGCGTCGCTGCCGTACATACGGCGCAGGCCGTCCTGCACGATGTGCGCGATCTCGTACGAGTACGCCGGGTCGTAGGCGACACAGCCGGGGTTCGTGGAGGCGAGCAGCTGTGAGTGGCCGTCCGCGTGCTGCAGACCCTCACCGGTCAGCGTCGTACGGCCGGCGGTCGCGCCGAGAACGAAACCGCGCGCCAGCTGGTCGGCCATCTGCCAGAACTGGTCACCCGTGCGCTGGAAACCGAACATCGAGTAGAAGACGTACACCGGGATCAGCGGCTCGCCGTGTGTCGCGTAGGCCGAGCCGGCCGCGATCAGGGAGGCCGTGCAGCCCGCCTCCGAGATGCCGTCGTGCAGCATCTGGCCCGTCGGCGACTCCTTGTACGCGAGCAGCAGGTCGCGGTCCACCGCCTCGTACTGCTGGCCGAGCGGGTTGTAGATCTTCGCGCTCGGGAAGAAGGAGTCCATGCCGAACGTGCGGTACTCGTCCGGTGCGATCAGCACGAACCGCCTGCCCAGCTCCTTGTCCCGCATGAGGTCCTTGAGGAGCCGGACAAAGGCCATGGTCGTCGCGATCGACTGCTGACCCGAGCCCTTCTTCACACCCGCGTACGTCTTGTCCTCGGGCAGCGCGAGCGGCTTGGAACGCACGACGCGCGTCGGGACGTACCCGCCGAGCCCCTTGCGCCGGTCGTGCATGTACTGGATCTCCTCCGAGTTCCGGCCCGGGTGGTAGTACGGCGGCAGGCCGGACTCCAGCTCCTTGTCGGAGATCGGCAGGTGCAGCCGGTCGCGGAAGCCCTTGAGGTCGGTGACCGTCAGCTTCTTCATCTGGTGCGTGGCGTTGCGGCCCTCGAAGTTCGGGCCGAGCGTCCAGCCCTTGATCGTCTTGGCCAGGATCACCGTCGGCTGGCCCTTGTGCGCCTTGGCCGCCGAGAACGCCGCGAAGATCTTCCGGTGGTCGTGACCGCCACGGCCCAGGTGCAGGATCTGGTCGTCGGTCATGTGCTCGACCATCGCGCGCAGCCGGTGGTCGTCGCCGAAGAAGTGGTCGCGGATGTACGCGCCGGACTCGGTTGCATACGTCTGGAACTGGCCGTCGGGCGTGGTGTTCATCCTGTTGACCAGCACGCCGTCGCGGTCCTGGGCGAGCAGCGGGTCCCAGGTGCGGTCCCAGACCAGCTTGATCACGTTCCAGCCGGCGCCCCGGAAGACCGACTCCAGCTCCTGGATGATCTTGCCGTTGCCGCGCACCGGGCCGTCGAGCCGCTGCAGGTTGCAGTTGACCACGAAGGTGAGGTTGTCCAGGCCCTCGCGCGCCGCGATGGACAGCTGGCCGAGCGACTCCGGCTCGTCCATCTCGCCGTCGCCGAGGAACGCCCACACATGCGACTTGGAGGTGTCCGCGATGCCGCGCGCCTCCATGTAGCGGTTCATCCGGGCCTGGTAGATCGCGGCCAGCGGGCCGAGGCCCATGGAGACCGTCGGGAACTCCCAGAAGTCCGGCATGGAGCGCGGGTGCGGGTAGCTGGAGAGCCCGTTCGGGTACTTCGACTTCTCCTGGCGGAAGCCGTCCAGCTGCACGTCGGTGAGCCGGTCGAGCAGGTAGGCGCGTGCGTAGATGCCGGGGGAGGCGTGTCCCTGGAAGAAGACCTGGTCGCCGCCGTCGCCCTCGTCCTTGCCGCGGAAGAAGTGGTTGAAGCCCACGTCGTAGAGCGAGGCGGAGGAGGCGAACGTGGCGATGTGGCCGCCGACGCCGATGCCGGGGCGCTGCGCGCGGGACACCATCACCGCGGCGTTCCAGCGGGTCGCGTTCAGGATCCGGCGCTCGATTTCCTCGTTGCCGGGGAAGAACGGCTCGTCCTTGGTCGCGATCGTGTTGACGTAGTCCGTGCTGCGCATCTCGGGCACGGCCACGCGCTTCTCGCGGGCGCGCTCGATCAGGCGGAGCATCAGATAGCGGGCCCGCTCCCGGCCGCGCTCGTCCACGGCGGCGTCGAGGGAGTCGAGCCACTCCTGGGTCTCTTCGGGATCGAAGTCAGGTACCTGACTCGGAAGGCCGCCAATGATGATCGGGTTGCGATCGGATCCGGAAGCCACGCTGTTCCTTACCTGTCAGAGGGCCGCTTCTGCTTGGGCTTTTTTCTCGGGCGTATCCCTTGTGCCAGCACCGTCCCCCATCGTGTACCTCGGGGAGGCCCACGTCATCTCTACTCGGTGGTAACCGAGACGTCCGTACGGTCTCCCTCAAGCCGTACTCGGGCGGCTCGGGCCAAAACGCAACGATACGCCCAGCGTATGACGTGATTGGCAAAGGCGTTCGAGCGCCGCACTCCCGGGTGATTCACGGAGGGTTCCTAAGCTCGCAAAGCGGGCACAAGGGTGCAGAAGAATGTGGTGTGGGTCACCCTGGGTTTGGGAGGGGTGCCAGGAGTTGCGGCGACACGGCCAGGATCGTCACCGTTTCGGCGGTCTGAACGGCCGGGTACTTGCGCGATCCGTCCCGCCCGTGTGGACTACGGCCAATGCTTCGCGCACGCGCGTGGCTGAGATAGTTACCAAGAATGATCAGGAGGCAACCCGTGAGCGCGACCGCGGACCACGCGGAGGAGCGGACGAGCCCTGCCGTCAGGCTGGGGTTCCAGCCCGAGCAGGTGGTCCAGGAGATCGGCTACGACGACGACGTCGACCAGGAGCTCCGCGAGTCCATCGAGGAAGTCATCGGCAGCGAACTCGTGGACGAGGAGTACGACGACGTCGCAGACGCCGTGGTGCTGTGGTTCCGCGACGAGGACGGCGACCTGACGGATGTGCTGGTGGACGCCACCACGTACATCGAGGAGGGCGGCGCGATCCTGCTCCTCACGCCGAAGACCGGCCGTGACGGGTACGTGGAGCCGAGCGACATCTCGGAAGCCGCCGTGACGGCGGGGCTGTCGGCCTCCAAGAGCGTCAGTGTGGGCAAGGACTGGAGCGGCTCGCGTCTGGTGACGCCGAAGGCCGCGAAGTCCAAGCGCTGATCGAGCAGTGACCGCCGTCCCTCGCCGGACGGGCTGATGTCAGCCGGGCTGGGCCGAAGGCCCAGCCCGGCGCCGCTGCGCCCCGGGGGCGGCTGCGTAGGGTGGTGCCACCCGAACAGCCCCTCCGAAGGGAAGCAGGACCATGGCGATTCAGGTCGGCGACAAGGCGCCCGACTTCGAGCTCAAGGACAACCACGGCCGCACCGTGAAGCTCTCCGACTTCCGGGGCGAGAAGAACGTGGTGCTGCTCTTCTACCCCTTCGCCTTCACCGGCGTGTGCACCGGCGAGCTGTGCGAGCTGCGGGACAACCTGCCCAGGTTCGAGGACCGCGGCACGCAGGTGCTCGCCGTCTCCAACGACTCCATCCACACCCTGCGCGTCTTCGCCGAGCAGGAGGGCCTGGAGTACCCCCTGCTGAGCGATTTCTGGCCGCACGGCAACATTTCGCGCGCCTACGGCGTCTTCGCCGAGGACAAGGGTTGCGCCGTCCGCGGGACCTTCATCATCGACAAGGAAGGCGTCGTGCGGTGGACCGTGATCAACGGCCTGCCGGACGCGCGGGACCTGAACGAGTACGTGAAGGCGCTCGACACCCTGTGATTCTTGGGAGTCAGGGCCTGCGGGCAGCGGGAACCCCTCACTAGGATCGAATCGTTGATCCGGTATCCGAAGCACCTCGGGGCTCCCCGCCCCTGGACACGACATGGAGGGACTCGTGGGAGTCAGCCTCAGCAAGGGCGGCAACGTATCCCTGACCAAGGAGGCCCCGGGTCTGACCGCGGTCCTCATCGGTCTTGGCTGGGACGTCCGCACCACGACCGGCACCGACTTCGACCTCGACGCCAGCGCCCTGCTGCTGGACACGTCGGGCAAGGTCGGCAGTGACCAGAACTTCGTCTTCTTCAACAACCTGAAGAGCCCGGACGGCTCGGTGGAGCACACCGGCGACAACCTCACCGGTGAGGGCGAGGGCGACGACGAGGTGATCAAGGTCAACCTGGCGACGGTCCCGGCCGACGTGGACAAGATCGTCTTCCCGGTGTCGATCTACGACGCCGAGAACCGCCAGCAGTCCTTCGGCCAGGTCCGTAACGCCTTCATCCGGGTCGTCAACCAGGCCGGCGGTGCCGAGATCGCCCGCTACGACCTGAGCGAGGACGCGTCCACCGAGACGGCCATGGTCTTCGGCGAGCTCTACCGGCACGGCCCGGAGTGGAAGTTCCGTGCCATCGGCCAGGGCTACGCCTCGGGGCTGCGCGGCATCGCGCAGGACTTCGGCGTCAACGTCTGAGATGTGACCGCCTCGTCCGGCGCCGCACCGTTTACGGTCGGCGCCGGACGTGCAGGACAACCGAAGAAGCACCACCTAGGGGAGGACCAGCATCATGGGCGTCACGCTCGCCAAGGGGGGCAACGTCTCCCTGTCCAAAGCCGCACCGAATCTCACGAACGTGCTGATCGGGCTCGGCTGGGACGCACGCTCCACCACCGGAGCCCCCTTCGACCTGGACGCCAGCGCGCTGCTGTGCCAGGGCCAGCGGGTGCTCGGCGACGAGTGGTTCGTCTTCTACAACCAGCTCAAGAGCCCGGACGGTTCGGTGGAGCACACCGGAGACAACCTCACCGGTGAGGGCGAGGGTGACGACGAATCGATTCTGGTCGACCTGCTGAAGGTCCCGGCCGTCTGCGACAAGATCATTTTCCCGGTCTCGATCCATATGGCGGACGAGCGCGGCCAGACCTTCGGCCAGGTCTCCAACGCCTTCATCCGGGTCGTCAACCAGGCCGACGGCCAGGAGCTCGCGCGCTACGACCTCAGCGAGGACGCCTCCACCGAGACGGCCATGATCTTCGGCGAGCTCTACCGCTACGGCGGCGAATGGAAGTTCCGGGCCGTCGGACAGGGGTACGCGTCGGGGCTGCGGGGCATCGCCCTGGACTTCGGCGTCAACGTCTCGTAGGCGATCCCGACGGCTGGCCGCACCATCTCGGACCAGTGTGTTCCGTGGCCGGGCGCCCCTCCTGGCCCGGGTTGAGGGGCAGGCCCTACACTTCGGGTCAACAATGAGTAAAGCCGAGTACGGCGCGGGGGAGACCCGTACACACACGATTGGGTAGCCAGTGCTTCTGAAAACCTTCGGCTGGTCGTTCGCGATTACCGCGCTCGGTCTGGTCGCGGCGGTCTTCTACGGGGGGTGGGAGGCCTTCGGCATCGTGGCGATCCTCTCCGTCCTGGAGATCTCCCTGTCGTTCGACAACGCGGTGGTCAACGCCGGAATCCTGAAGAAGATGAACGCCTTCTGGCAGAAGATCTTCCTCACGGTCGGCGTGCTCATCGCGGTCTTCGGCATGCGACTGGTCTTCCCGGTCGTGATCGTCGCCATCAGCGCCAAGATGGGCCCCATCGAGGCCGTCGACCTCGCTCTCAACAACAAGGACCACTACCAGGAACTGGTGACCGACGCCCACCCGGCGATCGCCGCCTTCGGTGGCATGTTCCTGCTGATGATCTTCCTCGACTTCATCTTCGAGGACCGGGACATCCAGTGGCTGCGCTGGATCGAGCGGCCGCTGGCCAAGCTCGGCAAGGTCGACATGCTGTCGGTCTGCATCTCCCTGATCGTCCTGCTGATCACCTCCTTCACCTTCGCCACCCACGCCCACCAGCACGGCGGCGCGCACGTCGACAAGGCGCAGACGGTACTGATCGCCGGTATCGCCGGTCTGATCACGTACATGATCGTCGGCGGTCTCTCCGGCTACTTCGAGGACAAGCTGGAGGAAGAGGAGGAGCGGGAGCACGAGGAGGAGGAAGAGGCCGCGCGCACCGGCAAGAAACGCTCGCCCGTGGTGCTGGCCGGCCAGGCCGCGTTCTTCATGTTCCTCTACCTGGAGGTCCTGGACGCGTCCTTCTCCTTCGACGGCGTGATCGGCGCCTTCGCCATCACCAACGACATCGTCCTGATGGCGCTGGGCCTGGGCATCGGCGCGATGTACGTCCGGTCGCTCACCGTCTACCTGGTCCGCCAGGGCACCCTCGACGACTACGTCTACCTGGAGCACGGCGCCCACTACGCGATCGGCGCGCTGGCCGTGATCCTCATGGTCACCATCCAGTACGAGATCAACGAGGTCATCACCGGCCTCGTCGGCGTCATCCTGATCGCCTGGTCCTTCTGGTCCTCCGTCCGCCGCAACCGCGCTCTGGCGGAGTCCGAGGGAAAAGAGGGCTCGGACGAGAAGGCTGAGGTGTCCGTCTAGGGCTTGGTCCACATCCGGGGTGTCTCACTTCCAGGTGTGATCACCTTCCGGGTGAGGAACGCTCACAGCGGGGCGGCCGACGGCGGCCGCCCCGCGGTTTTGTGTCACGGGTACGCAGGCGTACATGGGGGCGGGAATGGGTTTCTTCGACGGGCTGCTGGGCGGCCGGGCTGCCGACTTCGACTCGGGCAGTGCCGCCACCAACTCGATCCAGCTCACCAAGCGGCACCAGCAGGTGTCCCTGACCAAGCAGGACGCGGCCACCGGGCATCTGCGCGTCAATCTGACCTGGCGCATGCGGACGTCCGACTTCGGCGGCATCCAGCGCACCAGCCTGTTCCGGCACCCCTTCAAGGCGCTCAAGCCGGCGGAGGTGCTGGGCCACGGGCAGAGCATGGTCAACGTCGACCTCGACCTGGGCTGCCTGTACGAGCTCACGGACGGCACCAGGGGGGTCGTCCAGCCGCTCGGCAACTACCTCGGGGACGTCAACTCACCGCCGTACGTCAAACTCAGCGGCGACGACCGGTTCGGGTCGGCGTCCGGCGAGACGATGTACGTCAACCTGGACCACCGCGAGGAGATAAAGAGGCTGCTGGTCTTCGTCTACATCTACGACCAGACCCCGGCCTTCGACCGCACCCACGCCATCGTCACGCTCTATCCCAGCAACGGCCCGCGCATCGAGATCGGCCTGGACGAACGGCACCCCCAGGCCCGCTCCTGCGCCGTCGTGATGATCGAGAACGTCAAGGGCGAACTGATCGTCCGCCGCGAGGTGAAGTTCGTCTACGGCTTCCAGGGCGAGCTGGACCGGCTCTACGGCTGGGGGCTGCAGTGGGGCCGGGGCTACAAGACCAAGGTGGTGGAGTGACCCTCAGCGGCCGATGAACTGCGGGCCCTGCGGGGGCAGCCTGAAGTCCGGGTTCGGGGCCGCCGTCACCGCAGGGGGATAGCCGTAGCCGGACTGCGCCGACGCGGCCGGTGCCTGGGGATAGCCGTACGCGGGCCCGCCGGCGGGCTGCGGATAGCCGTAGGCCGGCTGGGTCTGGGCCACCTGCGAGGTCCCCGGCTGCGGATAGCCGTACGCCGACTGCGCCGCCTGCGTCGGCAGTATCGTCGGCTGCTCCGGAGGCAGGGGCAGCGACTGGGGCGGCTCCTCGGCCCCCTCGGACTCGTCCACCGAGATGCCGAAGTCGGTCGCCAGGCCCTTCAGACCGTTGGAGTAGCCCTCGCCGAGCGCCCGGAACTTCCAGCCCTCGCCGCGCCGGTACAGTTCCCCGCAGATCAGCGCGGTCTCGGCGCCGGTCTCCGGCTTGATGTCGAAGAGGGCCAGCGGCTCGCCGTCGACGGTGGACGCGTCGTACAGCACGATGCGCAGCGCGTGTACGTGTTCGAAGGCGACGCCGTCCGCCGAGGCGACCAGGAGAATACGGCTGACACCGGTCTCGACACCGGCGAGATCCGTCTGGATCGTGTCGGTCAGGCCCTCGGCGATACGCTTTTTGCCGAGCCGCCACACCTTCCCGGAGGGGTGCCGGGGCTGGTTGTAGAAGACGAAGTCCTCGTCGGAGCGCACACGACCGTCGGGGCCGAGGAGCAGCGCCGAGGCATCGACATCCGGGACCCCCTGCCCGGGCGTCCAGCGCAGCACGGCGCGCACCGTCGTGGCTTCCAGCGGGACGTTCGACCCCTTCAACATCGCGTGCGTCATGCGGTCATCCTGCCTTCTCGGTCCTGGTCACGACAATGCGGGGTAACCACAACCGACAGGGCTGTGCTTGCCGGCGTTACCTGAAATTCATGCCTGGCGGGAACCCATGACATGGAGCCGTACGTACTATTACCGGCCACCTGTCCACCAAATCCAGTTGCTTACCTTGCGCCACGGGGGAGTTCTATGCGTCATTTCGGGCACATCGCCCCTGAGGTGCGGCAGCGCCTCTTCCACCAGGAGCCGTGCGAGTTCACCGCCGACTCCCCGGCCCGGCTGCTCTCCGCGGCCCTGGGCGCCACGCTGTACAGCCCGGCCACCAGGCCGAGGCTCGCCGACGACGTCGTCAAGCAGGCCTCACTGGGCGTGGTCTCGATGGTGCTGTGCCTGGAGGACTCGATCGGGGACGAGGACGTGCTGGAGGGCGAGGAGAACCTCGTACGCCAGTTCGCCGACCTCGACTCCCGGGCCGGCGTGGACCTGCCCCTGCTCTTCATCCGGGTCCGCAACCCGGAACAGATCTCCGACCTCGTACGACGCCTGGGCGCGACCGTCCGGCTACTGTCCGGCTTCGTGTTCCCGAAGTTCACCGAGGAGCGTGGCATCCCCTTCCTGGAGGCGCTGGCCGCCGCCGAGACGGAGAGCGGGCGCCGGCTGTTCGGCATGCCGGTCCTGGAGACGCCCGAGCTGATGTACCGGGAATCGCGCGTGGACGCCCTGGAGGGCATCGCCCGCGCCGTCGACAAGTACCGCGACCGGGTGCTGGCGCTGCGCCTGGGCGTCACGGACTTCTGCTCCTCGTACGGACTGCGCCGCGCCCCCGACATGACGGCGTACGACGTCCAGATCATCGCCTCGGTGATCGCCGACGTGGTGAACATGCTGGGGCGGGCCGACGGCACCGGGTTCACGGTGACCGGCCCGGTGTGGGAGTACTTCCGGGTCCCCGAGCGCATGTTCAAGCCGATGCTGCGGCACAGCCCCTTCCTGGAGGGGCAGGCCGTCGAGCTGCGCGAGAGACTGATCGAGCACGCGATGGACGGGCTGCTGAGGGAGATCTCCCTGGACCAGGCCAACGGACTGCTCGGCAAGACCTGCATCCACCCCTCGCACGTCCTGCCGGTGCACGCACTGTCAGTGGTCAGTCACGAAGAGTTCAGTGACGCCCAGGACATTCTGCGGCCGGAACGCGGCGGCGGGGGTGTACTCAGGTCGGCCTACACGAACAAGATGAACGAAGTGAAGCCGCACCGCGCCTGGGCCGAGCGGACCATGCTGCGCGCCGAGGTGTTCGGTGTCGCCAACGAGGACGTCGGCTTCGTGGAGCTGCTCGCCGCCGGGATCCCCGGCTGACCACCGCCCAACCCAAGGAACGCATGAACAAGGCAGTGAACAACGGGGCTTGGTCCGGCAGTTGGGTCGCCGAGCGACTCGGGGTCGGACTGACGGGCGACGACACGCTGACGGGCCTGCTCGGGCTCGCGCTGCGCCGCAACCCCAAGCGCGCGCACCTGCTCGTCTCCAATGTGCTGGGCAAGCATGTGCCGCAGTCGCCGGGTGTGGTGTACGGGCACGGGTTCGCCCTGGGCCGCAGGGTGCGCGAACTCCTCGGCGACGAGGAGGCGGCCAGGGCCGTCGTCGTGGGCTACGCGGAGACCGCCACCGGCCTCGGCCACTCGGTCGCCGACGGCCTGGGCCTCGCCCCCTATCTGCACTCCACCCGCCGCCCGGTCGCGGGCGTCGCCCGGGCGGGCGGCTTCGAGGAGTCGCACTCGCACGCCACCTCGCACCTGCTGCTCCCGGAGGACCCGGCGCTGCTGGCCGGCGACGGCCCGCTGGTCCTCGTCGACGACGAGTTCTCCACCGGCAACACGGTCCTGAACACCATCCGCGACCTGCACGAGCGCTACCCGCGCGGGCGGTACGTCGTGGTCGCCCTCGTCGACATGCGCTCACCCGCGGACGCCGGACGCCTGGCGGCCTTCGCCCGGGAGATCGGCGCCCGAGTGGACCTGGTCGCCGCCGCCTCGGGAACCGTACGACTGCCCGAGGGGGTGCTGGAGAAGGGGCAGGAGCTGGTCGCCCACCACGAGTCCCGGGAGGCGCCGGCACCGGGGGCCGAGGACGGCCGGATCACCCGCGTCGAGCTCCACTGGCCGCGCGCTCTGCCCGACGGCGGCCGGCACGGGTTCACACCCGCCCACCGGGCCCGCCTGGAGGGCGCCCTGCCCGCCATGGCCGCGCGGCTCGCCGAGGCGATACCCGCCGGCGCCCGCCGTGTCCTGGTCCTCGGCTTCGAGGAACTGATGTACGCGCCCCTGAGGCTGGCCCGCGAGCTGGAGCAGGTCGCGAACGTCGAGGTGCGCTACTCCACCACCACCCGCTCGCCCGTCCTCGCCGTCGACGACCCCGGCTACGCGATACGCACCCGCCTGGTCTTCCCGGCCCACGACGACCCGGCCGACGGCCCCGGCGAGCGCTACGCCTACAACGTCGCGGGCGCCGGCTTCGACGCCGTCGTCGCGGTGGTCGACTCGGCCGCCGACACGCCCCGACTGCACGCCCCCGACGGCCTGCTGGCCCAACTGGCCGCGCACACGCCGCACGTTCTGCTCGCCGTCGTACCGTCGTACGTGCCCGAGCCCCTGTACGTACCCGAAAGGCCCGCCATGCTGCCCGAGCCCCTCCGCGGCCCCGCCTTCTCCTCGTACGCGCCCGACGAGGTCGGCTGGCTGCTGCAGGACCTCTCGGACGTGACGCTGGAGGCGCCGACCGAGGAGCGTGAGGAGGCGATCCAGAGCGGCGGCGCGCACTACGCCGAGTCGCTGCCGGTGGAGTACCAGCCGAGCGAGCAGTACCAGGAGCTGTTCCACGCGGCCCTGGAGGCCTCGGCCGAACGGATCGCCCAGGCGGCCGGCGTGGTCACGGAGGCGGTGATCGCCGAGCGGTCGCCCCGGCCGGTGCTGGTCTCCCTGGCCCGCGCGGGCACCCCGGTCGGTGTGCTGATGCGCCGCTGGGCCAGGTTCCGGCACGGACTCGACCTGCCGCACTACGCCGTGTCCATCGTGCGCGGGCGTGGCATCGACGCCAACGCGCTGCGCTGGCTGGCCGCGCACCACGACCCGCGGGACGTCGTCTTCGTCGACGGCTGGACCGGCAAGGGCGCGATCACCCGCGAACTCGCCGACGCCATCGAGGAGTTCGAGGCGGGCGACGGGATCACCGGCTTCGACCCGGAGATCGCGGTGCTCGCCGACCCGGGCTCGTGCGTGCGGACGTACGGCACCCGCGAGGACTTCCTCATCCCGTCGGCCTGCCTCAACTCGACGGTCTCGGGCCTGATCTCACGCACCGTCCTGCGCGCCGACCTGGTCGGCCCGAACGACTTCCACGGCGCCAAGTTCTACCGCGAACTCGCCGGCGTGGATGTGTCGGTGGCCTTCCTGGACGCCGTCGCCGCGCGCTTCCCCGAGGTCACCGACACCGTGGACACCGCGGTCAAGGAACTCCTCGCCGCCGACCGCACCCCGACCTGGGAGGGCTGGGCCGCGGTCGAGCGGATCAGCAAGGAGTACGGCATCCACGACGTGAACCTCGTCAAGCCCGGCGTCGGCGAGACCACCCGGGTGCTGCTGCGCCGAGTGCCCTGGAAGATCCTCGCCCGCGCCGGGGCAGGCCCCGACCTGGAGCATGTCCGGCTGCTGGCCGAGCAGAGAGGGGTGCCCGTCGAGGAGGTCGGCGAACTGCCGTACACCTGCGTGGGGCTGATCCACCCGCGGTACACGCGCGGCGCGACCGGCGCCGACGGCAAGGCGGTGACGGTCTGATGCCGGTGCTGGTGGCGAGCGACCTCGACCGTACGCTGATCTACTCCGCCGCGGCCCTCGCGCTGACCATGCCGGACGCCCGGGCGCCCCGGCTGCTGTGCGTGGAGGTGCACGAGAGCAGGCCGCTGTCCTATATGACGGAGACGGCGGCGCAGCTGCTCGGCGACCTCGGCGACGCGGCGGTGTTCATGCCGACGACCACCCGGACCCGCAAGCAGTACCTGCGCATCAACCTGCCGGGCCCGGCGCCGAAGTACGCGATCTGTGCCAACGGCGGCCATCTGCTGGTGGACGGCGTCTCGGACCCCGACTGGCACGCGCGCGTGCAGGACCGGCTGGCCGACGAGTGCGCGCCGCTGGAGGAGGTGCGCGCGCATCTGGCCGAGACCGCCGACCCCGCCTGGGTGCGCAAGCACCGGATCGCCGAGGACCTCTTCGCCTATCTGGTGGTCGAGCGCGAGCTGCTGCCCGAGGAGTGGGTCAAGGAGCTCGCGGTGTGGGCGGAGAACCGGGGCTGGACGGTCTCCCTGCAGGGCCGCAAGGTCTACGCCGTGCCGAAGCCGCTCACCAAGAGCGCGGCGGTGCGTGAGGCCGCCCGCCGCACCGGCGCCGACCTCACGCTGGCGGCCGGCGACTCCCTGCTCGACGCCGACCTGCTGCTCGCGGCCGACCGGGGCTGGCGCCCGGGGCACGGCGAGCTGGCCGACGCCGACTGGACCGCACCGGCGATCAGCGCGCTGCCCGAGCGGGGCGTGCTGGCGGGGGAGCGGATTCTGCGGGAGTTCCTGCGGACGGTACGGCGGCCGTCCTAGGCTGCCTCCCCAGGGAAGCGTCAGCCGCAGCAGCCCCCGCCGCAGCAGCCGCCTCCGCCGCCCGCACGGGGCGCGGGGGCGGGTGCGGAGGCCGAACCCGCGACGGCTACCGTCGACAGCAGCTTGACCGTGTCGTCGTGGCCGGCGGGGCAGTCGGCGGGGTCGGAGGACTGTGCCATGGGACGGCTCAGTTCGAACGTGTCGCCGCAGGTCCGGCAGCGGTACTCGTAGCGAGGCATAAGCACAGGTTAACCGGCGTGACGGTAATCACTACACCTCAGAATTTCATGAGTGTTCGACTCTGTCCGATACTTGTGCGGAGATTTTGAAAAGATCGCTGATAATTTAGGCAGGCCGCGAGGAGCCGTAAGACCGGGGGAACAGGGGGGCTCGTGACGCCGCGCCCACCGCGGTTGTGCCACCCGCTGAGTCTCAACCCACGCGCGCAAGACCGAGTGCGAGGGGAGACGCAGTCGTGACCGACGCATCACAGCGGACGGACGACCCGGAGGGCGAGGACCACGCCCGGACCGGAGCCCGTGTGCCGTTGGACGCGGACGAGACCCTTCATCTGAAGGTCGACGCCCTGCGCGCGGACGAGACCCTGCACCTGAAGGTCGACGCCCTGCGCGCCGACGAGACCATGCAACTCCGCGTGCCGCCTCCCCCGCCGCCCACCGCCTCCGGCGGCCGCGCCGACCGCCGCCGCAGTGCCCGCCCCACTCCCCGCGGCCGCCTCGTCGCCGCGCTCACCGGCCTGCGTGACACCCTGGGCCCCCGGCTCGCGCCGCTCGCCCCGTACGCCCGCCGCCTCAGACCCCTCTATCCGCGCCCCGGCCGCAGCGGCTGGCGCCGCTGGGTGCCCTCCTGGCGCCAGTGCCTGGGCGCCTGGCTGACGTCCTTCGGTCTGCTCAGCCTGTTCCTGGTCGTCGCCTACGCCGCCACGGACATACCGACCAACCTGAACACGTACGCCACCCAGCAGGACAACGTCTACTTCTGGTCCGACGGGACGCCGATGGCCCGCACCGGCTGGGTCCAGCGGCAGGCCATGCCCCTCAAGGACATACCCGAGGACGTGCGCTGGGCGGTGCTGGCGGCGGAGAACGAGAGCTTCTACTCCGACCCCGGAATCTCCGTCAAGGGCATCACCCGCGCACTGTGGAGAACGGTCGGCCAAGGGGACACCGAGGGTGGCTCCACCATTACCCAGCAGTACGTCAAGAACGTCTATCTGAACCAGAACCAGACCATCAGCCGCAAATTCACCGAGGCGATGATCGCCCTCAAGCTCGACAACAAGATGAGCAAGGACGAGATCCTCGAGGGCTATCTCAACACCAGCTGGTTCGGCCGCGGCACCTACGGCATCCAGCGCGCGTCACAGGCCTACTACGGCAAGGACGTCAGCAAGCTCAACGCCAGCGAGGCCGCCATGCTGGCCTCCCTGCTGAAGGGCGCGGGACTCTACGACCCCACGCTCAGCGCGGCCAACCACAAGCGGGCCGAGGAGCGCTGGACCTGGATCCTCGACCGCATGGTCAAGATCGGCAAGCTGTCGCCGGCCGAGCGGGCCAAGTACCGGACGTTCCCCGAACCGCTCAAGACGGCCCGGGTCTACGACACCGGCAAGCAGAGCGACTACCTGGTGGAGCTGGCCCAGCAGTACGCCAAGAAGTCCGCGCACATCTCGGACAAGCAGTTCGACCTCGGCGGCTACCAGATCTACACGACCTTCGACCGCAAGCGGGAGTCCCGGCTCACCGACGCCGTCGCCAAGGCCCGCAAGCAGGCGAAGCAGGACGACCCGAAGGGCGTGAAGACCGCGCACTACGGCGCCGCCTCGGTGGCCACCGACGGCCGGATCATCGCCGTGTACGGCGGCCCCGACCACCGTACGCAGGGCTTCAACGAGTCCAACGCGTCCACCGTCCAGGCCGGTTCGGCCTTCCTGCCGTTCGTCTACGCCGCCGCTCTGGAGCACGGCGTCCACAAGACCCGCAACGGCCCCGCGACCCCGGTCACCCCGCAGACCCTCTACAACGGCGACAACGGCGTCCCGGTCACCACACCCGAGGGGCCGTACTGGGACCGCAGCGGCAAGCGGGTCGCCGCCCACAACGACGGCGGGCAGTCCTACGGGCAGATCAGCCTGGGCAAGGCGCTCGCCCAGTCGGTGAACACCCCGTTCATGCAGCTCGGCATGGACACCGGCCTGGCCAAGGTCCGGCAGACCGCCGAGGCGGCCGGCCTGCTCCCCTCCAGCATGGGACCGCAGGTGCCCGCGATGTCCCTGGGCAACTCCACGCCCAGCGCCATCCGGATGGCGAGCGGTTACGCCACCTTCGCCGCGCAGGGGCAGCACACCGACCCGTACTCGGTGCTCCGCATCACCCGCAACGGCTCGGTGGTCAGGATGGACACCCCCGCCGAGCGCCAGGCGGTCGGCGCCAAGGTGGCCGAGGAGGTCTCCCAGGCGCTGACGGACTCCCTGCTGACCGCCCACCCCGGCGCGGCCACCCCCGCCGCGCCGACGGCCGGCCGCACCGGCGCCGCACTTCCGGCCGGCGGGAAGGCCGGGACCACCGAGAACGACACCGCCGCCTGGTACGCCGGGACGGCCGACTCCGTGTCGACCGCGGTCGTCGTCTACCGCATGGACCTCGCCAAGAGTCTCGAACCACTTCCGCTCAAGGGCCTGGCCGGTACAACCAATGACAGCGTTCCGTACGTCATATGGGCGAAGGCCATGGGCCTCGGTTGACCTCGATGGCCCGACGACCTCCCACCCCCCGCACAGAATGAGCCGCCCATGAACAGGAAGCAGCCGTCCGGCCGTCGCCGCCGGGACCGCGCCCGCCGCCGTCCACCCCGCCGCGCAACGCGCCCGGAAGTCATGACCCTGGCCGCCTTCCTCGTCGTGGCCTCGCTGGTCGCCGGTTTCCTGGCGCTGGTCCGCCAGGACAACACGGCGCCCGCCGCGTCCGCCAAGGGCTCCAGGGCCGCCTCGCCGAAGACCGGCAAGGAGCCCAAGTGGGACGGCAAGACCAAGATCCTGGGCGATGGCTCGACCTCCTACACGGGCCCGCAGAAGGGGGAGCTGAAGGCCGTACCGCTCAAGCCGGGTGAGAAGCCGCCCCAGTTCGTCGTCTTCTCCTGGGACGGCGCGCTGCAGGGCGACGACGAGCTCTTCTCCCACTACCGGGAGCTGGCCAAGCAGTACGACGCCCATATGACCTTCTTCCTCACCGGCATCTATCTGCTGCCCAAGAGCAAGAAGGACCTGTACCACCCGCCGCAGCACAAACCCGGCGCCGCGGCCATCGACTACCCCACCGACGAGCACATCCGCACCACCCTGGAACAGCTGCGCCTGGCGTACGACGAGGGCAACGAGATCGGCACCCACTTCAACGGCCACTTCTGCGAGACCAAGGGCAGCGGCAAGGACTGGAGCGTCGACGACTGGAAGCAGGAGATCGACCAGTTCTTCTCGCTCGTGGAGAACTGGAAGACCAACACCGGCTACACGGACATCCCCGCACTGCCCTTCGACTTCAAGAAAGAGGTCACCGGAGGCCGCGCGCCCTGCCTGGAGGGCCAGCCGAACCTGCTGAAGGCCATCAAGGGCTACGGCTGGCGCTATGACGCCAGCTCCACGGGCGACTTCCAGATATGGCCGTCGAAGAAGAACGGCATCTGGAACTTCCCGCTGCAGCTGCTGCCGTACGGGGACAAGATCCAGGCCCTGTCGATGGACTTCAACTTCCTCTACAACCAGTCCGACGGTGAGACGAAGGGCAACCCGGCGTTGTACCCGCAGTGGGAGCAGCAGACGGTCGACGCCTACATGGCCGGCTTCAACCGGGTGTACTACGGCAGCCGGGCGCCGCTGTTCATCGGCAACCACTTCGAGGACTGGAACGGCGGCATCTACATGAAGGCCATCGACCAGGTCGTCAAGAACGTCTGCACCAAGAAGGGCGTCAAGTGCGTCTCCTTCAAGGAGCTGGCCGACTGGATGGACGTGCAGAAGCCGGAGACGCTGGCGAACCTGCGCAGCCTGGATCCGGCGCAGTCGCCGGGGGACTGGTCGACGGTGGTCAAGTGACGTCCGAGCACTGGTGATTCCACTTGTGCAACCCCCTTCACAACCAACACACATGCCGTGCGAAGATGCCATCCCCCGGTAGGTGTACCGGTGTAGAGGGGAACATCATTGAAATCTAGAAGATTGAGCCGTAAGGGCCGTCGTGCCGGAATAGTCTCGGTGGCCGCCGCTTCGGTCGTCGCCGGAGTGGCGCTGGTGCCCAACTGGAGCGCGGGCGCCGCCGTAGTGGACGACCCGACCGTGGACGCCGCGACCAAGGCGACCTTCCAGAAGCTGGCCGACGCGGTCTTCACCGACCGCACGGACGCCCTGGTGGACGGGGGCCACAAGAAGCGGGCCACGTCCGGTTTCTCGGGCGACGTCAAGCTGTCCGCCACCCGGTCGCGCGAGGAGACCTCGGCGCTGACCGAACTGCACGGCCGTAAGTCGCGCCTGGCGAAGCTGGGCGAGAAGTACAGCGCCGGCAGCACCCGGGTCACGCTGGACGCGACGCGGGTGACCGGGCGCACGGCCAAGGCCGACGTCACCGAGTCGACGACGCTGACCTACGCGAAGGTCAAGGGCACCGAGCCGAAGACCACCGGCTTCCAGGCCCACCACGAGCTGACCTTCCGGGCCGACCGGCACGGCAACTGGCAGCTGACCGACATCAAGGACACCGACAACGGCTACATCGCCGTGAACCAGGTGGCCAAGCAGCCGACCGTCGCGGTGAAGGCCAGCCCCGCCGACGACGGCCCGCCCTCGGCGCCCCGCGCGGCCACCTCGTGGCCGGGGCCCGCCAACCCGAAGAACTTCACCGCCAGCGGCTACGACTACAAGGCCATGGTGGCGTACGCGACCAAGTACTGGAAGAACTACAACCCCGACTACCCGGACTACAACGGGCAGGGCGCGGGCGGCGACTGCACCAACTTCGTCAGCCAGTCCCTGAAGGCGGGCGGCTGGAAGCACGTGCCCGGCTACACGTACGACTTCCACAAGTGGTTCGGCAACTCGGAGATCCAGTCGGACTCGTTCGTCGGCGTCAACGAGTTCTCCTGGTTCGCCCTGTCCTCGAAGCGGGTCACCAGCCTCGCCAACGTCTACCAGCTGGACCTGGGCGACGTGCTGCAGATGGACTTCAACAAGGACGGGTCCAAGGACCACTCCATGATCGTCACCTACCGCAGCCCGATGGGCGTGCCGTACGTGTCGTACCACTCGACCAACACCTACAACCGGTCGGTGGCGAGCCTCGTCGCGTCGTACCCGACCGCCGCGTTCTACGCCTACCGCACCTGATCCGGCCGGTCCCGCCGCTCCGGCCGTACCGCGTCGGGGTGGCGGGCCCGCCAGTACGGGTTGTCGTCAGGCAGGGTGGAACCGACCCTGCCGTACATCCCGAACACCATCAGCAGGATGCCCACCACAAAGCTGAACAGCACGTTCTGCATCTTGAACGCCAGGAAGTTGTGGGGGGTGTCCAGCAGGGCGAGGTTCAGGAACCCGCTCAGCAGGAACAGGATGCCCAGGGTCATGTTCAGCGTGGACGCGAAGTTCCCGCCGATCACCATGCCCACGAAGAGCAGCAGCCCGACGCAGACGGACAGGACGCTCAGCGCGCCGTTGGTGTTCAGCCCCATGGCCGTGTTCCCACCGGTGTCGAAGAAACCGATGTTGTTCGTCAGACCGAGGATGCCGAAGGCGAGCAGGAACAGGCCCATCAGACCGGCGCCCACCCGGTAGACCTTGTTCAGCCGGTGGTCCACGGGAAGATGCTCGTCGAACTTGATCCGCCGCCGAGTGTCCGAGTGCGATGCGTGCGAGGCCATGTCCGCCTCCTTGTGCGGGTGAGTACCGGCGCAGGCCGTACGTCTCTCCCAATATCCGCCCGCCATGCCCCGGCGGCAACGGCTCAGTGTGCGGGACCCCCGCGGTCCTCGCGGATCTGGGCCACCACCCGTGCCACCGTCTGCCGCACGGCCTCCGTCTCGGTCAGGAAGTGCCAGTAGTCGGGGTGACGGCCCTCCAGACCGGTGATCGCCCGCTCCAGCCGGCCCACGGCGTCGTCGAGCGGCCGCGCGTGCCGCGGGTCGGGGGTCGTACGGCCCGTCATGGCCAGCCGCTGGGCGTCCCGGATCGCGAACCGGGTCCGGTCGATCTCCTGCTGCGGGTCCTTCTGCACGGCGTTCAGCCGGTTCAGCCGGTCACCGGCGGCCGACACGGCCTCGTCGGTGGTGTTCAGCAGCGCCCGCACCGTCGACAGCAGCGAGGTGGCGTCCGGCCAGCGCTGGGCGTCCCGGGCGGCCTGCGCCTCCTTGAGCTTCAGCTCGGCCTGCCGCACGCTGTCCACTGCCTGCTGCGGCACGTGCTGGAGGTCCTGCCAGCAGGCCGCCGCGAACCGGCGCCGCAGCTCGCTCAGCACCGGGTCGACCTGGCCGGCCCGGGTGGTCAGGGCCTGCGCCCGGGTGCGCAGCGACACCAGCCGGTGGTCGATCTCGGCCGCCTTCTCCGGCAGCCGCTCGGCCTCCACCCGGACGGCCTCGGCCTCCCGCTGCACCCGTTCGGCCCGCTCCAGCGTCTGCTGCACCCCGTGCTGCCCCGCGCCCTGGTTCAGCTTGGTCAGCTCGGGGGAGAGGGACGCCAGCCGGGCCGCGAGGTCGTCCGCCGTCAGCCCCGAGCCCCGTACGGCGTCCAGGGCGTTGGACGCGGCCAGCAGCGCCTGGCGGGCCCGCTCCACGGCGGGCGCGAGCCGGGCCAGCTGGGTCTCGGCCTTGCCGAGCAGCGACCCGAGGCCGTTGCCGAAGCGGTCCAGCTCCTGCTTGACCCGCACCAGCTCGTCCTTGGCCGCGGTCAGCTCGGAGCGGGCCCGGGCGGCCGTGGAGGCCTCCAGGTCGTCCCGGTCGAGGTCGTGCGCGTCGATCGCCTGGATGTAGCGGTTGCTGACCTCGTCGATACGGCGGCCGAGCGCCTCGAAGTCGGTGACGGCGCGCCGGGCCGCGGGGGAGTCGTCGACGGCCGAGATGGTCTCGATCGAGATCCGCAGATCGCGCTGGGCGGTGTCGAGCTCGTAGAAGGCGGCCGCGGCGGCGTCCTTGGCGGCCTGTGCCTCGGCCCGCTGGCTCTCGGACCGGCCGCCGAACCAGCGCCGGGTGCCGCCGCCGGCGAACGCGGCGGGCAGCGCGAGGGCGGCGAGCACGGGCAGCCCCATCAGGGTGAGGGCGTCCCGCAGGGCCGTGGGGCCGCGCCGGGGCCGTGCGGACGGCGAATACGGCTGCTCGGGTGTCGCCGGTGTCGCCGTCACATCCCTCTCCCGTGCTGTGTTTCGCCCTGGGTGGTGTCATTCTCCCACCCGTTGAAGACGAACACACGAGCCGGTCAGTTCGCGGTTCGCACCGTGACTTTCCCGTCGGCGGTGCGGGCGGAGACGACGTGGCGGCTGGAGTCGCTGCGGGGCACGGAGACGTCCACTTTGCCGTCGCCGGTCTTCGTCGTCACCCGGTACGTGGCCCGGGGCAGCGCGATCATGACGGAGCCGTCGGCGCTCGTGGCCTCCACCAGGTCGGGTACGGCGCCGAGTTCGAGGCGGACCGAGCCGTCATGAGTGGTCGCCCGCACCCGGGGCGAGGAGACCTCGGCGCGCACCGAGCCGTCGTCGGAGCCGAGTTCCAGCGGCCCGGTGGAGTCGGTGACGTGCACGGACCCGTCGTGGGTACGGATGCCGAGCGCGTCGGTGAACCCGCGCGCCCGCACACTGCCGTCGCCGTCCTCCACCTTGACCGCGATGCCGCGCGGCACCTCGATGCGGTGCCTGGCGGAGCAGTCGGCGATGAACCCGGAGCACTTCATCCGCAGCACCAGCCGGTCGTCCTTCATCGACCAGGTCACCTTCGGGTCCCCGCCCACGACGACCTTGCCCTTGAACCAGCGGGTGACCCCGACCGTCCCCGCCTTGTTCGAGTCGGCGGCGACGATCTCCAGCGCCGAGTCGTCGGAGTCGACGGTCAGGGTGTGCCCGTGCAGGGCGAAGGAACGGTGGTCGGGATGCTTGTCGTCCGCCGCGGAGTCACCGCAGGCGGAGAGCGCGGCGGTGAGGAGCACGGTGACGCCGAGGGCGGCGGCCGTAGGGCGGACGGGGGCGGTTCGGGCGGTTCGGCCGGCTCGGGCGGTGGAGGTCATGCCATCGACAGTAGGAATCGGCGGCCCGGGAGCCGATCCGGACGGCTCCCGTATTCGAGGTGGGGATAACCCCCCGACGCCTCCCGTGCGGGCTGCACCGATACAGGTTTGCAGGACAGTGCCCCGGGCAATGTAGGCTGTCGACTCGTCCTGGGTGCGTAGCTCAGGGGTAGAGCGCCTGCCTTACAAGCAGGATGTCGGCGGTTCGAAACCGTCCGCGCCCACACAGGAAGAAGACCCCGGCCGCTGACGGCCGGGGTCTTCTTGTCAGTCGCCCGCGTCCTCGCGGCCCTCGTGCGCGTGCTTCAGCGTCATCCGGGCCGCCACCCGGTCCGCCTCCGCGACCTCCGCCCAGAAGCGGTGACCGCTCACGAACACCGCGAGCTCGTGCTCCCGCTGCCTCAGCTTCTCCACCTCGGCCTGCTCGTCGGCCGTCCAGCCGGGGGAGGCGGGGCGCTCCACCTTCCGCCAGCCGCTGTCGTCGCTGAATCCGTCCAGCGGCTCGACCGACCAGGGGAGGCGCTTCAGGAGGGCCGACAGCTCGGCCCGGACCTGATGCAGCTCCTCCTGACCGGCGAGGAGGTCACTCGGAAAGTCATGGATCGCAGCCACGCGGCAATGCTACGCCTGTTCGATTTTGGGAGGCGAGTTCGTTCCGGAGGTTCATGCGAACGAGTGCTCAGCCCGTGGGCAGGCCCGCCGAGGCCGCCAGCGAGCCCAGCGTCGCATGGAGGAGTTGGCGCTGGTCGGCGGAGAGGTGGGCGGTGATCTCGGCGTCCAGGGCGCGGGCCTCGGCGGCGCAGTCGGCCAGCAGTTCGCGGCCCCGGTCGGTGAGCGTGAGGACCTGGCGGCGGCGGTCGCCGGGGTCGCGCACGCGCTCGACCGCGCCGAGCCGTTCCAGGTGGTCGGCGAGCGAGACCACCAGGCTGGGGGCCACGCCGAGGCGGCCCGCCAGGTCCTGCTGGGAGGCGAACGAGCCCTGGGTGAGGGCCGTGAGGAGGCCCACGTGCTTGGGCTTGAGGTCGTACCGCTCGATCCGCTCGGCGAACCGGTCGCCGATCACCGCGCCCAGTGTGCCGAGCCGGAAGGTGAGCGTGTGCGGCAGTCCGCCGGGCCCCTTGACTTCGTTCATGTCAGGGATGGTACCTTCCAAGAACCATTCTCAATCAGAATGATTCACGGGGTGATTAAGTTGACCACGCACACCGCGCATCTGCTGACAGGCCTCCTCAACGCACTCGTGGCGCTCGTCTCGGGAGTCTCCGCGGGCGTCGGCCTGGCCCGGCCGTCCCTGGCCCTCGCCACGGGCGAGCCGCTCAACTCGGGAGTCGTCTTCTTCGCCCGCGCCTATGCCGTCCGCGCGATCCCGCTCAGCGCGGCGGTCCTGACGCTCGTCGCCCTCGGCTCCTGGGGGCCCCTGGTTCCGGTGCTGATCGTCTCCGGTGCCGCCCAGCTGGGCGACGCGGCGATCGGCGCGGCCCGCCGCAACCCGGGGATGCTGGTCACGGCGGGTGCGCTCGGGGTGGTGCACCTGGTGTCGGCGTGGTGGCTGTCGACAGGGTGACACTGCCCGCTCATGTGCCTCAGTGGCCGGAGTCCCGCAACTCCCGCACCAGGCGGGCCGCCAGCGGAACGGGTACTCCGTGGCGCTCGGCTCCTGGGGGTCCCTGGTCCCGGTGCTGATTGTCTCCGGTGCTGCCCAGCTGGGCGACGCGGCGATCGGCGCGGCCCGCCGCAACCTGGGGATGCTGGTCACGGCGGGTGCGCTCGGGGTGGTGCACCTGGTGTCGGCGTGGTGGCTGTCGACAGGGTGACACTGCCCGCTCATGTGCCTCAGTG
>NZ_JBIAWG010000001.1:809721-944279 GCF_042895285.1 Streptomyces sp. NPDC001406
AGTGGCCGGAGTCCCGCAACTCCCGCACCAGGCGGGCCGCCACCGGAACGGGTACTCCGTGGCGCTCGGCCGCGCGCAGCAACGCGCCGCCGATGGCGTCGAGTTCGAGCGGACGTCCCGCCTCCGCGTCGCGCTGCATCGACGATTTCGTAGCGGGCGGGAAGGCGTCGTAGCGGGCGAGTGCCCCGGCCGGGTCCGCGGGGGCGCCGCAGGCGGTGGCGACGGCCGCGGTCTCCGCGACGAGGGCCGTCAACTCCTCGCGGTGGCGCGTGCGTACGTCACCGAGAGGCAGTTCATATCGGGTGGTCAGCAGGGCGAACGGGGCAAGGAACGACATCTTCGCCCACAGGGCCGACGTCTCGTCCTCGCAGACCCGGGTGGCCGGACCGGCGGCGCCCAGGGCCGTCGCGAGCGCGTCGAGGAGCGGGCGGGGTACCGGGTCGCCGGCCAGGTCGATCTCGGTGAAGGGACTGCCGTGCTCGATCAGCCCGGGCGCGAGGCGGGTGGACTCGACCCGGATCACGGCAGGGGCCACGCGGTCGGGACGGTGGCGGGCGCGCAGCAGCGCGGGGTGCTCCACGCCGTTCAGGAACGGTACGAGAAGGGCGTCGCCGAGGACGCCGGGCGGGACTCGGGTGAGGGCCGCGTCCAGTGCCGTGTGCTTGACCGTGACCAGGCAGGCGTCCACGGGTTCGCGGAGTTCGGTGTCGGCCTCCACGGGCGCGGTGAAGTCCCCGAACTGGCCGCTGCGGACGCGGATTGAACCGGTGCGCAGGGCGTCGGCGGTCTCGTCTCCCGCCAGGCAGATCACCCGATGGCCGTCACGCGCCAGCAGGCCCGCGAGGAGGCCGCCGATGCCGCCCGGGCCCAGGACGGCCACGGTGAGTCGTTCGTTCGCCATGATGTGGTTGTTCCTCTCGTCGGGTCGGCCCCGGGAACGGTGGCCGCCTTCACGGGAGATCCTTCCAGGGCGCGCGGGAGTGCGTGAGACTGGGGGTATGTGCCGCAGCCTCAAGACACTCCGCCCACCTGCCCTGGCCGAGGAGGCCACGGAGGACGAAATCCGCGCCGCCGCCCTGCAGTACGTGCGAAAGGTATCCGGCTTCCGGGCACCGGCCGCACACAACCGGGAGGCGTTCGACAGAGCCGTGAACGCCGTCGCAGAGGCCACCGCCGAGCTGCTGGAAACCCTGGAGATCCGAGGCCAGACGGCTCGCACGGGCACGTAGAACCGACCTGACGGACCGGGCCGAGCCGGGCGGAGAAAGGCGACGGCGCCTGATCAGCCGGGGGCGAGCGGGGCCGTGGGCGTCCGCAGGCCGAGCGTGGCCGGAGGGCGTCGGTTGGGCTGGTGGCCCTGGGGTGCCTGCCGACTGAGCGAGGGCGTGCCTGCTGGCTCAGCGGGGTCGCAGGACACTCGCCGGTACGTGCGGGGCCGTGGGGCGTCCGCCGGTCCTGCGCGAGCCACGAGGCGCCTGCCGACCCACGAGAGCCGACAGCGACCGCCCGCAGATACCCCCGAGCCACACGCAGCGCCCTCCTGAAGGCCGGGCATGCAGGCCTGCCGCTGAGGGCGGGGCCGCGCGGCTGGGCCTCCGGCCGGCGCCGAATCAGGTGCGGCGGCCGTCTCCGTACGGTCGTGCCGCGGGTCCCGTCGCTGCGGCAGGCCCGCAGAACCGAGCCCCGGGTTTCGTCGTCGGACTCCCGTCATCCGCCCGAAGGGCGCGCCCGACGGGCCCTTCGGCGAGTGGGGGCACGTCGCGCGCCCTCAAGGCAGCGCGGGAGTGTGCGTGGTGTCGCGGGGCGCATGGGACTTCGGCGGCAGGCGCCAGTGGTGCGGCCCCGCCCTGGCCAGGAGGCCTGCGGCCGGCGCCGCGTCAGGTTCGGCGCGGCACCGCCTCCGGACTGTCCCGTCGCCGGGCCTCGTTGCTGGGGCAGGTCCGCCGGACCTTGCCCTCGCGGTCCTGTCGCCGGAGTCCCGTCCTCCGCCCGGAGGGCGCTCCCGGGCGGGCCCCCGGAGCGCGTGGGCCACCTCCCTACGACGCCTCCGAAGTCTCCGGCTGGTGGCGCATCAGGTAGGCCGCCGCCGCGCCCGCGCCGAAGAGTGCGGCGAAGGACACTGCCGTGGCCAGCCAGCTGGCGCCCAGCCACTGGCCGCCGAAGTAGCCGAGGGCGACGCTGTAGCCGGCCCAGGAGAGGCCGGCCAGGGCGGACCAGGGGACGAAGTCGCGGGCCCGGCGGTGTGCCGCGCCGGCGCCCAGCGAGACGATGGAGCGCCCGGCCGGGGCGAATCGGGCGAGTATCACCAGCGGACCGCCGCCCTTGGAGAGAGCCGCGCCGAGACGTTCCTGCGCGCTGGTCAGACGCCGGGAACGGGCGATCGCACGGTCCAGTCGCTCACCGCCGCGCCAGGCCAGCCGGTACGCCACCAGGTCGCCCAGCACCGAGGCGGTGGCCGCGGACAGGGTCAGGGTCAGGATGTCCGGCACATGCCCCGTGGTGCCCGAACCCGCGGCCGCCGCCGTGGCCGCCGTGATCACCAGCACCCCGCTCGGCAGCACCGGCAGGAAGACGTCCAGCAGTACCGAAACGGCGACCGTGGCATAGATCCATGGGCCGACGATCAGCGACACCACGTCTTCGAACACGACTACTCCCCGTTACTCCCCCGATAACAGCCATACAGCGTACGCCCAGGGTGTGACAGAAGGGTCACGGGGGGCTTATGTATTCGTACAGTCTGTCAACTCGGGCGCGGCCGGGCGACGGAATATCTCAGCCCCGCGCTTCTCGAACACCGCGGTTGTCCCTCATGAAGGGGTGAGGGAGGACTCCTCCACGGTCTTCAGCGACCCGTCCAGCCGTGCCCGCTCCAGCCTCAGCCGCGCCGAACGCCCTTGCAATGTAAGGGACATGAGCTGGTTGCCGAACCAAGGGCCGCCCGTCCTGCGCCAGTCGACCGGCGGCGCAGGACAGCCGCCGTGCCGGGCGAGCCGGCGTCCCAGGAGCCGGGCCGCGGCGCTCCAGCCGAAGCGGAAGCCGAGCCGCAGCGACAGGGGCACGGCGTTGTGCACGGGGGAGCAGGTGAGCTGCAGGACGCGGGCGCCGGGGCCGCCGGCCGGCCACGAGGGCTCGGCGACATAGGCGTGGTGCACGTCTCCGGACAGCACGCAGACCGTCGCCGGTGCGTCGGGTCCGGATGCGGCCTCGGCGAACAGTTCGGTCAGGGCGGTGAAGGAGGCGGGGAAGGCGGCCCAGTGCTCCAGGTCGGCCCGACGGCGCAGATCCTCGCCGAAGCGCGCCCAGCGTGCGCCGCGGTCGCCCCGGCACAGGGCCGCGTTCCAGGTCTCGGCGTCGTGCACCAGATGCGGCAGCAGCCAGGGCAGGGAGGTGCCGACGAGGAGATGGTCGTACGAGCCGGGGTCCCCGAGCGCCTGCTCGCGCAGCCACGCCGCCTGGCCGGGGTCGAGCATCGCGCGGCGCTCCTCGTCGAGCACCCGGGCCGCCCGGGTGTCCACCATGAGCAGCCGTACCCGGCCGAAGTCGCGCCGGTAGCTCCAGCGGACCGAGGACGGATCGGCGTCTGCCCCGGCGGCGAAGGCGCGCAGCACGTCCGTGCCGTCCGGGGTCTCGCGCACCGCCGCGTACAGCGGGTCGGCGGCCAGCTCACCGGGCGACAGATTGCCCAGGTGCTGGTACACCCAGTACGACATCAGACCGCTCAGCAGCCGCTCCTGCCACCACGCGGTCGCGCGCATGTCGGCGAGCCAGGAGGCGGAGGTGTTCCAGTCGTCGATGACGTCATGGTCGTCGAAGATCATGCAGCTGGGCACGGTGGACAGCAGCCAGCGCACCTCGGGGTCGAGCCAGGACTCGTAGTAGAGGCGGGTGTACTCCTCGTAGTCCGCGACCTCGCCGCCGGGCGGGTCGTCCAGGTTGCGTCGGGCGGCGAGCCAGCGCCGGGTCGCCGGGGAGACCTCGTCGGCGTACACCTGGTCGCCCAGGAGGAGGAGCACGTCGGGGCGCTCGCCGCCGGGGCCGGCAGCAGTCCGGGCCGCCAGCGCGTCCAGGGCGTCAGGGCCGGCCGGATCGCTGCTGTCGCCCGGGGGCGCGGCCCAGCGGCAGGAGCCGAAGACCACACGGACCGGATCGCCCTCGGCGGGCGTGCGGATGACGGAGGGCGGGAAACGGGAGTCGGGCAGCGGCCACACCCGTGTGCCGTCGAGCAGCACCTCGTACGACGGTGACGTGCCCGGGGTGAGTCCGGTCACCGGGACCAGGGCGTAGTGGTGCCCGGCCACCTGGAAGGTGCGGGCCGTGCCGCCGGCGCCGTCGGCGCAGCGCACCTCGGCGCCGCACGGACGGCTCGTCTCGACCCAGACGGTCGCGGACGAGCCGTCGGCGTACCTCAGCAGTGGTCCCAATAGCAGTCCGGCCACGGCGCCCGCCCTCTTTTTTGGTCGGTTCACCTCCGGGGCGCGCCCCTTCGGCTCACCTCCTCGTCGTGATCCGTACGGTATTGAACGACGGGGGAGGGCGGACAGACCTCTGCGATCAGCAGCCCGCGAGGTAGTTCGTCAGCGCGGTCTTCTCGGCCGAGTCGACCGAGAGGTCGTAGTAGTACTTCACCTGGACCCAGGCGCGCACGTAGGTGCAGCGGTACGCCGTGCGCGACGGCATCCAGGTGGCCGGGTCCTGGTCGCCCTTCGCCTGGTTCACATTGTCCGTGACGGCCAGCAGCTGGGGCCGGGTGATGTCGTTGGCGAAGCCCTGGCGCTGGGCGGTGGTCCACTTGCCGGCGCCGGAGTCCCAGGCCTCGGCGAGCGGGACCAGGTGGTCGATGTCGACGTCGGAGGCGGCGGTCCAGGTGGCGCCGTCGTAGGGGGAGTACCAGCTGCCGCTGGTGGCGGTGCAGGCGGAGTCGGTGACGACGTTCGTACCGTCCCGCTTGAGGATGTACTCGCGGGTGTTGCAGGTGCCGCTGATGGTGATCCAGGTCGGGAACAGGTCCCGGTTGTAGCCGGTGCGGTTCTCGGTGGCCACGGTGAGCTGGGAGAGGTAGCTGCGGGCGGTGGCGGCGCTGACCGGCGTGGGGAGGGCGGCGGAGGCGCTCGGGGAGTTGAACAGTGCGGCGGAGGCTATGAGACCGGTGAGCGTCGCGAGTATGCTGAGGCGTCGACGCGCGTAGAACTTCGGCATGCGAACTCCCTTGTGGGTGGGGGTGTTGGAGCACGAGCGAGGGAATGCTCCCGGCTCCGCGTTGCCGGATGGTGAGTGTTCGGTAAGAAGTTAGTGACGTGTTCATGACACGACAAGGTTTACGGTCGAACTTTCCGTCGCGTACGATGGGTGGCGCAGAAGGGGAGTAGCTCCTCGCCGGACCGTCGACATACTGCTCAGCCAGCCTGAGCCGGCGCCCGGAGCCGGACCTCGGTCACGAGACCGGCCAGCGAGACCTTCGGCAAGCAGTGCACGCCCGTGCCCCACGGCACGGGTGCCGTGTGCTGCCATGCCGAGGTGTCTCCGTGCGACGCACAGCACTCTCGGTGGGGCAGCCCCGACCGATTGAGGGACTTTGATCAGCATCACCGTGACGGCGCTCGTCTTCGGCGTCATCTTCCTCGCCGAACTGCCGGACAAGACCGCGCTGACCGGCCTCGTCCTCGGTACCCGCTACCGGGCCTCGTACGTCTTCGCGGGCATCGCCGCCGCCTTCCTGCTGCACGTGGCGCTCGCCGTCGCGGCCGGCAGCGTGCTGACACTGCTGCCCCAGCAGATCGTGCACGCGCTGACCGGCGTCCTCTTCCTCGGTGGCGGCGCGATGCTGCTGCTGAAGAAGGACGACGGCGAGGAGGAGATCAAGAAGCCCGCCGACCAGTCCTTCTGGAAGGTCGCCGGTACCGGCTTCATGCTCATCCTGGTCGCCGAGTTCGGTGACCTCACGCAGATCATGACCGCGAACCTCGCCGCCCGCTACGACGACCCGCTCTCCGTCGGCCTCGGCGCGGTGCTCGCCCTGTGGGCGGTCGCCGGACTCGGCATCGTCGGTGGAAAGGCCCTGATGAAGCGGGTGCCGCTGCGGCTCATCACGAAGATCGCGGCGCTGCTGATGCTGACGCTCGGCGTGTGGAGCCTGTGGGAGGCCGTGGCGGGCTGAGCTGAACGTCAGGTGAATGCTCGCCGGGGGAGGTGGCGGGATGCTGCCGGGTTTTGTACCGTGGAGGAACAAAGTGGTTCCCGCCCGTTTTCCCTGACCGGCGGGCGGGGCCGCCTTGTCCTTCCCTCCCGCCTTGGAGCTGCCGATGACGGCCACCGCCGCGTCCACCGCCACGCCCACCGTCCTCACCGCCCGCGCCCTCCTGCTCGACATGGACGGCACCCTCGTCAACTCGGACGCCGTCGTGGAGCGGATCTGGCGGCGCTGGGCCGAGCGGCACGGGCTGGACGCGGACGAGGTGATGAAGGTCGTGCACGGGCGCCAGGGACACGCCTCCATGGCGGTCCTGCTGCCGGACCGGCCCGTCGAGCAGAACCTCGCCGACAACACGCGCATGCTCGCGGAGGAGACCGCGGACGTGGAGGGCGTCGTCGCGATCCCCGGCGCGCCCGAGTTCCTGGCCTCCCTGCGCGGGCTTCCGCACGCCTTGGTGACCTCCGCCGACGTGGCCCTGTCGACGGCCCGCATGGCCGCGGCGGGGCTCGGCCTCCCGGACGTCCGCGTCACCGCCGAGTCGGTCGGCGCGAGCAAGCCCGACCCCGAGGGCTTCCTGAAGGGGGCCGCGGAACTGGGCGTCGAGCCCGCCGACTGCATCGTGTTCGAGGACTCCGGCGCGGGCATCACGGCCGGCCGGGCCGCCGGGATGCGGGTCGTGGGGGTCGGAGCACGGGCCCGGTTCCACGGGCCGGACGTGGTCGTGGAGGACATGACGCGGGTCAGGGCCGAGTCCGCGGGGGACGGGACGATCCGGCTGCACGTCGGCTAGTGCGGCACGTGGCTCACCGTCGACGCCGCCTCGGAAACAGTGCGCCGAGCGTCCCGCAGACAATCGCTCCGAGCAGCAACCCTCCCCACGGCGCCCCGCCCGGCCGATGCGAGACCAACGCGTAGGCGAAGAAGCCGAGGCCGCCGCCCGCCAGGAAGAACGCAAAGCCGCGCAGCCCGAACCACCACCTGGGGCGATCCATCTCTGAAGTCACGCCGGGCATTATCCACGCGCGCCGGCAGTCGGGTCCCAGGCCCCTTCGCCTCGCACAGTCGGCACGGCGCTACGGCTCAGGCGTCTCCTTCTCCAGCTGCGCCCGCGTGGCCGCCCCGTACACCCCGGGCTCGTCGGAGTCGATGCCGCGGGCCCACTGGAAGCTGCGCACGGCGTCCTCGACCTGGCCGTCGTAGTTGCCGTTGGCGTCACCGATGTAGAGGTTCAGCCGGCGCAGCCGGAGCTGGAGCTCGGTGACCTCCGGGCCGTGGTCGCCGCGGCGCAGTACCGGTGCGGAGGTGGGCCACGGGGAGTTCTCCGTGCCGGTGACCGTCGCCGTCTGCGTCGGTGTCGCCGAGCGGGACGGGGTCGCGGACGGAGTCGCTTTCGAGGGCGTGGGCGAGGGGCTCGGACTCGGGGACACCGTTGCCGACGGCGAGGGCGACGCCGAGGTCGGGCGCGCGGACGTCGCCGCCGTGGACGCCCGCTCCGACGCGGCTCCGGTCGTCGCCTCGGGCACGCTCTCCCGTACCTCCCGGGGCGCGGCCCCGTCCCGCGACGGCGTCTCGTACGAGAACAGCCCGCTCGCGAAACCGGCCGCCGCGACGACCGTGACCACGGCTCCGGCGACGGAGAGCACCAGGGCGCGGCGGGACCGGCGCGGCCGCCGCTCCTCCTCCGGCCCGACGCCCGGCTCGTCCCGCCCGGGCTCGAAAATACGCAGGTCAGTAGTGCTCGGCCCGGTCACCGGGTGCAGCGGCACGGTGATCTCGGCGGCCGGGATCGGCTGGGTGACTCCCTCGCCCTCGGTGGAAGCCACGGACGAGGATCCCGCCGACGCGGGCCCCTTGGTCGCCGGCCCCTCTATCTCGACGTACGGCCGTATCCGCAGCGGATTGAAGTCCTCCGCCGCGGCCGCCTCCGCCGTACGCGCGTCGCGCAGGGCGTCGGACGCCCGCTGTGCGCAGTCGCACGACGGAGTGTTGCCCGGCCCCTTCGGCGCCCCGCACTCCGGGCACTGGAGGCCTTTCGCGTCAGTCACGTAGTCGTCCCCTCCCCTCACGAACTCCCGAGAATATGCAGAGGTCCCTCACATCGTGATGCGGCTCAACGGGCCATAACGGGTGACACCGATCACGATGGAAGGAGTGGCGAGGGCCCCGGGAGGTCTCATGACGCTGGACACGCACGTCACGGCGCAGGAACCGAAGGACACGGAGCACGTCGCCGGCAATGTCCTCGTCCCGATGGGCGCCCTGCTGCTCGGTCTGCTGCTCGCCGCGCTCGACCAGACGATCGTGTCTACGGCGCTGCCGACCATCGTCAGTGACCTCGGCGGTCTGGAGCACCTGTCGTGGGTGGTCACCGCGTATCTGCTGGCCTCGACCGCCGCGACCCCGCTGTGGGGCAAGCTCGGCGACCAGTACGGGCGCAAGAAGCTGTTCCAGATCGCGATCGTGATCTTCCTGATCGGCTCGGCGCTGTGCGGCATGGCCCAGAACATGGGCGAGCTGATCGGCTTCCGGGCGCTGCAGGGGCTGGGCGGCGGCGGGCTGATCGTGCTGTCGATGGCGATCGTCGGCGACCTCGTGCCGCCCCGTGAACGCGGCCGCTACCAGGGGCTGTTCGGCGCGGTCTTCGGGACGACCAGCGTGCTCGGCCCGCTGCTGGGCGGGCTGTTCACCGAACACATCGGCTGGCGCTGGGTCTTCTACATCAACCTGCCCGTCGGCATCGTCGCGCTCGCCGTGATCGCCACCGCGCTGCGCATCCCGCGCAGGTCCGCCGAGCACGTCATCGACTACCTCGGCACCTTCCTGATCGCCGCGGTCGCCACCTGTCTGGTCCTGGTCGCCTCGCTCGGCGGCACCACCTGGGCCTGGGGATCGGCGCAGATCATCGGTCTCTCGGTGCTCGGCGTCGTACTCGCCGTGCTGTTCGTCGGCGTGGAGCGCAGGGCCGCCGAACCCGTGCTCCCCCTCAAGCTGTTCGGCATCCGCACCTTCACGCTCTCCGCGGTGATCAGCTTCATCGTGGGCTTCGCCATGTTCGGCGCGATGACCTATCTGCCGACCTTCCTACAGGTCGTGCACGGCGTCTCGCCGACCATGTCGGGTGTGCACATGCTGCCCATGGTGGCGGGCATGCTGCTGTCCTCGACCGGCTCCGGGCAGATAGTCAGCCGGACCGGGCGTTGGAAGGTGTTCCCCATCGCGGGCACCGGCGTCACCACGCTCGGTCTGCTCCTGCTCCACCAGCTCGACCAGAACAGCTCCACCGCGGAGATGAGCACGTACTTCTTCGTGTTCGGGTTCGGCCTGGGCCTGGTGATGCAGGTCCTGGTCCTCATCGTGCAGAACGCCGTGTCGTACGAGGATCTCGGCGTCGCCACCTCGGGAGCGACCTTCTTCCGGTCGATCGGGGCCTCGTTCGGGGTCGCCATCTTCGGCACGATCTTCGCGAGCCGCCTCGGTGAGCAACTGGCCGCCGCCCTCCGGGGAGTGAGCCTCCCCGCGGGCCTGTCGGCGAGCACGCTGCAGGCCGACCCGCGCGGCATCGCCGCCCTGCCGCCCGCGCTGCGCCCGGCGGCCCTGCACGCCTTCTCGGTCTCCATCACCGACGTCTTCCTGTACGCCGCTCCGGTGGCCCTCCTCGGCTTCGTACTGGCGTGGTTCCTGAAGGAGGACAGGCTGCGCGGCTCGGTCACCGCGCCCGATGTGACGGAGACCCTCGCCAGCAACCCGGTCCAGCGGTCCTCGTACGACGAGGTGTGCCGCGCGCTGTCGGTGCTCGGCACCCGCGAGGGGCAGCGGGAGATCTACCGGAAGATCGCCGCGCGGGCGGGCTACGACCTGCTGCCCGCGGCGAGCTGGCTGCTGCTGCGGATGCGGAAGTACGGCTCGGTGGAGCCGGGCGTGCTCGCCGGGCGCTGTGTCGTCCCGCTGAGCGTGATCCTCGACGCCGAGCGCCAGGTGGAGGTGCGCCGGCTCGCCGTCCGCGAGGGCCTCGACCTCAGCCTGACCGACGAGGGACGCGAGGTGGCCGACCGGCTGGCACGGGCCCGTGAGGAGTCGCTGGCCGAACTGCTCGGCGACTGGTGGGGGCCCGACCGGCCCACCGACCTGGACCGCCTGGTCAAGGTGCTGACCGACCAGATGTGCGGCTCGCAGCGGGAGCAGCCGCAGGGTGGGGCGGCGGCCGGGATCAGCTGAGGTCCTTGCGGAACCAGTGCTCCGCGTACGGGCCGGTGTTGTGCGGCTCCGTCTCCGTGTAGCCGAGCCGGGCGTACAGGGCGCGGGCCTCCACCAGGTCGCCCCGGGTGTCCAGGACGATCCGGGTGGCGCCGAGGGCGCGGGCGGCGTCCTCGGCGGCCGTGACGAGGAGGGCCGCGCCGCCCTTGCCGCGCAGCTCCTCGTGCACGAAGACCCGGGTGAGTTCGGCGGTGGCCGGGTCCAGGAGCCGTACGCCCGCGGAACCGCCCGGTGCGCCGTCGTACCGCCAGACCAGCAACTGCCCGTCCGGCGGGGTCAGTTCGGCGCCGGTTGCGGCGGCGATCTCCCGCTCCAGCTCGCCGGGCTCGGTCCGGTGCCCCTCGTGCAGCAGGTACCAGCGGTCGCTGACCTCCGTGTAGTACGCCCGCCAGAGCGCGGCGGCGACGGGAGAGTCAAAGGGTTCGGGAGCGATGGTCCAGGTCACGAACGACATTGTCAGGCGGACGGGTCGACCCCGCGCAACCGGATATGCCGCTCCCGCCACTCCCGTACGACCTCCTCGACGTCGTACGGCTTCTTGCCCAGCGGGGGACCGGGCGGTGGCTTGAACATCATGTCGCGGATCTTGACATTGACATCGGTGATGATCTTCCGGGCGATCCGCTCCGAGGGCGCCGCATACGCCGCCGCGAGCGCGTCCTCGGCCTCCTTGCGCAGGGCCAGGGCCGGGGGCAGGACCACCAGACCCTCCCGGGCCATCTTGCGCTTGACCCACCACAGTTCGTCGTACGTCGTGTCGGTGCCGGGCGGCAACGGCTGACCCGCGCCCGGAAGTTCCTCGAACTCGCCGCGCCCCTGCGCATCGCGGATCTGCTTGTCGACCCAGGACTCGAACGGGACGCCCGGTGGCTTTCGCTCGGTCATGAGTCCATTGTGCCGGACGCGGTGGGGCCGGGCGATTTATCATGCGGCCGCTGTAGAGGCACACTTGGAAACAGGTCAAGCGCACTTCAGGGGGAACGCACGTGCTCGAACTCACCATGGCCACCGTCTCCGCGGCGGACGCGGGCGCCACGGCCGGCATGCTCATGGCCGACGCGCCCAGCGAACCGGGCGCCGTGCTGCGGGTCGGCCGGGACGGGTCCGTGTGCCGTCTGGCCACACCCGACGACTGGCTGTTCGTCTCGCGGGTCCACCTGGAGTTCCTGTGCGGACCTGACGGGGGCTGGCAGGTGTCGTGGCTGCGCGGTTCGCAGCCGGACCCGTCGTCCGTGGTGCGGCTGGTGGTCGGGGAGTACGCCCAGCTCGTCGCCTACGGCGGGACCGTGCCGCTGCCCCGGGGCGGCTCCGGCGAGCTGGTCATCCAGGACCGCACGGGGCCGCGCAGCGTCAACGTGGGCTTTTACCACGAGGTGTAGACGCGAGGCGTGGAGCAGGGGCCCGGGAACCCGGCGGATCCGTCGGCCGGGGGGTGTCGTCCGGCTCAGGCCAGCACCCGGGCCAGCGCGAACCCGTCGTGGCCCTTGCTGCCCACGGTCTGGATCGCCGTGCCGGTGAGCCGGGGGTGGGCGGCGATCAGCTCGATGGCGGCGCGGTTGCCGCGGACGTCCGGGTCGTCGTAGCTCGCCGCGTCGACCACCCGGCCGCCGCGCACCACGTTGTCGATGATGATCAGGCTGCCCGCGCGGGTGAGCTTCAGCGCCCACTCCACATAGTTCGCGTTGTTGACCTTGTCGGCGTCGATGAAGACCAGGTCGAAGGGGGCCGGGTTCTCGTCGGCCAGCTGGGGCAGCGAGTCCAGCGCCGCGCCCACCCGCACCTCGACGACCTTCTCCAGGCCGGCGCGGGCGATGTTGCGGACGGCGACCTCGGCGTGCCTGGGGCTGTACTCCAGGGAGATCAGCCGGCCGTCCGCCGGGAGGGCGCGGCCGAGCCAGATCGTGCTGTAGCCGCCGAGCGTGCCGATCTCCAGGATGTTGTGGGCGTCCTGGATCTGGGCAAGCAGCTGGAGAAACTTGCCCTGGTTCGCCGTGACGTTGACGTGCGGGAGTCCGGCGGCCTCGCTGTCGCGCAGCGCCGCCTGGAGCGCCTCGTCGTCCGGCGCGAGGTGGCTGGAGAAGTAGAAGTCGACGTCGTCCCAGAGCTGCGACCCGCTCATGCACCTACTGCCTTTCGTGTCTAGTTAGAGTTTCTAACTAGCTGCCCTAACGAAGGTAGTCGCGCACCGGTTCCGTGTCAGCGAATCTCCGGAGCACCCGTTCCTTGTCAGCCGATCGGCGCAGGGGGGTGCACCGGCGGCGGGGGCACGACGGGCCGCCGCGAATGCCGGACCGCGATCAGCGCGGCGACGGCGCCGACCAGGACCAGGGAGCCCCCGATCGTCAACAGCCACACTGGCATCCCGGCCACCTTCAGCAGCCGGTCCTGGTAGATCACCTGCTGGTACGGCGTGTCCGAGGCGGTCCGGCGCAGCACGTGGTCGGCGGAGATGCTGGAGGGCTGCGGGAACTCCTGGGCCACGGCGGTCAGATACGGGGTGCCCGAGGCGAGGCGGCCGAGCGAACCCGTGGCCGTCGCAAGACGCCCGGCGAAGACGACCCGCGGCGGTTCGCCACCGATCGCGCTGCGCGGCTCCATGCGGTGCGCGGCCAGGATGTACAGGCCGAGCGACTGCGGGGTGCGGGCGAGCCGGGACAGGCGCATCGGGTAGACCGGCTCGTCGGCGGCGAAGGACAGGTGGATCGGGTCGAGGGCGCCGTTCAGGGAGGCGCCGGCGGCTTCCGGGGCCAGCTTGACCGCCACGTACTCCCAGTGCCGGTCGACGTACGGCTGAAGGGCGTCGCTCAGCCGGGCCGGGAAGGTGAAGCCGTTGGTGCGCAGCCACTTGTCCAGGGCGTCGGGATCGGTGGCGGTGAGCCGGGCGACATCGAAGGGCCCGAGCCGCTGACGGTCGACGACACCCACACGGGGCGCAGCGGCGCCCACGGCGGGCGGCGCCCCGGCGCTGTCGTCGCCCGCGCCGTCGAGCGGCCAGTCCCCCTCCTGGGGCCAGAAGTGATACCGGGTGCGGTGCACGGGGGCGGTGGCGGCGTCCAACTGGTCGAAGACCGCCGGGTCGCCGAGGTCCGCGTCCGCCCGGTGCGGCACCGGCATGATCCACGCGGCCCGGTCCGTGTCGCCCTGCACGGTCAGCCGCATCTCGATCTGCTCCTGCCGCCCGTCCCAACGCAGCACGGACGTCTCACGGGAAACACTGATCTGCCGCTGCGCCGCCGGCACCATCGCCCCGCACCCACAGGCATAGGCCGGGGCGACGACCCACCCGACCTGAATCCCCAGCAACGCCGACAAGACAGCCAGCCCCCGCCGCCACCACAGCCCCTCACCCACGCCCGACGCCTTCCCCCACGACCGACTCCCACTGGACAGGGCTTCAGACGGCAGGACGGGGCTCACGGGTTCCAGCCGCTCTCCAGCGGGCCCCGCCGACCCGCCCCGCCGGACCCCGCAGGTACACGGGCCCGCTGTCGCGCCCCTTTTCGGACAACTTGATGTGATCCTTGTCGCGCCCGAGGGAGGCAACCGAACCCCCCTCGCACTATCGTCATCCGGACAAAAGGAGGGCGGCCGTCAGGTGAAGCGGGGGTAGCCTGCGTCTCACTCCGGGGGTGGTGCGAACCTGAGGGTTCGCAAAGGGAAGCCGGTGCGTGACACGCACGGGACGAACGGGGCGGGAGGCCGACGAGGCGTGGCGAACGCGAACGTGGAGCACGGCGGACGATCAGCGGATGCCTTTGGGGGCACGGTGGCGGGCCAACGCCTGATGGCGGCCCGGCTGGGACTGTGGGCGATAGCCACGATCCTCGCGATACGGCAGCTGACCGTCGTCCTCACCACCCCGAGCGGAGAACGGCTGACGGCCCTGGAGACCTGGGTCGGCCCCAACGGCGTTCTGCACGTGAAGGGTTCGCTGTACGACTCGACACAGTTCACCGGCACCCCCTTCGCCGGACTGGTCCTCAAACCGCTGACCCGCGCCGCCGAACAGGCCCTCGGCTGGGCCTGGACCTTCGGCACCCTGCTCCTCGTCGTCGCGCTCGGCCTGGTCGCCGCCCGCGCCCTGCCCAAGCCCGTCGGCCGCCGCACCTCGATGCTCGCCGCACCGGTCGCGATCAGCCTGCTGATGCTGTCCCTGCCGGTGCGCAACACCCTCTGGCTGGGCCAGACCAGCATCATCCCCGTCCTGCTCGTGCTGCTCGGCTGCTTCGTCGTACGCGGGGAACGGGCCGGCGGTCTGTGCATAGGCGTGGCGGCCGCGCTCCAGCCGACCGTGCTCCTCTTCGCACCGTTGCTGTGGTTCACCGAGCGCCGCCGGGCCGCCGCCTCCGCCGGAGTCACCTTCGCCGCCGGCACCGCGCTTGCCTGGGCCGCGATGCCGCACGACTCGTACACCTACTGGGTCCACCACATGGCGGGCGCGGGCCTCGGCGGCAAGGCCGACGCCCTCGCCAACCAGTCCCTGCACGGCGCCCTGCTCCGCCTCGGCCTGTCCGGCCCGCTGGAGATAGGCCTCTTCTTCGGGCTGGGCGCGGCCGTCGCCGCCCTCGGCCTGCACCGCGCGGTGCGCTACGCCCGCGACGGACAACTGCTGCTCGCCGTCGCCGTCACCGGCTGCGCCGCGATAGCCGTGTCGCCCACCACCTGGCAGCACCAGCTGCTGTGGGTGCTGCTCGCGGTCGTCGGCCGGGTCGGCAAGCGGGCCTCGGACCGGTACGTCTGGCCGATCGCCGTCGTCCTGGTCACCACGCTCCCGGCCAAGATGATGCTGCCGAACATGCCGGTGGTGTACCCCTTGCGGGACAACATCGTGCTGCTCGCGGCCCTGGTCGCCGCCACCGTCGTACCGTTCCTGTCCCGCACGTCGCCGTACTACCAGAACCCGACCCCGACGGAGTACGCCGCACCGGTCCCGACACGCTTCAGGACCGTCCCGCTCCTCCCCTTCCTCCACCGGGTCCTGACCCGCCCGAACCTCCTCCTCGAACTCCTGCTGATCCGCGTCACATACGCGGCCTACCAGCAGGTCCGCCTCGCGGCGACCGGTGGCAGCAACTCCGAGGGCCGGGCGACGGCCGAGCACCACGGCCACCTCATCCTCGACATCGAGCGTTTCCTGCACATCGACATCGAGCACGCGGTCAACCACGCGGTGGCGAAGGTCGACTGGCTCCGCGACTTCTTCAACTTCTACTACGAGTCCTTCCACTTCGTCGTCCCGCTGACCATCATGGGCGTCCTCTACTGGCGCCGCCCGGTCGACTACCGCTGGGCCCGCTCGGCCCTCGGCTTCACCACCCTCCTCGCCCTGGTCGGCTTCTGGCTCTTCCCGCTGGCCCCGCCGCGCCTGATGCCGACCCTCGGCATGATCGACACGGTCCACGGCGTCCAGGACTTCTCCAAGCCGGACTACGGCACCCTCACCGCCCTCACCAACCAGTACGCGGCGATGCCCTCACTGCACTTCGGCTGGTCGCTGTGGTGCGGTGTCGTGATCGCGGTCATCGCCCCCAAGTGGTGGATGAAGGCACTGGGCCTGCTGCACCCGTTCTTCACGGTCTCGGCGATCGTCGCGACCGGCAACCACTGGGTACTGGACGCGGTGGGTGGCGCGGCCGTCGTGGGGGCGGGGTTCGGGCTGGCGTATCTGTTCCAGGGCCCGAGGGCGCGAACGGTGAAGGCGGTGACAGTCGCCCAAGAGGCAGGCAAGGTGCCCGTCGGCAGCACGTGACCGTAGGGGCCGCTCGCTTCTTGGTCAGTGTCGTGCTTCCGCGAGGCGAGTAAAGGGCGCTGCGTTCCACTTCGTTCCACTCCGCGTCGCCTGACGGCGATGGCCCTGCGGGCCACCCTTGACACGCCTCGCTCCAGCACGGGTGAGAAGCGAGCGAGCGGCCCGGAAGGGCGGGGGCGCGGCCGGGGTTGACCCTTCGGGTCCGCTGCGAGTGTGCCGTCGGCGGAGGGGGCGCGGTCGCGCCTCGCCGGCACGCCGGGTGGGCTTAGCGGCTGACGGCCGGTGGGGTGGGGGCGGGGGTGGGGTCGGGGTGAGGTGGGTGGGTGGGTGGGTGGGTGCGGGTGCGTGAGCGCGTGGGTGAGTGGGTGAGTGGGTGAGTGGGTGAGTGAGTGGGTGAGTGGGTGAGTGGGTGAGTGGGTGAGTGGGGGTGAGCCGGTGGGTGGGCGGGGCTGGCTTCAGGCACGTGACTGGTGGGACGTGTGTGACTAGAGGGGCATCTCCACGGGCACACATCCACCAACTGGCAGATTTGGGCCAACCTCAAAGTGCAACCCCGGCGGTGGAGCCCCGGGGGGCCTGGCGCAAATCGACCAACTGCCCGCAGCTCCCCGCCCCTCACCCGCTACTCGCCCAGGCCCGCCCGCTCCGGGCCCACCCGCTACCGGCCCTCGAACCTCCGGCTCGCCTGACGCAGGATCCCGGCTCAGCCACCACCCACCCCCGGCCCACCCACCACTCACCCACCACCCGCCGTCAGTCGCTGAGCGAGCCGGAGTCGACCACCCCACCGAGGCGCGCCCGCCCGCCCCGCCCGCCCCGGCCCACCCACCACCCGCCCGTCAGCCGCTAAGCCGGCCCGGCGTGCTGGCGAGGCGCGATCGCGCCCGTCGGCGCCGGATGCGGACGCAGCCTACGGTTGCCCGCGAACTCCGCCTGGCCACCCGTCTTTCCGGGCCGCTCGCTCGCTTCTCACCCGTGCTGGAGCGAGGCGTGTCAAGGGTGGCCCGCAGGGCCATCGCCGAAGGCGACGCGTAGCGCCAGCGGAGCGCCCTTTACTCGCCTCGTGGAAGCACGACACTGGCCAAGAAGCGAGTGGCCCCAACGGTCACTTTTCTCCGCACTCGAACCAGACCGTCTTGCCACCCTCGGCCCACGGAGTAACGCCCCACTTGCCGACCACGACATCGAGCAGCGCCAGTCCGCGTCCGCTCTCCGACTCCAGGTCCAACTCACCCGGTGCCGACGGCAGTTGGGGGTAACAGTCGGTCACCTCCACCCGTACTCCGGCCGTCTGCCGCAACACCAGCAGTGAGCAGCGGCGGTCCGGGACATGCCGTACGACGTTGGTGACCAGCTCGCTCACGCCCAGCTCCAGGGCGTCGGTGAGATGCGCGAGCTCCCAGTCGTCCAGCAGCGAGCGGACGATGCGGCGGATGTGCCGTACCGAGTGGTCGCTGACGGTGAGGCTCATGCGGTAGTGGGGGAAGTGGTAGTTCACGGTACGAGACTGACGTCGCGCGACTACGCTGGGCTACGGAACGGATACAACCGGTCCCGCTGTGGGCCGAGTTGCGCGAGAGGGGACCGTGCGTGACCCACATCAACGTCCTCGACCCGGGCGCCTCGCCGCTCGACTACTACGGCTTCGAGCTGCGCCGGCACCGGGAGGCGGCGGGGCTGACACAGAAGCAGCTCGGAGACATCATCAACTACACGGGGTCGCTTGTCGGCCAGATCGAGACGGCCCGGAAACTGCCGACGCCGGAGTTCAGCGAGCGGGCCGATGTGGCGCTGGGGACGGGCGGGTTGCTGTCCCGGCTCGTCACGCTGGTGATGCGGAGCCAACTTCCGGCGTGGTTCCAGCAGGTGGCGGAGCTCCAGGCGCGGGCCGCGGAGATCTATTCCTTCGAGACGCACATGGTGCATGGTCTCCTGCAGACCAAGGCGTACGCGCGGGCGGTGCTCGGAGTGCTCGACCAGGCCAACCTCGACGATCGCACGGCCGTCCGGCTGGCCAGGCAGAGCATCTTCGAGAGGGTGGAGCCGCCGATCTTCTGGCTGGTCCTGAGCGAGGGTGCGCTGTACCAGGAAATCGGCGGCTCTCAAGCCATGCGGGAGCAACTGGCTCACCTGTTGTCCTTCGAGGACAATGCCCGAGTCAACATTCAGATCCTGCCGTACTCCGCGGGAGCCCACGTGGGTCTGCAAGGCTCGTTCGACCTCTACCGCTTCGCGAGCGACCCAAGCATCGTCTACACGGAGGGTTATGGCAGCGGGCATCCGACCGCCAATCCGGACACCGTCAAAGACTGCTCGCTCCGTTACGATCATCTCCAAGCCGCCGCGCTCTCCCTCAAGGAGTCGGCGGAGCTGATCCGGCGCGTGATGGAGGACCGCTATGGAGATCAACTGGCGTAAGTCCAGCTACAGCGGCGACCAGGGGGGCAATTGCGTGGAGGTCGCCGAACTCCCTGGTGCCGCCGTAGCCGTACGCGACTCGAAGAACCCCAAAGGCCCGATCCTCGCCTTCGAGCCCGCCACCTTCACCGCATTCCTGACCTGGACCTCTACAGGCGCTGAATAATCGTCCCGGTGGCCAAGGCGCCGCCCGCGCACATCGTGATGAGCGCGAACTCCTTGTCCCGGCGCTCCAGTTCGTGCAGGGCCGTCGTGATCAGTCGGGCTCCGGTCGCCCCGACCGGGTGCCCGAGGGCGATTCCACCGCCGTTGACGTTGACCTTCGTCAGGTCCTGCTCGAAGACCTGAGCCCAGCTCAACACCACGGAGGCGAAGGCCTCGTTGATCTCGACGAGGTCGATGTCCTTCAGGGACATCCCGGCCTTGCCCAGCACGGCCTTGGTCGCGTCGATCGGTCCGTCCAGGTGGAAGTGCGGGTTGGCTCCGACCAGCGCCTGGGCGACGATCCGAGCCCGGGGCCGAAGCTTCAGCGCCCGCGCCATCCGCTTGGACGCCCACATGATCGCGGCCGCTCCGTCGGAGATCTGCGACGAGTTGCCCGCCGTGTGCACGGCCGTCGGCATGACCGGCTTCAGTCCGGCCAGCGCCTCCATCGACGTGTCCCGGAGTCCCTCGTCCTTGTCGACGAGCCGCCACATGCCCTGCCCTGCGTGCTGTTCCTCTTCCGTGGTGGGCACCTGGACGGCGAACGTCTCCTTCTTGAAGCGCTCCTCGGACCAGGCGACGGCCGCTCGCTCCTGAGAGAGGAGGCCGAGGGAGTCGACGTTCTCGCGGGTGAGGCCGCGGTGCCGGGCGATGCGCTCGGCCGCCTCGAACTGGTTGGGGAGGTCGACGTTCCACTCGTCGGGGAACGGCTTGCCCGGGCCGTGCTTGGAGCCGGAGCCGAGTGGCACCCGGGACATCGCCTCGACACCGCAGCTGATCCCGATGTCGATGACCCCGGCGGCGATCATGTTGGCGGTCATGTGCGAGGCCTGCTGCGAGGACCCGCACTGGCAGTCGACGGTCGTCGCGGCGGTCTCGTACGGCAGCCCCATGGTCAGCCAGGCCGTACGGGCGGGGTTCATCGACTGCTCGCCGGCATGGGTCACCGTGCCGCCGACGATCTGCTCGACGCAGTCGGCGGGGATGCCGGTGCGGCCGAGGAGTTCACGGTAGGTCTCGCCCAGGAGGTAGGCGGGATGGAGGTTGGCGAGCGCGCCGCCGCGCTTGCCGATGGGGGTGCGTACGGCTTCGACGATCACGGGTTCCGCGGCCATGGGGGAGGTCCTTCCTCGGTCAACCCGCGCGGCGCAGGGGCGTCCCGGCCCGGCCCGCCACGCAGAACTAGTACGCGTTCTAGTTCTGCTTGAAGTCTGCTGACAGAGCGTCCATCGCCGCAAGGGTCGTGCACCCTCCGAAGTTGCGATCTGCACGACTCCTGCACGCAATTGGGTGCGCCGGATGTCTTGCGACTTGTAGAACCCGTTACTACCTTCGCGGCAATCCTCAATTCCTGATGGACCGTCAGAATGACGGGAGTCGCCGATGCCCTCCTGCCCCGCGCTGCCCGACGGGTTCGACTTCACCGACCCCGACCTGCTGCACCACCGCGTCCCCCTCCCGGAGTTCGCCGAGCTGCGCCGGGCGGAACCGGTCCGCTGGATCCCGCAGCCGCACGGCCTGGCCGGGTTCGCCGACGACGGCTACTGGGCCGTGACCCGGCACGCGGACGTCAAGTACGTCTCCACGCACCCGGAGATCTTCTCCTCCTACCTCAACACCGCGATCATCCGCTTCGGCGAGCACATCGAGCGCGACGCGATCGACGCGCAGCGGCTGATCCTGCTCAACATGGACCCGCCCGAGCACACCAGGGTCCGCCAGATCGTGCAGCGCGGCTTCACGCCACGGGCCATCCGGGCCCTGGAGGAGCGCCTGCGCGCCCGCGCCCATGCGATAGTCCAGGGCGCCCTCGCCCAGTCCGGGCCCTTCGACTTCGTCACCCAGGTCGCCTGCGAACTGCCGCTCCAGGCCATCGCCGAGCTGATCGGCGTGCCGCAGGAGGACCGGGCCAAGATCTTCGACTGGTCCAACAAGATGATCTCGTACGACGATCCCGAGTACGCGATCACCGAGGAGGTCGGCGCCGAGTCGGCCACCGAGATCATCGCCTACGCGATGAACATGGCCGCCGAGCGCAAGCAGTGCCCGGCCCATGACATCGTCTCGACGCTGGTGGCGGCCGAGGACGAGGGCAACCTCAACTCGGACGAGTTCGGCTTCTTCGTGCTGATGCTGGCGGTCGCGGGCAACGAGACCACGCGCAACGCCACCACGCACGGCATGCATGCCTTCCTCACCCACCCCGAGCAGTGGGAGCTCTACAAGCGCGAGCGCCCGTCGACCACCGCCGAGGAGATCGTCCGCTGGGGCACCCCAGTCAACTCCTTCCAGCGCACCGCCGCTCAGGACACGGAGCTGGGCGGCAAGCAGATCCGCAAGGGCGACCGCGTCGGCCTCTTCTACGCCTCCGCCAACCACGACCCCGAGGTCTTCGACGCCCCCGACACCTTCGACATCACCCGTGACCCCAACCCCCACCTCGGCTTCGGCGGAGGCGGCCCGCACTACTGCCTGGGCAAGTCCCTGGCCGTCCTGGAGATTGATCTGATCTTCAACGCGATCGCCGACGCGATGCCGGGTCTCCGCCTGGCCGGAGACCCCCGCCGGCTGCGCTCCGCGTGGATCAACGGCGTCAAGGAACTCCGGGTCACCGCGGACTGACCCCTGAACTCGGGCCGACGGCTCCCGGCGCCGCCGGCCCGTCCCGAGGGAGGCAGGTGCACCCCTTTCCCTACGCCCCGGCCCCTGCCTCCCCCGCGATCACTCCCTTCCGGAAGCCACCACCGCCAGGACCCCCGACACCAGTGCCGCGATGAGCAGGGCGATCCACAGGCGGTGGTGGAGCACCAGCCAGGCGCCCAGTGCGGCGCCCGCGACCATGGCGATCACGGCGGCGATGCGGCGTGCGGCCCGGCGCTCGGTGTTGCTGCCGAGCGGGGACTCGGCGACCAGGCCGGTGAGGGTCATGGTCAGGACCGTGGTCGTCAGGTCGGGCACGCCCAGCTTGCGTACGGTCGCGTTGCGCAGGCCCATCGCGAAGGCGGTGAGGGCGATGAGCGTGTACGCGGTGCCGCTGCGGTCCGGCATGACGAAGGCGGCCGCGGCCGCCACGCCCACCAGCGCCGCCTCCACGGCGAGCGTGATCCGCGTCCGCGTCCGCTGCGATCCACCGGACCACAGCGTGAGCCGACCGCCCACCGTCGCGCCCGCCAGGAAACAGCCCAGCGAGGTGACCGTGTGTGCCGCCGAGAAGGCCGGCGCACCGGCCGCGGCGAAGCCGAGGACCACCACGTTGCCGGTCATGTTGGCCGTGAAGACATGCCCGAGACCGAGAAAGCTCACCGCGTCGATCAGGCCGCTCACCACCGTCAGCACCAGCAGCACCAGCAGCAGACGCACTCCGCGCGCCTCCGGGTCGGGCGTCCGCGCGTCCGTCGCGTCCGTCGTCATGGGTCCTCCGGTCGGCCGGACGGGCAGGGTGGTGCCCAGTCAGTCCACCACGGGACCCACGCCCGCACATGCGCGCGCACCCCCGCCCGGTACAGGGCGAGGGTGCGGATGCGGATGCTGAATGAGGGGGGGCTCAGTACCAGCTGTTGGCCTGCCAGAAGTTCCAGGCGTCGACCGGGCTGCCGTAGCGGGAGTTCATGTAGTCCAGGCCCCACTTGATCTGGGTGGCCGGGTTGGTCTTCCAGTCGGCGCCCGCGGAGGCCATCTTCGAGCCGGGCAGGGCCTGGACCAGGCCGTACGCGCCGGAGGAGGCGTTGGTCGCGGAGACGTTCCAGCCGCTCTCATGCTCGACGATCTTGCTGAACGCGTTGTACTGCGCGGCGTCCGGAATCATCTTGTGCGCGATCGCCTGGGCGTCGGAAGGCGAGGCAGTGGTGGCGGCCTGGGCGGGAGCCGAGGTCAGCACCATGCCGGTCGTGGCGGCGGCCAGAGCGGCAGCGGTGAGAGCCTTCTTCGGGGAAGCGATGCGGCGGATGAAAGAGACGGACACGGAAAACCTCTTCGTCGGGGACAAGGGGCCGCCGTAGGCCGCCACCGTCACCGTGTGGTGCGCGGTCGGGCCGTACGTCGGCGCCGCGACCCTGGGGGGTTCGTGGCGCCTTGCGACGTCGTCCAGAGAAGCAGGCCCGAATCGCGTCCGCAATGACCCCTTTTACTAGTTGTGGCCGCATCGGGGGGAAACGCCGCTTGTGTGGCGTGGGTCTCAATGTGCAGGTCGGATGGGGTGCGCTGTCGGGCATATCGGACAAGTCGTCCTACGGTCGAGCATCGTAGGTGACCTGCGTCATGTGGGGTGCTTCACCGCCCCGCCGACGGTCCGCGCACACGCCCTCACGCAGGGGTCACCGGGTCGGCGGGTCGAATGTGACCGCGGTCTCGAAGGCGGCCCGGCGGGTGGCCCGGCGCAGTGCCCTCAGGAGCGCCGGGCCGAGCGTCAGGGTCAGTACGACCGTGCAGATGGCCCGGCCCAGGTCCCAGCCGAGGGACGTGGCCAGGCAGTACGCGACGAAGCGGGCCAGGTTCGCGGGGACCGCGGCGTGCGGGTCGAAGGCGATGCCCGAGGCGAGGGCGCCCATGAAGGGCCAGCCCGCGAGATTCATGACCGTGCCGTAGGCGAAGGCGGCGAGGAAGCCGTAGAGGGAGAGCAGCGCGAGCTCGCCGCGGCCGCGCAGCCGGTCCGGCCCCGGGAGCAGCCCGGCGCCCATGGTGAACCACCCCATGGCGAGCATCTGGAACGGCATCCAGGGGCCCACCCCGCCCGTGAGCAGCGCCGACGCGAACATGGTGACCGAGCCCAGGACGAAACCGAACCCCGGGCCGAGGACCCGTCCACTGAGCACCATCAGAAAGAACATGGGCTCGATCCCGGCGGTGCCCGCGCCGATCGGCCGCAGCGCCGCCCCGGTCGCCGCCAGCACCCCCAGCATGGCGACGGCCTTCGCCCCGAGCCCCGACTCGGAGAGCGTCGCGGCCACCACCGCGACCAGCAGGATCAGCAGACCGGCGAAGAGCCAGGGCGCGTCCTGGGCATGGGCGCTGAGCTGCGAGGTGGGCGGCGCGAGGAACGGCCACCCGAAGGCGACGACCCCGACCGCGCCGACCAGGGCGAGGGCGGTGGTGGAGCGGGGGCCGAGGCGGATCGGCCGGGCCTGCGGGGTCATGCCAGTGCCTCCCGTACCTGGGCGGCCGTGAGCCACTGCTGCGGGGCCAGGATCTTGGTGACCTGGGGCGCGAAGGACGGGGACGAGACCACGATGTCGGCCGTGGGGCCGTCGGCGATGACCTCCCCCTCTGCGAGCAGGACGACCCGGTGGGCGATCTCGGCCGCCAACTCCACGTCGTGCGTGGCCAGCACGATCGCATGCCCCTCGGCGGCGAGCCCGCGCAACACGGTGACCAGGCGCGCCTTCGCCGCGTAGTCCAGACCACGGGTCGGCTCGTCCAGGAGGAGCAGCGGAGGGCGGGCGGTGAGTACGACGGCCAGGGCGAGCGCGAGCCGCTGGCCCTCGGAGAGATCGCGCGGGTGGGTGTCGTCACCGATGCCGGGCAGCAGACCGGAGACCAGCGCACGGCACGTGCCGGGCTCGGCCTGCGCGTCCCGGTCGGCGGCCGCGCACTCGGCGGCGACCGTGTCCGCGTACAGCAGATCGCGGGGCTCCTGCGGCACCAGGCCGACGCGGCGGACCAGCTCGGGGGGAGCGGTGCGGTGGGGGACGGCGCCACCCACCCGGACCGATCCGGCCGACGGTTCGACGAGCCCGACGAGCGCGCTCAGCAGCGTGGACTTCCCGGCGCCGTTGCGTCCCATGAGGGCGACCGTCTCGCCGGGAGCGACACCGAGGTCCACATGCCGCAGCGCGTCGACGCGGCCGCGCCGCACAGCGAGCGAGCCGACCTCGGCGACCTGCGGGGACGCGGCCTCGGGGGCGCGCCGGCGCAGGAACCGGCGGGGGGCGGGGACACGGGGCGCGACCACGGTGGCGGCCGCCGCTGTTGCTGTTGCTGTCGCTGTCGTGTGCGGCGCCTCCCGCCCGTTGAGCCGGTCCCGCAGCTCCCCGGCCCGGCGGCGCGCGTCCCGCACGGTCAGCGGCAGCGGGGACCAGCCCGCCAGCAGGCCCAGGTCCACCACCGGCGGGTACACCGGGGAGACAGCCATCACCTCGGCCGGACTGCCCAGGACCGGCGCGGCGCCCGGGGCGGGCAGCAGGGCGACCCGGTCGGCGTACTGGATCACCCGCTCCAGCCGGTGCTCGGCCATCAGGACGGTCGTACCCAGGTCATGGACGAGACGCTGGAGCACGGCCAGCACCTCCTCCGCGGCCGCCGGGTCGAGCGCCGAGGTCGGTTCGTCGAGAACCAGCACCCGGGGGTGCGGGGTGAGCACGGAGCCGATCGCGACGCGCTGGCGCTGGCCGCCGGAGAGGGTGGCGATGGGCCGGTCGCGCAGGTCGGCGAGGCCCAGCAGGTCGAGGGTCTCCTCGACCCGGCGCCGCATCACCTCCGGCGCGAGCCCCAACGACTCCATCCCGTAGGCGAGTTCGTCCTCGACCGTGTCCGTCACGAAGTGCGCGAGCGGATCCTGGCCCACCGTGCCGACCACGTCGGCGAGTTCGCGCGGCTTGTGCGTACGGGTGTCCCGGCCGGCGACCGTGACACGGCCGCGCAGAGTGCCGCCGGTGAAGTGCGGGACGAGCCCGCTGACCGCGCCGAGCACCGTGGACTTCCCGACACCGGACGGACCGACGAGCAGCACGAGTTCACCCTCGGGGACCTCGAAGTCCACGCCTTGGACGACGGGTTCGGCCGCCCCCTCGTACGTCACGGAGACATCCTCGAAGCGGATCACGACGGCTCCTTGGGGACGACGAAGGCGGGGAGCAGGGCGAGCAGCACCGCCGCCGCGGGCCACAGGGGAAGGGCGGGCGCGGTGAGCGGTACGACACCCGGGTGCAGGGCCTCCGGATCGCTCGCGGCCGCCAGGGCGAGCAGCGCGGCGACCGCGGCACCGGAACCGGCGACCAGCCAGGCGCGCAGGTCCCAGGGGTCGGGACGGTAGCGGGTGCGCAGGGTGCGGCGGCCACCGAGGCGCAGGCCCGCGAGGGCGGCGGCGACTCCGGCGAGCAGGACCGGCAGGCCGTACGTGCCGCCCTCGGCGGTCAGCAGTCCGTACGTTCCCGCGCAGACGCCCAGCAGACCGCCGAGGGTGAGCGCGGTGGTCGTACGGCGGACCGGGGCGGGGACGTCGGCGGTACGGCCGTAGCCGCGGGCGTCCATCGCGGCGGCCAGGCCGACCGAGCGCTCCAACGCGCCCTCCAGGACCGGGAGTCCGACCTGCAGCAGACCGCGTATGCCCCGGTCCGGGCGGCCGCGCAGCCGGCGGGCGGCACGCAGCCGCTGGACGTCGGCGACCAGGTTCGGGGCGAAGGTGAGGGCGACGACCACGGCCACGCCCATCTCGTACAGCGCGCCGGGCAGGGACTTCAGTAGGCGGGCCGGGTTGGCGAGGGCGTTCGCCGCGCCGACGCAGATCAGCAGCGTGGCCAGTTTCAGGCCGTCGTACAGCGCGAAGACGAGCGCCTCCGCCGTGACCTCGCCGCCGAGCCGGATGCCCTGCGCCAAGTGGGGGAGGGGGACTTCGGGGAGCGTGACGAGGACGTGGGTGCCTGGGATGGGGGAGCCGAGGAGCAGGGCGAAGGCGAGACGGATGAGGAGGACGGCGAGGGCGAGTTTGGCGAACGCGGAGTAGGAGCGGGACCAGGGGGCCGCGGTGCGGTGGGTGGCGACGACGTAGCCGGACGCGGCGATGAGGAGGGCGAGGAGGAGGGGGTTGGTGGTGCGGGTGGCGGCGGTGCCGAGGGCGAGGGACCACAGCCACCAGGCGCCGGGGTGCAGTGTGCCGCGGCGCCGGTGGCGGGGGGTGGGGACGCTCACCGGCGCCGGCGGGGTGCCTCCCCCAAGCTCTCGGCTTCGCTCGAGCAGGGGGGACCCCCATCGCCCACCCGTGCCGCTGGGGGTCGCCCCTGCTCGAAGAGCTTGGGGGAGGCACGACTGCCCGCGGCTGAAGCGGCTAGACATCCCTGCGGCGGCGCGTCTGCCACACCGCTGCCGCTCCCAGGAGTACGACCACACCCACCCCGGCCAGCAGTCCCACCGATGGGCCGTGATGGTCCGGTGTCGTCGGCTTCCCGGTGGCAGCTGTCGGCTTCTTCTGCGCACTCACCTGCTCCCCGCACCCCTTCACCGGATACCCCGAGATCGCGCACAGCAGGGCGTTGGTGTCGTAGCGGAGGGGCTTGGCGACCGTTGCCAGGGCCTCTGCCGTTGTCGCGTCGGGGGACACACGGGCGCAGGCCGTGCGGCGGGCGGGTGGGGTCTCGCCGGACGGGGCGTCCGTGGGGGTACCGAAGTCGATGACGAGCGCCACCCGCTTCTTTCCCTTGGCGGCGGGCGTCCCGGCGCAGATCGTGTCGAAGTCCGCCGTGCCGCGCGGACGGGTGGCGTCGGCGGAGTCCTCGCTCACCGCGAAGCGGAAGCCCTGCACGTCCCCGTCGACGGGACGGGCCGTCGACGGGCCCTGGGTGGCGTAGGTCCAGCGGTGGCCGTCGCGCTCCCAGAAGGACCAGTAGCGGTAGCCGACGGCCTCTGCCTGAGCCGCGGACGCCCACAGGACGAGCGCGGCCAGCAGCAGTGGCACGGCACGGCGGACGGCGGTCACGGCTGCTGCTGCTTCCTGCGGCTGCTGATCAGGAAGCCGACGCCTGTGCCCGCGACCAGACCGGTGCCGACGATCCACCAGACGCCGTAGCCCGAGTCGGACTTGTCGGACTTCGCGGCCTCGTATCCGGTGGGCTTCTTGACCAACTGCGGGGCCGGCCCGGTCGTGTTGAGCGCCTGCACGAGGTTCGTACCGCCGAAGCTGAACGGGCTCTTGCCCATGGCGTGCGCGGCGAGGATCAGCTCGGCGTAGGCCGCCGGGCCGCTCTGCTTCGCCCAGGAAAGGGCGTTCTTCTCCAGCCAGGCGTACGGCTTCTCCGCCTCCGTCTTCCAGCCCCGCGCGGCGAGCGCGACGACCGCGTCGGCGGTGTTGCCGTAGTCGGGCTGGTCCTTGGCGCCGGGGAGCGCCGACTTGAGGTGGTCGTCGTTGCGGAGGAGCGTCACCGCCAGGTACGCGGCGCCGTTGCCCGACACTCCGCCCGCCGTGAGCGGCTTGTCCTTGGCGCACTGCCCGTAGTCGGCCTGCCTGTCCACGGCCGTCGCCACGAACCCCTTGCCGAGGGCGCCCAGCACCCCGGCCGCCGTTGCGTCCGCGTTGGCCGCCAGCTCGCCCTTCTTGTCCGGCTGATAGGCGAGCGCGCCGCCGGCCTTGGCGTCACAGGGGAGGGACATCTTCGCCAGCAGGTCGTACGGCGACTTGCCGCCCGTGCGGACGCCGGCGGGGTCCTCGCCCGCCGCCGCGAGGGCGCCGATGACGACGGACGTGGAGTTCGTGTCGCTGGCCCCGTGCGGGGTGTATCCCCAGCCGCCGTCCTTGTTCTGCTGCGACTTCAGCCAGTCCACCGCCTTGCGGATCGCACCGTCGTGCCCGCCGACCGCCTTGAGGGCCTGTGCGGCGGCGGCCGTGCTGTTGGTGTCGACCATGACGCCGCTGTCGCAGGCCTTGGCCGGGTCGGCGCGGAAGGCGGCGAACGCGCCGTTCGCGCACTGCTGCCCGGCCAGCCAGTCCACGGCCTTGGCCGCGGGCGTCACATCCACCGCCCGCTGGGCGATCATCGCCAGCGACTGGCGCCAGACGCCGTCGTACTTCGGGTCCGCGGTGCCGTACAGGCCGGACGGGAGGGCCGTCGACGGGGACGCGGATGCAGACGGGTCGGCGGCTGTGGCGGGCGTGGCCGTGCCGATCACGGCGACGGCTCCCAGCACCGCGGCACTGCGGCGTACGTTCATGGTCGGCGGGTGCCTCTCCCTGCGGGGAGTCGGGCAGCACGGGACACCCCGGGCGGCTCGGCTCCGTATACCTCGACGGTGCCGTGCGCGGGCGGACCCCGGCGCACGTGAGCCGGTCAACGTCCCGTGCGAGGCGGTCCGGCTCACCGCCCTTGCGGCGGATTACGGTTGCGGGTCAGCGCCGGAATTGCACCGGCTTTCCCCCGTACGGGTGTGATGACGACGCGGTCACTCTACCGGCACGTAACCGGAGGGCTCAGGGGTGGTCGTGGGCAGGGGGCACTGCCTCCGGGTCCTGTGGCTAAGGTCACGCCATGACGACCACGGGGAGACTGCTGGGCTCCGGCCGCTCGGCCGACGTGTACGAGATCGACGAGGCGTGGGTGCTGCGTCGCGACCGGGAGGGCTGGGGGGACGCGGCCGCCGAGGGCGCGGTGATGACGTACGTACGGGACCACGGGTATCCCGTGCCCCGGGTACGGCCCTCCGGCTCGCGCACCGACCTGGTGCTGGAGCGGCTGTCCGGGCCGACGATGCTGGAAGCCCTGCTGGCGGGCTCGATCGGGCCGGGGGAAGGGGGCGCGATGCTTGCCGGGCTGCTGCGGCAGCTGCACGCCGTGCCCGCCCGGGACTCCGCCGACCCCGATGCCCGTGTCCTGCACCTGGACCTCCACCCGGACAACGTGATCCTCACGCCGGACGGCCCCCGTGTCATCGACTGGACCAACGCGGAGGACGGCCGGCCGGGCCTCGACTGGGGCATGTCCGCGGTGATCCTGGCCCAGGTCGCCGTCGGCGCCGAGCCGATCGCCGACCCGGCCCGCGCGATGCTCACCGCCCTGCTCGCCGACCCCTCCGCCCTCACGGAGTCCGGCCTCACCGAGGCCCGCACCCGCCGCGCGGCCAACCCGACGATGAGCCGCCGTGAGGTCGAACTCCTGGGCGCCGCCGAGGACTTGGTACGAGCGCTGGTGTCGTAGGCGGACACGACCAGGTCGCGGGCCGGGCCGGGCGGCACCGTTCCACGAACGGCTCACACCGCCACGTACGCCACCGGCTCGCTCCCCGCCACCGCCTCCGCGCGCCCCTGCTTCACCAGGCGGCGGACATGGGCCTCGGCCTCCGAGACCGCGATGTTGCGTGAGCCGTAGGGAATCTGGTCCCAGGGGCGGTTCCACTCCATTCGCTCGGCCAGCTGCCAGGGCGTGAGGGGCACGACGAGCAGGGCCAGGAGCCCGGCCAGCCGCTCCTCGTGATGCGCCAGCAGGTCCCGCACGCGGGCGGGCGCGTTAGTGAACGCGTGCTGGTGGGCGGGGAGCACCTCGGCGGGGGTCAGACGGCCGACCCGTTCCAAGGAGTCGAGGTAGTCGCCGAGGGGATCGGTGACGGTCGTGTCGTCCGGGTCCTCGTACAGGCCGATGTGCGGGGTGATCTCCGGGAGCAGATGGTCGCCCGAGAAGAGCCGTCCGTGGCCGGGGAGCCGGGACGGGTGTTCTTCCTCCAGGTGCAGGCAGACATGGCCCGGGGTGTGACCCGGCGTCCAGATCGCGCGCAGCCGGCGGCCGGGCAGGGGAAGGAGTTCACCGGGGACGATCTCCCGGTCGGGCAGTGCGGGGGAGAGGCCGGGGAGGGTGCGGCGCCGGGCGGCGCGCAGCGGGGCCACATGTTCCTCCGGGGCACCGGCGGCCACGAGTTTGGCCGCCATGTACGTGAACCAGCGCTCCGGGCGGGTCTCGCGGGTCCGGCGCACGATCGCCGTGTCGGCCGCGTGCATGGCGATCCAGGCGCCCGAGGCCTCCCGCACCTTGCCCGACAGGCCGTGGTGGTCGGGGTGGTGATGGGTGATCACCACGCCGTGCAGCTCGGCGACGGACGTACCGCAGGCCGTCAGACCGTCGGCGAGGGCGTCCCAGGAGGCCGGGTCGTCCCAGCCGGTGTCGATGAGGACCGGGCCGCGGTCGGTGTCGACGACGTACACGAGGGTGTGGCCGAGGGGGTTGTCCGGGATCGGGACCTGGAGGGAACGGACGCCTCCACCGTGGTCGTGCACCTGCGCCATGGGCTCCCCAATCACCGCGTTTCCGCCACTATAACTAGAACAGGTTTTCATGGGAGCCCGAGTCGACCAACCGTCCCTCGTCGCATCCGTGGACTCCCCCGGGCGGAGCTGGTATCAGTTCCCTATCTGATGGATCGTCAGACGTGCACGGCCCCCGGGGAGGCAGTCGGCCATGACCGAGCTCGTGGAACACGGACAGCTGTTCATCGGCGGGGAGTTGACCGACCCCCTGGGCAAGGACGTCATCGAGGTGATCTCCCCGCACACGGAGGAGGTCATCGGCCGCGTGCCGCACGCCTCGCGCGAGGACGTGGACCGGGCGGTCGCCGCCGCGCGCACCGCCTTCGACCAGGGCCCCTGGCCGCGCATGAGTTTGGACGAGCGGGTCGAGGTCGTCACCCGGATCAAGGACGCGATCGCCGTCCGGCACGAGGAGATCGCCCGGGTGATCTCCTCCGAGAACGGCTCGCCGTACTCCTGGAGCGTCCTCGCGCAGGCGCTCGGCGCGATGATGGTGTGGGACGCGGCGATCACGGTCGCGCGGAACTTCACGTACGAGGAGACGCGTGACGGCGTCCTCGGCAGGATCCTGGTGCGGCGCGAGCCGGTCGGCGTGGTCGCGGCCGTGGTCCCGTGGAACGTCCCGCAGTTCGTCGCCGCCGCCAAGCTTGCGCCCGCCCTGCTCACCGGCTGCACGGTGGTGCTCAAGCCGTCGCCCGAGTCGCCGCTGGACGCCTACCTCCTCGGCGAGATCGCCAAGGAGGCCGGGCTGCCGGAGGGCGTGCTGTCGATCCTCCCCGCCGACCGCGAGGTCAGTGAGTACCTCGTCGGGCACCCCGGGATCGACAAGGTTTCCTTCACCGGCTCGGTCGCGGCCGGCAAGCGCGTGATGGAGGTGGCCTCCCGCAATCTCACGCGCGTGACGCTGGAGCTCGGCGGCAAGTCGGCGGCGGTGGTCCTGCCCGACGCGGACATCGAGACGTCGGTGCCCGGGATCGTCTCGGCGGCCTGGATGAACAACGGCCAGGCCTGTGTCGCCCAGACCCGCATCCTCCTGCCGCGCTCCCGCTACGACGAGTTCGCGGACGCCTTCGCCGCCGCCGCGAGCGCGCTCGAGGTCGGCGACCCGCTCGACCCGGCGACCCAGGTCGGCCCGCTGGTCGCCCGCCGCCAGCAGCAGCGCAACCTCGACTACATCCGCATCGGCCAGGAGGAGGGCGCCAAGATCCTCACCGGCGGCGGGCGCCCGCCGGGGCTGGAACGCGGCTGGTATGTGGAGCCGACCCTCTTCGGCGACGTCGACAACTCCATGCGGATCGCCCGCGAGGAGATCTTCGGCCCGGTGATCTGCCTCCTGCCGTACGGAGACGAGTCGGAGGCGGTGAAGATCGCCAACGACTCCGACTACGGGCTGTCCGGCAGCGTGTGGACGGCCGACGTCGCGCACGGCATCGACGTCGCACGGCAGGTCCGTACGGGCACGTACTCGGTGAACACCTTCAGCCTCGACATGCTCGGCCCCTTCGGCGGCTACAAGAGCTCCGGTCTGGGGCGGGAGTTCGGGCCCGAGGGGTACGGCGAGTTCCTTGAGCACAAGATGATCCACCTCCCGGCCGGCTGGGAGGGCTAGGGCATGGGAGACCGCTGGCACGTCGAGGTCGACCGCTCCGTCTGCATCGGCTCCGCCCAGTGCGTCCACCACGCGCCCGACGGCTTCCGCCTCGACACCGGCCGGCAGTCCCGGCCGGTGGAGCCGGACGCCGACGCGAACGAGCGGGTGCTGGCGGCGGCGGAGAGCTGTCCGGTGGAGGCCATCGTGATCACGATGCTCGGGAGCGGGGAGCCGGTGTTCCCGCCGGAGGACTGAAAAATTTCCTATTTGTGCGGTTCCGTCAGGCAGTATCCGGTCTATACTGGTAATTGGCCTACGGGGCGAGTGAGGGAGTTCGACCGGAGTAGCCGACTCTGGCGTGACGCGTAAAGCATCCGCCGTTGCCGACGTCGACGGTCGGGCTGAGAGGCTCAAAGGTAGTAGTCGGACCTGAGAGCGACCCCCATTACCTGATCCGGGCAATGCCGGCGAAGGGAACCCGTCTCGTAGGTCCTTTTCGTGCGCTCACGCAGGCCCTTTCGGGCGCTCACAGCACCGCGGGCAGGTGAGTGACCACGAGCGCCACCGCCTCCTCGGGCGTCGCGCCCTTGCCGAGAGCGCCGCGGTGGATCGCGTGCACCGCGTACGGGGGTCCGGAGCAGATGATGTAGGGCAGATCGTCGCGATGTGTCCCGTCGAACGGTGGACCGCTCCGCAGGAACTTCAGCGTGCCGTGTGTCGGGAACGGATACAGCGCGCGCAGGCGCGGCTCGGCGTGGGCGGCCGCGATGAACGCGAACAGCCAGTCACCGCCGTGGTAGCCCCTGGTCCCGGGCCTGCGCTCCAGGAGCCACCGCCAGGCGGTCTCGGCGTCGGGGGCCTCAGCCACGGGTTGCCTTGCCTGCCGCCGGATCCGTCAGGTCGATCAGGCGGCACACCGTTTCGATGTCGATCTTGACCTGGGCGATGGAGGCGCGGCCCGACAGCCAGGTGATCAGGGCCGAGTGCCAGGTGTGCTCGATGACGCGGACCGCGGACAGCTGCTCGGGGGTGGGGTTCTCCAGGCCCATCGCGTCCAGGATGATCGCCGTCGTCTGCCGGGAGACCTGGTCGACCTCGGGGGACACGCTGCGGTCCGCGAAGGTCAGCGCCCGGACCATGGCGTCGGCCAGGTGCGGCTCGCGCTGAAGGGCACGGAAGGCCCGCATCAGCGTCTCCGCCACCCGCTCCGCCGCCCTCTCGCCCGCCGGGGGCTTCTTCCTCAGGGTGCCGTGCATGTGCTCCAGCTGGTCCTGCATGGTGGCGACCAGCAGATGCACCTTGGACGGGAAGTAGCGGTAGAGCGTGCCCAGGGCCACCTGCGAGGACTCCGCGACCTCCCGCATCTGCACCGCGTCGAAGCCTCCCCGGCTGGCCAGCTGCGCGCTCGCATGCAGGATCCGCCGCCGACGGGCCTCCTGCCGCTCGGTGAGGGGCGGCGAGGCCGGGCGAACGGTACTGGCTTCCACCTTGGCTTGCGCAGGCATGGGTCCCGCTCCGTGACAGTCGGTGAGGGCATCGGTGAGGGCTGTTGATCAGCCAGCATGGCAGGGGTCCCGCCGTGGCGCGAATCACCTGATCCACTGCTCACAGTGCCGCTACCTGCCGGTAGATTCAGAGCCTCCTGAACGATCAAGTCTGAAACTTGTTCTAGATTAGCGTCCCGACGTAGTCTCGCGGGAAAACGCAGGGAGAAGGGGGCCCAGAGTGACCGCTGAGGCCAGGGAGGCGGGTCCCCGACAGGACCTCGCCGCCGACGGCGAGCGACCGCTCGACATCGCGCTTCTCACCTATAAAGGGAACCCGTTCTGCGGGGGTCAGGGCGTCTACGTACGGCACCTGTCGCGCGAGCTGGCCCGTCTCGGCCACCGGGTCGAGGTCATCGGCTCCCAGCCGTACCCCGTGCTCGACGAGGACGAGGCCCACGACGGCCGGCTGAGCCTGACCGAGCTGCCCAGCCTCGACCTCTACCGCCAGCCCGACCCCTTCCGCACCCCGGCACGCGACGAGTTCCGCGACTGGGTCGACGCGCTCGAGGTCGCGACCATGTGGACCGGCGGCTTCCCCGAACCGCTGACGTTCTCCCTGCGCGCCCGCCGTCATCTGCGCGCCCTGCGCGGCCGGTTCGACGTCGTGCACGACAACCAGACCCTCGGCTACGGCCTGTTGGGCGACATCGGCGCGCCCCTGGTCACCACCATCCACCATCCCATCACCGTCGACCGGCAGTTGGAGCTGGACGCCGCCGAGGGATGGCAGCGCCGCTACTCCGTGCGCCGCTGGTACGCCTTCACCCGCATGCAGAAGCGCGTCGCCCGCCGGCTGCCGTCGGTCCTCACCGTCTCCGGCACCTCCCGCCAGGAGATCGTCGACCACCTCGGAGTGCGCGAGGACCGCATCCACGTGGTCCACATCGGCGCCGACACCGACCTCTTCTCGCCGAATCCGGCGGTGCCCCAGGTGCCCGGCCGGATCGTGACCACCTCCAGCGCCGATGTGCCGCTCAAGGGCCTGATCTTCCTGATCGAGGCGCTCGCGAAGGTGCGCACCGAGCATCCCGGCGCACACCTCGTCGTCGTCGGCAAGCGCGCCGAGGACGGGCCGGTCGCCCAGGCCATCGAGCGGTACGGCCTGGAGGGCTCCGTCGACTTCGTGAAGGGCATCTCGGACGCCGAACTGGTCGACTTGGTCCGCTCGGCCGAGGTGGCCTGCGTGCCGTCCCTGTACGAGGGCTTCTCGCTGCCGGCCGCCGAGGCCATGGCCACCGGCACCCCGCTGGTCGCCACCACCGGCGGCGCGATCCCCGAGGTCGCCGGCCGCGACGGCGAGACCTGCCTCGCGGTGCCGCCCGGCGACGCGGGGGCACTGGCCGCCGCACTGAGCAGACTGCTGGGTGACCCGGCGCTGCGGGCACGGCTCGGCGCGGCGGGCCGTGAGCGCGTGCTGGAGAGGTTCACCTGGGCCCGGGCCGCCGAAGGCACGGTGACCCGGTACCGCGAGGCCATCGCCCGGTCGGGGAGCCCCACCAGCACGCCGGTGCGCCCGCAGGCCGCCGCAGCAGCCGTCATCGAAGAACCACTCACCGCCGACCGCGAAAGCAGGGCCTCGTGCTGACCGTCGACTTCTCCCGGTTCCCGCTCGCCCCGGGCGACCGCGTCCTGGACCTCGGCTGCGGGGCCGGCCGGCACGCCTTCGAGTGCTACCGGCGCGGCGCCCGGGTCGTGGCCCTCGACCAGAACGGCGAGGAGATCCGCGAGGTCGCCAAGTGGTTCGCGGCGATGAAGGAGGCGGGCGAGGCCCCGGCCGGCGCGACCGCCACCGCCATGGAGGGCGACGCCCTCGCGCTGCCCTTCCCGGACGAGTCCTTCGACGTCGTCATCATCTCCGAGGTGATGGAGCACATCCCCGACGACAAGGGCGTCCTGGCCGAGATGGTCCGCGTGCTCAGGCCGGGCGGCCGCATCGCCATCACCGTGCCGCGGCACGGCCCCGAGAAGGTCTGCTGGGCGCTGTCCGACGCCTACCACGAGGTCGAGGGCGGCCACATCCGCATCTACAAGGCGGACGAACTCCTGGCGAAGGTCCGCGAGGCCGGTCTGCGGCCGTACGGCACCCATCACGCCCACGCCCTGCACTCCCCGTACTGGTGGCTGAAGTGCGCGTTCGGCGTCGACAACGACAAGGCGCTGCCGGTGCGGGCGTACCACAAGCTGCTGGTCTGGGACATCATGAAGAAGCCGCTGGCCACCCGGGTCGCCGAGCAGGCGCTGAACCCGCTGATCGGCAAGAGCTTCGTGCTCTACGCGACGAAGCCGCACCTGCCGACGCTTCCCGAGGCTTCCGAGTCTTCCGAGGCGGCCGCCAAGTGACGACCCCCCGGACAGAACACCTGGTCCTGCCCGGGGTCCTCACCGCCGAGCAGGCTGCCGAGACCGTGCGCGGCATCCTCGCCGTGCAGCGCGAGGACGGCGCGATCCCGTGGTTCCGCGGGCACCATCTGGACCCGTGGGACCACACCGAGGCGGCCATGGCGCTGGACGCGGCGGGCGAGCACGAGGCCGCGGAACGGGCCTACACCTGGCTGGCCACGCACCAGAACGAGGACGGCTCCTGGTTCGCGGCGTACACGGACGGGGCCCACGACGACGTCACGGACCGCGCCCGCGAGTCGAACTTCGTGGCGTACATAGCCGTAGGCGTCTGGCACCACTACCTCTCCACCGGCGACGACGTGTTCCTCGACCGCATGTGGCCCTCGGTCTACGCGGCGATGGAATGGGTTCTGCGCCTGCAACAGCCCGGCGGCCAGATCGGCTGGCGGCGCGAGGACGACGGCACGGCCACGGCGGATGCGCTGCTGACCGGCAGCTCCTCCATCCACCACGCCGTGCGCTGTGCGCTCGCCATCGCCGAGCAGCGTGAAGAGCCGCAGCCGGACTGGGAGTTGGCGCTGGGTGCGCTCCGGCACGCGATCCGCCGCCACCCGGAGCGGTTCCTGGACAAGGACCGCTACTCGATGGACTGGTACTACCCGATCCTGGGCGGCGCGCTGACCGGCGCGGAGGCCAAGTCCCGCATGGAGGAAGGCTGGGACCGCTTCGTGGTGCCCGGCCTCGGCGTGCGCTGCGTGATCCCCAACCCCTGGGTCACCGGCGGCGAGTCCTCCGAACTCGCCCTCGCCCTGTGGGCCATGGGCGAGTCCGACCGCGCCCTGGAGATCCTCCAGTCCATCCAGCACCTCCGCGACCCCGACAGCGGCCTCTACTGGACGGGCTACGTCTTCGACGACAAGGCCATCTGGCCCCAAGAACTCACGACATGGACAGCAGGCTCCCTGCTCCTGGCAGTAGCGGCCCTGGGCGGCCACGAGGCCACGTGCGCGGTATTCGGCGGAGAACACCTACCAAGGGGCTTGGACCCGGACTGCTGCACATAGCCCAGCTGCCGCGCCCCCAAAGGGGCACGGGGAACTGCGCGACCGACCCCCGACGGCCGGCACTCGCCGATGGCCGGTCGGTCCCGAGCTCGTGGGCGCTCTCAGGGGCGCGGGGAACTGCGCGACCGGCCCCCGAGATCGTGGGCGGCCGCGGCTTGAAGCGGAGCGTTCAGTGGCGGTGGATCCGGGCGGCGATCGCGTGGCCCACGAAGAGGTACACCACCGCGGCGAGGCCGTAACCGGCGACCACGCGTGCCCACGCCTCGTCGAACGTGAACAGGTCGTGCGACCAACCCGCCAGCCATCCGGCCGAGTCATGAACGAACTGGACGAGACTGTTGGCCCGATTTGCGTCCAGCAGATACATCAGGATCCACAGGCCGAGAATGAAGGCCATGACGTCGGCGACGATCGCGATGACCGTTCCTGCCTGGTTGGCGCCGTTGCGATATTGAGGGGACATGCCCTTCGGGTTGCCGCTCATTCCCAGGTGAAACAGTAAAGGTGAATCCTGTACGGGATTCCCCCAAGTGGCGCAATCGGCCGCCCTGAGCGAGCCTGCCGGGAGAGACATCCACTCGGGGAGAACACCCCGGAGGACTCCGTGGCTGTACCGATACGGCGCCTCTTCGTGGCGCTCACGCTGTGCTGCGCACTGGTCGCCGGCGCCACCGCCTGCGGAAAGGGCGAAACCTTCACCCGGAACGACGCGGCCGTGGTCGCCGCCCACACCCCCAGCCCCACCACCTCCGCGGAACGGCAGAAGTTCGCCAAGACACGCTTCGTGGCGAACGCGGGACTCGCCGCGGGGGCGACGTACCAGTGGATCGTGAAGCCCTGGAAGGAGGGCAAGTTCAAGAAGGGCGCGAAGGGACGCAAGTTCACCCTGGTCAAGGCCGGGCTCGCCGGTGCCTTCGCCTACAACCGCCTCAAGGCCGCCGGGCGGAACGCCGAGGGCGATCCGACGCTGTCGAAGGCCCTCGCACCGCTCACCGCCGGTATCGAGTCCCTCAAGACCCTGCCGTCCAAGTTGCGCAAGGGCGACTCCCCCGACGGGGTGGCCGACTCCTTCGACGACATCATCAACAAGGTGAAGGACGCCGGTAAGAGCGCGGGCGCCGAGGTGAAGAACAAGGTCCCGTCGGCGTCCCAGCTGAGCGGCGGCTCCTAGGAGTTGAGCTCCGCCAGCTCCCGCAGTGTGTGAGGGTCCGGGGACAGGGCCAGCAGGTCCGTCACCGGGCCCTTGCGCCACGACTCCAGCCGCTCGGCGATGCGTTCGCGCGGGCCGACCAGCGAGATCTCGTCGGCGAAGGCGTCCGGGACGGCCAGCACCGCCTCCTCGCGCCGGCCCGCCAGGAACAGCTCCTGGATCCGCCGGGCCTCCTCCTCGTACCCCATGCGCGCCATCAGGTCGGCGTGGAAGTTGCGGGACGCGTGTCCCATCCCGCCGATGTAGAAGCCGAGCATGGCCTTGACGGGCAGCAGGCCCTCGCCGACGTCGTCGCAGACCTTCACACGCGCCATGGGGGCCACCAGGAAGCCCTCCGGAAGGCCGGTCACGGCGGGCCCGTACACCTCGGGACGGTTCGGCGACCAGTACAGCGGCAGCCAGCCGTCCGCGATCCGGGTCGTCTGGGCGACGTTCTTGGGCCCCTCGGCGCCGAGCAGGACCGGCAGATCGGGGCGCAGGGGGTGGGTGATCGGCTTCAGGGGTTTGCCGAGGCCGGTGGCGTCCGGGCCCCGGTACGGGTGCGAGTGGAAGCGCCCGGCCAGCTCCACCGGCGCCTCGCGGCGCAGCACCTGCCGTACGACGTCGACGTACTCCCGGGTCGCGGTCAGCGGCGATGTGGGGAACGGCCGCCCGTACCACCCCTCCACGACCTGCGGCCCGGACAGCCCGAGCCCGAGCATCATGCGGCCGCCGGACAGATGGTCCAGGGTCAGCGCGTGCATGGCGGTGGTGGTCGGCGAGCGGGCGGCCATCTGGGCAACCGCCGTACCCAGCCCGATCCTTGAGGTCCGCGCCGCGATCCAGGTGAGCGGGGTGAACGCGTCCGAGCCCCAGGACTCGGCCGTCCACACGGAGTCGTACCCGAGCCGTTCCGCCTCCTGCGCCAGCGACACCTGGTCCGCGGAGGGGCCCCGGCCCCAGTAGCCGAGTGCGAGACCGAGCCGCATGCCTGCCTCCTGACGGTCCGTCAGTTGTCGGAGGGCGACTGTACGGCAACGGCCCCCCGCCCGGAAGGGCGAGGGGCCGTGTGCGTCGGTGCGCGGGGCGTGCTCAGCCGCGCTGGATCCCGGAGGTGTCCTGCAGGACGCCGCGGCGGCCGTCCTGGGTCTGGGCGACCAACTGGGCGCCGCGCTGCTCGACGGCCAGGTACCAGGTGCCCGGCGCCAGTTCGGCGATCGGGGCCGGCGAGCCGTCCTCCGCGAACAGCGGCCGAGCCACCGGCACGGCGAACCAGAACGGCGAGAAGTCCCCGCTGGACGGCTGCTGCTGGGCCGGAGCCGGCGGCTGCTGCCCGAACGGCTGCCCCTGCTGCGGCTGACCACCGTACGGCGCCTGCGCCTGCGCCTGCGGGGCCTGGGCGCCGGGGTAGCCGTAACCAGCCTGCGGCTGGGCGCCGTAGGGCTGCGGGGCCTGCGGCGTGGGCGCCGGCATCAGGGCGGCCTGGAGGGCGGGGACGAGCGGGGTGGCGACGGCGGCGCCGGCCAGGGCGAGGGCGGCGATGAAACCGAGGATGAGGCCGGCACCGGCGTTCACGTTGTCGGGAACGTCCACCAGCGACCAGAACAGGGTCCATGCGGCGAGGATCGTGAAGCCCGTGCCGACCATGCCGAGATCCAGGCCGAGCACCTTGCGCTGCTGCGGCATGGCGCGGTTGAGGACGATCAGCGCGGCGCCGATGACGGCCCCCATGTACGTCCCCAGGCCAGTTCCCAGCTCTTCCCATGCGTTCCGGCTGTCCGAATAACCGGAGATCGACACGGAGTAGTAGGCGAGGAACGACGCGATGAACAGCAACACCGCTGCTCCGATCACCACGCCGTCGCCTCGAGTGAGGGAGCGGATATTCACTTCAGGTCCTTCGTAGGTCGTCTCGTCGTCGGTAGAGGCGTCGCTGTCACTCTGTCGCCGTCAGGTCCCGGTGTGAAGCGCGGGGGAGGCCCCTGATCGTACTGATGACACTATCGTCCGTCCGATCGGGGTGTCCGCAGGGATCTGCCCGCTGACTCCTACCCGCGCAGGAAGCTCACGATTCCCTCAGAGATCCCTTGCGCCGCCTTCTCCCGCCACGCACCGCTGGTCAGCAGTGCCGCGTCCTTGCTATCGCGCATGTTCCCGCACTCGATGAACACCTTGGGAACCGTTGACAGATTGAGACCGCCCAGGTCCTGACGTGTGACGAGACCGGTACCGTCGCCGACATAGTTGGAGGGAGCGCTGCCCGTTACGCGTACGAAGTTGCCCGCGACCCGCTCACCGAGGTCGCGCGAGGAGGCCACGATCGGACGGGTGTCCGCCGCGCCCGCGTGCACGGACGCCGGCAGGATGACGTGGAAGCCCCGGTTGCCCTCCGCGGATCCGTCGGCGTGGATGGAAATGGCCGCGTCCGCATGCGCGTTGTTGCCGATCTGGGCCCGCTCGTCCACGCACGGCCCCCAGGCCGGCTCGTCCCCGTCGTGGGTGAATTTCACCGTCGCGCCCTGATCCTCCAGGATCGCGCGCAGCCGGTGGGACACGTCCAGGCTGAACTGCGCCTCGGTGTAGCCCGCGTTGGTGGACGTCCCGGTGGTGTCGCACTCCTTCCAGTTCGTCCCGATGTTCACCTGGCGGTTGATCTCGGCCGTGTGCCGGAAGTTGCCGGGGTTGTGCCCCGGGTCGATGACGATCACCTTGCCCTTGAGGGGCCCGGAGCCGGCCGGGGCGGCAGGCTTCGAGCCCGCGCGCGTCGGGCTGGGCTTCTTGGCGTCGTCGCTGGGGGACGCCGAGGACGACGGGGCCGAGGGCGTGGGGGACGCGGAGGCGGAGGCGCCGCCCGCGCTGTCGGAGCCGCCCGAGTCACCCGGGTCGCCCACCGCCTCGTACACGAGCCAGCCGAGCAGCGCACCGGGCACCAGCGCGGCGAGCGCGACGGTCAGGGGCGCTCGCCGGGGGCGGCGCTGCTGGGGCGGATCGAAGTCCGGGCCTACGTACGACACGTCTGCCACCCTAGCGGCCACCCCGGGCGGTCACACGGTACGGCGGTCCCAATGGGTGGTGTGCCGCCGGGCGGGGCCACAACCGGCGTACCGGACCGCGCCGGGGTCGGACCCCCGTCCCGGACCGCGCCGTGCTCAGACGCCCGTCCCGGACTCCGCCGAGGTCAGAACCCCGTCCCCGTCCGCCGCAGTACGCGCAGCGACCCGGGCGCCGACACCTCCGTGAACGCGCCCGACTCCAGGGCCCGCAGATACACGCGGTACGGGGCCTGGCCGGTGAACTCGTCCTCGGGGTGGGGGAACACGTCGTGGATGACGAGCAGTCCGCCCTCGGCGACATGGGGAGCCCAGCCCTCGTAGTCGGCGGTCGCGTGCTCGTCGGTGTGGCCGCCGTCGATGAAGACCAGGCCGAGCGGCGAGTTCCAGAACGCGGCGATCTGCGGCGAGCGGCCGACCAGGGCGACCACGTGGTCCTCCAGGCCCGCCCGGTGCAGCGTCCGGCGGAACGTGGGCAGCGTGTCCATCAGACCGATCTCGGGGTCGACCGTCTCCGGGTCGTGGTACTCCCAGCCCGGCTGCTGCTCCTCGCTGCCCCGGTGGTGGTCGACGGTCAGCGCGGTGACCCCGGCCTGCCGGGCCGCGTCCGCGAACAGGATCGTCGAGCGTCCGCAGTACGTCCCGACCTCCAGCAGCGGCAGCCCCAATCCGCCCGCCGCCACGGCGGCCGCGTACAGCGCGAGCCCCTCGTCCACGGGCATGAACCCCTTCGCCGCCTCGAACGCGGCCAGGATCTCGGGCTTGGGTGCGGCGACTGGCATGGGGGGCCTTTCGGTCATACGGCTGTCCGGGCGCCCATGCTGCCGCACCCCCGCCACCTAGGTGACAGGGGGTACGCCAGAAGGGGCGCGGGAACCGTGCGACAAGCCACGACGGCGGGTGGGCAGCCGGATGACCGACCCCGCCGAGCTCTACGCGCTGACAATCTCCCCCGGCAGCGAAAGATCCAGATCGACAGCCCGCTCCTCGCCGGAGTGGGTGGCGGACGACGCAAGCGGGCCATGACCAAAGGCCCGTGCGGCCAGCACATACGCACCTTCGGCCGGAACCGCGAGCGCGTAGCTGCCGTCCTCGCCGGAGAGCGTGGCGCCCGCCTGACGGCCGCGGCGGTCGATCAGGGTGACCTTGGCACGGGCGACCGGGGCGCCCTCGGCGTCCAGAACCCGCCCGCGGAAACCACGCAGCACCTCCTCGGCCCGCTCCAGCGCGGCGTCCTCCTCGCTGCTCGCGCGCAGCTGCGTGTGCTGTGCGGGGCGGCTCGGCTTCGGCAGGAACACGGCCAGCAGCAGACCGACCGCCACCGCGGCCGTCGCGATCAGGAACGAGACACGGAAGCCGTGCATCGTCGGGATCTCCACGCCGCCCACGGTGTTCGCCGTGTTGGCCAGCACCATGCCGATGACGGCGCTGGAGACGGACGTACCGATGGACCGCATCAGCGTGTTGAGGCCGTTGGCCGCGCCCGTCTCCGAGGCCGGGACCGCGCCGACGATCAGCGCGGGGAGGGAGGAGTAGGCCAGGCCTATGCCCGCGCCGAGGATCACCGCGATGACCAGGCTCTGCCAGGCGGCGCTCATCAGGCCGAGGCCGGCGCCGTAACCGATCGCGATGATCAGCATGCCGAGGATCAGCGTGACCTTGGGGCCGTACTTCGCGGACAGCCGTGCGTAGACGGGCGCCGTGAACATCATCGTCAGTCCGAGCGGCGCGACGAGCAGACCCGCGACGACCATCGACTGGCCGAGGCCGTAGCCGGTGGCGGTGGGCAGCTGGAGCAGCTGGGGCAGGACGAGCGAGACGACGTAGAAGCTGACGCCGACCATGATCGAGGCGAGGTTGGTGAGCAGCACCTCGCGGCGGGCGGTGGTGCGCAGGTCGACCAGCGGGGCCTTGGTGCGCAGTTCGAGGACGCCCCACAGGACCAGGACGACGATCGATGCGGCGAACAGGCCGAGCGTGGTGCCGGAGGACCAGCCCCAGTCGCTGCCCTTGGTGATCGGCAGGAGCAGCAGGACCAGGCCGGTGGACAGGCCCAGCGCGCCCAGCAGGTCGAAGGAGCCCTCGGCGCGCATCGGGGACTCGGGCACGACGAGCAGGGTGAGGACGATGGAGAGCACGCCGAGGCCGGCGGCGCCGTAGAACAGGGCGTGCCAGTCGGCGTGCTGCGCGACCAGGGCCGCGGCGGGCAGCGCGAGGCCGCCGCCGACGCCGATCGAGGAGCTCATCAGGGCCATCGCCGAGCCGAGTCGCTCGCGCGGCAGCATGTCGCGCATCAGGCCGATGCCGAGCGGGATCGCGCCCATCGCGAAGCCCTGGAGCGTACGGCCCACGATCATCGTGAGCAGCTCGCTGGTGAGCGCGCTGATCAGTGCGCCGACCACCATCACGGCGAGGCTGAGCACGAGCATGCGCCGCTTGCCGTACAGGTCGCCGAGGCGGCCCATGATCGGGGTGGCGACGGCGCCGGACAGCAGCGTCGAGGTCAGCACCCAGGTGGCGTTGCTCGGCGCGGTGCCCAGCAGTTGTGGCAGGTCCTTGATGACCGGGACGAGCAGGGTCTGCATCACCGCGACCACGATGCCCGCGAAGGCGAGCACCGGGACCAGGGCCCCGCTCGCCCTGCGGGTGGGCTGGTCGGTCGTCGTGTGCGTCATTGAGTGAGGCCTCCCGTGCGATAAGTGCCGGGTAAACCTCGTATGCACGGGCAACTATTCCGTTGCTTCGGGCTGCTAATGAATTCTTGACCTTCCCATGGGGATCTGATCCACCGTCAGGTCTGGCAGGTTGATGAAACACGTTCTAGTCTGGCGCGCCATGAAGGCCTATGTCGCCGGTGTCGGAATGACCAGGTTCGAGAAGCCCGAAACGCGTGAATGGCAGTACTGGGACATGGTTGGGGAGGCGGGAGGCGCGGCGCTCGCGGACGCCGGGATCTCGTACACCGATGTGGAACAGGTTCCAGTCGGCTACTGCTTCCAGCCCTCGACCGCCGGGCAGCGCGCCGCCTATGAACTCGGCCTGACCGGCGTCCCCGTCTACAACGTCAACAACAACTGCGCGACCGGCTCGACCGCCCTGATGCTGGCCCGGCAGCTCGTCGAGGGCGGGGCCGCCGACTGCGTCCTCGCCCTGGGCTTCGAGAAGATGAAGAAGGGGGCGCTGGGGGGAGGCGCGGACGGAGGGGCCCGCGGCGGAGCCGCTGATGGATGGGGCTCGACCTCTCCGGTCGCCCGGCACTACGGCATCATGGCCACCCGGCACGGATTCGAGATGACCCCGCCCACGGCGCAGATCTTCGGCGACGCGGCCCGCGAGCACATGGAGCGGTACGGCACGACCGAGGCGCAGCTGGCCGCCGTGGCCGCCAAGAACCACCGCCACTCCGCGCACAACCCGTACGCCCAGTTCCGGGACGTGTACGAGGTGGACGACATCCTCGCCGCGCGCACCGTCCACCGCCCGCTCACCAAGCTCCAGTGCTCGCCGACCTCGGACGGCGCCGCGGCGGCCGTGGTGGTGTCGGAGCGGTTCGCCGAGCGGCGCGGGCTCACGGGCCTCGTCGAGATCGTCGCGCAGGCGATGACGACCGACACGGAGGAGTCCTTCGCGTCGGGCTCCTGCATCGACGTCGTCGGCCTGCCCATGTCCCAGGAGGCGGCACGCCAGGTGTACGACCGCTCCGGCCTCGGCATCGAGGACGTGCACGTCGTCGAGCTCCACGACTGCTTCTCCGTCAACGAACTGCTGACGTACGAGGCGCTCGGCATGTGCGAACCCGGGGAGTCGGGGCGGCTCGTCGAGTCGGGCGCGACCACGTACGGCGGGCGGTGGGTGGTGAACCCGTCGGGTGGGCTCATCTCCAAGGGCCATCCACTGGGCGCCACGGGCCTCGCGCAGGTCGCCGAGCTGGTCTGGCAGCTGCGGGGCGAGGCGGGGGAGCGGCAGGTGGCGGGGGCCCGGGTGGGTCTGGCGCACAACATCGGGCTGGGCGGGGCGGCGGTCGTGACGTTGGTACGGGCGGTGTAGGCCGTCGGGCGGATGGGCCGCGGTGCAGACGGATGGGCCGGCGGTGTAGGTCGCTGGACCGAGGCGCGGTGGGGCGAAATCCCGATGCAAGGACCGTAACCGGGTTGAGAGCATGACACCCATGCTCGAAGCCGCCGACACCTCCTCCTCCTTCATACGCCCTCGCACCACACCCCCCACCTGGCTGGTGGTGGCGCTCGCCTGCGCCGGACAGTTCCTGGTCGTACTGGACGTGTCCGTCGTCAACGTGGCGCTGCCTTCGATGCGCACCGACCTCGGCCTGAGCCCGTCCGGGTTGCAGTGGGTGGTGAACGCGTACGCGATCGCCTTCGCCGGGTTCATGCTGCTGGGCGGCCGGGCCGGGGACCTGTACGGCCGCAAGCGGATGTTCCTGATCGGGCTCGGGCTGTTCACGCTGGCCTCGCTGGGCGGCGGGGCGGCCCAGGAGGGCTGGCAATTGCTGCTGGCGCGAGCCGTGCAGGGGCTCGGGGCGGCGGTGCTGGCGCCCTCGACGCTGACCCTGCTGACGGCGGCGGTGCCGGAGGGCGCGGCACGGGCGCGGGCCATCGCCACCTGGACCGCGGTGGGCGCGGGCGGTGGCGCCGCGGGCGGGCTGGTCGGCGGGGTGCTGGTGGACGTGCTGTCGTGGCGGTGGGTGCTGCTCATCAACGTGCCGGTGGGCGCCGTGGTGCTGGCCGGCTCCCTGGTGTGGCTGGTGGAGAGCAGGGCGGGGGACCGGCGGCGGCTGGATCTGCCGGGCGCGCTCCTGGTGACGGGCGGGCTCGCGACGCTTGCCTACGGGATCGTGCAGACCGAGGCCAAGGGGTGGACGGCCGCGGCCACGCTGGTGCCGCTGACCGCCGGGCTCGCGCTCATCGGGCTGTTCCTCCTCGTGGAGGCGCGCACGGCGGCCCCGCTGATGCCGCTCGGGCTGCTGCGGCTGCGCTCGGTGGCGTCGGCCAACGTGGCCATGTTCGTGTGCGGTTCGGCGATGTTCTGCATGTGGTACTTCATGACGCTGTACGCGCAGAACGTGCTCGGCTACTCGCCGCTGGACGCCGGACTCGCGCTGGTGCCCAGCTCCCTGGCCGTGATCGTGGGCTCGAAGCTGGCGCCGCGCCTGCTGCCGGTGGCCGGGGCCCGCGGCCTGGCGGGCCTCGGCACGCTGGTGGCGGCGGCCGGGTTCGGCTGGCAGTCGACGATGAGCGCGCACGGCGGCTATCTGACGGCGATCATGTTCCCGGGCATCCTGATGATGCTGGGCGCGGGCCTGGCCGCGACCCCGCTCGCCTCGCTGGCCACGTCGGGCGCGGCGCCGGGGGACGCCGGTGTGGTGTCCGGGCTGGTCAACACCTCGCGCACGATGGGCGGTTCGCTGGGGCTCGCGGTGATGTCGACCATCGCGGCGGCCCGGACGGGGAGCGGCGGCGGGGCCGAGGCGCTCACGGACGGATACGCGCTGGCCTTCCGCACGGGTACGGCGGTTCTGCTCGGCGGGGCGGTGCTGATGCTGGTGTGGCTGCCGCGAAGGGTTTCGAAGACCGCGGCGACTTCGGCGGCTTCCGCGACCTCTGCGAATTGAGGCGAGGGGGAGGCAACGATCCGGGCGGTCCGTGGACTCCTTTGTACATCTAGGAGGTGCCCATGGGGGATCGCAAGAAGGCTCGGGACGAGGAGTTCCAGAGCTTCGTCATCGGCCGCTGGCCGCGGCTGATGCGTACGGCATTTCTCCTCACGGGGGAGCAGCACGCCGCTGAGGACCTCGTCCAGTCGACGCTCGAACAGGTCTATGTGGCCTGGCGAAAGGTCGGCTCGGCGGACGACCCGGAGGCCTATGTGCGGCGCGTGATGATCAACGCGCACGCGCGCAGGCACCGCAGAAGGCTGAAGGAGTTCCTGGCGCCGAGGGACGACTCGGGTCTGGCGCACGAGGTGGCCGACACCGGCGACCGCATCTCCCAGGCCGACGACCGCAGCGCCCTGCTGAAGGCGCTCGGCCAACTGCCCGCGCGGCAGCGGGAGGCGGTGGTTCTGCGGTACTGGGAGGACCTGACGGAGACCCAGGCGGCCGAGGCGATGGGCTGCTCGGTCGGCACGGTCAAGAGCAATGCGGCCAAGGGGATCGCGAAACTCCGCGCCATACCGGGGCTGGCCGAGATGGTGACCCACGGAGGGCGGAAGTGATGAGCGCGGACCGGGAGAGGAACAACGACATGACGCAGACGGACATCGCCCTCCTCCTCGCGGACGCCGCGGACGAGGTCGAGATCGGTATAGCCCCGGTGCAGGCGGTCATGCGCGGCGGACGGCGCCGCAGGGCGCGACGCTGGGCGGTCGCGGCGACGACGGCACTGGTGCTGGCGGGCTCCACGGGGGCGACGCTGGCGCTGACCGGGATGCCGGGCGGGCACGGGGACAGGGGAGCGCCGGTGGCCACGCGGCCGGCTTCGCCGGAGGCGCGGCATGTGTATGAGCCGCAGCGGACCGACCTCGCCACCGGCACCGACCACGGCAAGAAGTGGCAGGTCTTCCTCGACGTGTGGGGAGCGCCGCGGGATGAGTCGGAGGCTGCGCGCCAGATCCAGGAGATGGGCGAGTACGGGGTGTTCCCCGGCGCCGTAGAGAGGGCGTCCGCACTGGTCGGCAAGACCTCCTACTTCGTACGCCGGGCCGTCGGGGACGACGAGCCGTCGACGATCATTTTCGACTCGGTCACCCGGCCGGACGGAATGTCGGGCCACGACCTCAAGGCGGGCGCGGCCCCTCTGCTGCCCGGCACCGACGGGCCCACGCGCCTGGTGGTCGGTCAGGTCGCCAAGACCGCCGAGCGGGTCACCTGCACCTGGAAGGACGGCACGACCACCGATGTCGCCAAGCCACCGGCGAACACCGAGGTCAGTACCGAGCAGCCGGCGATCCGGGCGGCCGAGGGCTTCCCGGCCAACTGGTTCGTGTGTCTGGCGCCGGCGAGCACCAGCTTCAAGTCGGTGGAGGTGACGAAGTAGGCCACCGGGAGGTCACAGCCACCCCTGCTGCCGGGCCTCCCGTACCGCCTCCGCCCGGTTGCGGGTGCCCGTCTTGCCGATGGCGGAGGACAGGTAGTTGCGGACCGTCGACTCGGACAGATGCAGCCTGCCGGCGATGTCGGCGACCGTCGCACCGTCCACCGACGCCTTCAGCACATCGCACTCGCGGGCGGTGAGCGGACTCGGCCCGGCACTGAGCGCGGCCGCGGCCAGCGCCGGGTCGACCACGGTCTCCCCGGTGAGCACGCGCCGGATCGCCTCGGCCAGTTCCTCCACCGGCCCGTCCTTGACCAGGAAGCCGGCGGCCCCGGCCTCCATGGCCCGGCGCAGATAGCCGGGCCGGCCGAACGTGGTCAGGATCAGGACCCGGCAGTCGGGCGCCTGCTCGCGCAGCTGCTGCGCCGCGTCCAGCCCGCTCATGCCCGGCAGTTCGATGTCCAGCAGGGCCACGTCGGGCCGGTGCAGCAGCGCGGCGTCCACGATCGCGTCGCCGGTCGCGATCTGGGCGACCACCTCGATGTCGTCCTCCATGCCGAGCAGGAGGGCCAGGGCGCCGCGCATCATGCCCTGGTCCTCGGCGAGCAGGACCCGGATGTTCTTCACGACCCAAGCGTAGCCAAGCGCGGCCAATTAAAGACTCGTCATTGTTCGGGTCCGCGGGGGTTGACGTCTTCAGATGACGCGCAAACAATCGCCTCTGCATTTCCGGTAATTGTTCGGCATTTCGACGCCGAAAGAGTTCGGTATTTCGATCGAACGGCGTCCGGTATTTCGACCATACCGGATCGACCGTGCCCGCACCGCCCTACGAGAAACCGAAGAGGTGCACCGTGTTCCCAAGACTCCCGCGCTCACGTCCCCGGCGGCTGAGAAGGGCCGCCCTGTCCGTCCTCGCGGCGTTCGCCACCGTCGCCGCGCTGCTGCTCGGCGTCGGCGCCCCGCAGGCGGCCGCCGCAAGCTCGCTGCCCTGTGACATCTACGCCGCCGCGGGCACGCCCTGCGTCGCCGCGCACAGCCTCGCCCGGGCGCTCTACTCGTCCTACGGCGGCTCGCTCTACCAGGTGCAGCGCGCCTCCGACAGCGCCACCGCCAACATCGGGCTGCTGACTACGGGCGGATATGCCAACGCGGCCGCGCAGGACTCCTTCTGCTCCGGTACGACCTGCATCATCACCAAGATCTACGACCAGTCCTCGCGCCACAACGACCTCACGATCGAGGGCGCGGGCGGGGCCGGCGCGGCCGATGTCGGGGCACCCGCGGACGCGCTTGCGGTGACCGTCGGCGGCCACCAGGTCTACGGCCTGGAGATCTCGGCCGGCATGGGCTACCGGGACAACTCCACCTCCGGCGTGGCCGTGAACGGGCAGGCCGAGGGGATGTACATGGTGACCTCCGGCACGCATGTCAACGGCGCCTGCTGCTTCGACTATGGCAACGCCGAGACGAACAACAAGGACACCGGCAACGGCCACATGGACGCCATCAACTTCGGCACCGAGTGCTGGTTCTCGCCCTGCTACGGCCAGGGTCCGTGGGTGCAGGCCGACCTGGAGAACGGTCTGTTCCAGTCGGATGCCGGGTACAGCAAGAACACGTCCAACACCGGAACCGGCCCGCTGCCGTTCGTCACCGCACTGCTGAAGAACAACGGGCAGAACCATTTCGCGCTGAAATACGGCAATGCGCAATCCGGTGGACTCACCACCACATATTCCGGAGGAGAGCCGACCGCCGGCGGCTACTCGCCGATGCACCAGGAGGGCGCGATCGTGCTCGGCACCGGCGGTGACAACAGCAACGGCTCCATAGGGTCCTTCTTCGAGGGCGTCATGACCTCCGGCATCCCGACGGACACCGCCGACGACGCCGTGCAGGCCAACATCGTCTCCGTCGGCTACGGCGGCCCGACCGGCAGCACCGGCTCCCTCACGGCCGGCTCGGAGATCTCACTGCGCGCGACGACCTCCTGCTGCACCACCGACTACGTCCGCCACCAGAACAACGCGGCCGTCATCTCCGCGGTGACATCCAGCAGTTCGGCCCTCGACAAGAGCGACGCCACCTGGATCGTCCGCAAGGGCCTCGCCGCCGGCTCCTGCGTCTCCTTCGAGTCGCGCAACTACCCCGGTGACTTCCTGCGCCACTACAACTACCGGCTCTACCGGCAGCCCATGGATGGCAGCGCCCAGTTCAGGGCCGACGCCACGTTCTGCCCACAGACCGGGAAGAGCGGCACGGGCACCTCGTTCGCGTCGTACAACTACCCGACCAGATATCTGCGCCACTACAACTTCAACGTCTACATAGCGAGCAACGGCGGCTCGAACACCTGGGACAGCAGCACGTCGTGGAGCGACGACGTGAGCTGGGTGGTCAGCTCGCCCTGGGCGCCGTAGCCGCCCCGGTCGCCGACAGCTCCGCCGATTCCGTGGGGAGTTCGGCGGTGACCGTGAAGCCGCCGCGCGGCGACGGGCCGGCCCGCAGGGAGCCGCCCGCCGTCGCGAGACGCTCGGTCAGCCCCTTGAGCCCGGTGCCGCCGATGCCCTCCCGGGGTTCGGCGGCGGCCGCGCCGGTGCCGTTGTCCGTGACCGTCAGCCGTGCCCGCTCGGTGCTGCTCTCGACGGTGATCTCGCAGCGGCCGGCGTCGCTGTGCCGGACGACGTTGGTGACCGCCTCGCGCACCACCCAGCCCAGCAGGGCCTCCGTCTGCGGGGTCAGCGGGGTGCCGGACTGCCTGACCACCGGCTCCACACTGGCCGCGGACAGGGCCGAGCGGGCGCGGGTCAGCTCCGTGGCGAGGCTGCCCTCCCGGTAGCCGGTCACCGCTTCGCGGATCTCGGTCAGCGCCTGCCTGCCGACCGACTCGATGTCGTTGATCTGCGTCAGCGCCGCGTCCATGTCGCGCGGGGCGAGACGCCGTGCCGCCTCCGACTTCACCACGATCACCGACAGGGTGTGGCCGAGCAGGTCGTGCAGATCGCGGGAGAAGCGCAGGCGCTCCTTCTCCACCGCGCGGCGGGCCAGTTCCTCACGGGCGGCGCGCAGTTCGCGTACGGCCTCGCTGAGGCCCAGGATCGCGGCGGTCACCATGCTCGACAGGAAGGTGCCGTAGGCGATGTTCACCGCGTCCCACCCGTCGCGGAAGCCGGAGACGGTACCGGCGAACGCGGCCAGCAGGATGCCCGTCCTGCCCAGCCACGGCCCGCGCAGCGTGGCGCCCGTCGCGAGGCCCAGCAGGGGGAAGAACAGCAGCCAGCTGCCGCCGTACCCGAGGGCCAGGCCCGTGGTCAGCAGGCCCATCAGCAGCAGTGCCACCCGGGTGGACGTCGCCTCGCGCTTCTCACGGTCGAAGGCGCGGAACGTCACGTAGATGTACAGCGAGTTGAAGGCGAGCAGACCCAGGCCGCCGATCCACGGGTTGGCGGTCTTGCCCTGGAAGAGATTGGAGAAGGAGCCCAGTCCCATGAGAAGCCACGGCAGCAGCGCGAAACCGGTGGGCGGCGGGCCCGGATGCTCGGGCATCTGCCCGTTCTTCCGGGCGGCCTTCTGCGCGGCCCGGAAGCGGTCCATGTCCGCCCTCCACGCCGCACGTGCGGCCTGCCAGGCGGACACCTGGCACCGGATCCCCTGCCACCACGACATGTCCTTGTTCACCCGAGATCCCCCGATCAACTGGTCCCCGCACGACGGCGGTACGACAGCACAGCGTACGAACAGAACACCGACATCCAGGAGGTCAGTACGAGAATCGCGCTGGGCGCCGGGGGGTGACCGGTGGCGACCGAGGTGCCCAGCTGGGCGATGCCATGGGTCGGGGTGTACGCCGAGACCGGGCGCAGCCAGCCGGGGAAGAGTTCGATCGGGAACCAGAGACCGCCGAGCACCGCGAGCCCCAGGTTGCCGATCATGTTCGCCACGCCGGTGGCCGGGCCGGTCAGCCGGTAGCCGTTGCCGAGGCCGAGCAGGGTGAAGGGGATCGAGCCGAGCCACAGCAGCACCGCGACGGCCGCCCACTGCCAGGCCTGCAGCCGGACGCCGTTCACCAGACCGCCCGCCACGAGCACCGCGACGATCGCCGGGAGCACGGTCACCGAACCGGTCAGCGCCCGCCCGATCACCACCTCGCGCGGGGTCATCGGTGTCACCCTCAGCTGCCGCAGCCAGCCGATCGCCCGGTCCTCGGCGACCGCGCCGCCGGTGTTGAGGGCGGAGCCGACCGCGCCGTACGCGGCCATGCCGACCATGGAGGCGGTCTTCCAGGCGCTGTCGTTCTCGCCGAGGTTGGTGAACAGCAGGTACATCATCACCGGCATCGCGATCCCGCCGATCACGAAGCCCGTGTCGCGCAGGGTGCGGCGTACTTCCAGGCGCAGGTAGTCCCACATCAGACCGTCTCCGTCTTCGTCTTCGTCTCCGGCCTGGTCTTCGTCTTCGCCCCGGTTTCCGTCCCGTGCGAGGTCAGGGCGAGGAAGGCGTCGTCGAGCGAGGCCGGGGTGACCTCCAGGCCGCGTATCGCGCCGAGTCCGGCGAGCGCGATCACCGTCGCGTCGGAGTCGTCCGTGCGCAGCCGCGCCCGGTCCCCGCGCACCTGTACCGATCGCACCCCGGGCAGCAGGTCCAGTCCGTCCGGGGCGCGTCCGGCCAGGTCGAAGGAGACCAGATTGCCGCCGGCCGACCGCCGCAGCTCCTCGCCGGTGCCGTCGGCGACGATCCGGCCGCGGTCGATGACGACGATCCGGTCGGCGTGTGCGTCCGCCTCGTCCAGGTAGTGGGTGGAGAACAGCACGGTGTGACCGCGGCGCGCGTACGCCCGCATCGACTCCCAGAAGGCGTGCCGCGCCTCCACGTCCAGGGCGGCGGTCGGTTCGTCCAGCACGAGGAGGGACGGGTTCCCGGCGAGCGCCACGGCGAAGCGCACCCGCTGTGTCTGCCCGCCGGACAGCCGGTCCACCCGGCGCCCCGCGAGCCCCGCGATCCCGGCCAGCTCCAGCGCTCGCGCCACGGGCAGCGGGGACGGGTAGCGGGAGGCCACGAAGGAGACCAGCTCCCCGACCGTGACCCGGGGGACCGCGCGGCCCTCCTGGAGCATCGCGCCGACCCGGCCCGCGCGCACCGACCGCTCCGGGGCGGCGCCGAACAGCTCCACCGTGCCCGCGTCGGGCCGCAGCAGACCGAGCAGCAGCGAGATCGTCGTGGACTTCCCGGCGCCGTTGCGGCCGAGCAGGGCGACCGTCTCGCCGCGCGCGAGGTCGAGGTCGATGCCGTCGACGGCGCGGAGCGGGCCGTAGGCCTTGACGGCTCCCGTGAAGGACACGGCGGCTGATGTCTGTGTCATGCCTACGACGCTATGAATCGCGGCCCCCCGTCCGGCAGATGCGCATGTACGGACTCGGGCAGTACAAATGTCACGGCCGACATCAGCTGACACGGCGTCAGGAGCCTTCACAAGTAAGGGGCGCTGGGCTATACAAGGGGCGCCGGACTGGAACGCGTTCCAGTTCGGCCCGTGACGACCTCGGTGCGGCCGACGGTGCGGACGGCCGCACCGAGGTCTTCAAGCCGCCGTCCGAAGCAGGCCGCCGTCCGCAAGCCGTGAGTGTCAGGAGCCGTATGCCCATCGACGCAGCGAAGGCCCTCGCCGCCGAACCCCGTTCCGGTGAGATCACCTGGGACCGCAGGGACGTCCTGCTCTACCACCTGGGCCTGGGCGCCGGAGTCCCCGCGACCGACCCCGACGAACTGCGCTACACCCTGGAGTCCCGGCTGCACGTCCTGCCGAGCTTCGCCACCGTCGCGGGCAACGGGTCGCCCGGGGTGATCAGCGGCCTGTCCATGCCCGGCGTCGACGTCGACCTGGCCCGCGTGCTGCACGGCGGCCAGTCGCTGACCCTGCACCGCCCCATCCCCGTCGAGGGCACCGCGACCGCCACCGGCCGCATCGCCGCCGTCCACGACAAGGGCAAGGCGGCCGTCCTCGTCATGCGCACCGAGGTCACCGACGCCGACGGCCCGCTGTGGACCAACGACGCGCAGATCTTCGTACGCGGGGAAGGCGGCTGGGGCGGCGACCGCGGCCCCTCCACCCGGCTCGAACCGCCCGTGGGCGAGCCCGACCGGACCGTGGAGAAGCGCCTCCGCGAGGACCAGGCGCTGCTCTACCGTCTCTCCGGCGACTGGAACCCACTGCACGCCGACCCCGAGTTCGCCAAGGTTGCCGGGTTCGACCGGCCCATCCTGCACGGGCTGTGCACCTACGGCATCACGCTCAAGGCGGTCGTCGACACGCTGCTCGGCGGCGATGTGACCCGGGTCCGCTCCTACACCACGCGCTTCGCGGGGGTGGTGTACCCGGGCGAGACCCTGCGCATCCGCATGTGGCGGCAGGAAGGCTCCGTGCGGGCCGCCGTGAGCGCGGTCGAGAGGGGCGACGCGCCCGTCCTCGCCGACACCGTCGTCGAACACTCCTGAGCCACCCGAGCCGCCGAAGCATTCGAGGGGAGCCGCACCATGCGCGCAGCCGTACTGCACGAGATCGGCCAGGACAAGCTGGAGGTCCTCGACGACGTCGAGGCGGTGGGCTTCGGCCCCGGCAGGGTGCGGGTGCGGGTGCGCGCCACGGGGCTGTGCCACTCGGACCTGTCCGCGATGAACGGGGTGCTTCCGCAGCCGGCGCCCTTCGTCCCCGGGCACGAGGGCGCGGGCGAGATCGTCGAGGTCGGCGAGAACGTCACCCATCTCAAGCCCGGTGACCGGGTCGTCGTCTGCTGGCTGCCCGCCTGCGGCGCCTGTCCCGCCTGCAAGCGCGGCCAGAGCGAGCTGTGCCTGGCCGGGTTCATGAACGCGGGCACCCCCAACTTCAAGCGCCCCGGCGGGGACGTCTTCGGCTTCGCGGGCACCGGCACCTTCGCCGAGGAGGTCGTCGTCGACGCCGGCTGCGCCGTGCCGATCCCGGACGACGTGCCCTTCGACATCGCCGCCCTCATCGGCTGTGGGGTGACGACGGGACTCGGCGCGGCCCTCAACACCGCCGACGTGGAGGCCGGTTCGTCGGTCGCCGTCATCGGCTGCGGGGGTGTGGGCATCTCGGCGATCCAGGGCGCCCGGCTCAAGGGCGCCGCCGAGATCGTCGCCGTCGACCCGGTCGCCTCCCGCCGCGAGTCAGCGCTCAGGTTCGGCGCCACGAAGGCCGTGTCACCGGACGAGTTGGCCGACGCCAAGCAGCAGGTCACCGGCGGCGAGGGCTTCGACTACGTCTTCGAGGTCGTCGGCAGGTCCGCCACCGCGCGCACGGCGTACGAGAACACCCGGCGCGGCGGCACCCTGGTCGTCGTCGGCGCGGGCGCCATGGACGACTTCCTCCGGCTCAACATGTTCGAGCTGTTCTTCGACGAGAAGCGGATCCTGCCCTCGATGTACGGCGGCGGCGACGTCCTGCGCTCCTACGAGCGCACCATCGCCCTGTGGCGGGCCGGCCGCGTCGACCTGGAGGGACTGATCACCCACCGGGTGCCGCTGGCCGAGATCAACGAGGCGCTGGACCAGATGCGTACCGGGACGGCCCTGCGTACGTGCATAGAGATCTGAGGACGCCACAGATGTCACTGCCACTTGAGGGGCTGTCCGCCGTCGTCACGGGCGCCGGGCGCGGCCTCGGCCGGGCCGAGGCCCTCGAACTCGCCCGGCTCGGCGCGGCCGTCGTCGTCAACGACTACGGGCAGCCCGGCCGGGACGGCTCCGGCGAGGCATCGGCCGCACCCGCCGAGGAGGTCGCCGCCGAGATCCGCGCCGCCGGCGGGCGGGCCCTTCCGCACACCGGGGACGTCGCCGACTTCGGCCAGGCCCGGGAACTGGTCCGGCTGGCGATCGGCGAGTTCGGGAGACTGGACATCCTGGTCAACAATGCCGGCATCCTGCGCGACCGGATGGTCTTCTCCATGTCCGAGGACGAGTGGGACTCGGTGATCCGGGTCCACCTCAAGGGACACTTCAACACGACGCACTTCGCGGCCGCGCACTGGCGTGAGCGGTCCAAGGCGGCCGGGGGACCGGTCTACGGGCGGATCGTGAACACCTCGTCGGAGGCGTTCCTCGCGGGTTCGGCGGGTCAGCCCAACTACGCGGCCGCGAAGGGCGGGATCGTCGGGCTGACCACGTCCACCGCGCTCGCCCTCGCCAAGTACGGCGTGACGGCCAACGCGATCTGCCCGCGGGCCCGGACCCGGATGACCGAGGACGTCTTCGCCGGGTTCAGGGCGCCCGGCGAGGGCCTCGACCCGCTCGCCCCCGAGCATGTCGCACCGCTCGTCGGCTACTTGGCCTCCCCCGCCGCCGAACGGCTCAACGGACAGCTGCTCGTCGTGCACGGCGGCATGGTCGCCGTCGTCGAACGACCACGCGTCCAGGCGCAGTTCGACAGCAAGCAGGACACCTTCACCTACGACGAACTCGACGCGCTGCTCACCCCGCACTACGCGGACCGGCCGGCGGGGGAGACGTTCGCGGCGGCGGAGGTGCTGGGGCTCAAACGCCGGTGACACACGAAAGGGGGCCCATCAGCCAGGCTGATGAGCCCCCGGTGCGAACCGTCAGGCCGCCCTGTCGGCCGGCTCCGGCTTGCGGTGCCGGCCGTGCGGTGCCGTTTCACCGTCCTGTGCCGAGACCTGGCCGCGGTGCTTACCGTGACCGGTGGTCTCCTGGAAGTCGGCGGACAGCTGGTCGGTCGTACTCGCTTCACTCATCGGAAGAATTCACCCCGTCAACATCATCTTTCGTACAGCCGGGCGAGTGTAACCGGCACACCACGGGGCGAATCCAGGCGGCCACGCCGACTGCCACTACTTCGTTACAAGACGTCCCAGCGGCGCCTGTTGGAGCGGCACCGGGCGGGGCACGACAGGTTCCGGAGGATCCGGTTCCGGCGACTGCCGGGGTGCGTCCAGCCCCATGACAGCCGCGCCGTTCCGCACCGGACCCTCCGGACCCGCGTCCCCCGGTGCCCCCGCGTCCCCCGGTCCCCCGGTGTTTCCCGGTCCCCCCGTGTTGCCCCTGTCCTCCGTACCCCCGGTTCTCGCGGGCGCCGCCGACTCCGCCACGCCGCACGGGGTCTCCTGCGTGGCGTACGGCAGTCGCAGCTTCCCGCCCTCGGTCCACAGTCCGGCCCCGGGCAGCCATCCCGCGGGCGCCGGGAGGTGGTGCACCCGCCGCTCCGCGGGCCGCCACACCCCGACCCAGCCGCCGAGCGGCCCCTCGATGTGCAGCGCCACCGCGCACTGCTCCGGCGTCAGCGCCTGCCCCGGCTGGATCGCGAACGGTGTGACCACGCACTCGGCCATCCGCAGGCACTCCGGGAAGCGCACCGGCAGCGTGCTGCCCAGGACGCCCCAGCCCAACCGTTCCTGCCCGGGGGAGGGCGCGTCCGAGCCCACCAGGATCAGCCCGCTGTCCGGATCGGCGAGCAGCAGCCGGTCGTCGCTGCCCGCCGCGATCTGCAGCAGCGGTGACACCTCGCCGCCCCGCTCCAGATCCACCACGACCGCCTTGGTGATCCCGCCCAGCTCCCGGTCCAGTGCGAGTATCCGCCCCGTGCGGTCCAGCCAGATTCCGCCCGAGCAGCGCCCCGGGACCTCGGCGACGTGCTCGGGCCCGAAGGCGCCGCCCGCCACCAGCCACACGGCCGAGGAGCGGGGGCCGACCTCCAGGGCGTACGCCCGCATGCCGTCCGGCGCCGGCGGCAGCAGCCGCAGTCCCGTGCCGGGGTCCGGGCACTCCACCGCGCCCAGCGGCAGCTCACCGGTGTCGGGGCCGGTCGGGTACAGCAGTGAGAAGGCGTGCCGCCGCTCCACCAGCCGGTGGATGAGGACCCGTCCGTCGCCCATCGGCTGCACCTCGGTGCCGGGCTCCTCGGGCTGGTTGCCGGGCAGCGGCACGGCGTACGGCTCGGGGCCGTCCAGCGTCCAGCGCTCCGGGAACCAGGAGTCGCCGTCCAGCGCGAGGCGGGCGGCGTAGGCACCGTCCGCCGTGATGCTGCAGCCCGCCGCCGGCACGTCGTCGCCCTCGCCGGCGGCCGTGGTTTCGATCGCACAGGCCGTCATCGTTCGGTCACCTCCGGCGACGAAGCTAGTTTTCGTACGCACAGGCGTGGAACCGGCAGGCAAGCGCTTCACACATACGGGTGGCCGGGCCGCGGTTCGCCTGAGGAAACGGGGGCGGATGTGCTGCCGGGCCCCTTCGGACACCGACCGGTACATCCCCGCAGAACAGGCAGGTAGCCTTTTCCCCGTGCCCCGTCTGTCTGAAGTCATCGCCGCGCTGGAGAACCTGTGGCCCACCGAGCGGGCCGAGTCCTGGGACGCGGTCGGCACCGTCGTGGGCGACCCCGACCAGGAGGTCTCCCGGGTCCTGTTCGCCGTGGACCCCGTGCAGGACATCGTCGACGAAGCGGTGAAGCTGGGTGCCGACCTGCTGGTCACCCACCACCCGCTCTTTCTGCGCGGTACGACGACGGTCGCGGCCTCCACCTTCAAGGGCCGGGTCGTGCACACGCTGATCAAGAACGACATCGCGCTGCACGTCGCCCACACCAACGCCGACACCGCCGACCCCGGCGTCAGCGACGCGCTGGCCGGCGCCCTGGACCTCAGGGTCGTACGGCCGCTCGTGCCGGACCCCACCGACCCGGAGGGCCGCCGCGGCCTCGGCCGGGTCTGCGAACTGGACCACCCCCTCACGGTCCGCGAGTTCGCCGCCCGCGCCGCCGAGCGGCTGCCCGCCACCGCGCAGGGCATCCGGGTGGCCGGCGACCCCGAGACGGTTCTCCGCACGATCGCGGTGAGCGGCGGCTCCGGCGACAGCCTCTTCGACCCTGTCCGGGCGGCCGGCGTCGACGCCTTCCTCACCGCCGACCTGCGCCACCACCCCGCCTCCGAGTTCACGGCAGCCGTCTCCCACAGTCCGCTCGCGCTGCTCGACGCGGCGCACTGGGCCACCGAATGGCCCTGGTGCGAGCTGGCCGCAGCCCAGCTCGACGAGATTTCCGACCGCCACGGCTGGGACCTGCGGGTCCACGTCTCCAAAACGGTCACCGACCCCTGGACCGCCCACGCGGCGTCCAACGCCACCACTAGCTCAACGGGAGCCCCCAACTGAACGCCGCGCCCGCCGACCAGATCCGACTCCTCGACGTCCAGGCCCTCGACGTCCGCCTGCAGCAGCTGGCGCACAAGCGGAAGTCGCTGCCCGAGCACGCCGAGATCGAGTCGCTGACCAAGGACCTCACCCAGCTGCGCGACCTGCTCGTCGCCGCGCAGACCGAGGAGAGCGACACCGCCCGCGAACAGACCAAGGCCGAGCAGGACGTGGACCAGGTGCGCCAGCGCGCCGCCCGCGACCAGCAGCGCCTCGACTCCGGCGCGATCACCTCCCCCAAGGACCTGGAGAACCTCCAGCGGGAGATCGTCTCCCTCGCCAAGCGGCAGGGCGACCTGGAGGACGTCGTCCTGGAGGTCATGGAGCGCCGCGAGGCCGCGCAGGAGCGCGTCGGTGAACTGACCGAGCGGGTGGCCTCCGTCCAGGCGAAGATCGACGACGCGACCGGCCGCCGTAACGCCGCCTTCGAGGAGATCGACGGCGAGGCCGCCTCGGTGACCAAGGAGCGCGAGGTCGTCGCCGGCGCCGTCCCCGCGGACCTGCTCAAGCTCTACGACAAGCTGCGCGAGCAGCAGGGCGGCATCGGCGCGGCCAAGTTGTACCAGCGCACCTGCCAGGGCTGCCGCCAGGAGCTCGCGATCACCGAGCTCGCCGAGGTCCGCAAGGCCGCGCCCGACACGGTCGTCCGCTGCGAGAACTGCCGCCGCATCCTGGTGCGCACGGCCGAGTCGGGACTGTAAGGGGCGGACGGCGTGCGGGAGTTCATCGTCGAGGCCGACGGCGGTTCGCGGGGCAACCCGGGGCCGGCCGGGTACGGGGCCGTGGTGATCGACGCGGCCACGGGCGAGCCTCTCGCCGAGGCGGCCGAGCACATCGGGGTCGCCACCAACAACGTCGCCGAGTACCGGGGGCTGTTGGCCGGTCTGCGCGCGGCGCGGGAACTGGACCCGTCGGCCCGGGTCCACGTCCGTATGGACTCCAAGCTCGTCGTCGAGCAGATGTCGGGGCGCTGGAAGATCAAGCACCCGGATCTGAAGCCCCTCGCGATGGAGGCGAGCCGTGTGCTTCCGCCGGACCGGGTGACGTACGAGTGGATCCCGCGCGAGCGGAACAAGCACGCGGACCGACTGGCCAACGAGGCGATGGACGCCGGGAGCCGGGGCGGGCGGTGGGACGCGTCGGCCTCGACGGCAGCCCTGAAGAGGCCGGCCACCATCCCGGAGCCGCCGCAGGAGGGCGCGAAGGCCGACGCCGACATGCGCGCCGCCCACGCGGTGGCCTCCGGCACGGCCACGCCGTCCGGCTCCCCGGCCGCGACCACTGCCACTTCCACCCCCGCCACCTCCACCTCCACCCCCGCCACCTCCACCCCCGGCTGGAGCTCCGCCCCCGATCTCGGCGCGCCCGCCACCTTCGTGCTGCTGCGGCACGGTGAGACCCCGCTGACTCCGCAGAAGCGGTTCTCGGGCAGTGGCGGTACCGATCCGTCCCTCTCCGACGTCGGCCGGGAGCAGGCGGAGCGGGCCGGGGCGGCGCTGGCGAGGCGGGGCACGATCCAGGCGATCGTCGCGTCTCCGCTGGCCCGGACCCGTGAGACCGCCGGCATCGTCGCCGCCCACCTCGGGCTCGACGTCGTGGTCGACGACGGGCTGCGGGAGACGGACTTCGGCGCCTGGGAGGGACTCACCTTCGGCGAGGTGCGCGAGCGCCACCCCGACGACCTCAATGCCTGGCTGGCCGATCCGGAGGCCCGGCCCACCGGCGGCGGCGAGAGCTTCGCGGCGACCGCCACCCGGATCGCCGCCACCCGCGACAAGCTGGTCGCGGCGTACGCGGGCCGCACGGTCCTGCTCGTCACGCACGTCACCCCGATCAAGACCTTCGTCCGCCTCGCCCTGGGCGCCCCGCCCGAGTCCCTGTTCCGCATGGAACTCTCGGCGGCCTCGCTGTCGGCGGTGGCGTACTACGCGGACGGCAACGCGAGCGTACGGCTGTTCAACGACACCTCTCACCTCCGCTGAGCCACGCGGGCGGTACGGGCGGCACGGGCGGCGCGCTCGCGCAGGATCTCCGCCGTCCGCGCGTCCGCCGGCAGGAACGCCTCCAGATGCAGCTCGGCCAGGGTGACATCGACGGCCGTGGCAAATGAGGTCAGCGTGGTGAGCAGCCGCAACTCGCCCTCCGCGCAGCGCAGTCGGAGCGGGACGGCGAAGCCGAGGTAGTCGTCGTCGGGGGTGTACGGCGGTACGTACCCCTCAAGCTCCGCAGTCAGCTCGTCGAGCCGTGGATCGGGGCTGCGCAGCGCCCGCGCCCGCAGGTTCTCCAGGATGTGCCGCCCCCACGCCCCGAGGTTCACCACCCGTGCGGCCGTCCCGCGCGGATGCAGCGCCAGCCGCAGCAGATTGACGGGCGGCTTCAGCAGCGCGGGCTCGGCGCCCTGAGTCAGCACCTCGAACGCCGCGTTCGCCGCGACGAGTTCACCCCGGGGCCCCGCGACCACCGCCGGATACGGCAGATGCCCGTCCAGGATTGCGTCCAAGGCCTCCCGAACGGGCCCCAGTCCGGCCGCGTCCAGCGCCGACTCGGCGTACGCGGGCGCGTAACCCGCCGACAGCAGCAGCGCGTTGCGCTCCCGCAGCGTCAGCTCCAGCGACTCGGCCAGCCGCAGCACGACAGCACGCCCCGGCACCGAACGCCCCCGCTCGATGAAGCTGACGTATCTCTGTGTCGTCCCGGCCCGCGAGGCGAGTTCGAGCTGACTGACCCGGCGCACGGTGCGCCAGCGCAGCAGTTCCCGGGCGAAGGGCGGTGGCTCGACGGAGGTCATACGGCCAGTTGTACGACACGGGTACGACAACCGCCCGAGGCCGTCATCCGGATCGCCCGAGCCCCGCCGCCTGCCGTGCCAGCGCCTCGACGCGCCCCCAGTCCCCGGCGCCGACGGCGTCCGCCGGGATCATCCAGGTCCCGCCCACACAGCCGACGTTGGGCAGGGACAGATACTCCGGGGCGTTGAGCGGGCCGATGCCCCCGGTGGGGCAGAAGCGGGCCTGGGGCAGCGGGCCGGCCAGCGACTTCAGGTAGGCCGTGCCGCCGGCCGCCTGTGCCGGGAAGAACTTCATCTCCCGCACCCCGCGCTCCAGCAGCGCCACCACCTCCGTCGTGGTCGACACCCCCGGCAGGAACGGCACCCCGGAGGCCCGCATGGCGTCCAGCAGTACGTCCGTCCAGCCCGGGCTCACCAGGAACCGCGCCCCCGCCGCCCTGCACTCGGTCACCTGGGCCGGTGCGATGACCGTGCCCGCGCCCACCACCGCGTCCGGCACCTCGGCGGCGATCGCCCTGATGGCGTCGAGCGCGGCCGGGGTCCGCAGCGTCACCTCGATCGCGGGCAGCCCGCCCGAGACCAGCGCCCGCGCGAGCGGCACGGCGTCGGCGGCGTCCTCGACGACCACGACCGGGACGACGGGCGCGAGGTCCAGCAGAGACGGTGGCGGCGGCATGACGCTCATCCTGCCCATGGCATGCAGCATGCGCAAAAGTCGTTGCACATGCCGCAATGCCTCGCCGGGGAGGACGGCTCGGGGTCAGTGAATCTCCGTCACCAGCACGTCCAGCGACCAGGCCTGCCCGGCCTTCGCGGGTGCCTCCGCCTCCACCACGTACCCGAGATCGCGCAACGCCTCGACCAGCCGGGCCGGGTTCTCGGGCGCGGACCCCGACGACAGCAGGCTCCGCACGATCCGCCCCTTCGTCGCCTTGTTGAAGTGGCTGACGACCTTCCGGGTCGGGGCGTGCAGCACCCGCACCGTCGCGGTCCGGCCCGCGACCTCGCCCTGCGGCTTCCAGGCGGCCGCGTACGCGGAGGAGCGCAGGTCGAGGACGAGGCCCTTGCCCGCCACCTCGGGGAGCACCGGTGCCATGGCCGTGCGCCAGTGCGTGCCCAGGGCCCCGAGTCCCGGCAGCTTCACGCCCATCGAGCAGCGGTAGGAGGGGATCCGGTCGGTCACCCGTACGGCGCCCCACAGCCCGGAGAAGACCAGCAGCGAGCGCGCGGCGCGCCGCTTGGCCGCCGTGTCGAGGGAGGCCAGGCCGAGGGAGTCGTACAGGACACCCGTGTAGATCTCCCCGGCCGGGCGGGTCCCGGCCGTCCGCAACTCCGTGTTCTTCGCGACCTCGCCCCGCAGCCCCTCGCTCAGCCCGAGCACCTCGCGCGCCTTCTCCTCGTCACCGGCGCACAGCTCGACGAGCTCGCCCAGCACGGCCTCACGGGCGGCGCCGAGCCCCGGCAGGGACAGCGACTCCGGCTTCAGGGGGGCGCCACGGCCCGAGGACGCCTTGCCTTCGGAGGGAGGCAGCAGGACGAGCACACGTACTCCTTCGATAGAGCTGTTCCGCGCCAGCGTACGGTGTGCCACCCGCCCGCCCCCGCCCTACGCTCGACTCATGCCCCGCCGCCACATCAGCGTGACCGGCGCCCCCGAAGCCCCCCTTTGGGCCGCCTTCACCGCGCTCCGTGCCGCACTGGGAGTCCCCCACGACTTCCCGGCCGAGGTGCTCGCCGAGGCCGAGCAGGCCGCGAAGGCCCCCGCCCTGCCGTCGTACGACGCCACCGACATCCCCTTCTTCACCATCGACCCGCCCGGCTCCACCGACCTCGACCAGGCGATCCATCTGTCACCGCGGGACGGCGGCCACCGCGTCCGGTACGCCATCGCCGACGTCGCCGCCTTCGTCGTACCGGGCAAAGAGCTCGACGCGGAGACCCACCGGCGGGCGACCACGCTGTACTTCCCGGACGGCAAGGTCCCGCTGCACCCCGGCGTCCTCGGCGACGGTGCCGCGAGCCTGCTCCCGGACCAGGACCGCCCGGCCGTCCTGTGGACCGTCGACCTCGACGCGGACGGCCGTCAGCGTGCCCTCGACGTCCGCCGTGCCCTGGTCCGCAGCCGCGCCCGGTTCGACTACGAGGACGTGCAGAAGCAGATCGACACCGGCACCGCCGAGGTGCCGGTCGCGCTGCTCAAGGAGATCGGCGAGGCCCGCGAGCGGCTGGAGGCCGAGCGCGGCGGCATCTCGCTCCAGGTGCCCGAGCAGCAGATCATCCAAAGCGACCACCGCTACGCCCCGGCCTACCGCGCCCCCCTCCCCGTCGAGGCCTGGAACGCCCAGCTCTCCCTGCTCACCGGCATGGCGGCGGCCCAAGTGATGCTGGCCCACGGGACCGGCGTACTGCGCACCCTCCCGGCCGCCCCGGGCGGCGCCGTGGCCCGGCTGCGCCGTACCGCGCACGCCCTGCGCATCGACTGGCCGCACCACGTCTCCTACGCGGCGCTGATCCGCTCCCTGGACCCGCACCGCCCCCAGCACGCGGCCTTCCTCCAGGAGTGCACCACCCTGCTGCGCGGCGCGGGCTACACCGTCTTCCGGAACGGCGCCCTGCCCGCGCTCACCACGCACGCCGCCGTGGCCGCCCCCTACGCCCACTGCACGGCCCCGCTGCGCCGCCTCGCCGACCGCTACACCGCCGAGATCTGCCTCGCGGCCGCCGCCGGACATGCCGCGCCGCACTGGGTGCTCGCCGCGCTCGACGAGCTGCCCCGGTGGATGGCCGGGGGCTCCCGGCGCGCGGCCGCCGTCGAGCGGGAGTGCGTCGACATCGTCGAGGCCGCGCTGCTGACGGACCGGGTCGGGGACGTCTTCGACGGGTGCGTGGTCGACGTGGACGAGGACCGGCCCACCGTGGGGACCGTCCAGTTGGAGTCGCCCGCTGTCATCGGCCGGATCGAGGGCGACCGCCTCCCGCTCGGGGAGCGGCTGCGGGTCAGGCTCGTGCAGGCGGATCCGGGAGCGGCGAAGGTGCTGTTCGCGCCTGTCTGAGGGCCCGTACGAGATGGTCGGCCTCGTCGGCGTGCAGCCGGACCACGCTCACCTCGCGGCGACGGCCGAGGACGGTGACATGGGGGAGGGGCCCCGCCAGCTCGACGGTGAAGTTCTCCGATCCGCAGGGGATCAGTACAGACGTTGACGTCGCGGCAGGGTCAAGCGCGCACCCACGGACCGCCCGCTGCCCGGCATGGAAACGGACCCGGATGTGTTGCACCGTAGAAGCGCGCAGGGCGCAGGGAGTACGAGGCAGGGCGCAGGGCGCAAGGCGCACAAGGGGGTGTCACATGCCGGAGCAGGCGCGATGGACGCGAGCCAGGCTGGGCCGCTGCGGACCCCCGCTCGACCTCCTCACGGCCCGCTTCGACAAACACGTCTACGCCCCGCACGCCCACGACGAATTCACCATCGGCGTGTGCGTCGGCGGCTCCGAGGTGATCGACTACCGCGGCGGCCACATCCGCACCGGCCCGGGCTCCATCGTCGTACTGGCACCCGGCGAGGTGCACACGGGCGGCCCCGCCACACCCACGGACGGCTACGCCTACCGCGCCCTGTACGCCGACCCCGCCCTGCTGGCCGACGGCACCCTCGGGGGCCTCCCGCACTTTCGTGAACCGCTCGTCGACGATCCCGAACTGGCCGCCGCGTTCCGGCTCGCCCACACCGAACTCGCCCGCTGCCCCGACCCCCTGGAGGCCGAGGCGCGCCTCCCGTGGCTGCTCACGGCCCTATCCCGGCGCCACTCCACGGCGAGACCGGCCTCGGACCGTATCCCGGGCGCGCACGGCATAGCGCTGACGGTCCGCGACCGACTGGCCGACGAACTGCTGGAGCCGCCCTCGCTGGCCGCCCTCGCCACCGACCTGGGCCTGTCCCGCTACCAGCTCCTGCGCGCGTTCCGCACGACGATGGGCATGCCGCCCTACGCCTGGCTCGCCCAGTACCGGGTGACCCGGGCCCGCACCCTGCTGGAGTCGGGCCTGCGCCCGGCCGAGGTGGCGCCCCTGGTGGGCTTCGCGGACCAGGCGCACCTCACCCGCTGGTTCCGCCGGGTGCTGGGGGTGACGCCGGCGGCGTACCGCAACAGCGTTCAAGACACCTGGTGGTGAGGCGGCGGAAACTCGCCGTATGACTGCACGCGGCTGGTTCCTGTTCTCCCTGATGGGAGTGGTCTGGGGCATCCCCTATCTGATGATCAAGGTGGCGGTGGACGCGGTGTCCCCGTCGATGGTGGTCTTCACGCGCTGTGCGCTGGGCGCACTGCTCCTGCTCCCCTTCGCGCTGCGCCAGGGCGGCCTGACCAGGACCGTCCGCGCCCACTGGCGTCCCATGCTGGCCTTCGCGTGCATCGAGATCATGGGCCCCTGGTTCACCCTCACCGACGCCGAACGTCATCTGTCGAGCTCCACGGCGGGCCTGCTGATCGCGGGCGTACCGATCGTCGGTGTGGTCCTGGCCCGCTTCTTCGGCGAGACGGAACGGCTCGGTATCCGCCGGATGACCGGCCTGGGCCTCGGCCTCGGCGGCGTGGCGGTGCTCACGATCCCCCACCTCACCGGCGGCGACGCGCGCTCACTCGGAGAGGTGTTCCTGACGGTGCTGGGCTACGCGACGGCACCGCTGATAGCCGCACGCCGCCTCAAGGACGTCCCGACCCTCCAGCTCACGGCCCCCTGCCTGGCCCTGGCCGCGCTGGTCTACGCCCCCGCCGCCGCGGCCACCTGGCCCTCCGAGGTCCCCTCCGCGCAGGTCCTGGCCGCCCTCGCGGGCCTTGGCGTCATCTGCACGGCGGTCGCCTTCGTGGGCTTCCTCGAACTGATCAAGGAGGCGGGCCCGACCCGGGCCACCGTGATCACGTACGTCAACCCGGCGGTCGCGGTGGCGGCGGGTGCCCTGTTCCTGGACGAGCCACTGACGGCCGGCATCATCGTGGCCTTCACCCTGATCCTGGCGGGATCGGTGCTGGCCACGGCCGCGGCGCCGAAGAGGCCGGCGCGCCCGCTAACATGGTCGACACGGCAGACGAGCCGGGCGGACGGCCGCGTGGAGTCCCCCTAGGGGGGCTTCCCGAGGAACGTCCGGGCTCCACAGGGCAGGGTGGTGGCTAACGGCCACCTGGGGCGACCCACGGGACAGTGCCACAGAAAACAAACCGCCGGGGACCTCGGTCCCCGGTAAGGGTGAAACGGCGGTGTAAGAGACCACCAGTGCCCAGGGTGACCTGGGCAGCTAGGTAAACCCCACCCGGAGCAAGGTCAAAAGGAGCCGCTGTAAAAGGCGGCTCTGCGCGGACGTTCGAGGGCTGCCCGCCCGAGTCCGCGGGTAGACCGCACGAGGCCGACGGCAACGCCGGCCCTAGATGGATGGCCGTCGCCCCGGGCTCCGCGAGGAACCCGGGGAACAGAACCCGGCGTATAGCCCGACTCGTCTGCCGCTTCGCGTTTCTGCAGGTCAGACACCCCATGCCGCTTGACCTCAAACGCCATGGGGTGTCTGACCTGCGCTTTTATAGTTTCCAATGAACCCGCCCGACGTGCTTTCGAGGCCGGGACGGGTACACCGTGCGGAGTGCGTTGCGCTCCTTCATCTGTTCAGCGCAGCGGCGTCCGTGGGGTCCGCCACACCAATGGGTGACATGTGAACTGGTCTGCCCTGTGGGGCGAGTGGGAAGAATGTCGCTGTGCCCGATCCTTATCCAGCAGAGTTCCGCGAGGATGTCGTGCGGGTCGCGAGGAATTGCGGCCCGGATGTGACGATCGAGCAGGTGACCGCCGGCTTCGGGGTGCACGCGATGACGCTGTGGAAGTGGATGCGCCGGGCGGACATCGACGACGGTACCAAGACTGGAACGAACAACCAGGAGAGTGCGGAACTGCGGGAAGCACGTCGGCGCATCAAGCTGCTGAAGCAGGAGAACGAGGTCCTGCGCCGGGCCGCTGCCTAACTGTCGCAGGCACACCTTCCGGGAAAAGGATCTACCCGGTCGTGAAAGAGCTGGCCGCTGGCGGGGTGCCCGTGTCTCGTGCCGGGCCCTCAAGCACGCCCGCCAGCACTACTATCGCTGGCTCGATCAGCCGGTGTCCCCTGCCGCATTCGAAGAGGCGTGCCGCGTGAACGTCCTGTTCGATGCCCACCGTGACGACCCGGAGTGCGGCTACCGGTTCCTGGCCGACGAAGTCCGCGCCGCAGGGGTCGGCATGGCGGACCGGACCGTGTGGCGGATCTGCCGGGACAACCGCTGGTGGAGCGTGTTCGGCAACAGACGAGGCCGGATCAAGAAGGCCGACCCGCCGGTGCATGATGACCTCGTCCAGCGTGACTCCACTGCGGCCGGACTGAACCGTCTGTGGCTCGCGGAGGTTACCGACATCTCGCAGCAGAAGGGAAGTTGTATCTAGGTGCGCACCAGTCCTCATCGCGCATGATCGTTAACCGATGTCGGCATGAGGCGCTCGTTGCTGAGTTCGTCGTTTCGGTACCGCGGTCCGCGCGAAACGTGCCGTGCGAGGGTCTCTCGGCGAAACCACGTTACGCACGACGATGCCCTCCGGCGAGGCTCATCCCCATGGCACCCGAAGATCGACCTAGTTGGGTCCCGCCGCCGTGCATTCCTCCTTGTGGCGAGCGCCATTGGCCCTGCGTTGCAGTGTGTCCGCGTGGTAGAAACCTGATGCTGTTCCCACGCTCTGACCGCTTCCGCCGACCAGTTGCCCTCGAACGTTAGGAGCCCTCGGCAGTGCCACCTACTTTGTATCGAGACACTGGTTACACGCTCCGGCACCTGATCGAGAACATCGAAGGCGGCCGTATCGGACTCCCCGACATCCAACGCCCGTTCGTCTGGTCCGCGGCGAAGACCCGCGATCTCTTCGACTCGATGTATCGGGGTTACCCAATCGGCACCCTGATGTTCTGGGAGACCGGTGCTGAGGTGGGGACGCGGCAGATCGGAACGGAAGCCGGCGATCGAACACCCCAGCTGTTGGTCGTTGACGGGCAGCAGCGGCTCACCGCCCTGTTCGCTGTCCTCACCGGGCGCAAGATCGTCACTAAGTCTTTCGACGAGATTAACGTTCGCATCGCGTTCCACCCGGAGGACCAGACGTTCGAGGTCACGGACGCGGCGATCGAGCGTGACGCTCACTTCATTCCGGACATCACCGCGCTCTGGGCCCGAGGTGGTTACAAGCCCACCGTCCGGCAGTTCTTCCAACGGCTCGAACAGGCCAGCGGACAGCCTTTGTCGGACGCTGCCAAGGATGAGCTCGAAGAACGCATAGACAGGGTCCGGGATCTGCACGAGTTTCGCTTCCAGGTTGTGGAGCTGGGCGCTTCGGCCAACGAGGAGCAGGTCGCCGACATCTTCGTGCGCATCAACTCCGAAGGCGTGAAGCTCAACCAGTCCGACTTCATCCTCACCCTGATGTCAGTGCATTGGGAGAAGGGGCGCCGCCAGCTCGAAGACTTCAGCCGCAGCGCGGTGATCGCAGGACTTCCCGGTCCGAGCCCTCGGAACGCCTTTCTGGATCCCAGCCCGGACCAACTGCTGCGCGTAGCCGTCGCTGTCGCTTTCCGGCGCGCCCGGCTGCAGCACGTCTATAGCGTCCTACGAGGAAAGGACCTCGAAACCGGCAAGGTCACCGCCGCTCGACGGCAGGAGCAGTTCGACCGGCTCGCCCAAGCACACACGAAGGTCCTGGACCTGACCAGCTGGCACGAGTTCTTCCAGTGCGTCACGGCGGCTGGTTTCCGCAGCCGCAAGATGATCACCTCCGACAACGCCCTGCTGTACAGCTACACGATCTGGCTGATCGGACGCCACGATTTCGGGCTGACGGCCGATGAACTCCGTCCCGTGATCGGCCGGTGGTTCTTCATGGCGCACACCACCGGCCGGTACTCCAACTCACCGGAGTCACAGATGGAGTTCGACCTGGGACGCATTGGCAGTCTGCCGCCAGGTGACGGCCGAGCCTTCACCGCAGAACTCGACCGGATCATCGCAGCGAACTTCACCGGCGACTATTGGGACATCTCCCTGCCGAACCGGTTGGACACATCCTCGTCGCGTTCACCGGTGCTGTTCGCCTACCAGGCGGCGCTCAACATCCTCGACGCCGAAATGCTCCTCGGCGACCAACGAATCCGTGATCTGCTGGACCCCTCAGTCAAACCCGCCAAGGCTGTCGACAGGGACAACCTGTTCCACCGCAAGACACTCGCCAGACTGGGTATCACCGACCGGCGCCAAGTCAATGCCATCGCCAACATGGCCTACGTGACGTGGCCAGCAGACGAGCAGTCCAACACCGACGCACCACATGACTACTGGCCGAGAATCACGGACGCGATGGACCCGGAGGCGCTCAAGCGGCAGGTACGGTGGCACGCGCTCCCGGTCGGCTGGGAGCAGCTCGACTATTTCACCTTCCTGGAACGGCGGCGCCAGCTAATCGCCAAGGTCGTGCGGGAAGCGTTCGAAACCCTCACGGGAGAACGCCCTACGTACGTCCCAACCACCCCGGCCGACATGATCGCCGCCGGCGAGTCCCAGGGCACCGAGTTCAAGGCAAGCGCCCGATGGAACGTGCACACCCGGCAGGCCGACAAGTCCCTCCGGCACAACATCGTCAAGGCCGTCTGCGGCTTCTTGAACGGCGAGGGCGGAAACCTGTATATCGGCGTCGCCGACGACGGGACTGTCCTCGGCATCGAGAACGACCTCGCCACTCTGGAGTCGCAGGCCAGCGTCGACGGGTACGAGCTCTTCGTACGCCAACTCCTCGACAGCAGCCTGTCGACCCCGACAGCGACCACCGTCCGCGTACGCTTCCCCGAAATTTCTGGCAACGTCGTCTGTCAGATCAGCGTTGCCGCGGCAGGTAGGCCGGTGTTCGCCAAGCCCGCCAAGGGTGGCAACGGCGCCACCGACTTCTGGGTCCGGGTCGGCAACGCCACCAAGCAACTCCACGGCGATGATCTCCTGCGCTACCAGGAGGAACACTGGGGATGAGCGTCCTTATGGCCAGTCCGGTCCGCCTTCCCGGCCTCCTCGTCGACCAGCTTGAACACACAATGGCCCGCGCGCTGCGGGAGCGGACCCCACGCAGCAGCCGCAGGCTGTCGGCCGTGACGCTCGTTTGACGCTCTGGACGCCAGCAAGCCGGGGCGAGAACCGATGAGGTTGCCGTGACCTGCGCTTTTCCGTAGCCGGCTCGGACCGATGCCATACCGATGACGCATCATGTGGAGTGCGTGGCGATTTATGACCAGCGCAAGGAGCTCTGACCTGCGGGTTTTCCCGGGTGTCCAGGTGCGGCACTGTGTGCTCGACTGTTTCCCGAAGCCCATCGTGTGGGGCCTGTCGCGGGCTCGCGCCACGGATCTCACCTGCGGCTTCGTGTAGCCGGTGTGGGCTGGGAGCGCTCTGCCTCGCATTCGTGAGGGCGGTTGGGGACAGTCTTGACGCTCGTTCGACACTGCTCCCGGCGGAGCGTCATGGCGCTCGCTGGCCGGCTACCGACCCAAGTCGAACACCGTGCTGATGCCGAGGCCGAGCGACGTTTCGAGGGAGCGAGCCGGTCTCCCTCGGACGCACCTGCGGTGTTCGAGCATCGTCACCCCCGTACTCGGTATGTTCGTGTTGCGTCCTTGGCCGGCGGATCTTCTGATCCGCCGGCCCGGGGGGACACCGCCGGTGTCGGTGTATCTGCACGCCCGTTCGACCGCCGAGTTCGTTCAGGCTGACCAGTTAGTTGGTGGATAGCGGCAGTTGGGTGGAGCCGGTGTTCTCCCCGACACGGGACAGGCGCCGTGTTCTGGGAACCGGCACGATCGGCGGGTGTTAGGTGAGGAGTTAGGCGAGGGCGACCTGCCCGGGCGTGGCGCCCGTGCTCTGGGCGAATGCGGCGACGTGTTCCACGAGAACCTGGTTCGCCGTGTGGTACTCCGCAGTGAACTGAGGGATGGTCGTGTAGGTGCCGCCGTCCCTGAACGGCACGTCGACGGTGCTGCGAAGTACGCCGATCATGTCCTTCAGGCATTGGGGGCATGAGCAGGATCGGTGCCCGGGGCGCGGTCGACTGACCATCGCCGTGTGCCCCGCGACGCCAATCATTTGATCGGCCTCGTCACCCAGCGAGCGAGCCTGACTGCATGAAGTTCGGGGAACTGGCCACCGAGGTGGATAGCCGGGAGTCGGACGGTGTTTGCGCCCATGCGGTGGCGTTTCGCGTGGTAGACGAAGGTGTATGCATGCGCCCGCAAGTGTTGTTCGTGCGCATGGTTGGAAGTCGGTTTCAGAGGACCTGGCGAAACTCTCGACCGAAATCAGCTCGGCCCGTTCGGGCTTGATCGCATAGCGCGTAGGGTCATCCCGCCTGGAACGAGGCGAAAGGGGCTGCTGGTGGCGACGATGTGCAGCAGTGGTTGGAAGAGGACGCCTTACCGCTGAGAGGCATGGACGCGAGAGCCTCGGAACCAGGCCATGGTGGCTTGGAGCCACTGCGCGAGGTTCTACATGACGTACAGGTGTTGGGGATGAGGGAAGCGACGCACGGGACGGCCGAGTTCTCCCGGTCCCAACAGCGACGCAACGGCGCCAGCGTCTCGGTAGCCGGAGCGCAGGTGGCCCAAGGCGGGAACTCGCCCCGAGCCGGGTGTCACCTGCCCCCGTGCTCCGTCTCCACCCACGAGCTGTCCAGGAACGGGCTGGGCCTGCCGTGCCAGAAGACGTCCACGCTGTCGCGGGCCCGGGTAGCGGCCACGAAGAGCAGGGATCTGGCCCGCTGGATCTCGTGTCGGTAGCGCGTGGGTTCGACGTCACGCAGTCGGCTCACGTCCGCACGCGGGACGAGCCCGTCGGTCACGCCCGCGATGATCATCCGCTGGTACTCCAGCCCCTTGAACCGGAACATCGTGCCGATGTGCACGCCGGCGGAGCCGTTCGGTCCGTCGGAACGGATCTCCAGCGCGTCGATGCCGTGCAGCTTCAGCGTGTACCCCATCTCGGTCGCCATCTGGTTGGTCGGGACGCACACCGCGATCTGCTCGTGCGGGACAGCCGTGTCCGTGTCCGCGTCCCACCCTGAGATCAGAGCGGCCACGCCTTCCCGCTCGGCGTCCCAGTCCGGGAAGGCATGCCCGGCGGGGAGCCCGCCGTTGAGCACGGACCGGTAACCGGCGAGGGTTTCCGCGCCGCCGTCGAGATCGTCGTACGTCGTCTCGCCCAGGACTCCGAGGGCCGAGCGCAGGATCTGCCGCGTGGTCCGGTAGCTAAGGGTCAGCTTCGCGGACCGGCCGCGGATGTTGACGCCCAGACTGCCGAGCGTCACCTGGTTCTTGTAGATGCGCTGGTGGGTGTCGCCCACCAGGAACAGGTCGTCCGACGTACGGGGGGCCATGGCGCGCAGCATCTTCCAGTGGGCGGGGCGCAGGTCCTGGGCCTCGTCCACCACAATGTGGCGGTAGCGGTGGCGCAGCCAGCCACCGGAGCCGTCCTGGAGGTGGATGTTGTCGAGGCCACCCGCTTCATCCCGCTGCCGTGCGATGTTCTGGATGCGTTGTTCGCGGCCCATCTCCAGGCGTGCCGCGCGCTCCGCGATCTGGTCCCAGGTCTGCCGTCCGAGCCGGTCGAGCCGCTGGGTGAAGCGTTCGGCGAGTTGCCAGATCTCGGCCCGCTCGGCGCGGCCGATGCTCTTGCCACGCCCGGCCCGCCGGGCCCGGAAGTAGTCGGTGCGGCTGCCGACGGCCTGACCGAGGATGACCTGGGTCCACTCCTCGTGCAGGAACTCCGGGTCCCAGGTGTCCTCGCCCAGTTCGTCGAGCAGCGCGCGCCACTCGCGTACGGCCTGTCCGTCGTCGATGGCTTGCTTGCCGTTGCCGGGTTCGGCCTCGCGGACGACACGCAGCGCCAGCTGGTCGACGTGGCTCACCTCGACCCGGCTGAGCAGTTCGTCGCCGCCCAGCTCCAGCAGTCGGGAGCGCAGGTCCGCGGCGAGGTTCTTGTTGAAGGTGGTGAGGAGGACGGGCTTGTCGTGCCCGGGGGAGAGCTGCCGGACGAGGTGGCGTACCCGGTGCAGCGCGACGACGGTCTTGCCCGTGCCGGGCCCGCCTCCGACCCGGGCCGGACCGCTGTAGCGGCGCTCGACGAGCTTGGCCTGTGTGGGGTGCAGGAAGCTCTTCCACCGGCCGAAGTCACCGCTCTCCAGCGCTCCGCGGAGGTCTTCGTCCGTGGTGGTGACGACCGTCGCCGGCCGCTCGGCGGCGGCCGCGAGGTCGTCCGGGTCGACCGGCTCGGTGGCGGCAACCGGCCTGGTCACCTGGTCGAGTACGTCCTCGTACGACGCGCCGTCGAACAGCGCGATCAGCACCTCGCCGGTCAGCTGCGGCGCGTACTCGGCGAGGCCGAGCAGCTGGTCCTCCGTGGTGAGCGTACGGATGACGGGCAACAGGGGTTCCGCGACACCGAGTTCGGTCAGCTGACGGTCGGACCAGGCGGTGAACAGCGGTTCCGGGAGAGGCGCCGACGGCCGTGGTTCGGGAGTGGGCCGCGTCTGAGCGGTCGCGCCGGGCAGCCTGCCCAGGACGCTGTCCTCCACGACCTCCAGATCGACGTACTCGATGCCGCCGGTGACCTGGTTGACGCCGTACGAGAGCCGGTTGTAGACGTCCCTGCGGTGCTTGACGGAGACGATCAGCCAGTCGTCGTCGGCGAGCCGCAGCAGCAGGGCACGGTACTCGTCGTTGACGCGTGCCGACCAGAGCCGGTGGTCGCCCTTGAGCTGCTGGAGCTTGAGACCGGTGGTGTGCGGGTTGGTCCTGAACTTGTGCTGGAAGTCGAAGAAGGCGCCCTTGACCGTGCGGGGCAGCTTCAGGATCTCCTTGTCGGCCCTGTCGAGCAGGCGCAGTGTGACGCCGGAGGTGGTCATCGCTTCGGCTCCCCGTCGTTGGTGCTGTTCTCGTTCCGGTCCCGGCCGCCGAGCCGGGCGATCAGTTCCGTGCCGTCCCACTCGTCCGCCGTATGGACCGTCCAGCCGGCCGCCGCGAAGGCGTGCTTCTGGTCCTCGGCCTCGTAGTCCGGCTCGTCGCCGGTCGGGCGGGGGGCCCTGACCACGCCGATCCGGACGTCCGGCCAGGCGAGTTCGGCCTGCCAGCCCTGACCGTCCAGTTCGTAGCCGTCCCAGGGGACCGGCACCGCCGCCGACGCCAGCGTGTGCGCGAGGGCGGTGAGTTCCGGCTCCTCCGGGTCCAGCAACTCGATGACCCGGTCCCAGCGGGGATCCCGTCCGGGCCCGGTGCCGCCGGGCTGCTCGGCCACCTCCGGCTCCCGTGCGGTCGTCTCGTCCCCGATGACGGCGGGGACGGCCGGTACGGCGGGGACGGCCGACACGGCGGCCACTTCCACGGCGGAGGGCTCCTTCTCGGCCCGGTCGACCGGGACACGCATGGACGTCAGCCAGCCCTCTCCACCGGTCACGGTGAGGACCTCGGGACGGAAGCCGTCGATCATGCTCGACGTCAGCTGCGCGCTGTCACCGCCGCCGTGTTCCAGGAACTGCAGCACATTGCCCCACCAGAGCCAGGCGCGCCAGCGCCGCTTGTGCGCCGGCCCCTCCTCCAGGGCCGTGACGCCGTCATCGAGGACGACCAGGCCCGTCCACACGGGCGGGGTCCGCCTGCCGTCGGCGGCCAGCACCAGACGGCAGCCCGACGTGTCAGAGCCGTACAGCATCCGCACCGGTCCCGTGGTCTCGGCGGGTGCGCCCGCGCGCAGCGCCTCCCTGATGCCGGTCGCGGCCTCGGCGCCGCTGAGGGCGGCACCGCGGGTCCCGTCCGCCCCGCTCATGCCCGCGGCCACCGCCTCAGCCCGCCGCCGCCAGCGTTCGGGATCGGGCGAGCGCAGGTAGGCCAGGAGCGTCCGCGCCGGGTTGACCCACATCGTCTCGGCCAGTTCGCCGGGCAGCCCGCGGCCCACCCGGTCGTAGTAGTCGCGGGCGCGTTGCTGTCCAGCGGTGCCGTAGGGCGTCCAGACGGAGGTGTCCGTGTCGGTCCCGGTGTATCCGGGGTCGTTGATCCGGCGGCGCCATGCGGTCACGTCGTGGTAGGTCAGTTGGAACACCCGCAGTCCCTCGGCGCGGAGCCTGGTGCGCTTCTTGGCGTCGTCGGCGAGCCGGTCGTGTTCGCGGGTGGCGTGGTACGCGTAGCCGTCGAGGTACAGGGCGACGCGGGGGCCGGGAGAGTCCAGCCGTTCCAGGAGTATGTCGGGCCGGGTGTCCTCCAGCGCGCGTTGCTGGGAGACACGCCAGCTCACGGTGGACCCGTCGGGTGCTGTGAGCCTGAGGTCCAGGGCATAGGTGCCGGCCGAGGTGGTGTAGGCGTCCGCCGTGGCCTTCGATTCCGGCAGCTTTGCCCAGTCCCGCAACGTCTCGACGAACAGGACCTCAAGGTCGCTCTCGGCCTGCCTCTGGAGCGGGATGTCCTGGGTGGTTGTCACCCGTGAGGTGCGCCAGCGTTCTCCGTCGGCGCCGAGCAGCTCGTCCAGCATCTGCCGGACCTCGTTGCGGCTGACCTTGTCGTAGTCGGAGGCCGGCACCCGGCGCAGCAGGCACTGGTGGCAGCCGTCCAGGCCCTTCTCCCGGCACGCGCAGTGCTCGATGACGTCGCGAGCCCTGAGCAGGACTTCCCGGAAGCCGTCCGAGGAGGCCAGCCGGTGCAGGTATCCGGTGCCGCCGGGCAGCCGGTCGTACACGACCAGGAAGCGCCGGGGCCAGTCGGCATCCGGGTCGCCTGCGTCGTCCGGCATGGTGGCCTCGGCGATGTCGATGTGGTCGGGATCGCCGCCGTAGCGGGCGGCGATCCCCGCGAACAAGGCGGCGGTGAACGACGCGAGGCGCTCCTTGACGCGGGCCACCGAGGCGGGCAGCAGGATGCGGACGGCCTCTGTGGTCAGTTCGTGGGCCAGCAGCAGGGGCACGTCCTGGCCCGCGCCCTGCGCTCCGGCCGTGCCCGCCGCGGCGCCGCGGACCCGGCGGCGCGGGCACCACAGCAGATGGTGCGCGGAAGCCGGGACACTCGTCGCCCCCGACTCGGTTAGCGCGTGCTGGGGCACGTCCACCACCGGTCTGCCGTCGGCGGTCGCACCGCCGCACGAGGTGCAGACGTAGAACGGGTTGAGGCGGACGTCCTCCCCGGCGAGCGGCACCGTGCTGCTGCCGTCCTCGCGGTCGAGACCGAGGTTCAGGGTCCGGATCACGGCGTGGCGGGTGAAGTCCACGCCGAACACGGCCTCGTCGTGCCGCCAGGATCCTGGAACGAGGCGGCCGGGGTCGATGTCGACGGTGGTGAGGGTCGCGTAGCGCCTGCGGTCGCGTTCGTCCCGGTCGTCGCGCACCCTGGCGTCCTCGCGCTTGTCGCGGGACAGCACTCGCCGGGGGCGCAGGACGTACTGGACGCAGCCCGCGTCGGCGATCTCCCGGCCACGGCAGCGTGGGCACGGCGTCGTGTCACGCTCGGCGTTCTCGGTCCGCACGTAACCGCAGGCGGGACAGAGCCGCCACACCGACCAGGCGCGCCGGTCGGGACCGCCGATGTCGAGGGCGCGCACCACGTGCCGGTAGCCGTTGACGTAGAAGCTGTTGCCGGGGGCGAGTTCGGTCAGGGCGAGCGCGCTGGACCGTTCGTAGTCCCGGGTCTCGCTGCGGTACACCTTGGCACCGGGCGGCCGGGCTCCCTCCTCCTGCGGCGCGTCCTCCTCGTCGGGGGTCTCCGACCAGTACAGCGTTGCTTCCAGCATGGTGGTGGTGTCCGTCAGGCTGTAGTTCGGCAGCAGCCCGAGGTCCACCAGCGTGGCGTGTGCGGCGGACTGGCTCAGTTCCCGCAGCAGGTCCCCGGCGGCACGGCGCTCGGCCAGCAGCTCGCGCCGCTCCCGGTCCTGTGAGTCGTCGGAGCGGGCCAGTTGCCCGGCCGCCTCGTCGATCGCCGCGATTCTGCGGCGCACCTCCTCGCGTCGGCCGGTCCAGTCCTCCTCGGCCTCCTGGAGCACCCGGACGATTCCCCCGGTCGCGTAGGCGCGCAGTTCGTCCGCCGCGTGCTCGGAGACGCCTTCCGTGTCGTTGTCCTGGCCGCCGTCGGCGGGGAACAACGCGAGGAACTCCTCCACAAGGCGCGCTCCGTGGGTCTGCGCGGCGTCCGCGAGATCCTGGCACCATCCGCTGGTGCCGAACAGGGCGGACGACAGCCGGGGCACGGGCGCGAGAGTCTCGCCGTCCGAGGTCCGCAGTTCCCCGCGGGCCGCCAGGTCCAGCAGCCGGGCGGTGTACTGGCGGCGCAGGATCTCCACGGCCGACAGATAGCAGCCCGGCGGCAGGATGGTCCCGGCGATCATCTCCCGCGGCTCGTCCAGGTAGTACAGGTCGCGCGCCCTGCGTCCGCCGAACGCGACCACCAGCGCGTTGCCCGTCCGTCGTCCGGCCCGCCCGGCCCGCTGCACGTAGTTGGCCGGTCCGGCGGGCAGCGAGCCGAGCAGGACGGCCGACAGGTCGCCGATGTCGATGCCGAGTTCCAGGGTCGGGGTGCACGACAGGACGTTGGGGTCGGTGTAGTGCGTGCCCGCCTTGAAGGCGCGCTCCACGCGCTCACGTTCGGGGCGGGTGAGCATGCCGGTGTGCTCGGCCGTCACCACGCGGAACGTGCCGCCCGTCAGGTAGAGGCGACGGTAGTAGTCCCGCCGGTAGTCCCGCTCCCGCACGGGCCTGTCGGGGCGGATGCCTTCGGCCCCGGCGTAGGACATGTCACGCTGGGGCGCGGTGAGCCGTCCCCTGCATCGGTAGCGGGGGCAGGGATGGCCGTACCAGCGGGTGCGCCGCTCGGGGACGACGACCTGCTGCCAGCCGCAGTCCTCGCAGGCGACGAAGGCCTTGTTGACGACGGCGTCGTCGAGCAGGCGGACCTGGATGTGACCCGGCTGGATCCCGTACACCCGGGTCTGCCGGTCGCGGGTGGTCCGCGTCGACAGGACGCCCGCGTCGGCGAGGTGGGGCAGCAGTCTGCGCAGGTACTCGGTCGCCCCGGCGGCGTCCAGGTCCAGACATCTGCGGGTCCAGTCCTGGTACCAGCCCAGCCTTCCGGTGACCGCGTCGAACTCGGATCCGTCCTTCTGCCCGTCGAGCAGGAATCGCGGCGGAGCGACGCCCTCGGGGAAGGCGGGCATGCCGTCGGGCCTGCGACCGGAGATGAGATAGCGGTTGGTGCCGGCTTCCCTGATCCAGGTGTCGAGCCAGCGATGCCGCACCGCGCCGCGCAGCCGCAGCCGTTCCAGCAGGCCCCGGACATAGGCGAGGTAGCGTTCGGGGGTGGGCAGTCCGCCCACGGCCAGCAGCTGGCCGGGCAGCGCCAGGTGCACGTCCCGTGCCAGGTCGGTGACGCCGTCGGGGTCGGACAGCATCACCTCGGCCGCCGCGGTCCGGGTCAGTTCCAGGGTGCGGCCCATGCGGCTGCGCAGCCCGAACTCCATGACCGTCGCGAAGGCCAGACGCTCGCCGATCAGCCGCCAGGTCCGCGCGTCGCCCGTGCCCCGGCCGGACAGCAGCCGGTCGACCCCCGGCTCGTCGTGGAGGTCGGGAGGCACCACGGCGGCCAGCGCCTCGGGGTCGTCCACCGACTCCAGCACGAAGCCGATCAGGTCGTTGAGCGCGGTCGGCGCCCCTGATTCGTCCAGGTTGTGCGCGAGCAGCGAGCGCAGTGAGAACTTGTACGAGGCGTTCGCGACGTATCCCGCCCGGTGCGCGGCGTCCTGGGTGGAGTCGTTGAACAGCAGCGTCTTGCGTTCCTCGGGGACGAGCGCGATGTCGCCGCCGGTGAACAGCTGGGTGACCGCCGCCGAGGCGAGGGCCGCCTGGGCGGTACCGAGGAAGCGGATGCTGTTGTCGGTCTGGCAGGCGGGACACCGGTCGTCCTTCGCGGCCTTGTCGGCGCTCTTGCGGTCGAGCAGGGCCAGCGCGAACCATGCGTCGACCAGCTCCCCGTCGTCCGCGGTGGTGGGCAGCCGGTAGGTGCCCCGCCCGCCGTCCAGGACGACGACGGACAGCGGGTCCACGCCGCCGTCCGAGGGCCGGGCGCCGGTCAGCGCGTCGAGTGTCCGCCGTCGCTCGCCGGGGGTGGCGGCGATGAAGTAGCGCAGCCGCCGCTTGTCCCGGCCGACGCCGGCCCGCCAGATGCGGTCCTGCGCGGTCACGAGCTGCTGCGGGTCGGCCTCCGGGGACAGGGCCGCCCATCCGGAGCGCCCGCAGTTGCGGCAGTACACGGCCGGAAGGTGCACCTGGGCGGGGCGCGGCGCCGTGTCGGAGCCCGGCAGGGGCTCCGGGCGGCGGCTGGACGAACGGGACGAATACGACGGCATGCTCCCGGAGGAGGCGTCGGAGTCCTCCTCGCCGGGCGGCGCGGCGTTGAGCGCGGCCCGGCGCGCGGCGGTCCGGTCGTCCTCGTACCAGCGGAACTCGGGGGTCGGTCCCACTCCGCGCAGCACGCGTGTCACGGGCCGCACCCACAGGTGCGCCTCGATGTGCAGCAGCGGCCGGGGCCTGCGCTCGTCGGAGTCCGGGTCGCGGGCGGCGGACAGCAGCGCCACGAACCGGGACAGCGCCTGGAGCGCCAGCCGGGGGTTCTCGCGGGCGGTGCGGCCCCAGGAGTAGCCGAACCGGCTCAGCCGGTCCCGCAGCGTCCACTCGTCCAGCGGTTCGCCGTCGAGCAGCGACAGGACGCCGAGGGTGAAGTCGTGCCGCTTCAGCAGCCGTCCGACGCGGAAGGCGTCGAGGCCGGACCGGCCCAGCAGCAGGGTGGCGAGCGCGTTCAGGTCCAGCAGGTCGGGCCGGGCCTCGACGTCCGGTCCGCCGGACACCGCGACGACCTCCTGCGGGGTCGGCGGCTCGGGCAACTCGTAGTCGACGGTGCCGGTGAACTCCTCGGCGGTCATCCGCTCCTCGCCGATGACCGCGTCCGCCGCGAACGGCATCCCGAACACCCTGGCCGCCACGTCGAGGATGCCCCCGGCCTCCTTCCCGGGCGCTCCCTCGCCGAGGGTCGCCGAGGTCGCCACCGGGCAGATCGACCCCAGGGGCCGGCCCGGCCGGGCCGCGCCGGTGGCGGCGGCGAGCCTGCGCAGCAGCATCGCCACGTCGGTGCCCTGCGCGCCGTCGTACGTGTGGAACTCGTCCAGTACGACGTACGCGGGCTCGGCGCCCTCCCACAGGGCCCGGTCCTCGCCGCGCTGGAGCAGCAGGTCGAGCATCTTGTAGTTGGTGATCAGCACATCGGGCGGTGAGAGGCGCATCTCCTCGCGCCGTGTCATCACCCGCCGGAAGTCGGTGTCGGGCCGGTCGCCGATGTACAGACCCGCTGTGACCTGGGCCAGCTCCGGACGCGCCAGGTATTCGGCGATGCGCCCCGCCTGGTCGGTGGCGAGCGCGTTCATGGGGTAGAGCAGCACCGCCTTGATCCCGCGCACGCCCTCGGCCTTCTGGCGCCGGCAGTGGTCCAGCACGGGAACCAGGAAGGACTCGGTCTTGCCGGAGCCGGTGCCGGTGGTCACCAGGGTCGGCCGGCCGGGCCCGTGCAGCGTGGACAGCCGGGCCCACGCCTTCGCCTGGTGCCGCCACGGAGCGAACCCGGGGAATCCCGCCGACCATTCCAGGTCGCGCCGCCAGCCGTCGTCGGCGACGTGGAACGGTGTCCGGATCCGCAGGTAGGGACCGCGGAAGATGCCGGTCTCGGGGTGCCCGAGGAAGCGTTCGAGGGCGCCGCGGGTGGTTTCGTCGGCGAGGGCGTACGTCGTCGTGAGGTACTGCGTCAGACTGCCGCGGAGCTGCGCGGCGGCCATGGTGGGCTTCACGACGGTCCCCCTTGCGATGCCGGTGCCCTGGTGATCGGTACCACCGTATAGCGGGTGACCGACAGGGCGGCCGGTCGGTGTCCGGGCCTGGTCACAGCGCCCGAGCTACTTCCAGCCCGCCAGTTCGTCGGCGAAGTCGCGGAACGAGCGGTTGTTGCCGCTGGGGCGCGCGCTGACGTGGCCGTGCCGGACCGCCTCGTCCATGATCTTCGGAGAGTGGGACTCCCGGTAGATCGGCTTTCCGAGGTACTTCATCAGGTGTTCTTTCGGGTTGAGCAGCAGCCCCAGATCACGGCGGCAGTCCTGGGGACGCATCTCCCATCCCGGGTTCACCTTCGGGAAGGCGTCCGGGAACTGCATCAGCCAGCCCTCCATTTCGACCGCGGCCAGGGCGAGGGCGGTGTCGCAGGGCAGCCCGGCGCGAAGCTGGGCGGTGACCCGGTCGCGGACTCTGTCGTAGCCTTGATCGGCCACGGCGTCCATGTCGGCGTGCACCACGATGCCGACCAGCTCGGCATCGCAGTCCTTGGCCTTGGCCAGCGCCCGCTTGCGAATCACCTCGACCCGGGGACTGAGCTGGTTGATGGCCGTCGCCAGCTTGATCTCGTCCCGGATCTCTTCGATCCGGGGGCAGGTTCCTCGGTATAGGGCCGGTATCAGCTTCTTGAGGACGCCGCGATCGTTGGCGCTCTCACCTGCAACAACAATCACCGGCTGTCTCTTGTTCGGACGACGCGGGCTCACAGTGAACCTCCGACCGAACCGGAGTACCAGAGATCACCGAGAGGCTCGTGCTCGGACTCCTCCACGACCTCCCGAATACGGCCCGGCATGCGGTCGGGGATCACAGAAGCGCCGTTGATGCGACGGCCGCAGGGCACCCATTCGTCGGCGTCCAGCTTGTTCACGAAGACTGGGGAGTGGGTGGTCACCAGGTACTGGCTGCGTTCGCTGGCCTCGCGGAGGCGTTCGGCCAGCAGCTCCAGCGCGTGCGGATGGATGCCGTGATCGACTTCCTCGATGCAGGTGAGCAGCGGCGGGTTGGGATCGTGGAAGATCGCGAGCATGCACAGGATGCGGACCGTGCCCCAGGACGCTTCCGTCAGTCGAGTCCGGCCACGCAGCCCTTCTTCCTCCAGTTCCACCGCGGTGCGGTAGGAAGCGAAGTCGGGGGGTGAGACGAGGTGGATGTCCCGGATCTGAGGCACGACGGTTCTGACGTCCTCCAGGAGCATCTCCCAGGCTTCCCCGTCCTCCCGCTCCTTGAGCCCGCGCAGGAAGTCGGCGAGATTCGAGGCATCGCTCTCCAGGTACTGCGACCTCCTCGCTTCGCTGATGCCATGGGGCTTCCGTGCCTCGCGTACGTCCGGGTCGAACACCCGGATCTGCGAGAGGTGCCGCTTCACATCGGCGACGGCGCGAGCCGAAGGCGCGCTGTCCGGCAGTGCGGGCACTGGTCCCTGGTGGAGGGCTGACACCATGCGCCCGACGTCGGCCGTACCGTCGGTGTGGTCCCCCGGCAGGCCACTGTCGACCTTCACGGAGCCGCCCGACAGCTCCACCGAGGTTTCGCTGCCCTCCGCCGGATGCTGCACGAAACGCTCGCGGCGGTACATCGCGTATCGCTCGCGCGAACCCTCGGGCAGGCGGGGCCGGGAGACGCTCAGTTCGTAGCGGTCGGGTGCCTCCTCCGAGGCGAAGTCCGACCAGAGCCCCTTGACGCCCACCGTGATGCGTGACACTGGGCTTCGTCCGCCGCGAAAGGCCAGGACGTCGAATCCGCCGCGCTTCTCCAGCGCCTGCTCGATACCCGCCCCCGCCACATCCCCCAGGAACTCCAGGGACTGCAGCACGTTCGACTTGCCGGCCGCGTTCGGGCCGGACAGGACGGTCAGCGGGCCGAGTGGCAGCTTCACGTCGGTGAGGGTGCGGAAGTTCCGCACGGTCAGACCGAGTATCCGGTGGTTCACGCCTCGCGCCCATCGTGGAACGGCCGGGCCGTGGCGCCCGGTCAGCGAACTGGTCGGCGCACGGCGGACGGTCCCGAGGCATGCCGCTGAGTGCCGCTCAGTTCCCCATGTGCATCGTCCACTTGGTGCGTCCGACCACCGAGCATCACGAAGCGTACAACTTACGTCACACCGTCACCAGGTACTTGAACACATCGGCCATGCGGGCCGAAATCGCTCTCTTTTCAAGTGCTTCGAGGCGAACGGACTCTGGTGGGAAGGGATGCGCACGAACGGTGCCGAGGGGAGCCGCGATGTCCGGACCGCTCTATGTTCCCGTTCTGCCGACGCGGCCGCACGCCGCCGCGGCGTTCCGACTGCTGTGGCCGGACGTCCGGGCAGCGATCAGACCGCTGTGGAACCTGCCGCCGCTACCTGGAGCAACCCCGGAGACACTGGCCACGCTGGTCGGCAAGTACGTCGACCCGGTGAGCGCCGTGAGCCGTCACGGCGGATGGATCGACGCTCCCTTCGGCGAGGACGCGCAGACCGACGCCCTCGCCGAAGCGCTGCCCGTCTACTGCGAGTTGGGACGGCTCCGTCCGGTGACCGGTCCGGAGCGGACCGAGGCGCAGCAGACGGTGGCCGTGGAGACGGCCCGCCACTGCCTGCGCGGACTGGGCGTCCGGGTGAGGGTCCCGGGGGAGTGGGACGACGGCCTCGGGGAGGACGTCCGGGGCCTGCTGGTCCGAACCGGTCCTGAGGTGCCCGTGGATCTGCTGCTCGACATGGGGGCGGTCCTCGACGACCGGCCCGACGCCGGCAAGGAGGCGCTGCGCGCCCTCGACGCGTTGATGCCCTTGGCGGTCTGGCGGAGCGCCGCTCTGCTCGGAGGGGGCTTTCCCCGGGTCACCGCTGACATGCTGGAGGAAGGATGGTGTGAGGGGTCGCGGGCGGAGTGGCGCATGTGGCACGAGGTGCGCGCCACGGGCGGTGCCTATGCTCCGTTGCTCGGTTACGGCGACTACGGGGTCCAGCCTCCGAGTGCCCTCACGCAGGCCCCGGCACCCGGGAGGAAGGGCGGCCCACCCTGGGGCGTGCTCCGCTACACCACCGACAGCTCGTACCTCCTGTACAAGATGCTGACCCGGGGGCCCGACCGGATCGCCGTCAACCGCAGCGCGGCCCGCCGGATCGTCGAACTGCCCAAGTTCCGGGGAGCGGGGGCCGGACAGGGCGAGGAGTGGCTGAGCGACTGCGCGCACGGGCCGCTCTCGACCAGCGAGGGTGTGGGCGGCCCCACGGAGTGGTTGCGGGAGGGCAACGTCCAGCACATGACGCACGTCGTGCGGAGCCTGCCCGGCGGCTGAGCGGACCGCCGGGCCTGGCTGTCCGGACCCGGCCGCCTTGTCCGGCGCTCAGTCGAACAGCGGTGCCAGCGCTGTGGCGCCCGCGATGATCCGCCAGGCGGGCACCCGGACCGTCCGGCTCACGGGGCAGGGCTTGGCCCCGTACCCCCCGGAGGGCAGTCCGGTGAGCAGGTCGCCTCGCGCGTGGGTCAGCCGGAGATGCCGCGCGGGGTCCGCACCGGGCCCCGGACCGGGGTCGATCAGCACCGCCGTGTTCTCGCCAGCGTCGGTGAACAGCAGGTCCACCGGGTGGCCGCCCACCAGAACGGCCCGCTCCAGATCGGTGATGCCCCGTCCGGCCGCCAGATACCGCTGCAGGCGGTCGGCGAGGTCCGCGCGGGCCTCGGCCGCCGGGCCGGGCGCGCCGGCCTCTGCCGTCGTGCCGTCGTCGCCCGCTCCCAGCGGCGCCGAACGCGCGGCGAGGAGGGCCGGCAGGCCGCTCTGGTCCTGCCAGAACGCGCGGCTCCCCACCGTGATGAGCTGCGACTTGGCCCGGGTGACCGCCACGTTCCACAGGTTGACCTGACTCGCGACCCAGTGCGTCGTCCGGGACGGTGTGTTGTGCGCCGCCACCGGGCTGAGCACCATCACGTCCCGCTGTCCGCCCTGGAAGGTGTGGACGGTGCCGACCCGGACGCGGTCGTCGTCCCGCCACATCCGTGCCAATGTCTCCTTCTGCGCCCGGAACGGCGTGACCACTCCCACCGTCGCGTCCGGCGGAAGCCCCGCCAGCAGTCCGTCGACCACGCGCCGGACGGCCTCCGCCTCCTCCACGTTCCGCCAGGACTGCCCGTCACCGCCGCGCGCCGACTCCCCGGACGGTACGTCGACCCAGCCGAGCACCGGCGCCGGGTCGGCCGCTCCCACCGGGTCGTACGCCGGCACCTGCCGCCGCACGTCGGTCAGCACCCGCAACCGGCCGCCGTAGCAGTGGCCGTTGACGACGTCCGCGATCCGCGGGTGGCAACGGTAGTGCTCGTCGAGGAGCAGCGCGCTGTCGCCGTGCTGTTCGGCCGCGTGGTACGAGGAGTACACGTGATATGTGAAGCGATGGTGCTCCAGCTGCGCGGCGCTCAGCCCGGCCCGTACCCGTGCCTGACGCTCCTGCTGCGGGGACACGCCGGGGATGTGCCCGAGCTGCATGGGGTCACCGATGATCAGTGCCCGGCGGGCCCGGAACAGCAGCGGCAGCACCGACGGGATGGAGCACTGGCTGGCCTCGTCGATGACCACCAGGTCGAACAGTTTCGGGGCGAGTTCCAGTTGCCGCACCGAGTGGGTGCTGACGGCCCACCCCTTGATGTGTGTCATCAGGTTCTTCTGGCTGCGCTGGTAGCCGGAGCGGCGGCGGAGCGCCTGGAGCCGCTGGTTCATGAGACCGGTGGCCCGGTCCAGGGCCTCGGCGGACAGCGCGCGGGACAGTTCCGCCGACAGCCCGGACAGCGCCTCCGCCGCCGCGAGCCGGGACTGCTTGAGCCCTTCCTCGTCCCATTCCCCGTGCCGGTGGACGAGTTCCCGCACCTCCCGCTCCACGGACACGATCCCGGCCAGGGACTCCAGCAGTTCGGGCGGCACAGGTCGGCCCGTCGCCCACTTCGGCCATGCTGGTCCAACATCGTCCGGGCGCTCCGCCCTCGCCGCGACCAGCGTGGCGAGCGCCCGCCCGCGCCGCCATGCCCCCAGCTGCCACCAGCGGGCCACGGCCGTCTTCCGCGCCCGCTCCGCCCACCGGCCCAGCGCTGCGACGCCGTCGACGTCCGCCGCCCAGGCCCCTTCCAGCAGGGACAGGGGCAGCTCCAGGTCCGCGGCCCGCTCCTCCCGGTCGCGGAGCAGTTCCAGCAGCTGTCCTTCCTCGCCGACGCGGTGTGCCGCCTGCGCCCGCAGCCGGTCGGCGTCTCCCCGGGTGTTGCGCAGCTCGCCGCCCACGGTGGCCGACCCGCGCCGCGACGCCCCGGCCGGTTCGGCGAGCAGCCGTTCCAGTTTGGCCGCCTCCCGCTCCAGCGCCTCCGCGTTGCCGGTCCGCATCAGCAGGCCGGGCGCGATGTCGTCGCAGCGCTGGGCGACGACGTTCACGGCCTCGTTGTTCGTGGAGGCGACCAGCACCGACTGACCCGCGGCGACGCAGGTGGTGACGATCGCCGTGACGACCTCGCTCTTGCCCGTGCCGGGCGGCCCGGTCGCCACCGTCAGCGGCTGGGTCATCGCCGACGAGATCACCAGCTCCTGGCTCTCGTTGCACGGCCCCGGAGCGACGGGCGTCACCGGGTTCGCCGCGACGGCGGTCGGCGCAGGCACCTGCCGGGCCCCGCCGTTCAGCAGCGCGTCCAGGGCGGTGCCCGCGATCTGCGTGGTCCGCGTGGAGATCTGGAGCAGGTTCTCCACCAGTGCCTGGGTGGCCATGGCCTCCGCGCCCGAAGGCACCAGCAGCACGGCCGCGTTGTGCGCGCCGGGCCGCAGCGCCTGCATCACCGTGCGGTCGCTCAGCGCGGACGGGGCCAGCGGTTCGAGTTCCGGCAGCCCCAGCTCGTCCAGCAACTCCCTTATGGCGCGCAGCATCTGGGCGTCGTTGCCCTCCTGCCAGGCCGGCTGCCAGCGGGCGACCAGGTCGGCCGCGTCACCCGCGTCCAGGAGTTCCGAGACGACGCCGCTGTGCAGGGACGGCACCCCGCTGGGCCGGAGCATGTCCCGGCCCTCCTCGTCCGGCGCCAGCTCCATCTGCTGGATGAGCAACGGCGCCAGCTCCACCGTCGCACGCCGCCCCCGGCCGCCGTCCCGCGCGGGCAGCGTGATCGCCGGATAGCCGTACCAGTACTCCTGCCGCTTCCCCGCCTCGGTGTCCGAGCCGCTCCGCCCCTCCTGCGGCCCGAGCAGCGCTCCGGGCGCGACGATGTGCGGTCCACGCCCCGACTGGATGGTCTCCTCGCCCTGGGCCAGCAGGAAGTACTTCTTGTCCCGGCCGCTGTCCCGGTCCGGCCGCATTCCGGCAGCCGCCTGCGCTGTGAGGCAGTCAGCGTAGTACCGCAGCAGTCCCTGCCGGTCGACACCGTCCCGCTCGTCCGCCTCGGCCAGCTCCCGGGCCTTCAGCAGCGCGGGGGAGCGCCGGGCGGTTCCGGCGGCGTCGTGGGGGAGCGCGGGGAGCCGCACCGGCCGTGCCACCGACCGGGCGAAGGGAAGGCTCCGGGTGGCCCTGATCGTGGACTTGGTGGGCCGCTGCTCCTCCGGTACGCCGTCGCGGGTCATCTGGGCGGTCAGGTAGTCGAAGAGGTCGTCCGGGGTGATCCAGCCGCCCTCCTTGATCCGGCCGTTGCGCAGCCCCTCGACGATCTCTCCGGTGAACCGGGAGGTGCCGAGGCCCGACCCGGGCGGCGCCATCGCGGAGGCCGCCTGGAGGGCGTCGGACGCGGTGATGAAGTACACGCCGGTCGGCCGCAGCAAGGTGCTCGGCGCGGACCGGTCCGGTTCCCCCGACGGGCCCTTGGCGGTCCAGCCCTGGACGACGGACCCGCTGGAGCAGCAGTCCAGCAGGACCAGCTTGGAGGCGGCCCGGCAGGACTGGAGCATCCGCTCCAGGAACTCCGCCGGTACGGCCGTGCCCGGCAGGTCGGCCGGGTCGGTGTCCCGCGTCAGGAAGTACAACTGGCCGTCCTGCTCGCAGTACTCGCCGTGCCCGCTGAAGTAGAGCAGCGCGGTCTCACTCGGCTGCCGGGCCTCCAGGAACGTCTCGACCGCGTGCAGCATCTCCGCCCGCGTCGGCTCGGCGGCCACCGCGCACTCGTTGTACATGCCGATCTCGGTGTTCTCCAGCACCGCCCGCATGTAGTGCAGATCGGCGCGTACGGCCGGGAGGTCGGCGTACGTCTCGCTGTCGTACGTGGAGACGCCGACGAGTAACGCGTGCCGGTCGTTGTCGGTCATCGCCGCTCAGCCCGCCGTCGTCGCCGTCGTACCGTCGTCGCCGTCGTCCGCGAGGAACCGCTCGATGAGCGTGTCGTCCTCGCGGGCCTCCTTGCCGGTGATGTGCAGGGTCGCCCCGTCGGGCCGCTTGACCACGATGGTGCGCTGCGGGACCCGCGCCAGCCACGTCTGCACCAGCGAGACCACGAACGAACCGGCGCTCAGCAGCAGCCCGACGGTCTCGGCGGACGGCCCGCCCTTGTCGCCGACGCCCGCCGGACTGCCGGGCTCGGGAAGGTCCAGCCTGGCCGTGGGGTCCACCTCGCCGAGCGCGGTGAGCAGTTCCCGCGCGTCCTTACGGGCGCGCAGCGGATCCTCGTCGACGACGGAGATCAGGTATCTGGTGTGGTTGTCGGGCATGACGGTCTCGTACTCCCCCTGGATTCACCGGCTCCTTGCCGGGCGAACGAGACTAGTGGCCGCCACTGACACCGGACGGCCAAGTGGGCTCGGCGTCCCGACCGTTGGCGTGAAACCGGTCGACGATGGCCGGGTCGTACGTGTCTCGCGTCAGGCGCAGTTCCGCCCAGACGGTCTTCCCCGGCGCGCCCACGCGCGGGGCGACCTCCCAGCGGGTCGCCAGCCCCGCCACGATCAGCAGGCCCCGGCCGGACTCCGCGTCGCCGGGCGGCTCCTGGCCGGAGAGCAGGGGGACGCGTTCGGTCCGTGTGTCGGTGACCTCGACGCGCAGGGAGTCGGTGCTCTCGGTGAGCCGGACATGGAAGTCCCGTCCGTTGACATGCCCGTGCCGTACGGCGTTGGCGGTCAGCTCGGCGGTGATCAGGGTGAGCGTGTCGTTGGCCCGGCCGTCGTAGGGATGCCCCCACGTGTCGAGCCGGTGGGAGACCAGCCTGCGGGCGAGGCGTGCGCCGCGCGGGGAGGAGGTGAAGGCCATCGCGAACTCGTGGAGGGGGTGGGAGCAGGTCTCCTCGGTCTGGGGCGCGGATTCGCCTGCGGCTTCGGCGTCGACTTCGGCTTCGGTCTCGGCTTCGGGAGTTCGCCGTGTGGGGGAAGTTCGGCTGTTCATGTGGCCCACGCTGCCGGTGCGGTCCTAGCGTGACCAGATACGGCGCGCACACGGAGAGTCGCTGTAGGCGTGCGGTACGCGCGTGTAGGCGGGACGGAGCGTGATGGCGGGCGCGGGGGCGCGGGGGCGCGTTGGCCGGGGGAGGTGGTACGGGGATGAGTGAACCGACGGGGCTTGTGGACGAGGCGTTCGGAAGCGGCGACGGCGACGGAGAGGGACGGCAGCCGGAATCCGACGCCGGCTCAGGTGTTCTGCGGGTCTTCGGGCGCCAGTTGAAGAGGTTCCGGGTGCGGGCGGGCCTGGAGCGGCCGGAGTTCGGCTCGCTGACGGGGTATTCGGTGTCCACCATCGCCGCGTACGAGCAGGGACGCCGGGTAGCTCCGCCGCGGTTCATCGACCGGGCGGATGAGGTGCTGGACGCGGGCGGGGTCCTCCAGGAGATGAAGGAGGAGGTGGCTCGGGCGCAGTACCCGGCGTTCTTTCGGGATGCGGCGCGGTTGGAGGGGGAGGCGGTTGAGCTGTGGGTGTACGCGACTCAGGCGGTGCCCGGACTGCTACAGACCGAGGAGTACATGCGGGCGGTGTTCGGCATGTGGCGTCCGTTGCTGGACGAGGAAACCGTGGAACAGCGGGTCGCGGCCCGTCTCGCACGCCAGCATGTCTTCGAGCGCAGGCCTGCGCCCCTGCTGAGCTTTGTCATCGACGAGGCGGTTGTACGTCGGCCGTTGGGCGGCTGGCCGGTCATGCGCGGTCAACTGGAGCAGTTGATGTTGGTCGGCGCGTTCCGGAACGTCGAGATCCAGATCATGCCGCTCGACAGGGAAGACAACGCCGGAGTGGACGGTCCGTTCACCTTGTTGTACCGCGCTGGAGGCGATCAAGTGGCTTACCTGGAAGCTCAGGGACGCAGCACAATAATCAGTGACCGGCAGGAGGTTCAGGGAATCGCGTCGCGGTACGGCATCATCCGTGCGCAGGCTCTCACTCCGCGTGAGTCGCTGGACTTCGTTGAGAAGCTGCTTGGAGAGGTGTGAAGGTGAACCAGACCCCCGGTGCGGTGGGTGAACTGTCCTGGCGTAAGAGCAGTTACAGCGGTGGGGCCGGAGGAGAGTGCGTTGAGGTCGCCGACTGCGCGCACGTCGTCCGTGTTCGTGACTCCAAGGACACGAGCCGACCTGCCCTCTCGGTCGCTGCTGCTGCCTGGGTAGCGTTCGTCGGCTTCGCTGCTCAGTAGGCGACACGTTTGCCCCCGGTCCTGCACCGGGGGCAAACCTGTGTCAGGCCGTTTGGTCGACTACGCCTTGGCCTTCTCGCGAATGGGCGGGGTCCAGCGCCCAGTGGCGATCTCGGCATCCAGCCGGGCCTGGAAGTGTGCGTGCGCCGCCCGCATCTCGGCCTCGCGGTCGGCCTTGTAGAAGGGAGCCTGGTAACCCTCGGGGGGTGGGGTGTGCTCCGGGTTTTCCAGGTGGGCCATGAGGTAGAGGTAGTCCTGCTTGGTCTGGCCGTGGCCGAAGGTGTTGAAGTCGGCCGCGATCTTACGACCGTTCGCGTCGAACCAGGTCGCGGACTCGTAGTCGTAGAGCTGGGGGTAGCGCGACTTGAAGATGGCGGCGAGCTGGTCGGCGGTGATGCCGAGCCAGACGGAGACGAGGGCATCGAGTTCTACGAGGGCGGCACGGCGTTCGTGTTCGGTGCGGAGAGGGGTGTTGTACTTCCAGGTCGGCTTGAGGTCGGCGGCGAGGGGCTTCAGATGGGGCCAGTTCGGGTTGGCCCAGTCCTCGTAGCCTGCCCAACGGGGGTCGAACAGCTCAGCCCAGAGGGGGGCGTAGTGCGCTGTTAGGGCGTTCAGGCGGATTGCGCGGAGGAGCAGTGCGGGGGCGAGTGGGTGCTTGGGATCGGGAGCAGGCATGGTGAGGGCTTCGCTGGTCTGGAGATGAGGGCGTCCCGTGATCCGCAACAGATAGTCAAGGGGAAGCGACGCCCAGAAGCCCGCGTTGAGAACAGTTAGGCGATTTTTTGCGAAGGCCATGGACTGCACGAGGTGCACGTGGGCCGGTCCCGGCGGGATCAGCGCGGCGTACAGACTGCGACTGTTGGCGAATGGGATCATGGCGCGCCAGGCCAGGCGGAAAAATGACGTGAATGGTCTTCCGAGCCACTGGTTCTGGGCTGCTAGATACGTCGCCTCATCGGAGGCGCGCACATAATTGGTGGCCGGCACGCGATCCTCGGGAAGTTCTGTCGGTGAGAGCGAATCCCAGTCTCTGTTATTCCTGCATGGAATCCTCGGCTCCTTCGAAAAGGGGAGTGCCAGCGCGAAATGTGGTCCTTGGAGGATCACGTCATTTAGTTCGAATGCTGCCTTTGTGTCCCATCGGATCAGTCCATCCTTCTTTGCGGCGCCCTCGTCAAACCCCTTCGTGATCATCGGGTCGAATGAATTCAGGCTGGCGGGATGGGCGGCCAAGGCCTCAACGGCACCTTGTTCGCTCGCTAGGACGGGATAGAGCAGAGGGGTCTCTGATACATCACCAGTTGATCCCCTCAGCGCCTGCCAGTTGGCCAGCAAGTCCGTGTTCACGTGCACCACACGCTCTCGATGCGGTCGGACATCCCACGAGCCATTGTGCTTGATGGCGGGTACAGGCCCCCCTCCATCGTGTGCGAGTGACTCGGCTAGGACTTCGGCGCCACGCAATTCGCTGAGATGCAGAAAATCAGGCTGTCGTGGGGATGCGTAGATGTGCATGCCGAATTCCCATGAACGATGAAGGTCTTCGAAAGCCCAGTTTGCTGAATTCACAAAGTGTGCATGAATTCGAAGATGCCTGTATGCGGCCGCCCGGATAGTACCCTCCCGTACGCCGCCAAAGTGGGTGTCTGGGTGAATCAATCCCGCACTGCCGGAGGGAGTGATGTGCTGCCACACTTGGGTCATGAATGCGCGATAAAGGTCACTTTTTGTGCCAGCGAGTAGCGGGTAAGCTGCCGGACTGCTTAGCGTGGCTGCGACGCCAGCCGTCGAGGCCAGCTCGCTTAGGAAATAGTCTCTATTTTCATTGACGGCATCCAATACCTCTACTCTGCGGAGGCGCCATTCCTCCGCAGACGGCTTTTCCGCCAGAACGAACCATGGCTCGCGCTCGGCCAGAACCTGGTCCTCGTACCACTGCGGCCGAACCCAAGGCGGATTCCCCACCTGCAACTCAAACCCACCCCGCGCAAACACCTGCGCGAACTCCAGCTCCCAATGGAAGAACCCCTGCGCCCTCGCCACATCCCTCGCCGCGCCCGCCCACAAGAACCGCTCCTCCAGCGACTGGAACCGGTCCATGCCCATCCACTCGGGCAGCTCGTCCTCGTACACGGACAGGTCGGCCAGCGTCTCGAACGTCGACACCAGCGACTCCTCCGGCACATCCTGCGTGCCCAGCAGTGCCTCGGCGAAGTCGATCCAGTCGTCCAGGTCGGCGAGTGGGATGACGTCTCGACGCTCACCCCTGATCTGCTCAGCGCGGCGGCCGGTGCGGCGGCGGGACACCGAGTCCCGCGTCAGCGTCATCTGCTGGGGCTCGGCGGTGAAACCGGGCAGCGCCTCCGCCTCCCAGGCCAGCAGAACATCGTCGGCGCCGCTCTCCTCACCACTCTCGGCGCTCACCACCTCGAACTCCGCCGCCCGCGCGGCCAGCGCCTTCGCCCGCGCGTAGCGCTCGTCCGTCCCGTCCAGCAGCGCGGCGCTCTGCACCGGCCAGAACCACAGCGCGCACCACGCGTCCATGAGCGTCTTGAGGCGCCAGTAGGGGGTGTCCTCCGCCTGGAGTTCGGCCAGCACCGCGTCTCGCTGCACGGCGACCTCCAGCCGGCGCAGCCAGTCGTCCTCCGCTCCCCACACCCGGATGCGACGGGAGATGTCACGCTCCGACAGCTCCAGCCGTCGTACGACCAGCCCCCACAGGTACTCGGCACGGCGGGCCAGCCCCTGGAGCCGGGCCGTCTGTTTCGCCGTCGGGGACTTCGTGACCGCCTTCCGCCACGCGGCCAGCGCCTTCGCCTCCGCCGGGGCTAGTGCCTTCGCCTCCTTCTCGGCGGCGACGGCGCCCCACTCCTTCGCCGGAAGGAGGAAGTGGTGCACCGAGCCTTCCGGAAGCGGCGCACCCTCCACTGCCTCCGCCAACGGGAAGCGCTCCGGAGTGGTCCCCAGCCAGCCGCCCTTCTTCAGCCGGTCGGGGGAGTACACCTCGCGCCGGCCGCCGATCAACGAGTTGCCGCGCCGCAGGTGCAGGCCGAACCAGGGGGCCTCCATGCCGGGGTGCATGGTGTTGAGCCACAACGACACCTCGGCCAGCTCGACGGCCGTCTCGTTGAGGTCGACGCCGTAGGAGTTGTGCAGGGCGATGTACGCCTTCGCCTTCTGGAGTTCGACGGCGTACTGGTCGGTGTCGATGGAACGGCCCAACTCGGTCTGCCTGCGCCGCAGATACTCCGCCGCGACCTGGTTGATGGCCTCGTTGAGGAACGCGCCCGAGCCGAGGGCGGGTTCGCAGATCCGCCAGTCCAGGAGGTCCTTCGCCTCAGTGGTCTCGGTGAGGAGCTGCTGGAGGGCCAGCTGCACGGTAACCCGCGTCAGCGACTCCGGTGTGTAGTACGACGCGGAGGTCTGCCGGTCGCGGCCGGAGAGGCGGTACACGAACGAGCCCGGCGCGTACCGCACGCGGAGTTCCTCACCGGTGACCCGGTCCCGGCGTCGTACGAACACGGAGTCGTCGTAGTCGGCGATCTTCGACTTGGGAACCAGCCAGGAACCGTCCTTCGGGTCACCGTGCTTGGCGACCTCGTACAGCTCCTCGCCCGCGATGAAGCCGCTGTACGACATCAGGCCCTCGTAGACCGCGCCGAGCTGGTTGATGCCGAGCTGCGCGTACGAGATGAAGCCGCCGCGTTCCCCCCGCTTCCCCTGGGTGATCATCAGGCTGTGCAGCACCTGGTGGAGGGTGGCGTTGCGCAGCCGGGTGTCCAGGTAGCGGACGGACTCGCCGCGTGCCAGGGCCTCGTCCGAGTCGTGGCGCGGGTCGGGGAGGCTGTCCGCCCCGATCAGGCGGATCGCGTCGCGTTCGAACAGCTTGCTGTGCAGCGGCTCGAAGCGCAGGCCGACATCCTCGCTGGTCTTCGCGTCCGCCGTGTCGTCGCCGGCCGCTTCCACGCCGTGCGTGCGGCGCGGGCGGTAGCCGTCCTGCACCTTGCGGAACAGCAGATCCAGGGACTCGTAGAGGTAGAAGCCATTGCGCGCGGTGTCACCCACCGGCTCCCGCTCGGCGACGAGTTCACCGAGCCGGCCGAGCCCGTAACCCTGCTGGTACTCGGGATAGTCGGCGGGCAGGATGCCCAGTTCGGGGCGGGCCTCCGCGTACAGCAGGAACAGGATCCGGTAGAGGTAGCGCAGCGACTCTCGGGTCAACCGGCGCCCGAGGTCGGGGAGTTCGCCGATGTCCTCGGGGCGCACGCCCTGCCCGTGCAGCCGCTGGAGCACCTCGTTCGCGATGAGTTCGACGCTCTTGCGCAGGCCGTCGCGGAGTTCGCTGGAGACGCCGACCGCGTGCTTGGCCGACTTGCCGACCAGTTCGGCCAGCGGGTTCTCGCCGCCCTCCTCCGGCGTGCGCAGCGAGTCCGCGCCGAACAGCGCGGCCACGGTGTCGAGTTCGCCGCCCGCCCGGGTGTCGTTGCGCTGGAGCGCGGTGTCCAGGGAGACGCCGAGATAGCGTCCCTCGCCCCACACCGCGCGGTCGGCGAGGACGATCACCCCGCCGCCGAGGAGCAGCACGTACCGGGGCGGTTCCTCGCAGGCGAACAGGAAGGAGGCCAGTTTGGAGCCGGTCTCCACCGGGTGCGGGCCGTCCAGCGGCACCGGTTCCAGGAGGCGTCCACGGCCCTTCGGGTCGAGCGCCGCGTCGGGTTCGGCGGCCCAGCCGCAGTCCAGCGCGACCAGGCCCTTCTCGGCGTGGGCGACCGGGACCTCGTACCGCTGGCCCGCGCGCTCGACGGACAGGACGCGCGGCTTCGCGTCGTAGCCGAGCGCGCGCAGCACCTCGGCGTTGAGGGCCCGTACCCGCTCCCGCCACTCCGGCTCCCGGTAGGTCAGGCGGTCGTCGTCGGTGTCGCGGACGCTGATGATGCCGTCCTCGTCCTCGGGCAGGGCGAAGGAGGACCGCGCGCGGAAGTAGCCCCGGCGCAGCGCCCGCAGTCCGGCTCGCGGGGTCACCGGGAGTTCGGTACGGCCAGGCGTCGGCGCGGCGGACGTCTCCTCCTCGGTTCCGCCGTCGTCACCGACGGGGGGCTTCGCCGCCTCCTCGCGCTCCTTCCACCTCTGGAGCAGGCCCGACCTGAGATCCTTCGGCAGCACCTCGGCCAGGTAGTGAGCCGAGAAGTAGTCGCCACGGTTGACCAGGGAGTCGTACGTCATGACAGGGCTTCTCTCAGGGGGTCACAGACCGGGGTCACAGGGCGGCGTCGGGCGCGTAGCGGAAGGGGGAGGCCGACGCCGTGAGGGAGACGGGCGGGGCTTCGTCGCCTTTCCCGCGGTCGCCGGCGGGTTCGGTGTCGGGCACCAGCACAGCGAGGACCCGCAGCAGGGGCCTGCCCGTCGTCAGCAGGGAGTCGGCGAGATCGGCGAGGCGTTCCCGGGTGCGTTCCCCGTCCAGCGTGGGCTGCTCCCAGGCGCCGAGCCGCAGCTTGTACTCCTCGACGGGGCGGCGCAGCGGTTCGTCCCAGGCGTCGCGGTGGGCGTTGAGGAACGCCTCGGCCGTCTCCAGCACCCGGGGGAGGGCGGCGCGCAGCGGCTCGGGATCGCGGTAGCCCCGCTTGTTCGCCATGGCCGGGCCGACGCCGGCGCGCCGCAGCAGGGAGACCATGTCGTCGACGGCCAAGCCCTCCCAGATGTACTTCTTCTTCCCCTCCTCCGTCGAAACGACGGTCTGCCGCCAGGTCACGCCCATCCACTTGACGACGGTCGGTCGGCCCAGCTTGTTGGAGTACACGCCCTGGACCAGGTAGACCGGCTCCGCCACGTTCGACGTGATCATCGGCGCCTCCTGGCGGCCGAGTCCGACGAGGACCTTGTCGGTGAGCCAGTCGACGACCGGGTGCAGGTCCGTGAGCAGGGAGATCTCGGGCCAGCTCGATGTGGACGACTGGCGGGCGCGTTGCAGGGAGTGCTCGGCGAGACGGCGGTTGAAGGTCACCAGCAGCCGCTCCCGCAGGCGCTGCTCGCGCAGGTAGTCCGAGGGGAGCGCCTTGAGGCGGTGGACGAGTTCCGCAGGCGGCCGGAAGGAGAGCAGCCCGGACTGCTGGTCGCGGTCCAGGTCCAGCCGGTCGCGGGCGTCCGGGTACACCTCACGCAGCGCCTCGTCCACGAAGTGCGCGGTGGAGTCGAAGAGCCGGGGGAGCACCGGGCTCGCGTCGTCGGCGCCGGCCGACGACGGCGCTCCGGCCGGAGCCGGCGCGGTGTGCTCGTCGGCGCCCGGGACCCCGGCCGTCTCGGCGGTCGCGTCCACCGAGCCGAAGAAATCCGCGAGGAAGTCCTCAAGACCGGCGTCCTGGCCGTCGGCGGCGGAGCGACGCGTGTCCAGGGACTCGTCGACGGTCCTGCCGCTCAGCAGATCCTGGATGAGGGAACGCTCCTCCGCCTCCGCCCGGTACAGGCCGGTCACCGCCTCCGCCGTGCCCAGCGAGCGGTGCGCCTGGTCCTCGCGTTCCAGCAGCCGCTCTGCGACGACCGTGTCGTCCTTGGCGCCCGCCACCTCGCTGGTCAGGATCAGCGCCCGGAACTCGGGCGGGTGGGCCTGCCCGTATCGGTCGATACGGCCGTTGCGCTGCTCGATCCGGATCAGCGACCACGGCACGTCGTAGTGCACGAGCTGGTGGCACTGCCGGTGCAGGTTGACGCCCTCGGAGGCCACGTCACCGGTGAGCAGGACCCGGACGGGCGTGTCGGCCAGGCCGAACTCCTCGACGCGGGCCATCTGCTGCTCGTCCGAGAGTCCGCCGTGCATGACGCGGACGCAGTCGAGGGCCGCGCGGCCCCGGAACCCGAGGGCGGCGGGCAGGACCCCGGCCAGCCACTCCAAGGTCTGGACCCGCTCCGAGAACACCACGACCCGCGCCTCGGAACCGGGTCCCACCCCGATCTCCTCGCGCAACTGCCGCACCAGGGCGGCGAACTTCGCGGAGTCCGTCTCACCGAGACCGGCGGCCAGCTCCGACAGCCGGTACAGCGCGGCGAGTTCGGCCTCAGTACCGCGCCGGTCCTCCTTCTTCTCCAGCGTCCTGATCCGCGCGGAGACCGTGGCCCGCAGCGCGGCGTGGGACGACAGGAACGACTTCAGCAGCGTGTAGGGGAAGAGGGGGACGGCGCTGACTGACGTGCCGCCGTCACCGGGCAGCCAGACCGCGGCCAGCTCCTCGAAGATCTTCTCCTCGGCGGGGGTGGCCGGACAGTGCACCGAGCGGGAGGGACCCCGGTCCGCCCACTGGCCCTTCATCTGCTCGCGGACCTCGGGGCTGATCTTGGTCCGCCGGATAAACAGGTGCTCGATGTCGGCCGCGCGGTAGTTCTCCGGGTCGCGGATCGCCACCGGGTCCAGCAGCCGGATCAGTTCCGCGAAGGACTTCGCGTCGCCGTTGTGCGGGGTCGCGGAGGCGAGGATCAGGGCGTCCGTGCGGGGGGCGAGCGTGCGCGCGAGCTGGTTGCGCAGCGAACCGCGGTTGATCAGGTTGTGCGACTCGTCGATGACGACCGCGTCCCAGCGGATCTGCTCCAGATGGTGCTGGTACTGGTCGGTGTTCTTGAGCGTGTCGATGGAGACGATGACCCGCTTGAACGAGGTGAACGGGTTACGGCCGGCCGGGATCTCCCGCTGGATGCGCTCGATGCCCACCGAGTCCAGCCGCACCAGCGGGATCGCGAACCGCGTCCACAGCTCGTGCTGGAACTGCTCCAGCACATGCTGCGGGGTGACCACCAGGATCCGCTCACCCCGGCCGCGGCGAATCAGCTCGGCCAGGGTCAGGCCGATCTCCAAGGTCTTGCCGAGGCCCACCACGTCCGCGATCAGCAGCCGCGGGCGCAGATTGGCACCGGACAGGGCCAGCTGGGCAGGGCGCCGCTGGTAGGGCAGCGGGTCCATCAGGAACGAGTCGGCGAGCGCCAGGCGCTGTTCCGACTGGGGCAGCGCGGTGCGGCGCAGCACCGCCTCCAGGAACAGCCGGGAGCGACGGTAGTTCGGGGAGTCGTCCCTGACGAGCGTGGTCGCGCCCGGGTCGAGCAGTTCGATCCGGTCCAGGCCGGAGAAGAACACGGCCTCCTGGTCTCGGACGAACTCCGAGACCCCGACGACCTCGATGCGCGTACCGTCGTCCGACGTCGGCATCGAGCTTTTGACCAGCCACTCCTCGTCCCGCACGACCACCAGGGCACCCGCCGGGTACTGGTCCCGGCCGCTCGTGGCGCCGGTCTGGTGCGCGCTGGTCTGGACGGCGGTCACCCGTGGCCTCCTGAGGCGATTCGGTCTTGCGTGGCGTGCGTGGGCGGGGCCCTCGTGAGGGCCCGCTCATTATCGCGGGTATGCGGGGCGTACGGGTCAGAAGGGTGTACTGGCCGCATACGCCTCGCGCAGCCGCCGTGCGGTGATCCGGGCCTGCGCCGAACTCCGCAGGGAAGGCCGGTCCGCGCCGCCGCGCCCGGACGCGCGTCGCGGGGACAACGGAGCGGCGGATTTCCCGGCGGCTGAGTCCGGGCCTGGCCCGGCGGCGGCCCCGGCCCGGGACGGCTCCCGGGTGGCTGACGCGGATACGGCCCGGGCGTCGGTGGACGGCTCCGGAGGCGCGTCGACACGGCGGAACAGAAGACGGGGGTCGGTGGGCGGCTCCGCCGGAGCCGGCAGCGGTGGTGCGTCGGGGTCGGCACGGGCAGGGGCGGGGGCAGGTGGCATTTCGGTGCCTGCCTGGACGGGGTCCGGCGGCAACTTCGGGCCTGCCTGGACGGGGTCCGATGGCACCTCGGGGCCGGCCGGGACGCCGTCCTCCCGTTGCCGGGCCGACCTGGGGCCCGCCACCTCCCGTTCCCGCTCGTCAGGCTCGGCCGGCTCGGCCGTGAGGAGAGTTCCGGCCGTCCCGGGCGCCGTGCGCCCCCCCAGCCCGGACGCACGGCCGACGGCGAGGAGGTCGTCCAGGACGTGGGTCGGAGCTGCCGTGTACGTCGTGAGCCTGCGGCGTGCCTGGGCGACCTTCAGCCCCTGTGCCTCGATCAGCGCGCGGCAGCGCCGTACGACCTCGGCGAGATCCGGCCGGTCCTGCGGGCGGTGGGCCAGCATGGCGGTGAGCAGCGGCACGAGTTCGTCCGGGGCTCCGGACAGATCCGGTGCGAACGCGGGGTCGACGACGTGATGGAACAGGAGGTTGATGTTGTCGGCCCGGTAGGGCGGATGGCCCGAGGCGGCGAACAGCAGTACGGCGCCCAGCGCGTACACGTCGACCGCGGGCGTCAGGGGCCTCTCACCGTTCGCCTGCTCGGGCGGCATGCAGGAGGGGGTGCCGACGACCGTGTGCGGCGCGGTCAGCGACACGCTGGACTCCGCAAACACCGCGAGCCCGAAGTCGATCACCTTCGGCCCGTTCGGCCCGAGGAGCACGTTGGCCGGCTTCAGATCACGATGCAGCAGACCCTGCCGGTGCACCGTGGCCAGGGCCTCGGCCAGCGTCGCACCCAGCGCCGCCGCCAGCAGCGCGGGCAGCGGACCGTGCGCGGCCACGTGGCGGCTCAGATCGAGACCCTCGACGTACTCGGTCGCCAGCCACGGCCGCTCCGCCTCCGGGTCGGCGTCCAGGAGGGCGGCGATCCGGGCACCCCAGATCGTCTTGAGGATCTCCACTTCCTGCGCGAACCTGGTCCGCGTCTCGGAGTCGACCACGGACGGCTTGATCACTTTCACGGCGGCCGGTTCCCCGCCGGGCGACTCGCCCAGGTACACCTGGCCCATCCCGCCCTGCCCGATCCGGCCGAGCAGCTCGTATCCGCCCAGCTCGGCGGGATCGTCGGGACCGAGGGGGGCGATGTGCACCTGAGGCCTCACTTTCAGCACGGTCGAACCGGGGCAGGCAGCCCCTGCCAAGCTAGCCCACGCCCTGAGGGAAGGGCATGTCACTCAGCTCGGGTGACGCGGGCGAACCCTGATCCGGGCCGGGGTGAAGGTGCGACGGTTCCTCAGGGTGGACGCCTCGCGTCACTCCTCGTCGGCCGTGCCGGTGCCGGTGTCCGGCTCAGCGACCGGGGGCGGCGTCGGCGGAGCCTGCGTCGGCTCGGGCCGGCTGCCGACGGGCCGGTACCCCCTCTTCCCGTTGGGGTCCAACTGCGGTCGTGTCTCGGTCACCTGCCGTGTCTCCCTCTTCGGCCCCGGGATGTACCTCGACGAAGTCGAGGAACTCCACATCACCCATCCGAATATAGATCCCGCCGGAACGCGGCAGTGGACGTTCGAACGATCCCGCGCCGGACATGGCCCATGTGGTCTGCAGGTACAGGTCTGCGGCTTCCGGGTAGCCGGAAGTGTAGGACCTCTCCCCGTAATACCCGCCCACCCAGAGGCCGCTCTTCAGACGGGCGCGTACCAGACAGTGGCTCCGACGCTGGAAGACCTTGTCCCATGCAGTGGGGATCGGGTCGTAGGTGGACCGATTTCCTCGCGAGCCCAGCCATGAGGTGAGCCCGGCGGCAGCGGCCGGCACCACGATCAACAGGGTTGTCGCCGTCAGCGCGGTGATGCGAGGGTTGTCGGCCGCGCCGGTCAGCCAGCCCCGGCGACGGTCGTAGACGAGGTGCACCAACCACGGGCCGGCGAGCAGGACGTAAAGGGTGTCGAGAGTGATACCCGCGGTCACGGCTCGGAGTATGCGCTCTCCGAGGTCTCTGTGGCCCGGGACCGGACCACGGGCGCGTTCGCGGACGAACTGGTAGGTCACGCCGGGGAGTACCAGAAGAAGAACGATCACGACCTGGGTAACCGTGGTGGGCGCGTGCGGCATCGTCGTATGCCCTTCCGAACAGCGGGTGCAGAATCCTCGCGACCTGATGGCCTGATGTCCCCTGATTCCGCGATGACTTGCGGGTACTCCAGACATACTGGCGTGGCGATTGCTCACTTTGGGGGAGGCCGGGACGACTGATGCGGGACCATCTGCTTCGCATGCGCACCACATGGGCCGACGGCCTCGCAGCGCGGGTCTGCCACAAACTCAGACCCGAGACATGCCGTTCCGACATGTTCCCCTCGTGGGTCGCGGATGACCAACTGGCGCTTGCCACCGTGCTGACCCGCATCGCCGCGGACGACATCGGATGCAGCTCTCCGCAGACCATCGGCGATCGGCTCCGATCGACCGGCCTCGTCCTCCCAGAGGTACCCGGATCGGTGGTGGCCTGCGACCTCGTCATGCCTGTCCTGCGCACGGTCCGCAGGAATGGGGTGCCGTGGGAACGGTGGTGGGACGTGGGCGGACTCCATGCCCTGCTGATCGAGTTATGGGCGGGACGCCGACTGTCGACACACTCACCGGAGAAGGTCCGCGACGAGGTCACGGCGGTCTGGTGCCTTGAGGACGACCGGCTTGTCGACACCGTCCTGGACAACGCGGAGGATCCCTTCGTCTTCCTGCCCCCGGATCTCCTGCACGAGTCCGCCTCCGGAACGGCGACGGCGTGCGCGCAGTTCCTCGTCACCAGAGGCTTGATGAAGATCACCCTCCCTGATGCTTTTCTGAGCACCAGGCCGGGGCTGGCCGACAGACCGGACCTCACGGAGGTCGCGAAGCGCTGGCACCACCGCATCGACCTGGAAGAGACCGTGCATCGCGTCAGGGACCTCTCACCAGAGCTCTTGACGGGTTTACACAGGGACCTCGACGCGTGGGATATCCAGATGGATCAGCTGACATCTCACCTGACGGCACATGAGATCAAACTGATCCTGCCCATGGCGGAGGATGAACGGTACGGCGAGGAGTGCCTTCGGGCGGGCTGGGGCCTGCATCGAGCCGAACTGGAATCAGATGACGCTTTGTTGTGGCAACCGGATTCCGTCGCCCGGAACTCCTCGGTGCCCGACTGGATGGCCGAGGAAATCATCACGTGCGGAACCCGCTTCTTCCACAGACAGGCAGGTCCTCACCCCGTCTGGCTGGCCACAGTGGAGACGGACACGCATATGGCGGCCGTGCGGACGTTCATCGAGCCGCCGACACGGTATGGCATCGGAGTCGAGGACTACGGTGACGGCCTGAGGCTGTGGTTCGAGTTTCCCACGCTTCGGGCCGACCCCGACCCTCCGTTCCGGGCTCCGTACACCTACTCCCTCTCCTGGGTGGAGCACGCTTGGGAGCTGCTGCATCTTGCGACCGTTGGTTACGCCCGCCTCAGCATCGTCCGGCTTGTCGGCGACGGTGAGCTCCGGGCCGTGGGCAGCATCCGGCTCGATCTGCCGGAAGAGGTGTGCGCCCGGGCCGAGGAAGCCGCGATCGCAGCGCTCCGTCGGCTGGTCGGGGACGAGACGCAGACGATGAGGCAGAAGATCGCCCTTGAGGGCCACGAACAGGCCGCAGAGGTTGCCTTCCGAATCTGCGAAATCGCGAAGGGCGAGGACATTTATGACGAACTTGCCCTGGAGTCCGATGTCGCTGAGTACGAATCCTTCATTACAGCCGCACGTCACCTCGCCTGGGTACGCGCTCGGCATGCCGCCGGTCTACTCGACCGGGAAAGCTCTGTGGAGGTGGGCGCTGAGTTGAAGGCCGCTGTCGAGGGCAGGCAGCGCACTCTGGAACTCCTTCGGGCGGCCACGGGGCGGGGGAACGGCACGGCGCGGTCGAGTGGCCGTTCCGGCAAACCGTCGGTCGACGAACAAACGGTGTTCGTCCACCTCATCAACCGGTACGGAATACTTCAGCTCGCGGTGTGCCGGACTCGTGCGGGCCACTCGCACTTCGATCTGGTTTCGTGCGAGGAGTTTCCCCTTGGGCCTCTCGCCGGCGCGGTTGATGAATGGACACGGCAAGCACCGGATCACCCTCGACGTGTGTGGCACGACTACCTGGAGCAGCTGGTCGCCGAGTGCGGTGGACCGGCACAAGCCATCATCGAGACGGCCGCACCCCATGAATTCCGTCGGTTGGTGCTCAGCCCCACGACTCCGCTGGAGTTACTGCCCCTCCACGCAGCTCCGCTCGACAGCGCGCGGACCTCAACCTTGATTGATGCTTTCGAGCAGGTGGTCTACGCCCCTACGGCTCGACTCGTGTCCGCCATCGAGAGTTCCCAGCGGCATGCGGCCGTGATCGAGGTGTTGGTGGTGGCACACGGCGGTGGACACCTCCCCGGCCTCGAACTGATTGACGGGCCACTGTGCGAAGCCGACGTGATCGCCGGTCTCCACGACAGCGTGGAAGTTCTCACGCAGGAGGAGGCGACCCCGGACCGCGCTCTGCACATGATGCCCATGGCCCGGATCGTCCACGTCGCGGCACACGGCCTCACACATCCGAATCGCTGGGCTGCCGGACTCGCTCTGCACGGCGGTTCACTGGGGACGGCCATGCTCACTTCCAGTGGGGTCCTCGCAGACGGGGCCTTCTCCAGTGTCGACCTGGTCATCCTGAACGCTTGCAGGACGGGCACGCACGAAGGCACCGGTCGTACTGTGCAGACCTTGCGCAGCATCGAGTCCGCGTTTCTTGCCCGCGGCGCAAGAGCGGTGATCTCCACTCTGTGGGACATCACTGACCTGCAAGGTGTTGTGTTCTCCGCTGTGCTTCACGCACACCTCGGCGTCGGCGCGGACTCCCACACTGCTTACGGCGACACCATCCGCTACCTACGTCAACACCGGTGGCGAGTGTCCTCGGAGGCAGGTCCAGTGTGCGCCGCCGAATCAGCAATCGACGCGATGCTTCCGGACTGGCGAAGCCACCTTGACCAACAGGTCGCCGACAACCCGCTGTTCTGGGCTGCATTCAAGATCACCGGAGTTGTCTGAGCCACATCCCCATACCGCTCCCTTTCGGCATGTTGTCAAGCTCGGAGCTGCCCACGCCGAAAAGGTATCGGGAAAGACGTGTCCGATGCCCGAGTTGCAAAGGTTGCCCCATTCCGTAGTGCGCCTGCCGGTGCGTTGATGTGTGAGAACGCGTACCGAACACGGTGACCGTGACTTCCTCTACAGCGAGGGGTGGGTGGGCGTAGGTGTCCCAGGTCTCGGAGAACTTGGCGTGCCGGGAGAGTGCCTGCACGGTCTTCGGATCGTGCCTGCCGGAGCCGCCGAGCGTGCTGGTGTAGAAGTGCTTGAGGTCGTGGAAGCGGGTCCTTTCCGGAAGTCCGGCTTGCTTCACGGCCTTTCGCCATTTCTGGTGGAAGTCGCTGATCAGTACGGGCCGGCCGTGACGGTTCGTGACGATCAGGCCCTCGTCCGGCGGCTCGACGTAGCCGCGTGCCTGGCGGCGGCGTTGGGCGGCTGGCGAGACGGGCTCCGGCTCGGAGAAGCGTGACACGTGGTGTGTCAGGCGCTCGATCAGGAAGCGATCCACCGGCAAGGTCGCGTAACTGGCCTTGGTCTTGAGGCGTACGGCCTTAGACGCTATCCGCTTTCCGATCAGCGGGTTTGTCGGGTCGAACAAGGGTCTTGATCGGGTGATCGCGGTGCGGTCGGTGCATGAAGGCAGGGCCTCGCGGTAGCTCGGGGTTGTCGAAGCCAACGAGCACCGGGAGGCCCTGTTGCTGCAGTCTGTCGCGCTCGCGCCCGGAGAGTCCAACTCGCCGTCTCCGTCGTGTGACTGTCTCGCGCACAGGTTCGGCAACGCGGCTGACGGACCGGACCGCGTGCGGTGTTACGGCTCGGATCTGACAGAAGCCGAGTGGCAGGTCGTCCGGCCGTTGCTGCCGGTCCCGGCATGGTTTCAGGGACGGGGCGGCCGACCGGAGAGTTATTGCCACCACGTCATGCTGGACGCGGTGCGCTACGTGGTCGACAACGGCGTCAAGTGGGCCAGTCTGCCTGCGGATTTCCCGCCGTACCGGCGCGTGCACGCTTTCGCCCGCCGCTGGCCTCCAATCGGTGCCAGGCGAAGCCTCCAGGATGGCCGTCCTGGAGGCATTCGTATGCCTGGCTCCTCAGCGGAGGCAGGCGTCCCCATCGCGGCTCGACCGAGATCGACTCGGAGTGCCGCCAGAGGAGTCCTGGCCCGTTCGGCACCGTCCCGACCTCGGCCGATTCGGGGCCGAGCAGAGGGCGATTGCCTCTGACTGGCTCCGAGCAGCTCGGGTCGAACCCGGGTCGAATCAGAGCGGTTTCCTCTGACTGCCTCCGATCGCCTCTGCAACCCGTCCTAGCAGGTCACAACCGATACGGCCCGCAAAAGCGCAGGTCACAAGGGTGCTCAGGAATACCCGGCGTACAGCCCGACTCGTCTGCCTGTACGGCTGCCCGGCAAGACCACGGTGACGGACGGCGGGTGTCAGTCCGACTCTTCGCCGGCGCGCCGGTAGCGCTCGTAGATCACGCGTGAGCCGAACGTCCTGGTCTCGACCAGGTCCAGCCGAATGTCTTCGGTGACCGGCGGCAGGAAGGGCGTGCCGCCGCCGACGACGACCGGATAGCGGAACATGCGCAGCTCGTCGACGAGGCCGAGCCCGATCGCTGTCGCGGCCAGGCCGGCGCCGCCGATCGAGACGTACTTGTCGGTCGCGGCGAGCGCCGCGGCGGCCTCCTCGGCCACCGACGCCGTGGCGAGCCGGGCGTTGCCCTGAACGCTGTCGAGCGTGCGGCTGAAGACGACCTTCGGGAGAGCGCACCAGAGGTCGGCGAACGCGGCTCCGGGCTCGTTGTCGCGCAGGGACGCATCCGTCTCCCACACCAGCATGGTCTCGTAAAGCCTGCGGCCGCACAGATAGGCGCCGAGCTCGCGCGTCTGCGCGACGTGGAAACGAAACAGCTCCTCGCTGGGGCCCGTCCAGTCGAACCCACCCTCGCGGTCGGTGATGAAGCCGTCCACCGAGACACTCATCGAGTAGATCAGCATGGCTTCGAGCTCTCCTTCCTTCCGCGGGCCGCTCTGCCACAGCCAGCGACCGATCGCGAGACGAAAACGCGTCGTCGTGGGCGGTCCAAGCGATCGTACGGTACGGGATGCGCAGCGAGCCTGACTGTCCGTGGGTCCAAGATCTCTCTACGGTTGGTGTCCGAATGGCCTGTGGGCCGCGTCGTCGAACTCACTGTTCGCGTCGACAGCGGCGACAGAGCGGCGGCCGACCGGCTCCTCGACCTGCTCCAGCGCCGGGGCGACCTGGACGCGCTGCGGCGTCGCGCGGACGCCGGTGACCACGACGCGGCCCGGCGGTGGAGCCGGATGGTCGCGGACCGGGGGACATCGACCGGCTGCGCCTGCTGGCCGGCCATGACTTCGTGGCTGCCGGGCAACTGGCGGATCTTCTTGCCGACCGGGGCCGACTGGACGAGCTACGGGCTCGCGCCGACCACCACGATCACCATGCGGCCACTCGGCCGGCCGCCTTGCTGGCCGACCGTGGCGAGCTCGACGAGCTGCGCGCCCGCGCCGACAAGGACGACTGGGCCGCGCGGTCGGCGCTTGCCGAGATCCTTGCCGACCGGGGCGAGATCGAGGAGCTGCGCGCCCGGATCAGCGAGCATCCGGACGACCATCAGTCCGCCCGATGCCTGGTGGAGCTGCTGATCGAGCGGGGAGAACTCGCCGAGGCACGGCGGATTCTCCTCGCCGGAGTCCTGATCGGCGACCACCGCGCGGCGCAGCAACTGCCCGAGCTGCTGATACGGCGCGGCCGCCACGACGAGGCACGACGGCCGGCCCGCTACGGCCTTGACTCCGACCTGGGGGTTCACCCTGGATAAGTGACCCCGGTCAGCCGTTCCGATTCCTCCCACAGGCGTTGCTGCGCCTGTGCGTCGTGGGAGCGGGCGTTGGACTCGACGCGCGTCGGACGGCCGGTGAACTGGGCCAGACCCGGCGGGCCGTAGTAGGAGCCGCCCGCCGCGTTCGGGTCGGTGGCGGCGCGCAGGATCGACAGGGCGCCCATCTCGGGGGACTGCAGGGCCCAGGCGGTGAGCGGCCTCAGCCGCGGGCTCATCAGGGCCCTGACCGGTGCCGGCAGGTCGCGGACGAGTTCCGTGCGGGCGTTGCCCGGATGGGCCGCGAGCGCGATCGTCTCGGCCCCGGACGCTGCCAGCCGTCGTTGCAGCGCGTACGTGAACAACAGGTTGGCCAGCTTCGCCTGGAAGTAGGCCGCCGGGGCGCTGTACCCGCGCTCGGCGTTGAGGTCCGCGAAGTTCATCCTGCCGTGGCGGTGGCCGATGCTGCTGACCGTCACGACGCGCGAGCCGGGTGTCTCCAGCAGGCGGTCCAGGAGCAGGCCCGTGAAGGCGAACGGGCCCAAGTGGTTGGTGGCCAGGGTCAGTTCGAAGCCGTCCTCCGTGAGGGCGTGGTGCAGGCGTATGCCGCCCGCGTTGTTGATCAGCAGGTCGATCCGGGGGTGGTTCGCGCGCAGGGCCTTTGCCGCCCGGTGGACCGAGGCGAGGGACGCGAGGTCCAGTTGCTGGACCACGACCCTCGCCTTCGGTGCGGTCGCCGTGATGCGCGCCTCGGCCGCCGCCGCCCGGTCCGGGTTCCGGCAGGCCAGTACGACCGTGGCGCCGCGCTCCGCCAGCACCCGGGCCGTCTCGAAGCCGAGGCCGCTGTTGGCGCCGGTGACGACGACCGTGCGGCCCCGCTGGTCGGGTACGTCGGCCTCGGTCCAGCGCGCGCCGGTCAACCGCAGCCCCCCGCGTGCCCCTGGTCCGCGGCGGCACTCAGGACCAGTTCTTGCGGCAGGTGCTGTGCGCGGATGCGGGAGACGAAGGCCGGGAGGCGGTCCACGCCCCAGTACTTGTCGAAACCGTCGATGAAGTACGGCACGCCGAACACGCCGTCGCGGTGGAGGAGTTCGATGGAGGCCAGGCCCTCGGCGCGGACGGCCGGGTCGGTGGCCGCACCCGCGAAGGGCTCGGGGTCGAGGCCGAGGCCCTTGGCGATCGCGGCCATGACCGCGGGGTCGGAGATGTCCTGGCCCTCCTCCCAGCGGGCCCGGTACACCGCGTCGATGAACGGGCGGCCGCGGCCCAGGCGGTCCGCGACCAGGTAGGCCAGATGGGAGACCTCCCAGCGGGGCGCCGGGTCCTGCGGCCAGACCATGGCGAGGTCCCGTTCTCCGGCCAGCCTGCGTACGTCCTGGAGGATGTACAGGTGCTTCTCACGGGACATGGGCACGTACGGCAGGCGGATGCCGCGTTCGGTCAGGTCCTGGGAGGTGGGCTCGTCCGGTTCCCAGAAGGGGAGCCAGTCGATGGCGTCGGCGACATCGGGGTAGCGGTCCGTCAGATCGCGGTAGGCCATCCAGGAGTACGGGCTGCGGAAGGAGAAGTACCAGCGGGGTGCTCGGCGTCGGGACATGGGGAATGAACTCCTTGGAGAATCGGGATGGTTCAGTGCAGGCGGAGCAGGGCGCAGCCCACCGAGCCCGTGCGGTCCACCGACGTGATCAGGCCGATCCCGCCGGCGGCCGCGGACGGGTGGGTCTCGGCGTACGCCAGCAGGGACGCCGTCTGGAAGCCGGCCGCGGCCGCTCCCGTGTCGCCGATCAGCTCATGGGGGGCCAGGTCCACGGCCCCGGTCCCGTCGCCGAGCACATCCGCGACGGCCGAGACCTCGTCGGCTCCCGCTCCGCCGGTGCTGCAGGAGCGGGCCACCGCCACGATCCGCGACGGTTCCACCGCTGCCTGGGCCAGCGCGCGGCGCAGGCAGGAGGACAGAGCCGCCCGCACGTCCTCGCCCAGCACCACGCCCAGTTCGACCGCCAGGACCTCGGCCAGCACCGGCTGGTCGCCCGCCCCGGCGGGTTCCACGAGCAGCATGGAGCTGCCCTCGCCCAGCGGCAGCGACTCCGCCGTGGCCGCGTGGTGCTCCAGCCACGCCCGCGCCGGTGAGAACTCCTCCGCCGTACCGCACAGCACGCTCTCCGCATGGCCCGAAGCAAGCAGCCTGCGCGCGTAGTTGAGGGCGTGCAGGCCGGCCGCACGGCCGCCTGCGATCGTGGTGTTGGGGCCCTTGAGCTGGTACCAGATCGCGCTCTGGCCGCTGGCGCAGTTCATCACGGTGTTGGGGAACTGCGCGGGGTCCACGAAGAACGGCTGCTCACCGGTGAGCGAGTCGCGGGTGAAGTCCATCATGCTCTGCGCGCTGCCGGTCGTCGTACCCAGCGCGAACGCCGCTCCCTCTCCCGTGCCCACCCGCTGGTTGCGCTCGCTCTCGCCGAGCAACGCGCCGACCGCGGTGACCGTGAGGCCGGTGACCCGGTCCATGGAACGGGTGCCCTTGCGGCCGAGGGCCGTACGGACGTCGAAGCCCGGTACCAGACAGGCGCTGGGTGACGGGATGCTGTCGTACGACGGCCCGAGCGGTGCCGTGGTCGTACGGCGCTCTTTGATGCCTTCCGTGAAGGCGGCCCGGCCGACGCCGAACGGCGAGACGGCGGACCAGGCGGTGATGACCGGGCGGCGGCCGAGCGTTTCGGTTGCACTCATGATCGTCACGTTTCTGTGGTGAGGGTGGTGAGAGTGGTGAGAGGTGCCTGGTGCACGGGCGGGTTCTGCAGGACGGAATCCAGGAACGTCCTGAGTTCGGCACCGAAAGCGGCCCGCTCGTCCACCATCGGGAAGTGGCCGCTGCCGTCGAGCACACGAAGCCGTGCGTCCGGCAGCGCATCCGCCAGCGCGACCGCGTGCTCCGACGGTGTCGCGATGTCGTGCGTGCCGCCGATGACCAGGCAGGGCACGGTGATCCGCGCCGTCAGCAGTTCGGGCGTGCGCAGGAATAGGTCGAAGAAGCGGATCCAGCCGTACGGGCCGATCCACTCCCGCACCCGTTCCGCCATGGCGGCCTCGGTCTCCGTCGACACCCGGCCGCCGGAGTGGGCCCGGATGCCCTCCTGGAGGATGAGGTGGAAGTTGTTGAGGTAGTGGGTGATCGTCGACCAGTCGAATTCCTCGGCCGAGGCCCGGTAGAAGGGGGAGACGAGGACCAGGGCGCGGATGCCGAAGCGGCGCAGTGCTCCGCCGTCCGACTCGGCGGTCCTGTCCAGCAGTTCGAGCAGCACGTTCGACGACATCGAGTGGGTGACCACGACATCCACCGGGCCCGGTACGGAGACCAGCGCCTCCTCCACCCAGGGCGTGAGGTCCGCGCTGCGGCCCCAGCCCGTCACGCCCTGCCCACGCCAGGGGAGTGCCGCGGACCAGATGTCGTAGTCGTCGGTGCCCAGCTGCCGGGCGGTCTCGTCCCACACCGTGTCCGTGCCCGCGAGGCCGTGCAGGAACAGGATCCTGGGGGCGCCTGCTGCGGCGGCACCGGAGTGCCGCCGCAGCACGACGGGAGCCGACGGTTCGGGGGGACGAATCACCGTGGGCTCCCCGCAGCGGCCCCCACAGGGGTCACCGAAGCGGCCGCCGCACCGGCCGCGGAGGCAACCCCGGCAGGGACCGCGGAAGGATCCAGCAGGCACACCCCGGACGTGGCGCCCCGCAGACCCGCGCCGGCCACCGCGTACACAGGGCCCGTGCCGCCCTCGTCGAACCACCCGGTCGCCGCGGCACACTGCAGCACCCCGAGCGCCCCGGACGCCTCGCCGAGTCCGGCGCCGAAGACGGCCCGCGGCACGCCGGGCAGCAGATCGTCGGGCAGAAAGTCCGCGGTGTCCCGCGAGAGCTGCCAGCGCACCGGGGCCGGGCCGTGTCCGCGGGCCAGGCTCTCGACACAGGAGCGGACCCCGTCCGTCATCACGTAACCGCCGTAGACCGCCCGGATGTCGGCCGACCTGCTGAGCGCGGCCTCGGCGTCCTCGACCACCACGGCCGCGCCGCCGTCCACGCCCGTACGCCCGTCGCCGAGCAGCCGCCGTACCGGCTCGTTGTCCGGCTCCACCCCGATCACCAGTACGCGCCGCACGCGCCCCGAGCGGATCATCGTGGCCGCCCAGTGCAGCGCGTCCAGACCGGACGTGGCGCCGTTGCAGACCATCAGGTTGGGTCCGCGCAGGCCGAACCTGATCGCCACAGAGGAGGCGATGACGTTGCTGGAGGCGTTCGGCAGGTCCATCGGCGAGGTGGCCGTCACCGTCTGTGCCCTGATCGTGTCCAGGGCGCGGGTGACCGTGTCCAGGTTGCCGAAGTTGGAGCTGGCCACGACTCCGATGCTGGTCCCCGGGACGGTCAGCCCGTCCTCGTCGAGCAGCCCCGTGTCCATCAGGGCGCCGGAGGCCAGGCAGTACGCGAGCTGGGTCGCCCGGTCCTTGTAGCGCAGGCCCTTCTTGCCGACCAGCACCTCCGGCGCGACGGGCCGGCCGTCCGCCGCCGGTCCCGCGGCCAGTGCCGCCGGGGTGTCCGCCCCGGGGACCAGGACGCTGACGCCGGTCATGACCACCGAACCACTCATCGGGCCGCCTCCACAATCGCCACCGCGTTGATGCCGCCGAAGCCGAAGGCGTTCAGCTGCATGGTCTTCACATCGGCGCGGCGCTCGGCCGCCGTCACGAAACGGAAGGCCGCCGCCTCGTCCACCGGGTCGTCCAGGCCGACCGTCGGCGGTATCCGGCCCTGGTCCATCGCCCGCAGGCCGATCACCAGGTTGAGCAGGCCGGAGCCGCCCGAGGTGTGACCGGTCATCGACTTGATGGCCGTCATCAGGGGTTTGCCGGCGTCCGGGCCGAGCACCTCGGCCAGCGCCACGGCCTCCGCCTCGTCATTGAGGAGGGTGCCCGTGCCGTGCAGCATCACCAGGTCGATCCCGGCGGGCTCGATCGCCGCGGTGGTGTACGCCTGCCGCATCGCCTCGGCGATTCCCTCGGGGGAGGGCGCGGTGGCGTGGTACGCGTCGCAGTTGACCGCCACGCCGCGCAGCCGGCCGTGCACCTGCTGGCCCTCGGCCCCGGTGGCCTGCCGGCGCAGTACGACCGCGGCCGCGCCGTCGCCCATCAGCACACCGGTGCGGTTGCGGTCGAAGGGCCGTACGCGCTCCGGCGGCTCGGGATGCACCCGCTCCAGCAGGCCGTACATGCTCTCGGTCAGGACGTCGACGCCGGCCACCACGACGGTGTCCGGGCCGTCCGGCTGGGTCAGCAGGTCCGAGCCGAGGGCGAGCGCGTACAGCGAGGCCGAGCAGGCGTTGGAAAAGGTGTACGTCTGCCGCGCGCCGAACCGCTCCCGCAGGGCGGGGCCGAAGTCCAGGTCGTGCTCGGTGAGTTCGCCCTCCCCGCGCCACCACAGCTCCAGGGAGCGCAGCTCGCGCAGGCCCGTGCCGACCAGGACGGGGATGCCGCTCAGGTCCTCGCCGAGGCCGGCGTCCTTGGCCGCCTGGGCGACGGCGTCCAGCAGGAGAGCCGTGGCGCGGGCCGGGACGTCCACGCCCTCGGCCGGGCGGTCGTCGACCTCGTAGGCGTACTGGGCGCGGAAGTTGGAGCGCTCGAAGCCGCGCAGCGGGGCGTGGCCGGTGACGCCGGCGCACAGGGCCTCGAAGAGGTCGTCGATCCCCCTGCCCGTGCTCGCCACGGCGCCCATGCCGGTGATGGCCTGGCTCAGCACAGCGTGTCCTCCTTCGCTCGGATCGGATCGGCCGGGGCGTCGTAACGGCCCAGCAGCAGCACCGCGTTGTTGCCGCCGAAGGCCAGGCCGTTGTTCTGGACGACCCTCAGGTCCGCCTCGACCGCCTCGTTGGGCACGCAGTCGACCTGGCACTCCGGGTCGGTCGTGACGTGGTTGATCGTGGGCGGTACGAAGCGGTTGTCGATGGCCAGCGCGCAGCCGATCGCGCCCAGCGCGCTGGCCGCGCCCATGCTGTGCCCGAGCATCGACTTGACCGACACCGTGCGCGGCGGGGTGTCCCCGAACACCTGGCGGATGGCGCCGACTTCGGTGACGTCGTTGGCCTTGGTCCCGGTGCCGTGCGCGGAGACCAGGTCGACCTGGTCCGGCTTGACCCCGGAGTTCTCCAGGGCGAGCCGCATGACGCGGGCGACGCTGTCCTGGTTCGGGGCCACCTGGTGGTACGCGTCGCAGTTGAGGCCGTAGCCCAGTACCTCCGCGTAGATGTGCGCCCCGCGGGCGAGGGCGGCGTCCAGCCGCTCCAGTACGAGGACGCCGGCGCCCTCGCCCGTCAGGATGCCCTTGCGGTCGGCGTCGAACGGCTGGCAGCGGTCCGGGGCGATGGTGCCGAGCCGGTAGAAGCCGGTGAACGTCTTGCGGCACATGGCGTCCGCGCCGCCGCAGAACGCGAACTCGGCCTCCCCGGAGGCCACCGCGTCGAAGCCGTAGCCGATGGCGTAGTTGCCGGCCGCGCAGGCGGTCGGCACCGTCACCGCCTCGACGTTGCTGAGGCCCAGCTCCTGGGCGATGGCCACCGAGAGCCGGCCCGCCGGCACCCGGCGCACGGCCACCGGGTCCAACTGCGCGGCACCCTCGGTGAGTTCGGTCTCGACGAGGCGGTCGAGGTCGTAGGACTCCCCGTCGGTCGTGCCGATCGAGATCAGACCGCGCTGCTCTCGGAGCCGGTCGAGGCCGAGTCCCGAGTCCTCCAGTGCCATGCGGGCGGCGGCCACCGAGAACTGGGTGGCCCGGCCCAACTGGTCCAGATCGAGCTCCGTGACCCACTGGGCCGGGTCGAACCCGGTGACCTCGCAGCCCGTCGAGTGCGAGAACCCCTCCGTGTCGAACACGGAGATGGGCCGGGCCCCGCTGCGGCCCTCCCGCAGCCCCCGCAGGAACTCGGCGACGCCGAGGCCGATGCTGGAGACCACGCCGAATCCGGTGAGGACGACCCGGTGGCGTGTCGCTTCCCCGGCCGGCCCGATGGCGCGCTGTGCGCTGTGCTGTGCTGACATGCCACCCTTCCGATCCACAGTCGTTGGTCCGCACCCGGATCCGGGACCGGCCCGGATCCGGGCGGGGACTACCAGCCGGCGGCCTCGGCGACGACCTGGTAGACGCCCTCGATGTTCACCATGCGGGGCAGCTCGCTCTGGTTGATGACCACGCTGAACTCCTTCTCCAGCGCGGCGAGAATCTCGATCGCGCGCAGCGAGTCCGCGTTGTGGTCCTCCTTGAAAAGGCTCGTCCGGGTGACCTCGTCCTGCTCTATTTCGAGGATGTCGCAGACGATTTCCTTGATGGTTTCGGTGCGCTCGGCGAGTTCGGTGGACATGCTTTGTCTCCTTGCGAATGGCTTGGGCCGGAAATTGTTTCCGTGACTTGATTCTTGACCGTCGGGAAGGCGTTCGGCGCGGCAGCGGCAGGAAGCTGTCAGCGAATGCGATCGGCGGGCCGGCGGGCCAGCACGGCCTGGTCCACCGTGAGGACCAGTTCGCCACGCACGCGCGTGCTGCCCTCGAAGATCTGGATGCCGTCGACCGTGCGTGCCAGCCGGACGGTGTGCTCCAGGGTGTCGCCGGGGAACACCGGGGCCCCGAAGGCCACGTGGGTGTAGCTGCCCAGCATCAGTACCTCTTCGGCGAGCACGTCCGTGTTCGCCTTGTCGGCCGTGGCGAGGACCGCCGCGGCCTGGTTGAAGGACTCCATCAGCGGGCCGATCGGATAGGCGTACGCCGCTGGGTCCTTCGCCTCGGAGTCGAGATGCCGGTACCAGGGTTCGCCGTACGTCACCGCCTTCTCGGCCCTGACCGGCCCACCGGGCTCGAAGGACAGCACCCGGTCGATCAGCAGCATCTCGTCCCGGTGCGGGATGCGGGCCATCAGCTCAGGTAGCGACAACGGACCCAGACCGTTGGGGAGTTGGGCGGGGAAGTCGGGCGGTACGAGGGGGGAGGCGGCGCCTGCCTCCGCGTACCGCAGCCGGATCCTCGCCACCGGGGCGCGCTCGGTGGCGGCGGTCGCCCGGCACACCCACTCCGTACCGTCCTGCTTCCAGCGGAGCGAGAAGGTGAGGGTGTCGCCGGGGTAGGCGGGGTGCAGGAAGCGGGCCGACTCCAGGCGGGCCAGGCGTAGTTCGGGGACCCCGGCCGGGGCGAGGTCGAGGGCGGCCTGGTGGGCCGTTTCGGCCAGGAAGACCCCGGCGAAGATCGGGAAGCCCCGGTAGTGGCCGTGGAACACGGGCTCGGCGGGGTCCAGCCGGAGCTGTACGCCGTCGGCCCGGACCCCCGTGAAGGGGGCACGGACCGACCGGCAGCGTGGGTGCCCGCTCATCCGGCGATTTTCGAGCTGAGCAGGCTGTAGGTCTGGCCGAAGTTGGTGATCTCGCCGAATTCCTTCTCGGAAATCTTGACGCCGAACTTCTTCTCCAGCTGGACCAGGATTTCCAGGCCCATCAGCGAGTCGACACCGAGGTCCTCGACATAGAGGGCGTCGTCGGTGACGTCCTCTATCTCGACGTCGAGCGCGTCGGCGACGAGTTCACGCAGGGATTCCTTTTCGAGCGTGGCAGTGGTCATTTCTGTTTCCTTACGAGAGTGAGTGGTGTGGGATGTCAGGCCGCGACCAGCTGCCAGGGCTCCGGCAGCCGCTTCGCGTGCCGGGGCTTCGCGTCGGCCCACCAGCGGACCGAGTGGGACAGCAGGCCGGCCGGGTCCCGGACCGTCTTCGTCGGTGTGAAGGGGGCCGGGATGCTGGTGTAGCTCTCGAACATGCTCAGCAGGTCGACGGCGCGTTGCTGCACGTCCGAGAGGTGCGGTGCCATGAGCGGGAGGTAGAAGCCGTGCCAGTGGGCGGCGGGGATGACGGGCGCGAGCGGGATCGGCGCGATGCCCCGCTCGGCCCGCCAGTCATTGATGGTCCCGGTGATGACGGCCACCATGTCCGAGACCCGCAGACAGCCCTCGCCCGCGGCGATCGTCTCCACCGTCGGCGTGGCCGGCGGCTCCCCGAGCGCGGCGGCGACGATGACCTCCGCCACCTGGTCGACGGGCGAGATCTCGATGAAGCCGTCCGGATCGCCGACCAGCGCGGGCGCCAGGCCGGAGACCAGGGACTGCACCATCGCGTACGGGCCCGACAGGCGGGCGATCGCGCCGTCGGTGCCGCGGCCGAAGACCAGCGGGGGCCGCACGATCGTCAGCGGACCGGCGTGCCGGGTGCGGACGACGTCCTCGGACTCGGCCTTCGACCACTCGTAGCCGTTGCGGTAGCGGCCGTACTCGGGGTCCCGGGCGGCCCCCTCCTGCCCGTCGACATACGCCGTCGAGATGTGCACGACGTGGGTGTCGGCGTCGGCGAGTTCGAGGACGGCCTCGGTGGTACGGACGTTGGCGGCGATCGCCTCGTCCTTGGTCATCGTCCACCGGGTGGAGGCGGCGCTGTGGATCACCACGTCCCAGTGCTGCCGCCGCAGTTCCTCGGGGGCGGGCTCGGCCCCCAGCACCCAGCCGGACTCCTCCGGGCGGGAGGGGCGCCGGGTGACGGCGGTGACCTCGGCCTTCCCCCCGGACTGGGTGAACTCGGCGAACTGGGCAAGGACTTCGCTGCCCACCACGCCCCCGGACCCGGTCAGCAGGATCTTCATCGGGTGCTCCTCGGGGCTACGCCGGCCAGCGCGGACTCGGTGAAGGTGCGCAGGGTCCGCTCGGCGACCGGGCCGAGCATGGCGTCCATCAGCGGGATGCCGATCGCGAAGTCGAGGTGCAGTTCGACACAGGTGTGCGGGCCGGCGGCGTCGATCTGCCAGTGGCCCGTGCAGCGGGACAGCGGGCCCTCGATGTGGCGGAAGTCGATACGGCGTCGCTCGTGGTCGATGGTCTCCTCCTCCACCCACTCCAGGCGGGGTCCGCCGAGCAGCACGGCCCAGCGGGTGGTGCGCCGGTCGCCGTGCTGGTCGAGGATCTGGGCCTCGGCGACCTCGGGGACGTACGACGGGATGGACGCGCAGTCGAGCACGGCGTCCCAGATGCGGCCGGGGGACTGCCCGGTCGTCTGTCGGGTGGTGATGGTGGGCATGGTCGGTCAGTCCTTCGCGTTGCGTGAGAGGCCGTCCAGCTCCGGCAGATCGCGGAACTCGGCGTCGAGGTCGGTGAGCTGGTCGCCCCGCGCGCTCTCGTGCAGATCCTTGGAGCGGATGCACAGCAGCGCGATGACGGCGCCCACGGCGGTCACCGTGGAGGAGGCGACGAGTACGTCGTGCAGGCCGTCGACGAAGGCGGACCGTGCCGCCTCCGCGACCTTCCCGGCGAGCTCCGGAGGCAGGGCCTTGGCCATCTCGCCGACGGCGCCGGTGGACACCGCGTCGCCGAACTGATCGGCCTTCCCACCGAGTTCGCCCGCCGCCTGCGAGCCGGCGAACGAGTCGGCGACCCGGCTCTGGAAGACCGCGCCGAACACCGCGATGCCCAGGGCGACGCCGACCTGCTGGAAGGTCTCGGCGATCCCGGAGGACATGCCGGCCTTGTCGGGCTCCACCATGCCGACCGAGAGGGCGGCCCGCAGCGGCTGGTAGATGCCCATGCCGACACCGGCCACGAGCATGCTGGGCAGCAGCACGGTCCACTTGCTGTCGTGCCGCACCAGGGTGACCAGGAACAGGCCGCTCGCCATCAGCGTGCCCGAGAGCACGGCGAGCAGCTTCGGGGACACCTTGGCGACCAGCAGGCCGGTGACGCCCGCGACGACGAACAGCGTCAGGGTCATCGGCAGGAAGCGGACACCGGTGCCCAGCGGGCTGAAGCCGAGCACGTTCTGCAGATAGGAGATCTGCAGGAAGATCGCGCTCAGGACGGTGGAGTTCCACAGCAGCGTGGCCGCGGACATCCCGATGAACGTCGGGATGCGGAACATCGACAGATCGAGCATGGCGGCATCGCCGCGCCTGCGCTCGATGAAGACGAACAGCACCAGGAGCACGGCGGAACCGGTGAACATCGACACGATCGGCGCACTGTCCCAGCCCTCCGCGTGCCCGCGCAGGAAGCCGGTCACCAGCAGGCCGAGCGCGCTGGAGAAGACCACCAGGCCCGCCCAGTCGACCCGGTGGCTGTCCGGATTGCGGGACTCACGGATGCGCAGCGCCCCGATGGCCAGGGCGACGGCCCCGATCGGCACGTTCACCAGGAAGATCCAGCGCCAGTTCAGCGCGTCCGTGAGGCCGCCGCCGATCAGCGGGCCGAAGGCGATCGCCAGACCGACGACACCGCCGAAGATCCCGAAGGCCTGGCCGCGGTCCTTGCCCCGGTACTCGTGGCCGATCAGCGCGGGGCCGACCGCGAACAGCACGGCGGCGCCCACGCCCTGAAGCCCACGGGCGAGATTGAGCTGCAGGATGCTCTGCGAGACACCGCAGCCCAGCGAGGCCAGCGTGAACACGACGAACCCGGCGTTGAAGATCCGCTTGCGGCCCAGCCGGTCGGCGAGCGAGCCGCCGGTGAGCAGGAACGCGGCCAGCGTCAGCGCGTACGAGTCGAGGACCCACTGCAGCTCGGAGAAGTCGGCGTCCAGGGATACCCGCATGTCGGGCAGGGCCACGTTGACGACGGTGAGGTCGAGCATGAGCATGAACGTCGCGATGCAGACCACGGCCAGCGTCCAGCCGCGGCCCGACGCGACGGACTCCCCGCCGGGATCCCGGACTTCTGCTTGTGTTGCCATCAAGTGCTCTCCTTCATTGCGGTGTTGAGAGGGGCGATGTCGAAGGCAGCGGAGTCAGCCGGGCGTCGTGGGGGTGACGAGGGCGGCGGAGACGTTTCCCACGGCGGTCGCGGCGACGACGAGTCGCGGTCCCGCCGGCCGGGTGAGCGCCGTGGCGATCGCCTGGAGGGGGCGCAGGGAGCCGGCTCCGGAAGGCTCCGCGGGGACTCCGAGCGCGGCTGCGACCGCCTCCGCGACCCGGGAACCGTCCCCTGCCAGTTGGGCTTCGGCTGCCCGTCGGGCTTCGGCCGCGAGCCCGTCGAGCAGGACGCCCACCGCCGCCCGCACCTCCTCCGGGACCCCGGCCCGCCCCGGCGGCACGAACACGGACCGCACCGCGACCCGCCCCAGCGCCCGCCGGCCCCCGGCGAATACCGCCACCTCCGGCTCTACGACCAGGGCGAGCGCACCCTCCTCGGCCGCACCCGGCACGGTCACCGCCGCCTTGTCCGACTCCGGCGGCACCGCCTCGGTCGCCCCGGCCAGCAGCCAGTCGGCCCGCCCCGAGCGCAGCGCGCGCAGCCCGGCCTGGAGGGCCTCCAGAGCGGCGGTGCGCGGGGTGTGCACGGCCAGGCTGAAGCCCTTCAGCGCGTGCTCCATGGCGACCCGGCTCGCTATGAGGTTCGGCGAGAAGTAGGGGACGGCGGTCGGCGAGAGCAGGTGCGCCTCACCGTCGACCGTGGCCCGGTCGATCTCCGCGTGGATGCCGGCCACCGCATGGTTGGTGCCGACCGCGACCGCACGCCGCTCCTCTGGGACGGCGAGCAGTGCGTCACCGATGCCGTCCTGGGCCAGCGTCCGCTTGACCGCGGCCAGCAGATACTGGGCGGACGGCGGCAGGTGCCGGTAGCCACGGCCGAGTTCGGCCCGCTGGTCGAACCAGCCGGTCGCGCCGGGCCGCGGCGGGGCGATGGCGTCGAGCGCCGATACGACGAAGGTCATGAGGGTGCTCCGGTCAGGGCCAGGGAGATGTTGTTGCCGCCGAAGGCGTAGGCGTTCACCAGCGCGACTCCAAAGCGGAGTTCGGTGGGCCCGGTGGGCAGGTGAACCGGGCACTCGGGGTCGATCGCGGTCGTCGCCGGATTGCCGGGGACCGTGCCGTGGTGGAAGCAGAGGGCCGCGAAAACCGTGCCCAACACCCCTGCCCCGCCCGCCAGATGGCCGACGACCGCCTTGAGGTTGTGCAGCGGGATCGCGCCGAGCCGGGCACCGAAGACCGCGCCCATCGCGGCGGCCTCGGTGCTGTCGTTGAGCCTGGTCCCGGTCGCGTGCGGCACGATCAGCGTGACCTCGTCCGGGCCGAACCCCGCCTCCTCCAGCGCCGCCCGCATCGCCCGTCCGGCCTGGGCGCCCGTGGGGTCGGGCGCGGTGGGGTGGGCGGCGTCGCAGCTCCAGCCGGCGCCCGCGAGCGTCGCGTAGGGCCGGGCGCCGCGCGCCCGCGCATGGTCGGCGGATTCGAGTACGACGGCTCCCGCGCCCTCGCCGAGTACGACCCCGGCCCGGTCGTGGGCGAAGGGGCGGGGCCGGTCGGGGGCCAGGGCGCCCATCTGGTTGAAGGCGGCGACGGTCACCCGGGAGTAGGCCTCGGCCCCGCCCGCGATCACCACGTCGGCCTCGCCCGAGCGGATCAACTCCGCGCCCATCGCGATGGCGTACCCGCTGCCCGCACAGGCGTTGCTGAGGTTGACCGCTCCGGCTCCGGCGCCGATCCGGGCGGCGAGCTCCGAGGCCAGCACGAACGGCGGCGAGGCGTCCGCCACCGGCGGCACCTGCCCCGCGCGGGCCCGCTCGACCTGCCGGGCATCGCCGACGCTCGACCCCATCACCACGGCGATGCGGGACGCGGGCACCCCGTCGAGCCCGGCATCGGCGTACGCCTCCAGACCGGCGTCCCCGGTGTAGCGGGTCGCGGGCGCCGCATCCGAGGCCTCGCCCGGCACCAGGTAGTACAGCGGCAGCGGAACCTTCAGATCCGGGTCCGGCACCCGGTCGGCGACGGCGGTGGAACCGGCCTGTACCCCCGCCCAGAACGTCTCGACTCCTCGGCCCAGCCGGCAGACCACGCCCAGGCCGGTCATGGCGATCTCAGTCACCGTGCACAACTCCCCGTCTGCGCAAACCCCTGTTTCCGGGGGCGACATTAGGCCGGGGAATCCGCCGGAACGGCGAACCGGCAGGAAGCTGAAACGCCCTGGTACATAACCCCGGACACCACCTGCAGGAAGCTGTCAAGACCCCGGGCACAACTTGGTGTTGCCCCTACGTTTCGTTGCGTCCGCAGGGCCATGGCCCAGTCACTGGACCAGAAAAGGAACGGGTAATTCCGATGGCATTCGCATCACTTACCGAAAAGCTGGCCGCGCTCACCACGGCGGCCACCGAGACCGAGGTGCGCCCCCGCTACGAGGGCAACAACATCAACACCTGGATCGGCTTCAAGCACGTCAACTACCTGGTCGAGGAGGCCGTACTCGCCCACTTCCGCGCCGCGGAGCTGTCCTCGCGCATCCTGTTCGAGGAGTACGGCCTCGGCCTGGAGCTCGCCGAGCTGGACACCCGTATCCTCAACGCCTTCCACCTGGACGAGACGGCCACCGCCACCGTCCGCCCCACCGGCGACGGCACCGCGCTGACCTTCGCGGTCACCCTCTCCAAGGACGGCAAGAACAAGGACGTCACCGCCAAGGTGCGGGTCGCCCTGCGCCGCGAGCGCTACGTCGACCCCGCCGACTCGGTCCCGGCCGAGCTGGCCCCGTACACCGTCGAGCGGATCGCGACCGCCGAGCCGGCGCGGGACGCCGAACTCGTCCCGAGCGCGGACCTCGGTCTGACCGCCACCCACGCGACGGACCCGCTGCTCAAGGAACTCGTCGAGGGCAGCAACGCCATCGCCTGGCGCTGGCGGATCGCCTACCCGTACTGCCACAACAACGAGCGCCTGCAGATGTCCGGCTATCTGCGGCTGATGGAGGAGGCCAAGGACCGCTTCGTCGCCCACCGCGGCATCTCCATCAAGACCCTCCTCGACGAGCGCAAGTGGATCCCCGTGGTCCCGCACTCCAAGATCCGCTTCCTGGACGAGGCGCTGATGGAGGAGGAGCTGCACATCGTCTTCACCGTCGAGGACATCTTCAAGGACCTCACCTACACCTCGCGGATGGACTGCTACGTCATCCGCGACGGCAAGCTCATCCCCACCGCCACCGGCACCATCGTGCACGGCTACGCGGTGTTCTCCGACCGCAAGGACTGGGCCCTCGTCCCCTTCGACGAGCACGTCCTCACGGCGCTGCGGGGCGAGTGACCCCCGTGCCCGACTTCGTGCTGATCGAGTCGTCCGGACCCGCCTCGGGACCGGCCGGCGCCCGCTTCCTCGGCGACGCGACGACGCTGGCACGCTCCGGCCACCCGGTCCGGCTGGTCCTCGTCCAGGAGGGCGTCACCGCCGCACTGCCCGGAGCACAGCCCGCACTGGACGAACTCCTTTCCTGCGGCGCCGAGTTGTGGGTCGACCGCTATGCGCTGGCCCAGCGCGGCCTGGACGCGGACCGACTGCCCGCACAGGCACGGCTGGTCGGGATGGACGAGGTGGCGGGCGAACTGCTCGCCCCCGACACCAGGGTGGTGTGGCACTGATGGCCCGCACCCCGCAGACGGACGTCCTGCTCGTCGTGATGGGCCCACCGCACACCGGCGAGCTCACCACCTCGGTCTTCCGGCTGCTCCAGGCCCTGCTGGAACGCGGCGCGAGCGTCCAGGTCTGGGCCTGCGGCTACAGCACCATGCTCAGCCAGGAGGCGCTCGGTGAGGCCAAGCCGGCCAATCTGCTCGACCGTTACGCCGAGTACCCGACCACCGTCGTACTGATCCGGGAACTCCTGGAGACCTTCCCCGGGCGGCTGCACTGGTTCGGCTGCCGGGCCTGCAGCGAGCACCGGGGCGCCACCGGGCACATCCCCGAGGTGCGCATGCGGGCGCCGCACACCTTCGGCGGCCATGTCCACGCCGCCACCAGGACGCTGTTCATGGGGGTGGCCTGATGGCCTCACTGGCGATCGTGGAGCGCGCCTACCGGGGAGCGGTCGAGGTCGCGTACTTCGACGCGCTCTTCCTCGGCATCGAGATCCACCGGCAACTGGGGCTGGACGTGCTGCTGCGCGGCGAGGCCGTGACCTACGCGGTCGACGCCCCGGCGGCCCCCGAGCCGCTCCAGGTGGGCAAGCGACTGATCGACACGCTCGACGCACCGCGCGCCGATCTGCTGCGGCTGCGCGATCTGGGCGTCGGCATCCGGGTGGAGCGCGAGGACCTCGCCGCCCTGGGGCTGGGGGAGGACCGGCTGATCAGCGGGGTGGAGTGCGTGGCAGCGGGCGAGTTCGCGGCCCGCTGGGCCGCGTACGACCGGATCTTCTTCCTGTAGCCGCGCCACCCCGCAGAGCCGCCGGCGCAACCCCACCGAGCCATGGAAAGCCTCGTAGAAAGGGAGAACAGACGGTGACCGAAGTCGTCATCACCGGCCTGGGCGCCCTGTGTCAGCTCGGCGCGGGGGTGGACAGCTTCTGGCAAGGGCTGCTCCGTCCCACCGCGCCGGTCGCGGCGCAGGCCCCGGACCCCCTGGCCCACGTCCCCATCAGGGACTTCCACTTCCTGCCCGAGGGCGCCCTGCCCGCCGAGCCGGCCACCGTCGACGGCTTCGCGATCGGCGACGCCACCCGGGCCGCGCTGAGCGTCGCCCGCGAGGCGGTGGCCGACGCGGGGCTCGGCGTGCTCGCCGACGGCCGTACCTCCGTCGTGATGGGGACGTCCATCGCCGACGCGTACGTCATCGAGCAGTGGCGGGCGAACAAGAGCTTCCCGGCGGACGACTCCTGGACGCCGGTGTTCTCGACCGCGTCGGTCGTCGCCCGGTACCTCGGCGCGACGGGCGCCGCGAGCACCGTCAGCAACGCCTGTTCCGGCAGCGGCTATTCGATGGCCATCGGCGCCGACATGATCCGTGCGGACGAGGCCGACGCCGTCGTCGTCGGCGGCTTCGAGACCTACTCCAGGGTCGCGCACGCCGCCTTCAACCAGGTCGGCGCACTCGACCCGGAAAGCTGCCGGCCCTTCGACGCGACCCGGGGCGGCACCGTGCTCGGCGAGGGCGCCGGAGCGGTCGTACTCGAACGCGCCGAGACCGCGCGGGCCCGCGGCGCCCGGGTGTACGCCACGCTCACCGGCACGGGCTGGAGCTGCGAGGCCTACCACGCGACCGGCCTCGACCCGGACGGCACCCAGATCGTGCGGGCGATGCGGGACGCGCTGGCCGAGGCGGACGCCACCCCCGACGACATCGACTTCGTCGTCCCGCACGCCACCGGCACCAGGCTCAACGACCTGGTCGAGACCCAGGCGATGTACGAGATCTTCGGCGAGCGCACCCGTGAGTTGCCGCTCTACAGCCTGAAGGCGCTCATCGGGCACACCGGCGGCGCCTCCGGCGGCCTCGGCACGGTCGCCGCCGCGCTCTTCCTGCACCACGGCCACCTCGCCCCGAACCTGCCGGTGACCACGCCCGACCCCGAGTGCCCGGTGCATGTCCCCGTGGCCGCCGGCACCCCGGCCGGCCGGACCGCGATGGTCAACTCCTATGCCTTCGGCGGCAACAACATGTCCCTCCTGCTGCGGGGTGAACCGCGATGACCGCTGATCTGGTGGTGACCGGCATCGGCGTGGTCACCGAGGCCGTGCTGGACCCCGAGGGGCGGCGCACCCGGGGCTGGTTCGACCACCGGGCCGAACTCGGCCGCGGCTACAAGTACTTGCCCAGGGCGAGCCAGTACCTGCTGGCCGCCACCGCGCGCGCACTCACCGACACGGGCGCGCAGCTGGCCGACGTGCCCGAGGACCGGCGCGCGATCACCGTCGGCACCAACAACGGCATGTCCGAGCTGCAGGGCGAGTTCGACCGCACGGTGATCGACGGCGACTCGACGCTGCTCAGCCCGGCCACGGTCCCGTACTTCTCGGTCAACCTGGTCGGCTCCCGGGTCGCCATGGAGCACGGCCTCAAGGGGTTCAGCCTCGGCGTGCACAGCCCCCGGGTGGCGGGCCTCGAAGCGGTGCAGCACGGCGTACGGGCCCTGCGCGCCGGCCGAGCCCGCTGGCTGCTCACCGGGGCCGCCGAGTCCCCGCTCGACCGGTCCGAGCCCGGTGCGTCCGGCAGCGAGGACGGGGCCGTGGCCCTGGTCGTCGAGCGGGCGGAGGAGGTCGAGGCGCGCGGCGGACGGTCCCACGGTCGGGTGCAGGTGCGCAGCTTCCTGCTGCCGCCGCCGGTGGCCGAGTCGGCGCGGGGCCAGGAGCAGGCCGAGCGGTCGCTGGCCGCCGCGTTCGCGGCCCTCGGACTGGCCGGCCGGCGCCCGCAGGTGTGGCTGATCGGCGGGGACGACGCCGTCACCCGCACGGTGGAGGCCGCGCTGGGCGAGGGAGCCGTCAGGGCCACCGCGGGCGCCGGCTGCCTGGGGCCCGCCGTACAGGTCGCGGCCCTGCTGCGGGACGCCTTCGTCGAGCAGCTCGTCATCGGGGTCGCCGCGCAGGGCAACGTCTCGGTCGCCCATGTGGTGCCCAGCCACCGATGACCGCCGACCAACCGTCGTACGAAAGGAGTTGAGCCCATCATGTCCGTGGCATTCGCCACCCCGCTGAAGCACACCGTCGACACGCTCGAACGCCGTCCCTCCGGAGCCCTCACCCGGCTGACCGTCGGTGCGGACGAGCCGGTCTTCCGCGGCCACTACCCCGGCTTCCCGATCTTCCCGGGGGTCTGCCTGGTGGAGACCGTCCATCACGCGGCGCTCGCCAACCCGCCCGCCGAGGAGGCCGGTCTGGAGCTGGTCGCCGTGGAGTCGGTGCGCTTCCTGAGCCCCGTCTTCCCCGACGACGACGTGACCGTCGAGCTGGAGTGGAAGCTCAAGGCCGGAGCGTGGAAGGCGCACGCCGTCCTGTCCACCTCGCGGGGCAGGACCGCGCAGGTCCGCCTCGGCTACGCACCGCGGGAGGCGTCGTGATCGGCATCGACCGGCTCAAGGGCACCCTGCCGCACCGCTATCCGATCCTGCTCGTCGACCGGGTCACCGCCGTCGAGCCGGGCGTGAGCCTCACCGCCGTCAAGGCGATCACCGTCAACGAGCCCTGCTACGCGCGGATCCCCGAGGGCGCCGCCGAGGCCGACCACGCCTATCCGGTCGCCCTGCTGGTGGAGTCCTGGTGCCAGGCTGCCGGGGTGCTGGCGCTCTGGGAGCAGGTCGCCCCCGAGGAACTCGCCGACCTGGTCATGCTGTTCGGCTCGATCAGCGGCATCCAGGTCCATGGCCGGGCCCTCCCCGGAAGCCTGGTCGAGCACCGGGTCCGCCATGTCCGCAGCGTCGGCACGACGCTGATCTTCGAGGGCGAGAGCCTGCTCGACGGGGAGCCGCTGCTGAGCGTCGGCTCGATCGTCATCACCATGCGCCCGGGCGGCGAACTCGCCGCGGACGGGCAGAACACCACCGAAGGAGAGCTGACCCGTGCCTGAAAAGACCCCCAAGGTGGCCCTGGTCACCGGAGGCTCCCGGGGCATCGGCCGCGCGTGTGTGCTGCGGCTCGCCCAGGACGGTTACGACGTCGCCTTCTGCTACACCTCCCGGTCGGCGGCGGCCGACGAGGTGTGCAAGGAGGCATCCCGGTACGGCACCCGGATCCTCGCCGTACAGACCGACGTGGCCTCGGCCGACGCCGTCCGCGACCTGGTCAAGCAGGTCGGCGAACAGCTCGCCCCCATTGACGCGCTGGTCACTTCGGCCGGGATCGTCCGCGACAACCCGCTGCTCCTGATGACCGACGAGCAGTGGAACGAGGTCGTCGACGTCAACCTCACCGGCACCTACAACGTGTGCCGCGCGGCCGCCTTCGACATGCTCAAGCGCCGCTCCGGGTCCATCGTCACCCTCTCCTCGGTGGCCGGCGTCTACGGCATCGCCTCGCAGACCAACTACGCCGCCACCAAGGCCGGCATCATCGGCTTCACCAAGTCGCTGGCCAAGGAGGTCGGGCGGTACGGGATCCGGGTCAACGCCGTCGCGCCCGGCTTCATCGAGACGGACATGGTGTCGGGGCTCGACGCGGAGTACTCGAAGAAGATGGTCTCGGGTGTGCCGCTCGGCCGGATGGGCACGGCCGACGAGGTCGCCGACCTGGTCTCGTACCTGTCGTCGGACCGGGCCGGGTACATCACCGGGTCCGTGGTGCAGATCGACGGCGGGATCGTGCTGTGACGACGGTGGTCCGCACCGTGGTTCCGGCGGTCCTGGTCGTCGCCCTGGTGGTGATCGGGGGCCTCCATCTCATCTGGGCGTTCTCGCCCTGGCCGCTGGCCGACAAGGTGACCTTCACCAGGACCGTCCTCGGCAGCGACAGCGGGAACATGCCCCCGCCGGCGCTGTCCGCGCTGGTCGGCCTCGCCCTGATCGCGGGTGCCGTGCTCACCTTGATGGTCAACGAGACCATTCCCGGGCTCGGCCCCGACTGGCTGCGCACGCTCGGCAGTTACGCCCTGGCCCTGGTCCTGCTGGGCCGGGGCGTCGGCGGCTTCCTGCTCAACTCCGGTGCCACCACTGAGTTCCATCGCTGGAACAACGCGCTGTACTCACCGTTGTGCGTGGTCCTCGGTCTGCTCGGCGGGGTGGTCGCGGTTGCCGCGAGCAAGCGCTGAACAGTACCTCGCGGCCGGGGGAGTCCAGGTGTGGTGGTGGCGTACGACCTCCTCGGACCCGGCCGGCGACACGGCCGTACTCAGTTCCGCCGAGCGGGAGCGGGCCGCCAGGATCAAGGATCCCGAGCGGGCCGCCGCGTTCGTCACCGGTCGTACGGTCGTGCGCGGCCTGCTGGGCGAAGTGCTCGGTGTGCAGCCGCAGTCGGTGCCGCTCGGCCGTGCGCCGTGCCCCGACTGCGGCGACCGGGAGCACGGCCCGCCCGCCCTGCTGAGCCCCGGCACACCGCCGCGGATCAGCCTGTCCCACACGGCGGGGCACGGCCTTCTCGCCGTGGCCCGCTTCCCCGTCGGCGTCGACCTGGAACAGCGCCGCCCCCTGGACCTGGCCACCGTCGGCGGCAAGGCGCTGACCGCACGGGAACGCGCGGTGCTCGCGGCGGCCCCCGCGGCCGACCACAGCGCATTGTTCTTCCGCTGCTGGACACGTAAGGAGGCCGTTCTCAAGGCCGTCGGGACAGGAATCGTCAAACCGCTGGACGAACTGGACGTCCGCCCGGAACAACCCGGGCACGCGCTCGTGACGGCGGGGCTGCCGGGGCGGGAACGCGCCTGGCTGATACGAGACCTTGCGCTTCCGGCGCCCCTCGTGGCCGCGGTGGCCGTACCCCGTGAACACGGCGGCAACCGCTTCCAGCGGGCTGGTCAGGCCAGATAGTAAATCTGAGGAACCCTCACGTTTCTGTCCGCAGTTTGTTCAATCCTCACTAAAAATGGTACGCGTTGACTGTCAACTTTGCGCCAATGTAGTGTTGGCCTCGACTGCAGTTATGCTTTCCGTACCACGGGGGTGGACGCAAAGTGTCTAATCGTGCGGATTTCTCAACACAATCCAGCCGCGAAGCAGAAAGCGCGCTTCTGGAGATTCGTTCGCTCATCGATTCGGTTTTCCCGAACAATCAGGCCGCCTCGGCGGAAAACGTCTCACTTCTCACCACCACCGAAGATGCCCACACGGCACTTCAGGCGCTCGCCGACCAACTCGGCCTGGCCGAACGCCGCGTCGACGTCGTGCTGCCCTCGGACCGCACCGGTGCCGGGCTGCCGACCTTCGTGCTCTCCCGCGCGCCGAAGAGTGTGCCCGGCGTGCGTATCCGCATGCTCGGATCCCAGTCCACCGCCGAGCAGTTCGGGCTGCTCGACCTCAAGCGGCCACGGCACGACCTGGAGATCCGCATCACCGACGCACCGCTGCACGGGGCCGTCATCATCGACGGCCGCACCGTGCTCACCCGCCACGTCAAGGGGGGCACCTCGCACGCCGCGCGGGTGCGTGCGCCGGCCGTCGTCCAGGCCTTCAACGCGCTGTTCGCCGGTGCTTGGAAACGTGCGGTTCCGTTGTCCCTGGACCGAATCCGGCACGAGTTCCCGCAAGAAGTACTCATCTGCCTGTGCGAGGGGTACATCGACGAAGTCGCCGCTCGTGAACTGTCGATGTCGGTTCGCACCTACCGCCGGCACGTCGCGGAGATCATGCGCCTCCTCGGCGCCAACTCACGATTCCAGGCGGGAGTGTTCGCCGCCGAAGCGGGACTGCTGCGCGGCGAGCGGGATCAGGAGCGGCAGGCCGGCTGACATTCCGGCCGGCTCGCACGCAACATCCTGACAATGAAATCGGCGCCGCGCGCCGGAATTCACTCCTCCCGCACTCCTCCTGTCAGTTTCCGGCCATTGCCCGGCCCCGGTCCCTTCTTGCTGCCTAGCGTCCCAGGCATGAACCGATTCCCGTGAAAGGGGTGCGCCGTGATGGGAAAGACCGCATTCGTCTTCCCCGGCCAGGGGTCGCAGCGGGTGGGCATGGGACTCCATCTGCTGGAACAGCGGCCGGATCTGAAGGACAGGTACTACCGGACAGCGGACGAGATCCTCGGGCTGCCGCTGTCCCGGCTGTGCTGGGAGGGCCCACAGGAGGCACTGCGCGACACGTCCGTCACCCAGCCCGCCGTCTTCCTGACCAGCATCGCCACCCTGGACGTCCTGCGTGGTCAGGGCCTTGAGCCCGACCTCGTCGCCGGGCACAGCCTCGGCGAGTACACGGCCCTGGTCGGCGCGGGCGTCCTCGACTGGCGCGACGCCCTGCGTCTGGTGCGCCGCAGGGGTGAGCTCATGGCCGGGGTCAACGTCCAGGTCCCGGGCCGGATGGCGGCGGTCATCGGCCTGGACCTGGCCACCGTGGAGGACCTGTGCGCCCGCGCCGCCGCCGGAACCGGCCAGGTCGTCGAGGTCGCCAACGACAACGAGCCGGGACAGGTCGTCGTGTCGGGGCAGGAGAGCGCGGTGGAGCGGCTGTGCGCGGACGCCCGCGACGCGGGCGCGGTCAGGGCAATCGTCCTGGAGGTGGGCGCGCCCTTCCACTCCAGCCTGATGGCCGGAATCGAGGAGGAGTTCGCCGCCGAGCTCGCCGCGGTCGAACTGCGTGCCCCGCGGGTGCCGGTGGTCTCGGGAGTCACCGCGGATCTGCTCCGCTCGGTCGACGACATACGCGACTGCCTGCGCCGCCAGCTCACGGGCCGGGTCCGCTGGACCGGCGCGGTGCACACGCTGACCGCGGCCGGCGCCGGCCGGTTCGTCGAGGTGGGCCCGGGCAATGTGCTGTCCGGACTGTGCCGGCGGATCGCGCCCGACCTACCGGTCCACACGACGCACGACGCCCGCAGGCTCGCGAAGACCGTCGCACTCGCCGGCGACCAGCTCGTCCACTCCGGCGCCGCGGTATGAACGGGGACACGGAGTTGCGCATCGTGCGCCAGAGCGAAGACGACGCCGTACCCGCCGCCCCGGTGCGCGACCTCGGCACCTGGCTGGACGAACTGACCGAACTCAAGGCCCTGGTCCGGCAGGGCCCCGACCCGGCCGCCACCGAACGCCAGCACGGCAAGGGCAAGCTGACCGCCCACGAGCGGATCGAACTCCTCCTCGACGAGGGCTCGTTCACCGAGATCGAGGCACTGCGCCGGCACCGCGCGACCGGCTTCGGCATGGAGGCGAGGAAGCCGTACTCCGACGGCGTCATCACCGGCTGGGGCACGGTCCACGGCCGCACGGTCTTCGTCTACGCCCACGACTTCCGCATCTTCGGCGGCGCCCTGGGCGAGGCCCACGCCCAGAAGATCCACAAACTGATGGACATGGCCGAGTCCGCGGGCGCCCCGCTGATCTCGCTGAACGACGGCGCGGGCGCCCGCATCCAGGAAGGGGTCACCGCACTCGCCGGCTACGGCGGCATCTTCCGCCGCAACACCCGCTGCTCCGGGGTGATCCCGCAGATCAGCGTGATGCTCGGGCCCTGCGCCGGCGGTGCCGCCTACTCCCCGGCGCTGACCGACTTCGTCTTCATGGTGCGCGGCACCTCGCAGATGTTCATCACCGGCCCCGACGTCGTACAGGCGGTCACCGGAGAGCGGGTGAGCCAGAACGAACTCGGCGGCGCCGACGTCCACGCGGCCACCTCGGGCGTCGCCGCCTTCGCCTACGACGACGAGGAGCAGTGCCTCGAAGAGGTCCGCTACCTCCTGTCCCTGCTGCCCTCCAACAACCGTGAACTCCCGCCCAGGACACCGGCGTCGGACTCGCCGATCCGCAGCACCGAGGCGCTCATCGGCCTCGTGCCCGCCGACCCCAGCCGCTCCTACGACATGCGCAAGGTGATCGAGGAGATCGTCGACGACGGCGAGCACTTCGAGGTCAGCGAGCGCTGGGCGGCCAACGTCATCTGCACACTGGCCCGCCTCGACGGCCATGTCACCGGCATCGTCGCCAACCAGCCCGGCAGCATGGCCGGCGTCCTCGACATCGAGGCCTCCGAGAAGGCCGCACGCTTCGTCCAGTTCTGCGACGCGTTCAACATCCCCCTGGTCACGCTGGTCGACGTGCCCGGATTCCTGCCCGGCGTCGGCCAGGAGCACGACGGCATCATCCGCCGTGGCGCCAAACTCCTCTACGCCTACTGCAACGCCACCGTCCCCCGTATCTCCCTGGTGCTGCGGAAGGCCTACGGCGGCGCGTACATCGTCATGGACTCGCGCTCCATCGGCACCGACCTGTCCCTGGCCTGGCCGTCGAACGAGATCGCCGTGATGGGCGCCGAGGGCGCCGCCAACGTCATCTTCCGCAAGGAGATCGCGGCCGCCGACGACATGGAGGCGGTGCGCACCCAGAAGATCAAGGAATACCAGAGCGAACTGATGGGCCCCTACTACGCAGCCGAACGCGGCCTCGTGGACGACGTGATCGACCCGGCGGAGACCCGCTCGATCCTGATCCGCGCACTGGACATGCTCCGCACCAAACACGCCGACCTGCCGTCGCGCAAGCACGGCAACCCGCCGGTGTGATGACCATGACGACAACACGCGACACGACAACACCCGTGCTGCATCTGACGGTTGTCCGAGGAGAACCGGACCCGGAGGATCTCGCGGCACTGATCGCCGTACTCATCGGCGGCGAGCACAACACGCCGGAACCGCTGGATCCCGCCCCGCGTCGAGCGGGTTGGGACCGTACGCACCAAGAGGGCTGCCTCCCGGCCGGATCCTGGAGGGCCCGTCGATGATCTCCAAGGTGCTCATCGCCAACCGTGGCGAAATCGCTGTCCGCGTGGCCCGGGCCTGCCGGGACGCCGGGATCGCGAGCGTGGCCGTCTACGCCGACCCGGACCGGGACGCTCTGCATGTCCGCGCCGCGGATGAGGCGTTCGCCCTGGGCGGTGACACTCCGGCCACCAGCTACCTGGACATCGAGAAGGTCCTGAACGCCGCCCGTGAGTCCGGCGCGGACGCCATCCATCCCGGATACGGCTTCCTCTCCGAGAACGCCGAGTTCGCGCAGGCGGTCCTGGACGCGGGTCTGATCTGGATCGGCCCGCCGCCGCAGGCCATCCGTGATCTGGGTGACAAGGTGGCGGCCCGTCACATCGCGCAGCGCGCCGGCGCCCCGCTGGTGGCCGGCACGCCGGACCCGGTGGGCGGTGCCCAGGAGGTCGTGGCCTTCGCCCAGGAGCACGGCCTGCCGATCGCGATCAAGGCCGCGTTCGGCGGTGGTGGCCGTGGTCTGAAGGTCGCCCGGACCC
>NZ_JBIAWG010000002.1:0-430812 GCF_042895285.1 Streptomyces sp. NPDC001406
AAACGCCCGGTTACATTCCGAACCCGGAAGCTAAGCCTCACAGCGCCGATGGTACTGCAGGGGGGACCCTGTGGGAGAGTAGGACACCGCCGAACTAATTTTGAAAGGGTCGGTCCCCGAACTTCGGTTCGGGGACCGACCCTTTTCTGGTATGCGTAACTTGACGTTCACGTTCCGGCCGGAGCATCCACAGCATGGGTACTGCTGCAATGCTCAGGGCCGCCGGCGTCGGAGTCGGTGACGAGGTCGTCGTGCCGGCCTTCGGGAACGTGGAAGTCGCCGAGGCCGTGACGCTGGCCGGCGCGCTCCCGGTGTTCGCCGACATAGACCCGGTGACGTACTGCCTGGACGTGTCGGCCGTCGAAGCGGCCATAACTCCCCGCTCCGCGGCCGTTGTTGTCGTCCACCGCTTCGGACGGCGGGCCGACATCGCGCGGTTGCACGGTGTCGGGCAGCGGCACGGGCTCCTGGTGCTGGAGCAGGGGGAGTCCGAGGCGCCGTACGACGAGATCGCGCAGCGCAGGGAGCGTGCCGCGTTCCTGGACGGCAAGCTGCGGGGCGTATGGACCCCCGACGGCGGTGACGGACACACGTACCAGCAGTACGTCGTGCGGGTGCCCGGGAACGGGCGGCCGGACCGTGACGCCTTCGCGCGCGCCGTGCGGGCCAAGGGAGTTGAATGCCGGGTGCCGGTCAAGACGCCCGTGCACCGGCTGCCGGAGTACCGGCGGTGTGTGTCGCTGCCGGAGACCGAGCGGGCCGCGGACGAGACGCTGGCGCTGCCCGTGGACGCGTCGTTGACGAAGCGGGAAATGCAGCGGGTCGTATCCGCGTGCAATGCCCTCGGGGGACTTCTTCAGCCCGCCTTCTGACGATCACTGAACGGGTTTGGGAACACGGCTCTGTTCGGGGTATGATCTATTCCGTTGCCGCGAGGGAAACCTCAAAAGGTGACAGGCCCCTATAGCTCAGTCGGCAGAGCGTCTCCATGGTAAGGAGAAGGTCAACGGTTCGATTCCGTTTGGGGGCTCAGCCAAAAGGTCCCGCCCACATGGGCGGGGCCTTTTTCATGCCCCGGTGCGGCCCTGGTCCTAGTCCACGTGGAGGCCGGGTACCCGCATCGCCAGGATTGCCATGTCGTCGGACGGGGCGTCGGAGGCGAAGCGCTCCACCGCGCGCATGATGCGTGCCGCGACCGCTCCCGCCGTGAGGCCGGTGCACGTGGTGAGGACGTCGGCGAGGCCGTCGTCGCCCAGCATGCGGCTGCCCTCGCGGCGCTCAGTGACACCGTCCGTGACGCAGAGCAGGACATCTCCCGGGTCGAGGGTGACCGTCTGCTCGTACAGCTCCAGGTCCTCGATGACACCGAGCAGTGGCTGGGGTTCGGCCGCGGCCTCCACCGTGCCGTCCTGGCGCAGGCGCAGCGGCAGCGGGTGGCCGGCGCAGACGACCTTCAGTTCCGCGCTGCCGTCCTCCTGGGGGCGCATCTCGCCGTACAGGAGCGTCAGGAAGCGGCTGCGGGCGCCCTCGTCGAGGATCGCGGAGTTCAGGCGCTCCAGGACGGCCGGGCCGCTGAGGCCCTCGCGGGCCAGCAGGCGCAGGGCGTGCCGGGCCAGGCCCGTCACCGCCGCCGCGTTGGGGCCCGTACCGCAGACGTCGCCGATGGCGAAGCCGTAGGCGCCGTCGCGGATCGGGAAGACGTCGTAGAAGTCACCACCGACCTCGTTGCCCTCGCCGGCCGCGCGGTAGATGACCTCGACCTCGACGCCCTCGATGGTCGGGAGTCCCGGTGGCAGGAGGCTGCGCTGGAGGGACTGGCTGATGGCCGTGCGCTCCGAGTAGAGGCGGGCGTTGTCCAGGGCCAGGGCGGCCCGGCGGGACAAGTCCTCTGCCAGTTCCAGGATTTCCTGGCGGAAGTGTTCGTCGGTCGGCTTGCCGAGCGTCAGCATGCCGATGACGCGGTTGCGGGCGACGAGCGGCAGGACGACCGTCTCGCCGCCGACCGCGGAGGCCGTCGCGAGGGTCGGGCCGATGCCCGAGGCGACCTGGTGGGTCGGGCCGCCGGTCAGGCCGAGGCTGCGCATCGAGCTGCGCAGGGCGGCTTCGTGGGCGGCCTCGCCGGGAGCCGTCCAGACGCGGGCACCGGGCGTGGGTACCGGGTCGGGCGGGGAAATCTTGGAGAGCAACGACTTGATGCCGTCGATGAGTTCCTCGTCCTCGTGCAGGACGTACGACAGATACGGCTCGGAAGCCTGGTCGGCGATGGTGTAGACGGCGCACCAGGTGGCGAGGGTGGGGACCGTCATCTGGGCCATCAGGGCCAGGGTCTGGTCGCGGTCCAGGGTTCCGGCGAGCAGGTCGGAGGCCTCGACGAGGAAGCTGAGCGAGCCGCGGCGCAGGCGCTCCAGCTCGCCGAGGCGGGCCGATTCGACGGCCAGGGCGATGCGGTCGGCGGCGAACTGGAGGCGCAGCGCCTCCTCGTTGGAGTATCTGCTGGGGGCCTCGGCCGCGACGCCGAGGGAGCCGGTCAGACGGCCCTCGACCTTCAGTGGAACCGTGACGACCGAGCGCATGCCCGTGGCGTTCAGCAACGGGACGGCGCCCGGTACGGCCGCCAGGTCGTCGTGTACGGCCGGCATCCGGGCGGAGCCGTAGCGGCCGGGGCCGGCCTCGACGGGGACTCGGGCGAAGCGCTGGCGGGCGGAGGGCAGGCCGGTGGAGGCGCGGACCTCCAGCTCCGTTTCGTCGTCCGTGGCCAGCAGGAGGAACGCGGAGTCGCCGTCGAGCATGTCCCGGGCGCGCTCCACCGTGCGCTGGAGGAGGCCGTCGAGGTCGTCCGGGGCGGGGGAGCCGATGAACACCTCGAAGGGGTCGGTGCTCTGTCCATCGGAGGAGGCGGGCGCGTCGGAGGCCGGGACGCGCAACGGCGTCTGGAGGACCGCGCGTTCGTGGTCCCGTACCAGGAGGCAGACCGTGGAGGGCTCGCCGCCGGTGTCGCGGACGCGGAGGTGGGAGGCGTACACCGGCGTCACCCGGCCGTCCGCGCCCCGGATTCCGTAACTGCCCTCCCAGCGCGAGAGTTGGAGCGCCTCCGCGATGCCGGTGCCGGTGCCCGGGGTGTGCGGCCAGGCCGCGAGGTCGGTGAGCGGCCTGCCGGTGACCTGGTCGGCAGGATGGCCGAAAAGTTCCTCGGCGTCCTCGTTCCAGGCGCTGACGGAGCCCTTGCGGTCGATCTGGACGACCGCGACGCGGACCCTGCCGTCGGCGAGCGGGAGGAGGTCGGCGGGGAGGGACGGGCCCGCGGCCCGGGTGCCCAGCGGGCGCTCCGGGAGGTCGAGTTGGAACCAGACGTTCTTGTGGGTGGGCGTGTACTCCACGCCCCAGCGGCCGGCCAGGGCGGCGCAGAGCTGCAGGCCCCGGCCGCCCTCGCGGTCGGGGCTGCCCATGTTGACGGCCGAGCTCTGGAGCGGGACCTCGCGTTCCGGGTAGCGGTCGGCCACTTCGATGCGTACGCCGTCCTCGCTGCGCAGGCACAGGACGTCGGCGTGGGTGCCCGCGTGCACCACGGCATTGGTCACCAACTCGCTGGTGAGGACCACGGCGTCGTCGACGATGTCGGCGAATCCCCATCCCTGGAGGGTGTCGCGGACGAAGGACCGGGCGGTCGCGACCGACCGTCCGACGGGCTCGAAGTTGGCGGCCGCGCGCGCGGTGATCACAGAACTCCTCGACCGGTTGTCGATGTGGTGGGCGCCGTGTCCGACCTGCTCGTGCCGCTGGTGCGGCATCTGCGTGCCCGTCGGACGCGGCTCCGGGGACTGTCCCCCGGGGATCACTCCCGTGGTCATGGTCTGCGGCCGCCCCTCCGATGCGCGCTCGTTCTCGTGCCACCGCCCAGGCCGGACGGACCGGTGCGGCTGGACAGCCGCATGCAAGGTTACTTACCTTCGCCGTCCGATCGGATGCCGGTCGTCGGTGTTTACGCCCTCAGAGTGTGCGGACGATGTGCGAAGCTGCCGAACTGTTATGGCCGGGTTCAGCAGGGGTGAAACACTGGGCAAGCTTCTGGTGAAGGTCCGGCCAGACTGAGTGTGTTCCGTGTACGGAGGGCAGCAGCCCCTGGTGTGGCCGGAACACATCTGGCAGAAATACGCAGCAGTAACCGGTACGCCGAGGTAACCGGTACACCGAGCAGAAGTGCCCGAGCACGGCAGTAACGGTCGACCCCTGCGGGAGGGACACAGTGGAGTCTGGCGAAGCGACGCGTGGAACGAAGACGCGCGCGAAAGGCGGACAGTCCCTGAGCAAGCAGCGCAACGGGACGACGGTGGTGGACACGGCTGCCCTGAACCGTCTGCTGGTCGCTCTCGTCGCGATGCGTGACGGGAATTTCCGCAAGCGGCTCACGGTGTCCGGTGACGGCGTGATGTCGGAGATCGCCGCGGTTTTCAACGAGGTCGCCGACCGCAACCTGCATTTGACGGGTGAGGTGTCGCGCGTGCGGCGCATGGTCGGACGTGAGGGAAAACTCACGGAGCGGCTGGAGACGGGGGCCTGTGAGGGCTCCTGGGCGGCCGCCATCGACGCCTCCAACGCGCTCGTGGACGATCTCGTACGGCCCGTCTCCGAGGTCGGCCGGGTGCTGACGGCGGTGGCAGAGGGCGATCTGTCGCCGCGGATGGAGCTGCGGACGCAGGCGCCGGACGGGACCGGGCATCCGCTGCGCGGTGAGTTCCTCAGGGTCGGGCGGACCGTCAACAATCTGGTCGACCAGCTGTCGACGTTCACCGACGAGGTCACGCGTGTGGCCAGTGAGGTCGGCACCGAGGGCAAGCTGGGCGGTCAGGCCCGGGTGCGCGGTATGTCCGGTTCGTGGAAGGACCTGACGGAATCCGTCAACACGATGGCGAACCGGCTGACCGCGCAGGTCCGCGACATCGCCCTGGTGACCACCGCGGTCGCCCGGGGTGATCTGTCACGCAAGGTCACCGTCCATGTGGCCGGCGAGATGCTGGAGCTCAAGAACACCGTCAACACGATGGTGGAGCAGCTGTCCTCCTTCTCCTCCGAGGTGACGCGGGTCGCGCGCGAGGTCGGCACCGAGGGCATTCTGGGCGGTCAGGCGCAGGTGCCCGGGGTGGCCGGTGTGTGGAAGGAGCTCACCGACTCCGTCAACACGATGGCGGGCAACCTCACCGCCCAGGTGCGCGGAATCGCCCAGGTCACCACGGCCGTCGCCAGCGGTGACCTGTCGCAGAAGGTGACCGTCCCGGCACGTGGCGAGGTCGCTCAGCTCGCCGAGACGATCAACCAGATGACCGAGACGCTGCGGATCTTCGCGGACGAGGTCACGCGCGTGGCCAACGAGGTCGGTGCCGAGGGACGGCTCGGCGGTCAGGCCAATGTGCCGGGTGCCGCGGGCACCTGGAAGGACCTGACGGACTCCGTCAACACGGTCTTCCGGAACCTGACCACGCAGGTGCGGGACATCGCCGCCGTGACGACGGCGGTTGCCAGTGGTGATCTGTCGCAGAAGGTCACGGTCGACGTGGCCGGCGAGATGCTGGAGCTGAAGAACACCGTCAACGGGATGGTCGACCAGCTGTCGTCGTTCGGTGCCGAGGTCACGCGCGTGGCGCGGGAGGTCGGTGTCGAGGGTGAGCTGGGCGGTCAGGCGCAGGTGCCGGGCGCGGCCGGTACCTGGAAGGACTTGACGGACTCCGTCAACACTGCATTCCGCAACCTCACCGGCCAGGTCCGCAATATCGCCCAGGTGACCACGGCGGTGGCCAACGGTGATCTGTCGCAGAAGGTCACGGTCGACGTCTCCGGCGAGATGCTCCAGCTGAAGAACACCGTGAACACGATGGTGGACCAGCTGTCGAGCTTCGCCGACCAGGTCACGCGCATGGCCCGGGACGTGGGCACGGAGGGCCGGCTGGGCGGTCAGGCCCGGGTGGACGGCGTCTCGGGCACATGGAAGGAGTTGACCGACTCCGTCAACTTCATGGCGGGGAATTTGACCTCGCAGGTGCGGCAGATCGCCCAGGTGACGACGGCGGTGGCCCGGGGCGACCTGTCCCAGAAGATCGACGTCGACGCGCGCGGCGAGATCCTCGAGCTGAAGAACACGATCAACACGATGGTCGACCAGCTCTCCGCCTTCGCCGACCAGGTGACCAAGGTGGCCCGCGAGGTGGGCACGGACGGCCGTCTCGGCGGGCAGGCGCAGGTGCCCGGTGTGGCCGGTGTGTGGCGTGACCTGACGGACTCCGTGAACGGCATGGCGGGCAACCTCACCGCCCAGGTGCGCAACATCGCCCAGGTCGCGACGGCGGTGGCCCGGGGTGACCTCTCCCAGAAGATCACCGTGGACGCGCGCGGGGAGATCCTGGAGCTCAAGAACACCCTGAACACGATGGTCGACCAGCTGTCGTCGTTCGCCCAGGAGGTCACGCGGGTGGCCCGCGAGGTGGGTACCGAGGGCATCCTGGGCGGTCAGGCCGAGGTGCAGGGGGTCGCGGGCACCTGGAAGGACCTCACGCAGTCCGTGAACTTCATGGCGAACAACCTGACCATCCAGGTCCGCAACATCGCCGAGGTCACGACCGCGGTCGCCAAGGGCGACCTGTCCAAGAAGATCACTGTTGACGCGAAGGGCGAGATCCTTGAGCTCGTCACGACGGTCAACACCATGGTTGATCAGCTGTCCAGTTTCGCCGAGCAGGTGACCCGGGTGGCCCGTGAGGTGGGCACGGAGGGCATCCTGGGCGGTCAGGCGCACGTTCCGGGTGTCACGGGCATCTGGAAGGACCTCAGCAACAACGTGAACCTGATGGCCAACAACCTGACCATGCAGGTGCGCAACATCTCCCAGGTCTCGGCGGCCGTCGCCAACGGCGATCTGACGCGGCAGGTGACGATCGAGGCGCGGGGCGAGGTGGCCCAGCTCGCCGACACCATCAACACCATGGTCAAGACGCTGAGTTCGTTCGCGGACCAGGTCACCAAGGTGGCCCGTGAGGTGGGCACGGACGGCATCCTCGGCGGTCAGGCGCATGTGCCGGGTGTGGCGGGCACCTGGAAGGACCTCACCGAGTCGGTGAACCAGATGGCGTCCAACCTGACCGGTCAGGTGCGCAACATCGCCATGGTGACCACGGCCATCGCCAAGGGCGACTTGACGAAGAAGATCGACATTGACGCCCGTGGTGAGATCCTCGAACTCAAGACGACGATCAACACCATGGTTGATCAGCTGTCCAGCTTCGCCGAGGAGGTCACTCGGGTCGCCCGCGAGGTGGGCACGGAGGGACAGCTCGGCGGCCAGGCACGGGTGCGTGACGTGGACGGCACCTGGCGCGACCTCACCGAGTCCGTGAACGAGATGGCCGGAAACCTGACCCGGCAGGTGCGCGCCATCGCGCGCGTGGCGACCGCGGTGACCCGCGGCGACCTGAATCTGAAGATCGACGTGGACGCGTCCGGCGAGATCCAGGAGCTGCAGGACTACATCAACAAGATGATCGCCAACCTGCGCGACACCACCATCGCCAACAAGGAGCAGGACTGGCTCAAGGGCAACCTCGCCCGCATCTCCGCGCTGATGCAGGGCCGCCGCGACCTGGACGACGTGGCCTCGCTGATCATGAGCGAGCTGACCCCGGTGGTCTCCGCGCAGCACGGCGCGTTCTTCCTCGCCATGCCGCTGGTCGACGGCAAGGACCCGAGTACGGAGGGCGAGGACGCGTACGAGTTGCGCATGCTCGGTTCGTACGGCTACTCGATGGGCTCCATGCCGACGTCGTTCCGGCCCGGTGAGGCGCTGATCGGGACGGCCGCCCAGGAGAAACGCACGATCCTGGTGGAGAACGCGCCCAGCGGCTATCTGAAGATCTCCTCCGGGCTCGGCGAGGCCCCGCCCGCACAGGTGATCGTGCTGCCGGTGCTGTTCGAGGGCAAGGTGCTCGGCGTCATCGAACTGGCCTCCTTCACGCCGTTCACGCAGATCCAGAAGGACTTCCTCAACCAGATCGCCGAGATGATCGCGACCAGCGTCAACACCATCTCCGTCAACACCAAGACGGAGGTGCTGCTGAAGCAGTCGCAGGAGCTGACCGAGCAACTGAGGGAGCGGTCGGCCGAGTTGGAGAACCGGCAGAAGGCGCTCCAGTCGTCCAACGCCGAACTGGAGGAGAAGGCCGAGCTGCTGGCCCAGCAGAACCGCGACATCGAGGTGAAGAACACCGAGATCGAGGAGGCGCGGCAGGTCCTGGAGGAGCGCGCGGAGCAGCTCGCCGTGTCGATGCGCTACAAGAGCGAGTTCCTCGCCAACATGTCGCACGAGCTGCGTACGCCGCTCAACTCGCTGCTGATTCTGGCCAAGTTGCTCGCCGACAACGCCGAGGGCAACCTCTCCCCGAAGCAGGTCGAGTTTGCCGAAACGATCCACGGCGCCGGCTCCGACCTGCTCCAGCTGATCAACGACATCCTCGATCTGTCGAAGGTCGAGGCGGGCAAGATGGACGTCTCCCCGACGCGTATCGCGCTGGTCCAGCTCGTCGACTACGTGGAGGCCACCTTCCGGCCGCTGACCGCCGAGAAGGGCCTGGATCTGTCCGTGCGGGTGTCGCCGGAGCTGCCGGCCACGCTGCACACCGACGAACAGCGCCTCCTGCAGGTGCTGCGCAACCTGCTGTCCAATGCGGTGAAGTTCACCGACTCCGGGTCGGTGGAGCTGGTGATCCGGCCGGCCGGCGCGGGTGTGCCGATGGCGATCCGGGAGCAGCTGCTGGAGGCGGGGTCGGTCAACGACCCGGACGCGGAGCTGATCGCGTTCTCCGTGACCGACACCGGTATCGGAATCGCGGCGAGCAAGATGCGGGTGATCTTCGAGGCCTTCAAGCAGGCGGACGGCACGACCAGCCGCAAGTACGGTGGCACGGGCCTCGGGCTGTCGATCTCGCGGGAGATCGCACAGCTGCTCGGTGGTGAGATCCATGCGCAGAGCGAGCCGGGACGAGGTTCGACGTTCACGCTGTATTTGCCGCTGCACCCGAGCGAACTGCCGCCGCAGGGCTATCAGCAGCCGGTGCCCGCGCTGGAGACGGGCGACCTGGTCGCCTCCGCGGCGCAGCTGGCCGAGTTGGCCCATGCGGACGTCGAGACGCCGGCCGAGGTGAAGTCGTACCAGGAGACGCAGAACGGCGCCGCCGCCCTCTTCCGGCGCCGCCGGCGGGGCGCTCCGGGGGCCGAGGAGCGGACGGAGGCGTGGACGGTCGGCGATCAGCTCGCGGCGCCCAAGGCGCACCGCGTGGTGCGGTTCGGCGGCGAGAAGGTGCTGATCGTCGACGACGACATCCGCAATGTGTTCGCGCTCACCAGTGTTCTGGAGCAGCACGGCCTGTCCGTGCTGTACGCCGAGAACGGCCGCGAGGGCATCGAGGTACTGGAGCAGCACGACGACGTGGCGGTCGTGCTGATGGACATCATGATGCCCGAGATGGACGGGTACGCGACGACCACGGCGATCCGCAGGATGCCGCAGTTCGCCGGGCTGCCGATCATCGCGCTGACCGCGAAGGCCATGAAGGGCGACCGGGAGAAGGCAATCGAGTCGGGTGCATCCGATTATGTGACGAAGCCGGTCGATCCCGACCACCTGCTGGCGGTGATGCGGCAGTGGATGCGAGAGGAGTGACGGGGGCGCGCGGGCTCGGGGCGAACGCTGTGGGAACCTTCGGTGTACGAGCGGAGTTGTTGACTCAGGGTGGCCGAACCCGTGTAGAAGTGCGAGATTCGGGGAACCTTCTGGTCTCCCGCTGCGTTTCTGCTACGTGCACAGTGACATCGCGGTGACAGGGTGTGGCGACGGTCGGGGTGCGGCTACGATGACCGGCACAAGGACGGGCGGCGATAGGGAGTCGTCCCCTGGGGCGGCGCCCGGTGTACCGCCGGGGCGAGGAGGGCGGGCCATGGTGCAGAAGGCCAAGATCCTCCTGGTCGATGACCGGCCGGAGAATCTGCTGGCGCTGGAGGCCATCCTCTCTGCGCTCGATCAGACGCTGGTGCGGGCATCGTCCGGGGAGGAAGCGCTCAAAGCACTGCTCACGGACGACTTCGCGGTCATTCTGTTGGACGTTCAGATGCCGGGCATGGACGGTTTCGAGACCGCCGCGCACATCAAGCGGCGGGAGCGGACCCGGGACATCCCGATCATCTTCCTCACCGCGATCAACCACGGCCCGCACCACACCTTCCGCGGATACGCGGCGGGCGCGGTCGACTACATCTCCAAGCCGTTCGACCCATGGGTGCTGCGCGCGAAGGTGTCCGTGTTCGTCGAGCTGTACATGAAGAACTGCCAGCTGCGGGAGCAGGCGGCGCTGCTGCGGCTCCAGTTGGAGGGCGGCGGCAAGGGCGCGGTCGGCGCCGGCAAGGAGTCGGCGGGGCTGCTCGCCGAACTTTCCGCGCGTCTCGCTGCCGTCGAGGAGCAGGCCGAGGCGCTGTCCAAGCAGCTGGACGACGACTCCGCGGACGCGGCCGCGGTGGCCACTGCGGCCCATCTCGAACGCAAACTCACCGGGTTGCGCCGCGCACTCGACGCCCTGGAACCGGGCACGGGCACCGGTGCCCCCTCGGTCCCCACGCAGAACTGACGCCCGCCTCGGCCGCAGTTGCGCATGAGGGCGCGTCAGTTTTGCGCCCCGGAAAGGGCGACACGATCGGGTGAAGCACCCGGCACGCGTGTCCACTGTCGTCTCCACCGGTAATCTCACTTCCATGGCCTCACGTCCCTCCGCAGCCAAGAAGCAGCCAGCCAAGAAGGCGGCCGCTCCCGCGAAGGCACCGGCGAAGAAGGCCGCCGCGAAGAAGGCCGCGGCGAAGAAGTCGGCCCCGCCGCCGAAGCCGGCGCCGAGCCCCACCGGGGGCATCTACCGGCTCGTGCGCGCCCTCTGGCTCGGGCTCGCGCATGCCGTGGGCGCCGTCTTCCGCGGCATAGGGCAGGGCGCGAGGAACCTCGACCCGGCGCACCGCAAGGACGGCGTGGCACTCCTGCTGTTCGGCATCGCGCTGATCGTCGCCGCCGGCACCTGGGCCGATCTGCGCGGTCCCGTCGGCGACCTCGTCGAGATCCTGGTGACCGGCGCCTTCGGGCGTCTCGACCTGCTCGTGCCGATACTGCTCGCGGTCATCGCGGTGCGCTTCGTCCGCCACCCCGAGAAGCCCGAGGCCAACGGCCGCATCGTGATCGGCCTGTCCGCGCTCGTCATCGGCGTGCTCGGCCAGGTCCACATCGCCTGCGGTTCACCCGCACGCAGTGACGGCATGCAGGCGATAAGGGATGCCGGTGGCCTCATCGGCTGGGGCGCGGCGACCCCGCTGACGTACACGATGAGCAAGGTCCTCGCCGTACCGCTGCTGGTCCTGCTCACGGTCTTCGGGCTGCTCGTCGTCACCGCCACCCCGGTCAACGCCATCCCGCAGCGGCTGCGGGCCCTCGGCGTGCGGCTCGGTGTCGTACACGATCCCGTGGAGGACGACCTCACCGAGGACGACGAGCGCTACGAAGACCAGTGGCGCGAGTCGCTGCCCGCGCGCCCCCGCAGGCGCCGGAGCGCCCCCCAGGACTACGACCCCGACGGCGCCGAGCACGAGGCCCTCGCCAAGCGCCGCGGCCGCCCCAGGCGTTCCGCGGTGCCGCAGCCCGCGATGGACCGGCAGCTGGACGCCGTGGACATCGCCGCGGCGGCCGCCGCCGACCTCGACGGCGCCGTGCTGCACGGCATGCCGCCCTCTCCACTGGTGGCCGACCTCACCCAGGGCGTGAGCATCGGCGACCGCGAGGACACGACACCGACACCGACCCCCACCCCCGTCCCGGCCCCGGCGCGGCGGCCCCGGCAGGAGAAGCTCGCGGTCGAGCAGGCCGTACCCGACCTGACCAAGGCGGCCCCCGAGGAGGCGCGCGACCTGCCGCCGCGCGCCGAGCAGCTCCAGCTGTCCGGCGACATCACCTACTCCCTGCCCTCGCTCGACCTCCTCGCCCGCGGCGGACCCGGCAAGGCGCGCAGCGCCGCCAACGACGCGGTCGTCGACTCCCTGCGCCAGGTCTTCGCCGAGTTCAAGGTGGACGCCGACGTCACGGGCTTCACGCGCGGACCGACGGTCACCCGTTACGAGGTCACGCTCGGCCCCGCGGTGAAGGTCGAGCGGATCACCGCGCTCACCAAGAACATCGCGTACGCCGTCGCCAGCCCGGACGTGCGGATCATCAGTCCGATCCCCGGCAAGTCGGCGGTCGGCATCGAGATCCCGAACACCGACCGGGAGATGGTCAACCTCGGTGACGTGCTGCGCCTGGCGGACGCGTCCGAGGACGACCACCCGATGCTGGTCGCGCTCGGCAAGGACGTCGAGGGCGGCTATGTCACCGCCAACCTCGCGAAGATGCCGCACATCCTGGTCGCCGGAGCCACCGGTTCCGGTAAGTCCTCGTGCATCAACTGTCTGATCACGTCCGTCATGGTCCGCGCGACCCCCGAGGACGTCCGGATGGTCCTCGTCGACCCCAAGCGCGTCGAACTGACCGCCTACGAGGGCATTCCGCACCTGATCACGCCGATCATCACCAACCCGAAGCGGGCCGCCGAGGCGCTCCAGTGGGTCGTACGGGAGATGGACCTCAGGTATGACGACCTGGCCGCGTTCGGCTTCCGGCACATCGACGACTTCAACGAGGCGATCCGCAACGGCAAGGTGAAGCTGCCCGAGGGCAGTGAACGGGAACTCCAGCCGTACCCGTACCTGCTGGTGATTGTCGACGAGCTCGCCGACCTGATGATGGTCGCGCCGCGGGACGTCGAGGACGCGATCGTGCGTATCACGCAGCTCGCGCGCGCTGCCGGTATCCACCTGGTGCTGGCCACGCAGCGCCCCTCGGTCGACGTCGTCACCGGTCTGATCAAGGCCAACGTGCCCTCGCGGCTCGCCTTCGCGACCTCGTCCCTGGCCGACTCCCGCGTCATCCTCGACCAGCCCGGCGCCGAGAAGCTCATCGGCAAGGGCGACGGTCTGTTCCTGCCGATGGGCGCGAACAAACCGACCCGTATGCAGGGTGCGTTCGTGACCGAGGAAGAGGTCGCCGTCGTCGTCCAGCACTGCAAGGACCAGATGGCGCCGGTCTTCCGGGACGACGTCACCGTGGGCACCAAGCAGAAGAAGGAGATCGACGAGGACATCGGCGACGACCTCGACCTGCTGTGCCAGGCGGCCGAACTGGTGGTCACCACGCAGTTCGGCTCGACGTCCATGCTCCAGCGCAAGCTGCGCGTCGGCTTCGCCAAGGCCGGGCGGCTGATGGACCTGATGGAGTCCCGGAACATCGTCGGACCCAGCGAGGGCTCCAAGGCGCGCGACGTTCTGGTGAAGCCCGATGAGCTGGACGGCGTCCTCGCTGTGATACGCGGGGAGTCTGAAGGGTAGGGATATGTCCGCCCGGCGGAACGGTTGGAGCCGGGTGGAGACACGGTCGTGATCCACCCGTTAGTGATCCGCGGGCAACCGTTTCCCTGCAACGTACGTCAAGTTGAGCGAAAGGACAGGCGCGGGTACCACACTGGGTTCGTGCCTGGCCCGTCATCGGGATGACCGGCCATACCGATGGCGTACAAAGTCATACCGCCCGGTTGCCTCACCCTTTCGTACCCCCCCTAGACTGAACCTCCAGCACAGGTGGCTAAAACGCTCGAAAGGCGCCCCCGTGTCCATCGGCAACTCCCCTGAAGACGAGCGTCCGTTCCACGACGTATCCGAGGAAGCCCGCACCTCGGTCGGGCGCGCCCTCCAGCAGGCGCGCATCGCGGCCGGGCTCACCGTCGACGACGTCAGCAGTGCCACTCGCGTCCGTATCGCCATCGTGCATGCCATCGAGGCCGACGACTTCGTTCCCTGTGGCGGAGACGTCTACGCCCGCGGGCACATCCGGACCCTGGCCAGGGCCGTGCACATCAACCCGGCCCCGTTGATCGAGCAGTACGACGCCGAGCACGGCGGGCGTCCCGCGCCGACCCCGGCCGCCCCGCTGTTCGAGGCGGAACGTATCCGCCCCGAGCGTCGCGGACCGAACTGGACCGCGGCGATGGTCGCCGCGATCGTCGTCGTGATCGGCTTCGTCGGCTTCACCGTGTTCAAGGGCGGCGACGACGGCAGCAACGCCAAGGACGAGGTGGCCCAGGGCGCCTCGCCGACGGCCGACAAGTCCGCCTCGCCCACACCGAAGAAGAGCAAGCCCGCCGGCAAGCCCGAGCCGTCGGACAGTGCCATCGCGGCCGCGCCGCAGGACAAGGTCACGGTCCAGGTGAGCGCCGTCAACGGGCGCAGCTGGATCTCGGCCAAGGACCACAACGGCCGGATGCTCTTCGACGGGCTCCTGAAGAAGGGCGACTCGAAGACCTTCCAGGACAGCTCGAAGATCAACCTCATCCTGGGCGACGCCGGCGCGATCCAGCTCTACGTCAACGGCAAGAAGATCGAGGACGCCTTCCAGCCGGGCGCCGTGGAGCGCCTGACGTACACGAAGGGCGACCCCGAGGTCGGATAAGAGGTTCGATCGGTCGAGAACGCACGGGGTTGGCCAAGATCGGCCAACCCCGTCGACGTGGGCTGTCAGTGGGACGAAGTAGTCTTGAGCCCATGCCTGAACGCCGTACCGTCGCACTCGTCACTCTCGGCTGCGCCCGTAACGAGGTGGACTCGGAGGAGCTCGCAGGCCGTTTGGAGGCGGACGGCTGGCAGCTCGTGGAGGACGCCTCGAACGCCGATGTCGCCGTGGTCAACACCTGTGGTTTCGTCGAGGCCGCCAAGAAGGACTCCGTCGACGCCCTCCTGGAGGCCAACGACCTCAAGGAGCACGGCAGAACCCAGGCCGTCGTGGCGGTGGGCTGCATGGCCGAGCGGTACGGCAAGGAACTCGCCGATGCCCTCCCCGAGGCCGACGGCGTGCTCGGCTTCGACGACTACGCGAACATTTCCGACCGCCTGCAGACCATTCTGGGCGGCGGCATCCACGCCGCCCACACCCCGCGCGACCGGCGCAAGCTGCTGCCGATCAGCCCGGCCCAGCGCCAGGACTCGGCGACCGAGGTGGCCCTGCCGGGTCACGGCGCTCCCACGGACCTCCCCGAGGGCCTGGCCCCGCAGTCCGGCCCCCGTGCGCCCCTGCGCCGCCGGCTGGACGGCGCCCCGGTCGCCTCGGTGAAGCTTGCCTCCGGCTGTGACCGGCGCTGCTCCTTCTGCGCCATCCCGTCCTTCCGCGGCTCCTTCATCTCCCGCCGCCCGAGCGATGTGCTGAACGAGACGCGCTGGCTGGCCGAGCAGGGCGTCAAGGAGATCATGCTGGTCTCCGAGAACAACACCTCGTACGGCAAGGACCTGGGCGACATCCGTCTCCTGGAGTCCCTGCTGCCCGAGCTCGCCGAGGTCGACGGCCTGGAGCGGGTGCGCGTGAGCTACCTCCAGCCGGCCGAGATGCGCCCGGGTCTGATCGACGTGCTGACCTCCAACCCGAAGATCGCCCCGTACTTCGACCTGTCCTTCCAGCACTCCGCGCCCGACGTGCTGCGCTCGATGCGCCGCTTCGGCGACACCGACCGCTTCCTGGAGCTCCTCGACACCATCCGCGGCAAGGCCCCGCAGGCCGGCGTGCGCTCCAACTTCATCGTCGGCTTCCCCGGCGAGAGCGAGGCCGACCTGGCCGAGCTGGAGCGCTTCCTGAACCATGCGCGCCTGGACGCCATCGGTGTTTTCGGCTACTCCGACGAGGAGGGCACGGAAGCGGCGACGTACGACGACAAGCTCGACGAGGACGTCGTCGCCGAGCGGCTGGCCCATATTTCGCGGCTGGCCGAGGAGCTCGTCTCGCAGCGGGCCGAGGAGCGCCTCGGCGAGACCGTGCACGTGCTCGTCGAGTCCGTCGACGAGGAGGAGGGCGTCCACGGCCGTGGGGCGCACCAGGCCCCGGAGACGGACGGCCAGGTTCTGCTCACGAGCGGCGAAGGTCTGTCCGTCGGTCGTATGGTCGAGGCGAAGGTGGTCGGTACGGAGGGTGTCGACCTCGTGGCCGAGCCCCTGCAGGGCTCGTTCGCGTGCAGTGAGGAGGCGGGCAGATGACCGGAGTACCGGCATCCGCCGCGGGCGGTTCCCCGGGCGCGCAGGGCGCCACCGGCTCCGCCGCCGCTTCCGGTGCCGCCCCCGGCTCTGCTTCTGCCTCTTCCGCTTCCGGTGAGGGCGCCGAGCCGCAGGGCGGGGCGAGGCCCGCGCGCGGCGGGAAGCTGGCGGCCGCGGCCGTCAACGAGGCCAGCCTGTGGAACGTGGCGAATCTGCTGACCATGCTCCGGCTGGTTCTCGTCCCCGGCTTCGTGGCGCTCATGCTGGCGGGCGGTGGCTATGACCCGGCGTGGCGCTCGCTGGCCTGGGCCGCCTTCGCCATCGCCATGATCACCGATCTGTTCGACGGCCATATCGCGCGCACGTACAACCTCGTCACCGACTTCGGGAAGATCGCCGACCCCATCGCCGACAAGGCGATCATGGGAGCGGCGCTGATCTGTCTCTCCGCGCTGGGCGATCTGCCGTGGTGGGTGACGACGGTCATCCTCGGCCGGGAACTGGGGATCACGCTGCTGCGCTTCCTGGTCATCCGGTACGGCGTCATTCCGGCGAGCCGCGGCGGCAAGCTCAAGACCCTCACCCAGGGCGTGGCCGTGGGGATGTACGTGCTGGCACTGACGGGGTGGCTGGCGACCCTGCGGTGGTGGGTGATGGCCGCGGCGGTCGTCCTGACCGTGGTGACCGGCGTCGACTATGTGAGACAGGCCATTGTGCTGCGCAGGCAGGGAATCGCCGAACGCAAGGCGGCGTCGGAGGAGACGGAAGCGTGAATTCTCCGGCCGCCGAACTGGTGCGACTACTCACGGTGAGGGGCGAGACGCTCGCCGTCGCCGAGTCGCTCACCGGCGGTCTGGTCGCGGCGGAGATCACAACGGTCCCCGGGGCCTCCAAGGTCTTCCGTGGGTCGGTCACCGCCTACGCCACCGAACTGAAGCATGAGCTGCTGGGCGTCGACGCCACCCTGCTGGCCCAGTTTGGTGCGGTGGATCCGCAGGTCGCGGCCCAGATGGCGGCCGGAGTGCGGAAGGCGCTGGGGGCGGACTGGGGCCTTGCGACGACCGGTGTGGCCGGTCCCGAACCACAGGACGGCAAGCCCGTCGGGACGGTCTTCGTGGCCGTCGACGGCCCCTTCGGGGCGCACTCCGGTTCTGCCGGTGGCGGAAAAGTGGAGGCCCTGCGGTTGAACGGCGACCGCGCGGAAATTCGTATGGAGAGTGTACGGAGCGTACTCGCACTGCTCCTGAAGGAGCTCGCGGGCGAACAGACCGGGAATGAGCGGGCACAGGATACGGAACAGAACGGGGGGTTTTGATGTTTGCAGCCCTGAGTGAACACGACATCGCTCCCCGCACGGCCGCGGCGCGAGGCGGTACGGTGGGGCGTGAAGGATGCGGCTACGCGGTCCGAGGAGGGAGCCACCGATGATTCTGCTCCGTCGCCTGCTTGGTGACGTGCTGCGTCGGCAGCGCCAACGCCAGGGCCGTACTCTGCGCGAAGTCTCCTCGTCCGCCCGAGTCTCACTCGGCTATCTCTCCGAGGTGGAGCGGGGGCAGAAGGAGGCTTCCTCCGAACTGCTCGCCGCCATCTGCGACGCGCTGGACGTACGGATGTCCGAGCTCATGCGGGAAGTGAGCGACGAGCTCGCCCTCGCCGAGCTGGCCCAGTCTGCCGCGGCCACCGAGCCCGTACCCACGCCGGTTCGCCCGATGCTGGGTTCCGTCTCGGTGACCGGTGTGCCACCGGAGCGGGTGACCATCAAGGCGCCTGCCGAAGCGGTGGACGTGGTCGCCGCGTGACATTCACGCGCGTGGCTCTGTGACGCAACACGTGTGAGGCCCCGGCCGGGGCTTCTCCGGGGAGACCCGGGGGAGTGCCGCCGGGGCCTTCGTGTGGTGCGCCACACCTTCTGGTGGTCCGGTTTGCGTCCATTTGCCGGTATGGGGTGGGGCCGTCATGGTGGAGGGACGTGGCGGGGCGGAGCCAACGGAGGATGCGCATGTACGTCGTGAAGAGCACGTTGTCCGACGCGGACCGCAAGACCGTGTCCGAGGCACTGCAGGGTGCGCTCGTCGACCTGGTGGACCTCTCGCTGGCCGCGAAGCAGATCCACTGGAACATCGTCGGTCCCCGCTTCCGGTCGATCCACCTCCAGTTGGACGAGGTGGTCGACTCCGCCCGCACCCACTCCGACACGGTGGCGGAGCGGGCGTCCACACTGGGAGTCCCGCCCGACGGACGCGCCTCCACGGTGGCGGCCGGGAGCGGCATCGGGGCGACACCCGCAGGCTGGGTCAAGGACACGGACGCGGTGGGGACGCTCGTGGATGCACTCGGACGGGTGATCACACGGATGCGGGAGCGGATGGAGGCGACCGGGAAGGCGGACCCGGTGTCGCAGGACATCTTCATCTCGATCACGGCGGATCTCGAGAAGCACCACTGGATGTTCCAGGCGGAGAACGCATGAGCGTGCCCTTGACGACGGCTGCCGCCCGGACATCCAGCCGTGTTGTCGCCCTGTGTTGCATCGATGAGCCCTTGGTGCGCCTCCCCGGAGCGTGAGGCGGCGTTCTAGCGTCCGGCTGGAGGTGGCGGCCATGGTGGGGCGGATAGTGCGGTGGGGGGCTGCTCTGGGGCTCGGGGTGGTGTGGTGGTGGGCCGTGCTGCGGCTCGCGTCGGGGGCGGACACGGGGGTGCTGGAGGCAACCGTGGTGGCAGGCGGGTGGGGGCTGAGCCTGCTGCCGGTGCACTGTGTGCCCAAGATGCGGGCACGGAGGGCCGTGGGCCCGGGGCGATGGGTGGCGGCCTGGCGGACGGGGAGTGTGACGACCGCTACCACGGCATCGCCACACCCCCGTTCGGGCGCAGGATCTGACCCGTCGTGAACGACGACGCGTCGCACGCCAGGTAGAGCACGGTATGCGCGATGTCGTCCGGCTCGCCGACCCTGCCGAGCGGTGACATGCGGGCCATCCGCGACTCGACATGCGTCTGCGTCTCGCGGTCGTGGCGCTCGGTCATGGGCGTGCGGACCCAGCCCGGTGCGACGGCATTGACGCGAATGCCGTGCCGGCCGACCTCGTTCGCGAGGGTCTTCGTCAGCTGGACCACGGCCGCCTTCGCCGCGCCGTAGCAGAGCAGCCCCGGTCCGCCGGTGTCTACGGCGCCCGAGGCCATGGTGATGATGCTGCCCGCGGTGCCCTGGGCGAGCATCAGCCGGGCCGCCTCCTGGCAGGCGTGCAGCACACCCTTGAAGTTGACGTTCAGCACCCGGTCCAGATCCTCGTCCCGGGTCTCCAGGACCGGGCTGCTGTGCATGATCCCGGCGATCGCCGCCATCACGTCCAGGCGCTCGCAGGACCGCACGGCCTGCGCCAGCTGCGCCCGGTCGGTGACGTCGAGGGGATGGGTGCGGGCGCTGCCGCCCCGGTCCTTGATCAGGGTGGCCGTGCCGTGCAGCCCGTCCGCGTCAAGGTCGGCCAGGTGCACGGTCGCACCCGCCTCGGCGAGCAGGACGGCGGAGGCCCGGCCGATGCCCCCGGCGGCGCCGGTGACGAAAGCGGTGCGTCCGGTGAGGTCGTACGCCTTGACGGGCATGAAGCGACGGTACGAGCGTTTCTGACGGGTCGTCAATTACCTGTACGGGGGCGGATTCGACGGGCCTGCGGAGAGCCTTGCGCCGGGGCGGGGCCCTGCTGGCAGCCCGGGCACCAGTAGGTGGGGCGCTCCCGGGAGCCGTCGCCCTGGTCGGCCGCGCGGACCGGGGTGTGGCAGCGCAGACAGGGGCGGGGTGCGCGGCCGTACACGAACAGGTCCTGGCCGCGCCGGCCCGTGGTGCTGCGCACCGGGCGGTCGCGGTTCGCCTCCAGGAGCTTCTTGGCGAGTGCGGGCAGCTTGGCGGTCCGGTCGGCGGGCAGCGCGCCCACCGGGAGCCAGGGGGTGGCGCCGAGCAGGAAACAGAGCTCGCTCTTGTAGATGTTGCCGATGCCTGCCAGATTGCGCTGGTCGAGCAGGGCCTCCCCGAGGGGGCGGGCGGGGTCCGCGAGGAGATTGGCCAGGGCCTGGTCGGGGTCCCAGTCCGGGCCCAGGAGGTCGGGGCCGAGGTGTCCGACGGCGCGGGACTCGTCGGTGGTGCGCAGGAGGTGGAGGACCGGGAGGCGGTATCCCACGGCGGTGCGCTCCGCGTTGCCGAGGATCACGCGGATCTGGTGGGCCGGGCCACCGCTCCAGCGCTGGGCGTTGCCGTAGACCTTCCAGGAGCCGTCCATCATCAGGTGCGAGTGCAGTGTCAGGCCGCCCTCGACGCGGGTGAGCAGGTGCTTGCCGCGCGGGGCGACCTCCAGGACCGTACGGCCGGTGAGGTCGACCGTGGCGTACTTGGGCACCCGCAGGTCGCTGCGGGTCAGCACCCGGCCCGCGAGCGCTTCGTGCAACCGCCTCGCGGTCTGCCAGACCGTGTCACCCTCGGGCATGGCTCAAGGGTGACATGCCGGTCGTCGCGCCGTTGCCCCGCGGATCATGCTCTGAGCCGCAGTCCGCGCGGGGTCGCGATGAAGCCCGCTCCTTCCAGGAGGGCGCCGATGGGGGAAGTCAGGGCCGAGGCGCCGTTGACCCGCTCCACCGTGACCGTGCCGAGGGTGCCCGCGCGGGCGGCCGCCGCCAGGGCTTCCGCGGCTGTCCGCAGGCGGGGGTCGTCGCCCGCCTCGGTGTCCGGGGCGGAGGGCCAGGCCAGCAGCGTCTTGCCGCCGCGCTCCATGTAGAGCGTCAGCTCGCCGTCCACCAGCACCACCAGCGAGCCCGCCTTGCGCCCCGGCTTGTGCCCGGCCCCGGTCGGCGGCTCGGGCCAGGCGAGGGCGGCGCCGTAGGCGTTGGCGGGGTCGGCCGCGGCGAGTACGACGGCCCGCGTGTCGGCGGCGGGCGTACGGGTACGCCGGTCGCCGTAGCCGTAAGGGGTGGCCGGACCGCCCCGAAGGCCGCCGTAACCGGGCGCGGCGAAGTCCCGGGGGGAGACGTAGTCGCCCGGTGCGGTGCGGTGGTCCGCCGGCCGGTCGAGGTCGCTGTCGAAGTCGGCGTCGAGGGCGGTCAGGTCGAATCCGGTGTCGGCCTGGCCGAAGGGGGCGGGGAATGCGGTGTCGTCCGGTAGCCCGAAGCCCGGTGAGCCGCCGTTTCCGGGGCCCGTACCGGGCAGGCCCTCGCCCCGCTCGCGGGCATTGGCCACCGCGCGCAGGCGGTCCACCGCCCCGTCCATCGCGAACTGGGCCGCACCGAGCCCCTCCACGACATAGCCGCGTCGTGCCTGGCCGCTCTCCTCGAAGGCGGACAGGATCCGGTACACGGCGGAGAAGCCGCCCTCGACGCCCTCCGCCGAGACCGCTCCCCGGGTGACCACGCCGTGCCGGTCGAGGAGCGTGCGGGCCAGGGCGTGGGCGCGCACGGTGGCGTCCTGCTCACGCTGGGGGAGTAGCGACCAGCGGCCGGCCACGGTCGGCGGGCCGGTGCGCGAGGCGGTGCGGGCGGCCGCGGTCAGGGAGCCGTAACGCCCGCGCGGGACCGTGCGCTTGGCGCGATGGGCCGTGGAGCCCGCGGTGCGGCCGGAGCCCAGGACGGAGCGCATCGGGGCGAGGGTGTCGTTCGTGAGCCGTCCGGACCAGGCCAGGTCCCAGATGGCGTCGGCCAGTTGCGGGTCGGTGGCGTCGGGGTGCGTGGTGGCCCTTACCCGGTCGGCGATCTGACGGAAGAACAGGCCGTAGCCACCGGACAGCGCGTCCAGGACGGACTGGTGAAGTGCGGTCAGCTCCAGGGGATGGGGCGGTGGCAGGAGCAGCGGAGCCGCGTCCGCCAGGTGGAGGGAGACCCAGCCGTCCTTGCCGGGCAGCGCGCCCGCGCCTGCCCACACCACCTCGCCCGCGGCGGTGAGTTCGTCGAGCATCGCCGGGGTGTAGTTCGCGACGCGGGACGGCAGGACCAGCTTCTCCAGGGCGGACGCGGGCACGGACGCACCTTGCAACTGCTCGATGGCACGCACCAGTCCGTCGATGCCGCGCAGCCCGTGGCCCTTGCCGATGTGCTGCCACTGCGGCAGGAACTGCGCCAGCGCGGCGGGCGGCACCGGCTCCAGCTCGTGCCGCAGGGCGGCCAGCGAGCGGCGGCGCAGTCGGCGCAGCACGGCCGCGTCGCACCACTCCTGGCCGATCCCCGCCGGGTGGAACTCGCCCTGCACGACACGGCCGCCCGCGGCGAGCCGCTGCAGGGCGCCCTCCGTGACCGCCACGCCCAGGCCGAAGCGGGCCGCCGCCGTGGCCGACGTGAACGGGCCGTGTGTGCGGGCGTATCGGGCCAGGAGGTCGCCCAGCGGGTCCTTGACCGGCTCGGTGAAGGCCTCCGGGACGCCGACCGGCAGCGCCGTGCCCAGGGCGTCGCGCAGCCGGCCCGCGTCTTCGACGGCCGCCCAGTGCTCGGCGCCGGCGATCCGCACCCGGATGGCCCGGCGGGCTCCGGCCAGCTCCCGGGCCCACTGCGGTTCGGCACCCCGCTCGGCCAGCTCGGTGTCCGTGAGCGGCCCCAGCATCCGCAGCAGATCGGCGACGCCTTCGACGTCCTTGGTGCGGCGGTCCTCGGTGAGCCACTGGAGCTCCCGCTCCAGTTCGGTCAGCACCTCTGCGTCCAGCAGCTCGCGCAGCTCCGCCTGGCCCAGCAGCTCGGCCAGCAGCCGTGAGTCCAGGGAGAGCGCCGCGGCACGGCGCTCGGCGAGCGGGGAGTCGCCCTCGTACAGGAACTGGGCCACATACCCGAACAGGAGGGAGCGCGCGAAGGGGGACGGCTCGGGGGTGGTGACCTCGACCAGGCGCACCTTGCGGGATTCCAGGTCGCCCATCAGCTCGACGAGGCCGGGGACGTCGAAGACGTCCTGGAGGCACTCGCGGACCGCCTCTAGGACGATCGGGAACGAGCCGAACTCGCTGGCCACCTGGAGCAGCTGGGCCGCGCGCTGGCGCTGCTGCCACAGCGGGGTGCGCTTGCCGGGGTTGCGGCGCGGCAGCAGCAGCGCGCGGGCGGCGCACTCGCGGAACCGGGACGCGAACAGGGCCGAGCCGCCGACCTGGTCGGTGACGATCTGGTCGACTTCGCCCTTGTCGAAGGCGACGTCCGCCGCGCCGACCGGAGCCTGGTCGACGTCGACCGCCGTGTGGAAGGGGGCGCCGGCCTTCCGCGGCTCCTGGTCGAGCAGGTCCAGGCCCATCAGGTCGACGTCGGGTAGTCGCAGCACGATGCCGTCGTCGGCGTGCATGACCTGCGCGTCCATGCCGTACCGCTCGGAGAGGCGGGCGCCGAGGGCGAGCGCCCACGGGGCGTGGACCTGCGCGCCGAACGGGGAGTGCACGACGACGCGCCAGTCGCCCAGTTCGTCGCGGAAGCGCTCCACGACGATCGTCCGGTCGTCCGGGACGTGGCCGCAGGCCTCGCGCTGCTCGTCGAGGTAGGACAGGACGTTGTCCGCGGCCCAGGCGTCGAGGCCCGCGGCGAGGAGACGCAGGCGGGCGTCGTCCTTGGGCAGCGAGCCGACCTCGCGCAGGAACGCGCCCACCGCGCGGCCCAGTTCGAGCGGGCGGCCCAGCTGGTCGCCCTTCCAGAAGGGGAGGCGGCCGGGCACTCCGGGGGCGGGCGAGACCAGGACGCGGTCGCGCGTGATGTCCTCGATGCGCCACGAGCTGGTGCCGAGCGTGAACACGTCACCGACCCGGGACTCGTAGACCATCTCCTCGTCGAGCTCGCCGACCCGCCCGCCACCCTTCTTGGGATCCGCCCCGGCGAGGAAGACCCCGAACAGACCGCGGTCGGGAATCGTGCCGCCGGAGGTGACGGCGAGGCGCTGGGCGCCCGGGCGGCCGGTGATCGTCCCGGTCACGCGGTCCCACACCACGCGCGGGCGCAGCTCGGCGAAGGCGTCGGACGGGTAGCGGCCCGCGAGCATGTCGAGGACCGCCGTGAACGCCGATTCGGGGAGCGAGGCGAAGGGCGCGGCGCGGCGGACCGCGGCGAGCAGGTCGTCGAACTGCCAGCTGTCCAGGGCCGTCATCGCGACAAGCTGCTGCGCGAGCACGTCCAGGGGGTTGGCGGGCACCCTCAGGGACTCGATGGAGCCGGAGCGCATCCGCTCGGTGACCACCGCGGCCTGCACGAGGTCGCCCCGGTACTTCGGGAATACCACGCCGGTGGAGACCGCGCCCACCTGGTGTCCCGCACGGCCGACCCGCTGCAGGCCGGAGGCCACCGACGGCGGGGACTCGACCTGGACGACCAGGTCCACCGCACCCATGTCGATGCCCAGTTCGAGGCTGGAGGTGGCCACCACGGCGGGCAGGCGGCCCGCCTTCAGGTCCTCCTCGACCAGGGCGCGCTGCTCCTTGGAGACGGAGCCGTGGTGCGCGCGGGCGATCACCGGCGGCGCGCCCTGGGCCGCGCCCGAGCCGCCCATCAGCTCGGCGGGGGAGTGGTGCTCCTCCAGGGGCTCGCCGGTCGCGCGCTCGTAGGCGATCTCGTTGAGCCGGTTGCACAGCCGCTCCGCGAGGCGGCGGGAGTTCGCGAACACGATCGTCGAGCGGTGGGCCTGGACCAGGTCGGTGATCCGCTCCTCGACATGCGGCCAGATCGAGGGCCGCTCGCCCTCCTTGTTGCCGTCGGCCACCGGGGAGCCGCCCAGCTCGCCCAGGTCCTCGACCGGGACGACGACGGAGAGATCGAACTCCTTGCCGGACTTCGGCTGGACGATCTCCACCTTGCGGTGCGGGGAGAGATAGCGGGCCACCTCGTCCACCGGGCGGACCGTCGCGGACAGGCCGATGCGGCGGGCGGGTCGCGGCAGCAGCTCGTCCAGCCGCTCCAGGGAGAGCGCCAGATGCGCGCCGCGCTTGGTGCCCGCGACCGCGTGCACCTCGTCCAGGATCACCGTCTCCACGCCGGTCAGCGCATCGCGCGCGGCCGACGTCAGCATCAGGAACAGGGACTCCGGGGTGGTGATCAGGATGTCCGGCGGGCGCGTGGACAGGGCGCGGCGCTCGGCGGCCGGGGTGTCGCCGGAGCGGATGCCGACCTTGACCTCGGGCTCGGGCAGGCCCAGGCGCACGGACTCGTGGCGGATACCGGTCAGCGGGCTGCGGAGGTTGCGCTCGACGTCGACCGCGAGGGCCTTCAGCGGGGACACGTACAGAACGCGGCAGCGCTTCTTCGGGTCGGCCGGCGCGGGCGTCGAGGCGAGCTGGTCCAGCGCGGCGAGGAAGGCGGCCAGCGTCTTGCCGGAGCCGGTCGGGGCCACCACCAGCACGTCCGAACCCTCGCCGATGGCCTGCCACGCGCCCGCCTGGGCCGCGGTGGGCGCGGAAAAGGCCCCCGTGAACCAGCCGCGGGTCGCGGGGGAGAAGCCGTCGAGGGCTCGATGTGCGGAGCTGACCATGCGTCCATCCTGCACCCGCGCACTGACAATCCCGCTGACCTGGGAAAACCCGACCGAACCCGATGGCCCGGCCCGGCCGTGGGCGGCCGCCGGTCCGCCGGGGTGCAGGAGAATGACCCCATGGCGGGTTCGGGTGAGCGGGCGAGGCACTGGCAGTATGAGGAGCTGCCCGGCGTCGACCTGCTGCGGGCGCGGTACATCCGCAAGACCTTCGTCCGGCACACCCACGAGAACTTCGTGATCGCCGCCATCGCCGACGGCGTCGAGGTCTTCCACCACGGCGGGTCCGACGTCCACGCCGGCGCGGGAGCGCTCGCACTGGTCAATCCGGACACCCCGCACACCGGGCGGGCCGGCGTTCCGGAGGGCTGGCGGTACGGGGCGGTGTACCCGTCGCCCGAGGTGGTGGGCGCCATCGCGGCCGAGACCACCACGATCCGCGGCACCCCTGGCTTCGTCAGTCCCGTGCTCGACGATCCGTACACCGTCGGCCTGGTGCACCAGGTGCTGCGCGCCACCGACGAGGGCAACGCGCTGGCCGCCGACACCCTGCTGCGGCTGGCCGTGACCCGGCTGCTGCGGCTCAACGGCGGACCGCTGCCGCGGCGCGAGGTACGCACGGCCGGGGCCCGTACCGCGGCACGGGCGCGTGCCGTGCTGGAAGAGCGGATGACGGAGCCGCCCACCCTCAAGCGGCTGGCCGCCGACCTGGGGACCAGCCCCTTCGCGCTGCTGCGGGCGTTCCGTGACACCTACGGCATGCCGCCCCACGCCTGGCTGACCGACGCCCGGGTGCGCCGGGCACGGCACCTGCTGGACGCCGGGACCGCACCCGCGGAGGCGGCCGTCGCCGTCGGCTTCACCGACCAGCCGCACCTCAACCGGCACTTCGCCCGGATCGTCGGCGTGCCCCCCGGGGCGTACCAGCGGGAGCGCAAGAACGTACAAGACCGGGGACCCCGACTGCTCGTAACGTCCGACGCGTGGCACAACAGACAGCTCTCGCAGACATACGCGCCGACGACGGAGGAAAACCGGACGCCGCCGTCGTACGGGACGCCCTCGGAGTCGGGGTCGCCGTAGGACTGTCCGGGTTCGCCTTCGGGGTGACCTCGGCCGGCAGCGGGCTGAGCCTGCTGCAGACCTGTGCGCTCAGCCTCCTGGTGTTCACCGGCGCCTCACAGTTCGCCCTGGTGGGAGCGCTGGCCGCGGGAGGCAACCCGCTCACGGCGGCCGCGGGCGCCTTCTTCCTCGGGGTGCGCAACGCGTTCTACGGGCTGCGTCTGTCGCAGTTGCTGGCCCTCCCGCGCGCGGTGCGTCCGTTCGCCGCCCAGTGGGTGATCGATGAGACGACGGCGGTGGCGCTGGCGCAGCCGACCCGGCGCGCGGTGCGGATCGGCTTCACCGTCACAGGGCTCAGCCTGTACCTGCTGTGGAACCTCACCACGCTGCTCGGCGCCCTGGGCGCCAAGGCCATCGGCAACACCGAGGCGTGGGGCTTGGACGCAGCCGGGCCCGCCGTGTTCCTGGCGCTGCTCGCCCCCATGGTGAAGACCGCCACCGAGCGCGCCGTCGCGGCCCTGGCGGTGTTGCTCGGACTCGGCCTGCTGCCCGTCCTGCCCGCCGGTGTGCCCGTCCTGGTGGCCGCGCTCGCGGCGCCGGTCGCCCTGTGGGCGGAGGGCCGCCGCAGGGGCCGTACCCGAAACGGCGCACCCGACGACGCACCGCACGACATACCCGACGACGCACCAGAGGAAGACCGTTGAACACCTGGATCGCGATCGGCGCGACCGCCCTCGGCTGCTACGCCGTCAAGCTCGCCGGACTGCTCGTGCCCGCGGGCGCCCTGGAGCGCCCGCTGGTCAAGCGGCTCGCCGCCCTGCTGCCCGTCGCCCTCCTCGCCGCCCTCACGGCCCAGCAGACCTTCGCCCACGGGCACGCGCTGGTGCTGGACGCCCGGGCCGCCGGGCTCGCGGCCGCAGGCGTGGCGCTGGTGCTGCGCGCCCCGTTCCTGCTCGTCGTCGCGGCGGCCGTGGTGGTCACGGCGGGGGTGAGGGCCGTCGGAGGCTGACGGCGCCCCGGCTCAGCCCACGAACCGGCCGTACGCCCTGAGGGTGCGCAGGGCCTCGATCGTCACCATGGGGCGGGCCTCCAGGGCCGTGCCGGGCGCCCACTGACGCCAGCGCACCGGCCAGCCGCCGTCCTCCTGCTGCTCGGCCGCGAGGAAGTCCAGGGAGCGTGTCATCTCCTCGTCCGTGAACCACGCGCGCGCGAGGGACTGCGGTGTCCTCGCGAAGTCGTGCGGGAAGTGGTGCTCGCCAGGGGCGTAGCCGGGCGCGACGGGGTACTCGTCGAGTCGCTCCGGGTCCAGTGCCGCGAGCCGTTGCTCGCGCACCAGGCGGCCCAGGCGGTCGGCGGCCGCCTCCGCGCGCGGGCGGTCGGGCACCGAGTCCAGGAAGGCCACCGCGGCCTCGACCTCGTAGGGGTGGGACTTCTCCAGGCCGTTCACGGCCTGCCAGCAGAAGTCGGTGGCCCGGAACAGCCAGGCGTGCCACACCTCGTTGCGGTGCAGCAGGCCCACCACCGGTCCGGTGGCCAGGAGCTCGCTGGGCGGGTTGTCCACGATCGGGATGAACGGGGCCGCCGGATAGCCGCGTTGGCTGGGATGGATCGCCGGCAGGGCGCCGTCGGAGGTGGAGACAGAGGTCAGATAGCGGCACACGCGCTCCACCCGCTGCCCGCCGCACCGTCCCACGGCGTCCAGGACGCGCAGCGCGTGGCCCGTGTGCAGCGGCTGGCTCACCGGGCCGCGCAGATCGGGCTCGAGAGCATGGCCGTACCCGCCGTCCTCGTTGCGATAGGCGTCCAGCGCCGTCTCCACCGGATCGGCGCCGCCGTTCAGGAAGTGGAAGGCGAACAGGCGCTGCTCCAGCACGCGCGCGGTGAGCCAGACGAACTGTTCGGCGCGGAAGAGCGGGGTGCGCGCCGGGGACACAGAGGGGAGCGGAGAAGCTCCTGTTTCGGGCATGCGTCAGACCGTAGGACGGAAAGCGGTCTCGCAAGGCGGTGCCCGGCAGGGCCCACTCCAAGGGGCGGGATACTGGTGTCATGCGGTTGACGGTCTTCTGGCAGCGGATGGCGGAACACTTCGGTGCGGGGTACGCCGAGACATTCGCGCGCGATCATGTGATGTCGGAGCTGGGCGGACGCACGGTGCGCGAGGCGCTGAACGCCGGCTGGGAGGCCAAGGACGTGTGGCGGGTGGTCTGCACCGTCATGAACGTGCCGGGGGAGAGGCGCTGACCGGTAACGAAGATCGCAGGCCGATAGTGGGCTGTCAGCGGCGTGGGTGACACTTGCTCCGTGGCACCCACTGACGACACCGGGCAGCTCGCCCAGCACGCATCCCCGTTCGGTACGACGCCGCCCGCCCGGCCCCCGGCCGAGGGCGCCGCCGGGCCGGGCGCCCGCATGCCGCGCTGGCTGCCGCGCGCCATGGTGCTCGCGCTCGCCCTCGTCGCCGTGTTCCAGCTCGGCAGCTGGGCCTTCCACCAGCTGACCGGCCTGCTGATCAACATACTCATCGCGTTCTTCCTGGCCCTCGCGATAGAACCCGCGGTGAGCTGGATGTCCGCCCATGGGATGCGCAGGGGGCTGGCCACCTTCCTGGTCTTCCTCGGCCTGATGATCGTGACCGCGGGCTTCATCACGCTGCTCGGGTCGATGCTCGCGGGCCAGATCGTCAAGATGGTCGAGGGGTTCCCTGGCTATCTCGACTCGTTGATCAACTGGGTCAACCAGACGTTCCGTACCGATCTCAGACGCGTGGACGTCCAGGAGGGGCTGCTTCACTCCGACTGGCTGCGCAAGTACGCGCAGACCAGCGCGGCCGGTGTGCTCGATGTCTCCGCCCAGGTGCTCGGCGGTCTGTTCCGGCTGCTGACGGTCACCCTCTTCTCGTTCTACTTCGCCGCCGACGGGCCGCGGCTGCGCCGCACCCTGTGCTCGGTCCTGCCGCCCGCCCGGCAGGCCGAGGTGCTGCGCGCGTGGGAGATCGCCGTGGACAAGACCGGCGGTTACCTGTACTCGCGCGGCCTCATGGCGCTCATCTCCGGGATCGCGCACTACATCCTGCTCCAGGCCCTGGGTGTGCCGTACGCACCCGTGCTGGGCGTCTGGGTGGGTCTGGTCTCGCAGTTCATCCCCACCATCGGCACGTATCTCGCGGGCGCGCTGCCCATGTTGATCGCGTTCGCGGTCAACCCCTGGTACGCGCTGTGGGTGCTGGCCTTCGTCGTGGTCTACCAGCAGTTCGAGAACTATGTGCTGCAGCCCAAGCTGACCTCGAAGACCGTCGACATCCACCCGGCGGTCGCCTTCGGGTCCGTCATCGCGGGCACCGCACTGCTCGGTGCCGTCGGCGCCCTGATCGCCATCCCCGCGGTCGCCACGCTGCAGGCCTTCCTGGGCGCGTATGTGAAGAGGTACGAGGTCACGGACGACCCCCGGGTGCAGGGGCACCGCACACGCGGGGCGTCCGGCCCCGGCCTGATCGCGCGTGCGCGTCGGCTGTGGGCGGGGCAGCCGGGTGCGGCCGAGCCCGGGGCGGGGCTCCCGGAGGAGACTTCCTGAGGCACGGGTTCAGTACGTGAGGACCGCCCACACCCCGGCACTCGCCACGGCGGCCGCGTAGCAGCCGACCGCGACGGCGACGATGCGCGTCCGCGTCCGCTCGCTCCAGGACGTGCGCGACAGCAGCCACGCCAGCGCCGGCAGGACCAGGACGGCGTGCAGGCTCACTCCGTGCAGCGGCTTGAGCGGGGCCGTCGAGTGGTACGCCGCCTCCTGGTGGCCGGTCCGGGTGAGCACCACCCCGCGGGCGATCATCGCGGCGCCCGAGGCCAGCGCCACGAGCAGGATCGCGAACCCGGAGCGCACCGCGAGCGGCATGCCCGCCGGGCCCGTCGGCCGGTGCCGGAAGGATGCCACCGCGAAGACGGTGAGCAGCACCACGAGCACACCGCCGCCCACCGCGAGCGTCATGGACACAGCCGTGTCGAAGGGGGTCTCCATGTCGAGGTGCGAGGGCACCCTGCGCCACGCCTGAAGGGTGATGCCGCCGACCTCCACCACACAGTCGGCGGCGAACACGACGAGCAGCACGGTGCGCAGCCGCTGCCCGACGCGCAGATACGACGTGACCCAGGTGACCGCGATCAGCGTCATCCCGAAGGAGAGCCCGAAGGTGACGGGCTTGCGCCAGGAGACGGGACCGTCCCAGGGGCCGCCGTCGACCGCGAACACCACCAGGTGCGCGAGACCGGAGGCGACGAGGAGCAGTCCGATCGCGTGACAGAGACGCTCGGCGGCGTGCTGGGTGTCGACGGACGGCGGATCCATCACGGACCGCGGGCTTCTCAGGGGTTGTGCCGGGGACCGAAGCATGGCTCAAGGCTCCCGGGGGCGCCCCGTGCGGTCGTCGTCCGGTCGAAGACACCCGTCGTACGCCGACCGGAGTAGCCGCACGCCGGACCGCCGTTGGGCCGGCGTCGGGCGCGTCGGCAGGGGCATCGGCCGGGGCCGCGGCGAAGCATCGCAGGTGTCGCCCGGTGCGCTTGACACGAAAATCGAACATCCATTCTTATGGAGGCTCGGGCGAGGCTCTCGACGGGGATTTCGACACGGTTTGGGTGGAGAAGTACCCGAGTTGTCCACAGGCCGGGCCGGCGTCGGGGCGCATTGTCAGTGGCAGGCGTTAGCGTCTTTGACGTGAAGCGATCGACTCAAGCAAACCGGGTGGAACCCATGGCAGGAACCGACCGCGAGAAGGCGCTCGACGCCGCACTCGCACAGATTGAACGGCAATTCGGCAAGGGCGCGGTCATGCGCATGGGCGAGCGGTCGAGGGAGCCCATCGAGGTCATCCCGACCGGGTCGACCGCGCTCGACGTGGCCCTGGGCGTCGGCGGACTGCCGCGCGGCCGCGTCGTGGAGATCTACGGCCCGGAGTCCTCCGGTAAGACGACCCTGACCCTGCACGCCGTGGCGAACGCACAGAAGGCCGGCGGTCAGGTCGCGTTCGTGGACGCGGAGCACGCCCTCGACCCCGAGTACGCGCGCAAGCTCGGCGTCGACATCGACAACCTCATCCTCTCCCAGCCCGACAACGGCGAGCAGGCCCTGGAGATCGTGGACATGCTGGTCCGCTCCGGCGCCCTCGACCTCATCGTCATCGACTCCGTCGCCGCGCTCGTCCCGCGCGCGGAGATCGAGGGCGAGATGGGCGACAGCCACGTCGGTCTGCAGGCCCGTCTGATGAGCCAGGCACTGCGGAAGATCACCAGCGCGCTCAACCAGTCGAAGACCACCGCGATCTTCATCAACCAGCTCCGCGAGAAGATCGGCGTGATGTTCGGCTCCCCGGAGACCACGACCGGTGGCCGGGCGCTGAAGTTCTACGCCTCGGTGCGCATCGACATCCGCCGCATCGAGACCCTGAAGGACGGCACGGAGGCGGTCGGCAACCGCACCCGCTGCAAGGTCGTGAAGAACAAGGTCGCGCCGCCCTTCAAGCAGGCCGAGTTCGACATCCTCTACGGCCAGGGCATCAGCCGTGAGGGCGGTCTGATCGACATGGGCGTGGAGCACGGCTTCGTCCGCAAGGCCGGCGCCTGGTACACGTACGAGGGCGACCAGCTCGGCCAGGGCAAGGAGAACGCGCGCAACTTCCTCAAGGACAACCCCGACCTGGCCAACGAGATCGAGAAGAAGATCAAGGAGAAGCTGGGCGTCGGAGTGCGGCCGGAGGAGCCCGCCGCCGAGCCGGGCGCCGACGCCCCGGCCGCGGCCGGTACGGACGCCGGGAAGACGGTGCCTGCCCCGGCAGCCGGCAAGGCCGCCAAGCCCAAGGCCGGCGCAGCCAAGAGCTGACCCGTGACACGACGAACCGACTGGGCCGAGTACGCGTACCCCGACGCTCCGCGGGAGCGGCGGGGGAGAGGCGGCGCGGGTCCTGCCCGGACGGGCGGCGGTACGGGGGGCGACGGCGCGTTCGCGGACACCGGGCCGTACGAGGGCGGCGGGTCCTACGGAGGTGACGGGTCGTACGGGGGCGATCCGGGCCATGACCCGGACGGCCCGTACGGCGACGAGCCGCGCGGCGGTTCGCGGCGTGGTGGCCGTGGGACGCGCGCCCGGGCCGGCTCGCGCGGGCGCGGTGGCTTCGGTGAGGCGTCCGGTGCGGCGCCTGATGAGGACGGGGACTCCTTCTCCTCGTCGAGGGCCGAGAAGAAGGAGCACCCGGGGGACCCGGCTGAGCAGGCGCGAGCGATCTGTCTGCGCCTGCTCACCGGGACCCCGCGCACGCGGAAGCAGCTCGCGGACGCCCTGCGCAAGAGGGAGATCCCGGACGACGTCGCCGACGAAGTGCTGTCGCGGTTCGAGGAGGTCGGCCTGATCGACGACAGCGCGTTCGCCGACGCCTGGGTGGAGTCCCGGCACCACGGCCGGGGTCTGGCCCGGCGTGCGCTCGCGCGTGAGCTGCGGACCAAGGGCGTCGACTCGACGCTGATCGACGAGGCCGTCGCCCAGCTCGACTCGGAGCAGGAGGAGGCGACCGCCCGCGAACTCGTCGCCCGCAAGCTGCGCGCCACCCGCGGCCTCGACCGCGACAAACGGATACGGCGCCTCGCGGGGATGCTCGCCCGCAAGGGGTACTCCGAGGGCATGGCTCTCCGGGTCGTCCGGCAGGCGCTGGAAGAAGAGGGCGAGGACACGGAGTTCCTTCAGGGCGAGGAGTTCTGAGCCGGGGGCCTTCGTGAGGGCCTTTTGATCCTGCGCGCCGACCGGGCGTACCGCTTCCCGGCGGCCATCGCCCGCTCGTCCCCGGCGACGCCTGCCGGGCCCCCTTCCATGGACGGGGTGGGGTTAACCCCCGTCCGAAGAGGCCGGAGCACCGCAGTGCACAGGCACCTGTGCACAGACGACTGTGTACGCATGCCCGTACCGCCCGCTCCCGTCGAGCTTTCCGACCTCGCCGCGCTCAAAGCGCTCGGCCACCCGCGTCGGCAGCGCATGCTCCAGCACCTCACCCTGCACGGCCCGGCGACCTCCGCCACCCTCGCCCGCGCGCTGGGGCTGAACACCGGATCGACCAGCTACCACCTGCGTGAACTCGCCCGGTACGGCTTCGTCGAGGAGACCACCGCGGCCGCCGGCCACGGCCGGGAACGCTGGTGGCGGGCCGTCCCCGGCGACCTGCGATTCCCGCCGCGCAGTCGGCAGAGCGCGGAGTTCCGGCACGTCATGGACGAGCTGAACCATCACGCCTATGCCGCCGATCTGGAGCTGTTCGAGCAGCTCCAGCTGGACACGGACGAGGGCGACCCATGGGCGGACGCCTTCCCCTACTCGCGCGGCACCATCCGGCTGACCCTGCCCGAACTCCTTGAGTTCTTCGAGGAGTACATCGCCCTCCTCAACCGCTACAAGCGCCCCGAGGCCGACACCCCGCCCGACGCCCGCACCGTACTCACGCGCCTGCTTGCCTTCCCTGCCCCGGCCGACCACCACACCCGGACCGACAACAGAAAAGAGACCCGGCCCTCATGATGCTGCGCTACGCCCTTCGGACCGTCCGCGCCCGCAAGGCCGGATTCCTCGGCGCCTTCCTCGCCCTGATGTGCGCGGCCGCACTCATCACCGCCTGCGGCACCCTGCTCGACACCGGCCTGCGCGGCACGATCCGCACCGAGCGCTATGCGGCGGCCCCGGTCGTGGTCTCCGCCGACCAGAACGTCCACCACACCACCGTCAAGCACAAGAAGGGCAAGACCAAGATCAAGCACAAGGCGAAACCCATCGCCGAACGTGCTTGGCTCCCGGCCGGTCTGGAGCGCACCCTCGCCGGCACCCCGGGCGTCGCCCGGGTCGTCCCCGAACTGACTTTCCTCGCCGAGCCGTTGACCCCGGCCGGAACCGACGGCCGTACCGCCTACGGACACGCCTGGGGCTCCGCCGCGCTCACGCCGTACCGGCTGACTGCCGGCACCGCCCCCAAGGCCGCCACCGACCTCGTCGTCGACCGCTATCTGGCCGCACGCGCCCACCTTCGGCCCGGTGACCACCTCACCGTGCAGTCGACGCGGTCCCCGCGCAGCTACCGGATCTCCGGCATTGCCGCTCCCGCGACAGACGTACGCCATCAGACGTCGCTGTTCTTCTCCAGCGCCGAGGCCCGCCGACTGGCCGCGCACCCCGGGCAGGTGACCGCATACGGCGTGCTCCCCGCCAAGGGCACGGACCCGGACCGGCTGCGACAGTCGGTGGCGCGGGCGCTGCACGGCACCACCGCCCAGGTCAGCAGCGGAGACGCCCGTGGCCCCGTCGAGTTCCTGGACGCGGCAGCCGCTCGGACCCGGCTCGTCAGCATGGGCGGCGCGATGGGCGGAACCTCGCTGCTCGTGGCCGTCCTCGTGGTCGTCGGCACCTTCGCGCTCTCCGTCCAGCAGCGCCACCGCGAACTCGCCCTGCTCCGCGCCATCGCCGCCACGTCCGGCCAGATCCGCAAGCTGCTCGGCCGCGAGGCCCTGGTCGTTGGCGCGGCCGCAGGCACGGTCGGCGCGCTCCTCGGGCTTCCCCTGGGCGGTCTGCTGCACGATCGGTTCGTCGCCCTGGGCGCCGTACCCGACACACTGCAGCACACCGCCGGCGTCTTCCCGCCCCTTGTGGCACTCGCGGCGACCCTGGTCGGGGCGTGGGCCGCGGCCCGTATCGCCTCGCGCCGGATCGCCCGGATCCGGCCGGCCGAGGCACTGGCCGAGGCCAGGGCCGAGCGTGCCCGCACCGCCTGGGGGCGGATCTTCGCCGGTCTGCTGCTGCTCGCCGGCGGAATCGTCCTCGTCGTCGTCCTCACCTCCTTGCGCACCGAGCCCGCCTCGACTCCCGTGACCTTCCTCGCCGTCGTGGTCCTGTCGACCTCCGTCGCCCTGCTCGGTCCCCTGCTGGTCAGGGCGGCCGCGCTGCTGCTCGCCGGCCCGCTGCGGCTCACCGGTCACAGCGGTCGGCTCGCGATCGCCAACCTGCGCGGGAACGCCGCCAGGATGGCCTCCGCAGTCACCCCCCTCACTCTTCTCATCGGTATGACCTGCACCGTCCTGTTCGTCCAGTCGACCCTCGGCGGTGCCGCCCGCGCCCAGGCCCGCGAGGGCGTCACCGCGGACTGGGTCGTCGCCGCCCAGGGGCCGGGCGTCCCGGCCGAGGCCGCGCGGCAGCTGCGCACCCACCACGACGCCGTCACCGAAGTGGTCCGCACGACCGTCCGCGTCGGCCTGGACAAATACGCCGCCCAGGGCGTCACCCCTGAGGGCCTCACCCGCACCTGGGACCCGAAGGTCACCGCCGGCTCCCTCGACCGGCTGACCCAGAACACGGTCGCGGTCAGTGAACTCGCCGCGGATCAGCGCCACTTGAAGCCCGGTAGCACCCTGGAACTCACGCTCGGCGACGGCACGCCCGCCACGCTCACCGTCGCCGCCGTCTACGCCAGGGGTCTCGGCTTCGGCGACATCACCTTCGCCCGCGACCTCGTCGCCCGACACGTCGACAACCCGCTCGCCTCCTCCGTCCTCGTCAGCACGACCCGTACACAGACACAACTCGCGACTACTCTCCGTAAGTTCCCGGGACTCCGAATTCTTTCCCCGGCCGCCGCCGACACGCTCCAGGCGGACCGGCAGCAGGCGAACGCCGAGGTCAACTATCTGGCCATGGGGCTCGTCCTGGCCTTCACAGCCATCGCCGTGGTCAACACGCTCGCCATGTCGGTCTCCGAGCGCGTCCGCGAGTTCGCGCTGCTCCGCCTGGCCGGGGCGACCCGGCGCCAGGTGCTCCGGATGCTGCGCACCGAAGCGCTGTCGGTCCTGCTCCTCGCCACGGCACTCGGCAGCGGCATCGCCCTCGCGGTGCTGACCGCGTTCGGCATCGGTATGACGGGCCGGGCCGCGCCCACGGTCACGCCGTTGCTGTACGTCACCGTCGTCGCGGTCGCCGCCGTCCTCGCCCTCCTGGCCACCGCGCTCCCGGGACGCGTGGCGCTCAGGGTGCGCGCGGTGACGGTGGCGACCGCGAAGGAGTAGCACCGGCGCCCGAGCGCCTCGCCGACCACGGACATGGCCCCGCGGTACTGCCCGCCCGAGGGGTGACCGTGTATCAGGAGGTGACCGCGTGTCAGGAGGTGACCGGCAGCCCTGCCGCCTTCCACGCCTGGAAGCCGCCGACCAGGTCCGTCGCCCGGTGCAGGCCCAGCCGGTGCAGGGAGGCCGCCGCCAGGCTGGACGCGTAGCCCTCGTTGCAGACCACCACGACGCGCAGGTCGTGGCCGGTCGCCTCGGGGGCGCGATGGCTGCCGCGGGGATCCAGGCGCCACTCCAGTTCGTTGCGCTCCACGACGAGCGCGCCGGGGATCAGTCCGTCCTTCTCGCGCAGGGCCGCATAGCGGATGTCGACCAGCAGGGCCTTGCCGGCCTGCACCGCGTCGTACGCCTCCAGCGGCTCGATCCGCCGGTAGCCGTCGCGCACCCGCTCCAGCAGTTCGTCGATGCCCACCGGCTGTTCTTCCGGCCGCTCTTCCGTCCCGCTCACTGCCAGTCCTCCGGCCGCTCGACCTGTTCCAGGCGCAGTACCGGGCCCGTGCGGCTGTAGCGGCGGATCCGCGGCAGGGGCGGGTAGTAGGCGTGCACGGAGACGGCGTGCCGGTCGGTGGACTCGTTGAGGACCTCGTGGACGTGGTGCCGGCCGAAGGAGCGGCCCTGTCCGGCCGGCAGCTGCCGCTCGCGGTCCACGTCGTCGGTCAGTTCCAGGGTCTTCCAGCCGTCGGCCGGCAGCCGGACGGCGAGGGAGTTCTCCTTGAGTTCGCCCGTCGCGGTGATGAAGGCGCCGACGGACTCGGCGTGGTCGTGCCAGCCGGTGCCGGTGCCGGGCGGCCAGCCGATCAGCCAGGCCTCGCTGCCGCCGGGGCCCTCCAGTCGCACCCAGGTGCGGCCTTCCGGGTCGAGCGGGAGCGAGGCGATCAGTTCGGCGTCGGCGGCCACCTGCCGTACGAAGCCGAGGAGGTCCGCCTGCGTGGGCGCGGAAGCGGACCCCTGGGCGGGGGGAGTGGGGGAAAGAGAGGGAGAGACAGACACGTACACCGTCCTGAGGTGCGTTCGCTGAGGTGACGCGCGGCGATGCGGGGACGACGCGCGACGGGAGGAGAAGAAGCGGGATGGCGAATTCAGCGATGCGAATTCAGCAGGACGTGCGACACACGCAGCCCGCATAGCGGACCAGGTCCATATGGACCCTCCGCCACAGGCGCACATCGGTGTCGGTCACGATCCGGAGTACACCATGCCGGTGCATACCGGTCAACCGACCGTCACTATGTGGACCGGAGGGTGACCGCACTCACGGTCAACGCACGCTGGAGCCCGCCCCGGCTCCGGCCTCTGCCTGCGCCTCCGATTCCTTCTCCTTCTCCGCCTTCACCGCCCCGCCGAGAGTCGCCTCCGCCGCCGCGTACAGGTCGGCCGGCCGGACCCCGCTCAGCGCGGTGACCAGGTGACCGTCGGGGCGCACGAGCAGCACGGTGTGCGCCGGCGCGCCCGGGTACTCCTCGGCGACCAGCAGCTCCGCGGGGTACGGCAGCGCGGTCACCGCGGCGGCCAGCCGGGGCATGAGCCCCGCGGAGACCCAGTGCTTGCGGTCCCACACACCCGTGCCCGGCGCGATCAGCACGACCAGCAGCGCGCCACGCCCGAGCCGGTCCCGCAGCCGTACGAAGGAGCCGTCCTCCGCCGTGACCCGCACATCGGTCACCGGTGTGCCGGGAGGGGTGTCGACGGAGACCTCCCCTTCCAGGTGCCGGGGCGCGAGCGGTGAACCGGCGTACGAGCCCGGCGCGCCCAGCGTCCCGCGCCCCAGGTGACCGTCCGTGAGCAGCGCCTCTTGGCCCCGGCCCGAGCCGGGGACGTACGAGCGCAGCCCGCCACTGCCGCGCAGCACCGGCAGTACCTGGTCGGCGGCGCGCAACCGGGCGGCCACCACCGCACGCCGCTCCGCCTGGTAGCTGTCGAGCAGCGCCTCGTGCGGCCCATGGTGCCAGGCCACGGCCAGCTTCCAGGCGAGGTTGTCGGCGTCCCTGAGCCCCTCGTCCAGCCCCTGAGTGCCCAGCGCGCCGAGCAGGTGCGCCGCGTCCCCGGCGAGGAAGACCCGGCCGGCGCGCCACCGGCGGGCGAGGCGGTGGTGCACCGTGTGGACTCCGGTGTCGAGGAGTTCGTACGTCGGTGTGGGGCCGTCCGTCCAGCCCGCGAGGGTCTCGCGGACACGGGCCACCAGGAGGTCGGGCGTGACCAGGTCCTTGCCCGGCGGCAGCAGCCAGTCCAGGCGCCACACGCCGTCCGGGAGGGGGCGGGCGGTCACCTCCCCGGCCGAGGGCCCGGACGTCCGCCACGGCGGCATCCGATGGAGCAACGCCTGACCGGGCCATGGAAGTTCCACACGCAGCGCGGCGACGGCGTGTCGCTCCACCGCCGTACGGCCGGGGAAGCGGATGTCCTGCAGTTTGCGCACGGTCGAGCGCGGGCCGTCGCAGCCGACCAGATAACTGCCCCGCCACCAGGTGCCCTTGGGGCCACGGGTGTGCGCGGTGACTCCCGAGCGCTCCTGCTCGATGGTGTCCAGCCGGCTGTCGAGGGCGATCCTGACCAGCGGCTCGTCGGCGAGGGCGGTGCGCAGGGCGTGGGTCAGCACGTGCTGTGCCAGGTGCAGCGGGGCGGGTTCGGTGTCGTCGAAGACGAGCTCGCGCATCACCTGCTTGCGCCGCAGAGACCGCCATCCGGCCCAGCGCGCACCCCGCTCGGCGAGCGGGACGCCGGTCAGCCGCTCCATCAGGGCGGCGGTCTCCTCGCGCAGTACGACCGTGCGCGCGGCGCGTGGTTCGTCCTTGCCGGGGCCCTCGTCGAGGACGACGGACGGCACCTCGTGACGGGCCAGCGCCAGGGCCGTCGTGAGCCCGACGGGCCCCGCACCGACGATGATCACCGGGTCCACGGCGCGACGCCCCCTGCCCGCGGCTGTGCCCTGACGGACATGTGTGAACAAGAAGTTGGGGCAGGGTGCACGATCACAGAACGTATGCAACCCATTGGCGGGGTTTGCGTCAAGTGACGGGGGCAGTGGCGATCATGCCACTGCCCCCATGATGCTCAACCGGCTTGACCGATCATCAGATCGAGCCGCCCTCACTGGCCCCGAAGCTCCCCCTGACCTGGGCCGGGTTGAGTTCCACCGCGTCCTCCGCGCCCAGTACGGCGCCGGTGCTCCGCTTGCTGCGCCGCAGCCTGCCCTCCAGCCAGCTCGCGAAGGTGGTGAGGACGAAGTTGACCACGATGTAGATGATCGCCACCACGACGAAGCTCTGGATGACGTTGGCGTAGACGGCGGCCATCGTGCTGCGGGTGTTGAGCAGCTCGGTGTAGCCGATCATCACGCCGCCCAGCGCGGTGTCCTTCACGATGACGACGAGCTGGCTGACGATGGCCGGGAGCATGGCCGTGACCGCCTGCGGGAGCAGGATGGTGGTCATCGTCTGGCCCTTGCGCAGACCGATCGCCTTCGCGGCCTCCGTCTGTCCCTTGGGGAGCGCGTGGATGCCCGCCCGGACGATCTCCGCGAGGACGGAGGCGTTGTAGAGGACCAGGCCGGTGACGACCGCGTACAGCGGCCGGTCGTCGCTGGTCACGTTCGTGTAGCGGGCGTAGTACTCGTTGGCGAACAGCATCAGCAGCAGGACCGGGATCGAGCGGAAGAACTCGACCACGACGCCGGCCGGTATGCGGACCCACCGGTGGTCGGACATGCGCGCGATGCCGAGGAACGCACCCAGGGGCAGTGCGATGACCATGGCGAGTGCTGCGGCCTTCAGGGTGTCGGCGAGGCCGGGCAGCAGATAGGTCGTCCACGCCTCGGATGTGGTGAACGGCTGCCACATGGCCCACTTCAGCTGGCCCTTGTCGTCCAGGGTCCGCCAGACCCACCACAGCAGCAGGGCGAGCAGGACGACGAAGAGCCCCGTGAAGACGAGGTTGCGCTGTTTGGCCCGGGGGCCGGGGGTGTCGTAGAGAACGGAGCTCATCGCTTCACCGCCAGTCGCTTGGCCAGCCAGCCGAGGAACAGGCCGGTGGGAAGGGTCAGAACCACGAACCCGAAGGCGAAGACGGCGCCGATGGCCAGGGTCTGGGCCTCGTTCTCGATCATCGACTTCATCAGGTAGGCGGCCTCGGCCACGCCGATCGCGGCCGCCACGGTGGTGTTCTTGGTCAGTGCGATCAGTACGTTGGCCAGTGGGCTGATCACCGCACGGTAGGCCTGGGGCAGCACGATCAGCCGGAGCGTCTGGCTGAAGGTCAGCCCGATCGCCCGGGCCGCCTCGGCCTGTCCCAGGGGCACGGTGTTGATGCCGGATCGCAGCGACTCGCAGACGAAGGCCGCGTGGTAGGCGATCAGACCGAGCACCGCCAGCCTGAAGCCCTGGACCTTGAAGTCGGAGGCGCCCATCGTCACGCCGAAGATGTCGGCGAGGCCGAGCGACGTGAAGAGGATGATGACCGTCAGGGGGATGTTCCGGACGATGTTGACATAGGCGGTTCCGAACCCGCGCATCAGCGGGACCGGGCTGACCCGCATCGCGGCCAGCAGGGTGCCCCAGACCAGGGAGCCCAGGGCGGAGAGGGCGGTGAGTTTCACCGTCATCCAGAACGCCCCGAGGACGTCGTAACCATCAAGAAAGTCGAACACGATCTCCCGCGCTTCCGGGTGTGTGGCGTATGGGAAGGGCATGGCGCGCCGCCGCCGTGATCGCGGCGGGCGACGGCGCGCCCGGGGAACCCTGCGGAGCTGGGGTCGGCCTTACTTGACGATCTGACCGATCTTCGGCGCCTGCTCGTTCTTGTAGTCGGCCGGGCCGAAGTTCTTGTCGACCGCCTTCTGCCAGGAGCCGTCGCTGACCATCGACTCCAGCGCCTTGTTGATCTTGTCCATGGTCGTGGCGTCGCCCTTCTTCACACCGACGCCGTAGTTCTCGTTGCTGAGCTTGAGCCCGGCGAGCTTGAACTGGCCCTTGTACTTGTCCTGCGCGGCGAAGCCCGCGAGGATCGAGTCGTCGGTGGTCACGGCGTCCACCGCGCCGCTCTGCAGAGCCGCGATGCACTCCGAGTAGCCGCTGTACTCCTTCAGGTTGGCCTTCGGGGCGATCGTGTCGTGGATGTTCTGCGCCGACGTGGAGCCGGTCACGGAGCACAGCTTCTTGCCGTTGAGGTCCGTGGCCTTGCTGATGTCCGCGTCCTTCTTGACCAGCAGGTCCTGGTGGGCCAGCAGGTAGGGGCCGGCGAAGTCGACCTTCTGCTTGCGCTCGTCGGTGATCGAGTAGGTGGCCGCGATGAACTTGACGTCGCCACGGGAGAGGGCGTTCTCGCGGTCGGCGCTCTTGGTCTCGACGAACTGGATCTGGTTGGGCTTGTAGCCGAGCTTGCCGGCCACGTAGGTCGCCACGTCGACGTCGAAGCCGGAGAAGGAACCGTCCGGCTCCTTCAGGCCGAGGCCGGGCTGGTCGTACTTGATACCGATCTTGATCTTGCCGCCGCCGCTGGAGGAGGAGCCGCCGTCGTCCTTCTTGCCGCCGCCGCACGCGGTGGCGGACACGGCGAGAGCGAGTACGACGGCCGAGGCGGCGGTGACCTTGCGGAGCTTCATCGTGAACATCCTTTGTCTGGTGAACAGGGGAGCCGTCAGGCGGGTGACGCAGGTCGGTCGTCCGCGGCGCGGACGCGCGCCGTCAGTGGTGCAGGATCTTCGAGAGGAAGTCCTTGGCCCGGTCGCTGCGCGGATTGCTGAAGAACTGGTCGGGCGCAGCTTGTTCGACGATCCGGCCGTCGGCCATGAAGACCACCCGGTTTGCAGCCGATCGTGCGAATCCCATCTCATGGGTGACGACGATCATCGTCATCCCGTCGCGGGCGAGTTGCTGCATGACCTCGAGGACCTCGTTGATCATCTCGGGGTCCAGGGCCGAGGTCGGCTCGTCGAAGAGCATGACCTTCGGGCCCATGGCCAGAGCGCGCGCGATGGCGACGCGCTGCTGCTGGCCGCCGGAGAGCTGTGCCGGGTACTTGTCGGCCTGGGTGCCCACGCCGACCCGGTCGAGCAGGGCGCGGGCCTTGTCCTGGGCCTGCTTCTTGTCGGTCTTGCGGACCTTGATCTGGCCCAGCATCACGTTCTCGAGCACGGTCTTGTGCGCGAAGAGGTTGAACGACTGGAAGACCATCCCGACGTCCGCCCGCAGCCGGGCCAGCTCCTTGCCCTCCTGGGGCAGCGGCTTTCCGTCGATCGTGATGGTGCCCGAGTCAATGGTCTCCAGGCGGTTGATGGTGCGGCACAGGGTGGACTTCCCGGACCCGGAGGGCCCAATGACCACCACGACCTCACCGCGGGCGATCGTGAGATCGATGTCCTGGAGTACATGCAACGCGCCGAAGTGCTTGTTGACGCTCTCCAGGACGACCAAGTCGCCGGTCGCGGCCATGTCCTGCTTGGCCACCGATACTTCGGTCATCGCTTTCGGGCTCCGTCCTCCTCGGTTTCGGAGGAATGTAGTAACCCCGAATGACCAGCGTCATTACATCTGAGGGGAATCTGAGCATCACGATCCGATAGCAATCGGACACGTGTCGTAGCAGCTGCGGCCGGGGCACGTATCGGCCGGGTAACGGAACCCGCATGGAACCGGAACCGTCTTGACGTCATCATCATCCATCGGCGTGACTGCCTTGGTGCACGCGCGCGTGTGCGCGTTTTGTACAAGCCGAGAACGAACCAGAACCGTACGACCACTGAACCGGAGGGGGCCGGGATGAGACTGCTGCTCGTCGAGGACGACAATCACGTTGCCGCGGCGCTTTCCGCGGTCCTCGCGCGACACGGGTTCCATGTGACCCATGCCCGAAGTGGCGAGGAGGCGCTTCAGGCGCTCGTTCCCGAGGGCCCCGGATTCGGCGTGGTCCTGCTCGACCTCGGCCTGCCCGACCAGGACGGATACGAGGTCTGCGGCAAGATCCGCAAGCGCACCAGCACCCCGGTGATCATGGTCACCGCCCGCTCCGACGTGCGCTCCCGCATCCACGGCCTCAACCTCGGCGCCGACGACTACGTGGTGAAGCCGTACGACACCGGGGAACTGCTCGCCCGGATCCACGCCGTCAGCCGGCGCACCGCCCACGAGGACGCCGTGCCGGGCACCGAGGACGCGCTGCGCCTGGGGTCCGTGTGCATCGAGCTGCCCACGCGCCAGGTCAGTGTCAACGGTTCGGTCGTCCAACTGACCCGCAAGGAGTTCGACCTTCTCGCGCTGCTCGCCCAGCGCCCCGGCGTCGTCTTCCGGCGGGAGCAGATCATCAGCGAGGTGTGGCGCACCAGCTGGGAGGGAACGGGACGCACCCTTGAGGTGCATGTCGCCTCCCTGCGCGCCAAGCTGCGCATGCCCGCGCTGATCGAGACCGTACGCGGCGTCGGCTACCGACTCGTCGCCCCGGCCGCGTAGCGGGGACGGGTGCGCACACGTCTCCTGCCGCTGCTCATCGTCCTGATGGCGGCCGTGCTGCTCGCACTGGGCCTCCCGCTCGCCGTCAGCGTGGCCGCGGCCCAGCAGCAGACGGTGGTCGTCGACCGGATCGACGACACGGCGCGCTTCGCGGCGCTCGCCCAGTTCGTCACCGACGGCACCGGGTCCCCGCGCACGACCGAGGACGACCGCAAGGAGACGCTGCGCCGCGAACTCGCCAGCTACTACGGGGTCTACGGCATTCGCGCGGGCGTCTTCTACCGCAACGGTGCGGCGATGGCCAACGCCCCCGACGACTGGATCCTGCCCCAGAGCGGGGAGGCGCGGGACGCCTTCGACGAGGCGCTGCTCAGCCGGCGCAGCCATGACCCCGAACAGGTGTGGCCCTGGCAGCGCAGCCGCCTCATCGTCGCCTCGCCGGTGATCCGGGACGGGGACGTCGTCGCGGTCGTGCTCACCGACTCGCCCACGGGGCCCATGCTGTCGCGGACGCTGCGCGGCTGGCTGCTGATCGGGGCCGGTGAGATCGCCGCGATGCTGCTGGCCGTGGGCGCCGCGCTACGGCTGACCGGCTGGGTGCTCAAGCCGGTACGCGTGCTCGACGCCACCACCCATGACATCGCCACCGGGCGGCTGAAGTCCCGGGTCGCGGTGGCCGGCGGGCCGCCGGAACTCCGCAGGCTCGCCCGGTCGTTCAACGAGATGGCGGACAACGTCGAGGACGTGCTGGAGCAGCAGCGCGCCTTCGTCGCCGACGCCTCGCACCAGCTGCGCAACCCGCTCTCTGCGCTGCTGCTGCGCATCGAACTGCTCGCCCTCGAACTGCCCGAGGGCAACGAGGAGATCGCCTCGGTCCGTACCGAGGGCAAGCGGCTCGCGCAGGTCCTGGACGACCTGCTCGACCTCGCGCTGGCCGAGCACGCCGAGGCCGACCTGCGCCTGACGGACGTCGGACAGCTGGCCGCCGAGCGGCTGGCCGCGTGGACGCCGACGGCCGAGGCCAAGGGGGTCCGGCTGACCGGCGACTGCCCGCCGACCACCGGCTGGGCCGACCCGATCACGCTGTCCAGCGCGCTGGACGCGGTGATCGACAACGCCGTGAAGTTCACACCGCAGGACGGCACCGTCACGGTGACCGTCGCCTCCAACGGCGAGTCCTCGACGGTCGTGGTCACCGACACCGGCCCCGGCCTCACCGAGGAGGAACTCGCCCGCGTCGGCGACCGCTTCTGGCGCAGCGGCCGCCACCAGAACGTCAAGGGATCCGGCCTCGGCCTCTCCATCACCCGCGCCCTCCTCGCGGCGGGCGGCGGCTCCATCGAGTACGAGCACCATGCGCCGCACGGCCTGAGCGTGACGGTGCGGGTGCCGAGGAGCGAGACGGTGGCGTAGGGCGGGGGCGCGCACGCTCCCCGTTACGGCTTCACCGACCGGTAGTACCGCCGTGCCCCCTCGTGCAGCCTGAGCGGGTCCGTGTAGATGGCGGTGCGGAGGTCCACCAGTTGCGCGGAGTGGACGTGCGCGCCGATGTCGTCGCGGCTCTTGATGACGGTTCGGGTGACCCACTCGATCAGCCGGGGGTCCATGTCCGTTCGGGTCATCAGCAGGTTGGACACCGCGATGGTCGCCACGGTCGACCCCTGCTGGACGGACGGGTACGCCGACTCGGGCATGTTGGTGGCCCGGTAGTAGCGGGCGGTGTCCCCCTCGGCGTGGAGCTTGTCGACCACGTCGCCGTCGATCGGGACGAACCTGAAGTCGAACGTCCTGGTGAGCTGGACCAGCCCGTTCGTGGGCAGCCCGCCGGACCAGAAGAACGCGTCGATCTTCCCCTGTTCCAGCCTGTCGGGCCCGGTGTCGATGCCGTCGGACACCGGCGTGATGTCCTTCTTGGGATCGATCCCCGCGGCCTTGAGCAGCCGGACGGCGATCAGCCGCACCCCCGAGTTGGGCAGCCCTATGGCCACCCGCTTGTGCTTCAGGTCGGAGATGGACCGGACATGCGAGTCGCGCGGCACGATGAGCTGGACGTAGTCGTCGTACAGCCGGGCCACACCGCGCAGCCGCCCGGCACCGCTGAGGTGCTGGAGCTCGTACGACTCCACCGCGTCGGCCGCCGCGATGGTGAAGTCGGCCTTCCCGGTCGCCACCCGCCGCACGTTCTCCTGCGAACCGGCGCTGTTCAGCAGCTTCACCGACAGACCCGGCATGTCCCTGTCGAGTTCGGTGCGCAGCCGCTCGCCGTACTCCTGGTAGACCCCTCGGGGCGTGCCGGTGCTGAAGACGATCGTCCCGCTCGGCGGCTCCTCGCCGAGCGGCAGCAGCCACCACAGCAGCAGCCCGAACGCGACGAAGCCGGCGGCCGCGCCCTGGAGCGCGCGGCGCCTGCCGATACCGGGGAAGACCTTGGACATGCGCGCGATCCTGCCAGCCGTCCGCGGTCCTGACCAGCGCCGGGCTCGCCGCGGGGGGTTGTCGGTGGCGGCCGCTACAGTCGCCGTATGAGCAACTCCTCGCCCGCCGGCCTCGTCCGTGAGTTTCACGTCGCCTTCGGCCTCGACGCCCGCAGCAGACCGACGGAGGTGCCCGCCGAGCTGGCCGCGCACCGCGGGGAACTGCTCGCCGAGGAGGCCGCGGAGGTAGCCGAGGTCGCGGTGGCCGGCCCGCTGGACCGGCTCGCGCACGAACTGGCCGATGTCGTCTACGTGGCCTATGGCACGGCCCTGGTCCACGGCATCGACCTGGACGCGGTGATCGCCGAGGTGCACCGCTCCAACATGAGCAAGCTGGGCCCCGACGGCGAGGTCGCCCGCCGGGTCGACGGCAAGGTCCTCAAGGGCGAGCACTACGCGGCGCCGGACGTGACGGCCGTCCTGCGCCGCCAGGGATGGGTACCCGGCGGCGCCTGACGTCGCTCAGACCGAGTCGCCCGCCAGCTGCCACTCACGGTGCAGCGCGCCCAGCGGGATGCTCCGCTGGAGGATGGGGGTACCGAAGATCGACAGCTGGAGGCGCAGGGTGCCGGACAGGTCCACGCCGCCGTACAGACCCCACTTGCCGGTGGTCTTCGCGCCGGTGGTGTCCGACGAGGCCTCCACCGTCCCCGAGGCCTCGCCGCGCAGGTACGGTGCCAGGTCGGCGGTGACGCCCACGGTGCCGTAGAGACCGACCGACGCCTCGGCGCCGAGCGCGGTCTTCACGTTCCCGGCGGCGGTCACCGACGTCCGTACCGGTGTGCTCGTCATGTCGGAGGCGCTCACCGGGGTCCAGCCCTTGCCCGCGCCGAAGGTGCCGCCGGCCTTGAAGTCGCCCTTGAGGCTCTGCTGTACGTCGACGGTGACCTTGCCGTCGGCGCTGATCTGGAAGTAGCAGGTCAGGTCGAGGTTGACGACGACCGGGACGGGGCCGACCTGCAGCACCGGGTCGGCGTGCAGCTTCGCGAACGGGATGCGCAGCGGTGTGGCGGAGGCGGCGGCGCGGCCCTTGACGGCCCAGCCCGAGGTCCAGTCGCCGGACACGCCCAGGTAGGCGGAGCCGGGCGCGGTGTCGGTGCCCTGGCCCCCGTACTTGAAGTCGACCTGCGGAGCGACCTGCACGAAGCCGGACACCGAGGCGGCTGCCGAGACCGGGGCGCCCTCGGGCGTGGGCACCTCGGCGGAGACGTCGAGCCGCAGGCTGCCCAGCGGGACCGTGGCGGCCTTGGGGCCGACGTGCACATCACCGGTCCTGGACCAGGAGACCTTGACATCGGGCAGCAGCTTGTCGATGTCGAAGGAGGCCGGGTCGACGGGCACGGTGCCCTTCGCCGTGTCGTCGCCGAGCAGGGCGTTGAGCGCGGCGGGCTCGGTCTGCACCTCCGTGCCCTTGTCGGTCTCGCCGATCACCTTGGTGACCTTGGCGAGCAGACCGTGCGGCGCACCGGGTGCCGGGGCGCTGGCGATGACGTCACCGACGGCGGCCTCGGGCCGGCCGGCGGAGGCGCCGGGGGAGGGGGAGGACGCCGAGGGCGAGGGGGAACCGGGCTTCTTCCCCTGGGAGATGACGGCCCGTCGGGTCTTGCTGTTGTACGAGCTGACGGTGAGTGTGGTCTTGTGTGCCGGCCTGCCCGAGCCGTCCGGGCCCGCGGCCGCGGTCGGGGTGGCGGCGGGAGCGGCGGCGACGGTGAGCGAGTGGTCCGCGGCGGTCGCGGCGGTGCCGTCCGGGCCCTGGGTCTGCCGGCTGTGACCCGCGGCGGGCTGCTCGGCCTGCGGTGAGGAAGAGGAGCAGCCGACGGCGAACAGGAGGGCGGTCACGGCGAAGGCGGGCATGAGGGCATGCGTGTGCCTCGTGCGTCTGCGCAAGGTGATTCCTGAGGGTGGGGGGTGGCAAGGAGGTACCGGCGGACAGCGGCAATGCGCCGTACTGGCCGGTAACTCGGCGACGAGCCATGAGCATGCCATGGCCGTGCGCACGCGACGTCCACAATCCGGCCACATCCGAACGTGACCTGAACCACGGCGATTTCAGGCCGCGGCGCAGGCCGGATCACCCACCTGTATCTCCGTACGCCCCCGCCGCTACGCCGACGGCTTCTCCTCACCCTGTGCGGCCCGCAGATCGGCGAGGAGCTCGGCCTGTCCGGCAAGGACGCCGGACAGGATGGTGCGGGCCACCCGCAGGAGCTCGGCGACGTGCGGACTAGTCAGCGAGTAGTACACGTTCGCGCCCTCCTTGCGGGTCCTGACCAGGTTGGCGCGCCGCAGCACCGCCAACTGCTGGGACAGATGCGCGGGCTCGATGCCCACCTCGGGCAGCATTTCGGCGACCGCGTGCTCGCGCTCGCTCAGCAGCTCCAGGACGCGGATGCGTGCCGGGTGGCCGAGTGTCTTGAAGAACTCGGCCTTCAGTTGGTACAGCGGCGCGCTCACGGTCTCGCCCCTTCCCCGGCATGGCGGCACGGCACCGCCTGCCGGACCTCGGTGCATCGTGTCCGCCTACTCGTCAGGAACATGCGGCCATCCTCTCGTGCGACCGCGTCGGATCCGAACACGGTGACCAGCGCACCCGGAATCAGTTAAGTAATTGCTAAATTTCGCAATTGCGCAGCTCTATCCCTCAGGGAGGGGGTGCTCCGGGAACCCCCTACCCTTGTCACATGAGCAGCATCGACCGGAGCCGGCCCGTGGGCGTGAAGACCTACGAAGTACGCACCTACGGGTGCCAGATGAACGTCCACGATTCCGAGCGATTGTCCGGGCTGCTCGAAGAGGCCGGTTATGTACGCGCCCCCGAGGGGTCGGACGGGGACGCGGACGTCGTCGTCTTCAACACCTGCGCCGTACGGGAGAACGCCGACAACCGGCTGTACGGCAACCTCGGTCGCCTCGCGCCGAAGAAGGCGGCCCGGCCCGGGATGCAGATCGCGGTCGGTGGCTGTCTGGCGCAGAAGGACCGCGACACCATCGTGAACAGGGCGCCCTGGGTGGACGTCGTCTTCGGCACGCACAACATCGGCAAGCTGCCGGTCCTGCTGGAGCGCGCCCGCGTCCAGGAGGAGGCGCAGGTCGAGATCGCCGAGTCCCTGGAGGCGTTCCCCTCCACGCTGCCGACGCGGCGCGAGAGCGCGTACGCGGCCTGGGTCTCGATCTCCGTCGGCTGCAACAACACCTGCACCTTCTGCATCGTCCCGGCCCTGCGCGGCAAGGAGAAGGACCGCCGCCCCGGCGACATCCTGGCCGAGGTAGAGGCGCTGGTCGGCGAGGGTGTCTCCGAGATCACGCTGCTCGGGCAGAACGTCAACGCGTACGGCTCCGACATCGGTGACCGCGAGGCCTTCAGCAAGCTGCTGCGCGCCTGCGGCTCCGTCGAGGGCCTGGAGCGCGTCCGCTTCACGTCCCCGCACCCGCGCGACTTCACCGACGACGTGATCGCGGCCATGGCCGAGACGCCGAACGTGATGCCGCAGCTCCACATGCCGCTCCAGTCCGGCTCGGACACCGTCCTGAAGGCGATGCGCCGCTCGTACCGGCAGGAGCGCTACCTCGGGATCATCGAGAAGGTCCGCGCCGCCATCCCGCACGCCGCGATCACCACGGACATCATCGTGGGCTTCCCGGGCGAGACCGAGGAGGACTTCGAGCAGACCCTCCACGTCGTCCGCGAGGCGCGTTTCGCGCAGGCCTTCACCTTCCAGTACTCCAAGCGGCCCGGCACCCCGGCCGCCACCATGGAGAACCAGATCCCCAAGGAGGTCGTGCAGGCGCGCTACGAGCGTCTCGTCGCCCTCCAGGAGGAGATCTCCTGGGAGGAGAACAAGAAGCAGGTCGGCCGCACCCTGGAGTTGATGGTCGCCGAGGGCGAGGGCCGCAAGGACGGCGCCACGCACCGCCTGTCCGGCCGCGCCCCCGACAACCGCCTGGTCCACTTCACCAAGCCGGAGCCGGAGGTACGCCCCGGCGACGTGGTCACCGTCGAGGTCACCTACGCCGCCCCGCACCACCTCCTCGCCGAGGGCGCCGTTCTCGGCGTGCGCCCCACGCGCGCGGGTGACGCCTGGGCGAAGCGCAACGCGGCGGAGGCGGCGAAGCCGGCCGGCGTGATGCTCGGCCTGCCGCAGATCGGCGCCCCGGCGCCGCTGCCGGTGGCGACGAGCGGGTGCGGCTGCGACTGACGCTGATCGATCCGGCCTCGATCCGGCCGCCGTGCTCGACGAGGAGTGACGTCAGGGCCGCCGTACGGCGTTACCCTGCCGATCATGCTTGTCGCCGCAGCAGTCTGCCCCTGTCCGCCGCTCCTCGTGCCCCAGGTCGCCTCGGGTGCCGCAGCCGAGCTGGACGCCGCACGCGCCGCGTGCACGGACGCGCTCGGGGTGCTCGCCGCCGCCCGTCCCGACCGGCTGGTGGTGGTCGGGCCCGCGGGGGAGAGCGGAAGCGGGCCCCATCCCCAGGGCGCCCGGGGTTCCTTCCGCGGTTTCGGCGTCGACCTCGACGTACGGCTCGGCCCGGGGCGGGCCCCGGAGTCCGAGCGGGAGCTGCCGCCGTCGCTCGCCGTCGCCGCATGGCTGCTGGAGCGGACCGGCTGGGCGGACGCCCCGATCGAGGGACTCGGTGTGGAGGAATCGCTCACGCCCGAGCGGTGCACGGCGGTCGGAAGGGACATCGGAGCGCGGGCCGATCGGGTGGCACTGCTGGTGATGGGCGACGCCAGTGCCTGCCGCACACTGAAGGCACCGGGCTACCTCGACGAGCGGGCGGCACCCTTCGACGCGCAGGTCGCGCGTGCGCTGGGCGCGGCGGACGTGGCGGCACTGAAGGCCCTGGACGACGAGCTGGCGTACGAGCTGAAGGTCTCCGGCCGAGCCCCCTGGCAGATCCTCGCGGGCGCGGCCGAGGGCGCGAACCTCACCGGCGCGCTGCTCTACGAGGACGCGCCCTATGGGGTGGGGTACCTGGTCGCCGCCTGGTCCTGAACACGACCCGGAAACGGCGGACGGCCGGGAGCCCCCACGCTCCTCGGCCGTCCGCCGATCCACCCGCCGGGCCACCGCCCCGACCGCTCAGGACGCCGGTGGCGGCGCCTCGGGCGGTGTAGCCGTGCCCTCACCCGGCTCGGTGCCGCTCTTCTGCACGAAGCGGTCCATGGCGCCCTTGGCCTTGTCGGTGCCCGCATGGATCTTTTCGCTGTACTTGCCCTTGGTCTTCTCGTCGACGGCCTTCGCGACCTTGTCGAGACCGTGCTCAAGTTTGTCGATCTTGTCCTCGTGATGGTGCGCGAGGTCCGACACCTTCTCCTTGGCCGGGGCGAGCTTGGCCTTCAGGGTGTCCAAGAGATGCATGGTCCACCTTCCCTCGCGGGTCAGCTATTACGGACGCCCTCACCGGCGTCGTTGTCGGCGGCCTTCTCGGCCGACTGCTGCTTGGGAATGTCGGCGCTCTCCGCGGCGACACCCTTGGCGGCGTCGGCCGCGGTCGCCGCCGCACTCTCGTCGCGGTCTCCCGCCGGTCCCTCTGCCTCCGACGATCCCTTCGCCGCGTCCTCGGCCGTCACCTTCGCCAAGTCCTCCGCCGCGTCCTCCGCCTCGGCCGCGGCCGGTTCCGCGCCGGTCCGCGCCTCGGCGGCGGAGGATCCCTTCGTCGCCTTCGACTTCCCAAGAAGCCGTGCAAAAACGCCCATATCCACTCCATACGTTACTCGTGCGGGCGAAATCCCGCGTCACCCGGAGCGTCCGTTTGCGTCGCCCGGGTCACCGCCCCTCGAAACCGGCGGCCGGATCCTCGCAACGGGCAACGACGCCGAACCCGACGCGTCACGTAACCCGTTCGAGACGTGGTCGCGAGGTTTGCGAGACTGGTGCGGTGAGCAGCGCACCCTCCGCCCCCCGCGTCATCGCCGTCGTCGGTCCCACCGCGGCCGGAAAGTCCGATCTGGGCGTCTTCCTGGCCCAGCAGCTCGGCGGTGAGGTCGTCAACGCCGACTCCATGCAGCTCTACCGCGGGATGGACATCGGCACCGCCAAGCTGACGCCCGACGAGCGCGGCGGCGTCCCGCACCACCTGCTGGACATCTGGGACGTGACCGTCACCGCCTCCGTCGCCGAGTACCAGAAGCTGGCCCGCGCCAGGATCGACGACCTGCTCGCCCGGGGGCGCTGGCCGATCCTCGTCGGCGGCTCCGGCCTCTACGTCCGCGGAGCCGTCGACAACCTGGAGTTCCCCGGCACCGACCCCGAGGTCAGGGCCCGGCTGGAGACGGAGCTCGCGCTGCGCGGCTCCGGGGCGCTGCACGCGCGTCTCGCCGCCGCCGACCCCGAGGCCGGGCGGGCGATCCTGCCCAGCAACGGCCGCCGTATCGTCCGGGCCCTCGAGGTGATCGAGATCACCGGCCAGCCCTTCACCGCCAACCTGCCGGGTCACGACTCCGTCTACGACACCGTCCAGATCGGGGTCGACGTCGCCCGTCCCGAACTCGACGAGCGCATCACGCGCCGGGTCGACCGGATGTGGGACGCGGGTCTGGTGGAGGAAGTGCGCGCACTGGAGGCGAAGGGCCTGCGCGAGGGGCGTACGGCGTCGCGCGCGCTCGGCTACCAGCAGGTGCTCGCCGCGCTCTCCGGGGAGTGCACCGAGGAGGAAGCACGGGCCGAGACCGTGCGCGCCACCAAGCGCTTCGCGCGCCGTCAGGATTCATGGTTCAGGCGCGATCCCCGTGTGCAGTGGTTGAGTGGGGCCGCGACGGATCTCACAGAACTTCCGCACCTCGCACTGGCGTTGGTCGAACGACCGGTTACAGCCTGATCACGTGATGGCATCGGGATGCGCCGCCGGTCATCGAGGCCTCCGACGCCGTGCCATCATCGAGCTTCGATCGACCAAGTGGAGTCCTAGTTGGGAGGGCGCGTGGCGATGGAGGCCGGCCCTCGCGACACCGCACAGGCGGAACAAGACACCGAGCACATCGGCGTCGGCGGCGTAGAACCGGAACCGGGTGAGGGCCCTCTGAGCTCCGACGGGCCCGACGAGACCGCGGGCGGTGTGACCGACGACGGTCCCGAGCCCGAGGAGATGTTCGTCGGCGGACCGGAGGTCGAGGTCGAGCTGCGCCCACAGCGCCGGCTGCGCATCTGGCAGCTCGCGCCCATCGTGGGCCTGGCCGCGGTCGGCTCCCTGATGTTCGCCTTCCCCCTCGCCTTCGACTTCGGCGACAGCGGCGCGGTGATCGCCATGCTGGGCCTGCTGATCTGCTGCTGCGCCGCGGGCTGGGGCATGATGGCCGCCCGCCGCGTGGGCTACACCTTCCCCGGCCTGCCCCCGCGGGGCTCCGGCCGCCGCCCGGACTGGCGGGTCGTCATCGGCTACGTCCTGCTGGTGGCGGTGATCGCGGTCCTCGCCGTGTGGCGCGTGGCCCGGCTGCGCTAGCCGGTCCGTCGTACCCACCCCGTACGTCCCGTCCCACCCCGTACGTCCCGTACGGCTGTCGTAGCGACCCCGTACGATCGAGGAATGAGCACGCGGATCGCCTTCCTCAAGGGTCACGGCACCGAGAACGACTTCGTGATCGTTCCGGACCCCGAGAACGTCATCGACCTGACCCCGGCCGCCGTGGCCGCCCTGTGCGACCGCCGCGCCGGCATCGGCGGTGACGGCGTGCTGCACGTCGTGCGCTCCGCCGCGCACCCGGAGGCCAGGGACATGGCGCCCGACGCCGAGTGGTTCATGGACTACCGCAACAGCGACGGCTCGATCGCGGAGATGTGCGGCAACGGCGTCCGTGTGTTCGCGCGCTACCTCCAGCACGCCGGACATGTGGCCGAAGGGGACCTCGCGATCGCCACGCGCGGGGGAGTGAAGGCCGTCCACATCGCCAAGGACGGTGACGTCACCGTCGGCATGGGCAGAGCGCGTCTCCCCGAAGGGGACGTCACGGTGAGCGTCGGCGAGCGCAGCTGGCCCGCGCGCAACGTGAACATGGGCAACCCGCACGCGGTCGCCTTCGTCGACGACCTCGCGCACGCCGGCAAGCTGCTCGACCCGCCGCCCTTCAGCCCCGCCGCCGCCTACCCCGACGGGGTCAACGTCGAGTTCGTGGTGGACCGCGGGCCCGGCCATGTCGCGATGCGCGTGCACGAGCGCGGCTCCGGCGAGACCCGCTCCTGCGGCACGGGCGCGTGCGCCGTCGCCGTGGCCGCCGCGCGCCGGGACGGCGCCGACCCGACCGCCACCGGAACCCCGGTGACGTACACCGTGGACGTGCCCGGCGGACGTCTGGTCATCACCGAGCGACCCGACGGCGAGGTCGAGATGACCGGTCCGGCAGTGATCGTCGCCGAGGGCGGGATCGACGCCGAGTGGCTTGAAAACGCGGTTCGCTGACCGCGAGAAACGCAGCTCCCGCAGCCCGTGGCGCATGGATCCGTGAATCCCGGCGTCCGGGGTGGTGCGAAACGACGGCAGCGCGCGGGGCACTTGGCGCAAAACCGTAAACCTCCAAATCGTCGCTCGAATGGGTGATCCGTTTCACGCTCGGCGAGAGCGGGTCTGTCGGGCGTGATGGGCTCGGTAGCATCAAGCACCGGCACGGACGGGGGAACGTCGCCAACCCTGAGCCGCGTATGCCCTGGGGCCCCGTCCGCCGGTCCACGAGCCGGAGGTGCCCATGAGTGCGGAGGCCACGAACCCTGCGACCCCAGGCCCTGTAGCCCCTACAGCGGCCCGCAGGAAGGCCCGCCCCCGGATCGACCTGCGTCGACTCGGCCGCGTCGCGCTGCTCGGTCCCGCCGGCCGCGACCGCTTGCCGGACGCCATCGGCCATGTCGCCGAGGCCCACCGCGCCCACTACCCCGACGCCGACCTCGAACCGCTGCGCCGGGCCTACGTCCTGGCCGAGTCCTCGCACCGCGGCCAGATGCGCAAGAGCGGCGAGCCGTACATCACCCATCCGCTCGCCGTGACCCTGATCCTGGCCGAGCTCGGTGCCGAGACCACCACCTTGACGGCCTCTCTGCTCCACGACACCGTCGAGGACACCGACGTGACGCTGGATCAGGTGCGGGAACAGTTCGGCGAGGAAGTGCGCTATCTCGTCGACGGCGTCACCAAGCTGGAAAAGGTCGACTACGGAGCCGCGGCGGAACCCGAGACGTTCCGCAAGATGCTCGTCGCCACCGGCAGCGACGTCCGTGTGATGTCGATCAAACTCGCCGACCGGCTGCACAACATGCGCACCCTCGGCGTCATGCGCCCCGAGAAACAGGCCCGCATCGCCAAGGTCACCCGCGACGTCCTCATCCCGCTCGCCGAACGGCTCGGCGTCCAGGCCCTGAAGACCGAACTGGAGGACCTCGTCTTCGCGATCCTCCACCCCGAGGAGTACGAACACACCCGCCGTCTGATCGCCGACAACGCGGCACGCCCCGACGACCCGCTCGCGGAGATCGCCGACGAGGTGCGCACGGTCCTGCGCGACTCCGACATCCAGGCCGAAGTCCTCATCCGCCCGCGCCACTTCGTCTCCGTCCACCGGGTGGCCCGTAAACGCGGACAACTGCGCGGGGCGGACTTCGGCCGGCTGCTGGTCCTGGTCGGCGAGGACGCGGACTGCTACGGCGTCCTGGGCGAGCTGCACACCTGTATGACGCCCGTCGTCTCGGAGTTCAAGGACTTCATCGCCGTACCGAAGTTCAACCTGTACCAGTCGCTGCACACCGCCGTGGCCCACCCGGACGGCCAGGTCGCCGAAGTCCTCATCCGCACCCACCAGATGCACAAGGTCGCCGAGGCCGGGGTCGTCGCGCTCGGCAATCCCTACGCTCCTCCTTCGGAGGAGCAGTCCGCGAGCGACGGCGAGCGCGCCGACCCCACCCGCCCCGGCTGGCTCTCCCGCCTCCTCGACTGGCAGGAGGCCGCGCCCGACCCCGACACCTTCTGGTCCACCCTGAGGGAGGACCTGGCCCAGGACCGCGAGATCACCGTCTTCCGGCCCGACGGCGGCACGCTCGGCCTGCCCGAGGGCGCCACCAGCGTCGACGCCGCCTACGCCCAGTACGGCGAGGACGCGCACGCCTGTATCGGCGCCCGCGTCAACGGCCGCCTCGCCACCCTGAGCACGGTCCTCCGGGACGGCGACAGCGTCCAGCTCCTCATGGGCCAGGACCCGGCCTCCGAGCCCTCCAGGGAGTGGCTGGAGCACGCGCACACCCCGGCCGCGCGCATCGCCATCCAGCGGTGGCTGGCGGCGCATCCGGAGGGCGAGGCGGCGCGGGACGCGTCCGCCGGCACGCGCCCCCAGGAGACCGAGGCCGGTGCGGGCACGGACGGCCCGGCAGCCGGTCCCGTCGCCTCCGCCGCGCGCGTCACCACGGATGCCCCCGGCGCTCGCCCCGGGAGCGACGCCCGAGCCGCGCGCCCCCGAGCCGCCGACGTCCTCGTGGACCCGCCGGGAGCCGCCGTACGGCTCGCCGGGTGCTGCACCCCCGTACCGCCCGACCGGATCACCGGATTCGCCGTGCGCGGCGGAGTGGTGACCGTGCACCGAGTGGAGTGCGCCGCGGTGGCCCGGATGACGAGCACAGGGCGCGCGGAGGTCGATGTGCGCTGGGGTGACACCACCGAGTGCCGGGTCACGCTGGTCGCCGAATCGTTCGGCCGCCCCCATCTGCTCGCCGACCTCACCGAAGCGATCGCACTGGAAGGCGCCGAGATCGTCTCCGCGACCGTCGAACCGCCCAGCCAGCAGCGCGTACGCCACACGTACACCCTCCAACTCCCCGACGCGGCCCACCTACCGGCCCTCATGCGGGCGATGCGGAACGTACCCGGCGTGTATGACGTGAGCCGGGCCCAGCACCAGGCCCCCGCCTCCTCCTGAGGGATGACACCGCAGGACTCCTGAGGAACCGACCCGACCAACCCGTTCGGGTGGGCCGGGCGCGCGTCGCCGCTGCAGGGCGGGCGCGCGCTGGTAGCGGTGGTGCATGCTGCTCACCCTCCGCACCCGCCCTCCCCGGCCGAAGAGGACGAGGATCTCCCGGCACCGCACGGCGGCCCTCCTCGCCTCCGCCGTCTCCGTCTGCCTCCTGGCCGCCAGCGCCCCCGCCGAGCCGCTGGGCGTCGGCGACCGCCTCTTCCCGTACCTGGGCAACCCGGGATACGACGTCACGTCGTACGACCTCTCCTTCGCCTATCCCGGCACCAACGACAAGCCCCTCCGGGCCGTCACCACGATCGACGCCCGGACGACCGCCGACCTGGACCGCATCAACCTCGACTTCGCGCACGGCAAGGTCGAGTCCGTAGAGGTAGATGGCCTGCCGGCCACCTTCGCCGCCGCCGGTGAGGATCTGGTCGTCACTCCTCAGGTGCCGCTGCCCAAGGGCTCCTGGATGCGGATCACCGTGCGGCACACCAGTGACCCGATGCCTGTCAAGGGCCGGGACGGCGGCTGGGTGCGGACCTCCGACGGCCTCGCCATGGCCAACCAGGCCGACGCCGCGCACCTGGTGTTCCCGTGCAACGACCATCCGTCGGACAAGGCGATGTTCACCGTCCGGGTCACCGCCCCGGACGGCTTCACGGCCGTGGCCAACGGAGTACCGGCCGGTGTGGGCCGGGACGGCGGCGCGACCACCTGGACGTACCGGACCGAGCACCCCATGGCCACTGAGCTCGCCCAGGTGTCCATCGGCCGCTCCGCCGTCCTGCACCGCACCGGACCCCACGGGCTGCCGTTGCGTGACGTGGTCCCCGCCGCCGACAGCAAGGCCCTCGAACCCTGGCTCGCGAAGACTCCCGACCAGATCGCCTGGATGGAGAGCAAGGTCGGTGCCTACCCCTTCGAGACGTACGGCCTGCTGATGGCGCAGGCCTCCACCGGCTTCGAACTGGAGACACAGACCCTCTCCCTCTTCGAGAAGGAGCTGTTCACCGAGCCCGCCTACCCCAAGTGGTACATCGAGTCGGTCATGGTGCACGAGCTGTCCCACCAGTGGTTCGGCGACAGCGTCAGCCCCCGCAGCTGGTCCGACCTGTGGCTGAACGAGGGGCACGCCACCTGGTACGAGTCCCTGTACGCGCAGGAGAAGGCGAACAAGCCCATGGCCGACCGCATGAAGGCCGCCTACGGCGCCTCGGACCGCTGGCGTGCCTCGGGCGGGCCGCCCGCCGCCCCCAAGCCGCCCAAGGAGGGCCAGAAGATCAGCATCTTCCGGCCCAACGTCTACGACGGAGCCGCGCTGGCGCTGTACGCCCTGCAGCAGGAGATCGGGAAGGACGCCTTCCAGCGTCTGGAGCGGGCGTGGGTGCGCGACCACCGGGACGGCACGGCGAGTACGGCCGACTTCGTGGAGCTGGCCTCCCGGATCGCCGGCCGCGACCTCGGCGGGTTCCTCAAGGACTGGCTCTACGGCGAGAAGACCCCGCCGATGCCGGGCCACCCCGACTGGACGTCCACGCCGCCCGCCAAGAGCGCACAGACCAAGGACGCACCCGCCAGGAGCGCACACGGCAAGACCCTGCCCGGCAAGGCCGCGCACGGCGAATAAGGCGGTGACGAGACGGGGCGTCCCGTGCGACCATCTTCGGGTTGGCGTGGTACGGGTCCGGGAATCTCCCAGGAGGCTCGTACGTTGTGCACAGTGACCGCCGTAGCACAATGACCGCCGTATCGGAATCCCCATCGACGTAAGGACCCAATGACCTCCTCTTCTTCCTTTTCCCAGGACACCAAGCGCTTCGCGCACGCCCACCCCGAAGGTCTTCGGGCCGATGCCCTGATGGAAGAGGACGTCGCCTGGAGCCACGAGATCGACGGAGAGCGGGACGGCGACCAGTTCGACCGCTCCGAGCGCGCGGCCCTGCGCCGCGTGGCGGGCCTCTCCACCGAGCTCGAGGACGTCACCGAGGTCGAGTACCGCCAGCTCCGCCTGGAGCGGGTCGTGCTCGTCGGCGTCTGGACCTCGGGGACCGTGCTGGACGCGGAGAACTCCCTCGCGGAGCTCGCCGCCCTCGCGGAGACCGCGGGCGCGCTCGTGCTTGACGGCGTGATCCAGCGCCGCGACAAGCCCGACGCGGCCACCTACATCGGCTCCGGCAAGGCCGAGGAACTGCGCGACGTCGTGATCGAGACGGGCGCGGACACCGTCATCTGCGACGGTGAACTGAGCCCCGGCCAGCTGATCCACCTTGAGGACGTCGTCAAGGTCAAGGTCATCGACCGTACGGCCCTGATCCTGGACATCTTCGCCCAGCACGCCAAGTCCCGGGAGGGCAAGGCGCAGGTCGCGCTCGCGCAGATGCAGTACATGCTGCCGAGGCTCCGGGGCTGGGGTCAGTCGCTGTCCCGCCAGATGGGCGGCGGCAAGGGCGGTGGCCTCGCCACCCGTGGTCCCGGTGAGACCAAGATCGAGACGGACCGGCGCCGGATCCGCGAGAAGATGGCGAAGATGCGCCGGGAGATCGCGGAGATGAAGACCGGCCGCGAGATCAAGCGCCAGGAGCGCAAGCGCAACAAGGTGCCGTCCGTCGCCATCGCGGGCTACACCAACGCCGGCAAGTCCTCCCTGCTCAACCGCCTCACCGGAGCCGGCGTCCTGGTCGAGAACGCCCTGTTCGCGACCCTGGACCCGACCGTCCGCCGGGCGGAGACCCCGAGCGGCCGGCTGTACACACTGGCGGACACCGTCGGCTTCGTCCGGCACCTGCCGCACCACCTGGTCGAGGCGTTCCGCTCCACCATGGAGGAGGTCGGCGACGCCGATCTCATTCTGCACGTGGTGGACGGCTCGCACCCGATCCCGGAGGAGCAGCTGGCCGCCGTGCGCGAGGTGATCCGGGATGTCGGCGCCACCGACGTGCCCGAGATCGTCGTGATCAACAAGGCCGACGCGGCCGACCCGCTGGTGCTCCAGCGGCTGCTGCGGATCGAGAAGCGATCCATCGCGGTCTCGGCCCGCACCGGCCGGGGCATGGCCGAGCTGCTCGCGCTGATCGACAACGAGCTGCCGCGCCCGTCCGTCGAGATCGAGGCGCTCGTGCCGTACACCCACGGCAAGCTGGTCGCCCGTGCCCACACCGAGGGCGAGGTGATCTCCGAGGAGCACACCGCGGAGGGCACGCTGCTCAAGGTGCGGGTGCACGAGGAGCTGGCCGCGGACCTGGCACCGTACGTGCCCACTCCCGCGGCCTGATCCGTACGGCCCGAAGGCCCGCCTCCTGCTCGGCGCAGGGGGCGGGCCTTCGGCGTGCCGGGGTCACTGACCGCCGTACGTCCTGCTCATGTTCTGGTAGAGCCCCTCGGCCTCCTTGCCCAGCTGCGGGCCCGCGAGCCAGGTGTTGTCCGCCGGACCGATCGAGGTGTTCGACACCAGCTCGGTCTTTCCGTCCACCACCCGGAACCAGCCGCCGCCGGACGAACCGCCGGTCATCGTGCAGCCGATCCGGTACATCGTCGGCAGCGCCGGGCCGATCGACAGCCGGCCGGGCCGGTCGATGCACTTGAACATCTTCAGACCGCTGTACGGCGGCGCCGCCGGGTACCCCCAGGCGCCCATCTTGGGGACCTCGGTCGCGGACGGGGCCGAGAAGTCGACGTCCAGCGCGGCGCCGACCGTCTCCTCCAGGGACTTCGACCCGGACTCCGGCTTCACGTGCAGCACCGCGTAGTCGTACGCGGCACCCGCGCCGCCCGTCTCCGAGCCGCCCTGGATCCACTCGTTCGAGGTGGACGCCCAGTCCGCCCACCAGGTGCCGTACGGGGCGATCTGCGAACTCGTGGCATCGGCCAGCTGCGACTCCGGCTTGCCGAGGTCGTTGTACGACGGCACGAAGGTGATGTTGCGATACCAGCCGCCGCCCTTGCCTGCGTGCACACAGTGGCCCGCCGTCCACACAAGGTTGGACTTGCCGGGGTGGTTGACGTCCTTGACGACCGTGCCGGAGCAGACCATCGAGCCCTCGGGGGAGTCGAAGAAGACCTTGCCGACGGGGGCCGCGTTGTCGTGGTACGGCGTCTTCTCCGCCGCGGCCCGCACCGGCTGCGGATCCGGGTCGCTGACGCCCTGGTCGGCGGCGGCGTCCTTCGCCGTGACCGTCTTGTTGGCCTCCTTCGCGGACCGCATCCGCTCCGGCTTCCAGAGGCCCTCGATCACCGGGTTGACGAAGTCCTTGGCCTCACTGAGCCACTTGTCCTTGTCCCAGTTCTTCCAGCCGCCGTTGGCCCACTTGTCGACATCGATGCCGTGCTCCTTGAGCTTGCTCGCGATGTCGGCCGGGATCTCGACCTTGCCGGCGTCGTCGGCCGCCGAGGTGGCCGTGGCGCCGGGCTTGTCGCTCGACTTGTCGTCACCGGAGCCGTTGCAGGCGGTGGCGGTGAGCGCCAGGGCCGCGGCCAGACCGGTGGCGGCGAGGACGGTGCGCCGCCGTCCGCGCCGGTGCGCGAAGGGCGTACGTATGGAACGCATGCTGCGATTACCCCCGTTGAAGCGATGTTGACACCCCACTATGCCCGTGGGGTTGGGGACGAACGGCGGCGAGCCGGTGAAGGTTTCCGCGACCCGCCGCGCCGCCGTCCGTGCCCGGCCGCGCCGGCCGGCCGCTACTGCCCGGCGAACTTCTTGCTGACCGAGTCGTAGACGCCCTTGGCCACATCACCCAGCCGCGGACCCGCGAGCCAGCCCGCGGTGACCGGGCCGATGGAGGTGTTGGACACGAGCGCCGGCTTGCCGTCCGAGCCCGTCTCCACCCAGCCGCCGCCGGAGGAGCCACCGGTCATGGTGCAGCCGATGCGGTACATCGTCGGGTCCGGCTTGTTGATTGACAGCCGTCCCGGCTTGTCCTGGCACTGGTAGAGCAGGCTTCCGTCGTACGGCGGCGCCGCCGGGTAGCCGGTGGCCGTGATGCTCTGCACCTTCGGCACGGCCGGCGCGTTGAAGTTCACCGGCAGCGCCGAACCGACCGTCTCCTCCAGCGACTTGCCGCCGCTGCCCTGCTCCGGCGTCACATGGATCACGGAGTAGTCGTACGAGGCGCCGTCGCCGCCCGTCTCCCCGCCCTGGTCGATCCACTGCTGCGAGGTCTGGGCCCCATCGGCCCACCAGACGCCGTACGGTGCGATCTCGTCCCTGGTGGCCTTCTGCAACTGGTCGTTCGTCATGCCCTTGTCGTTGTACGACGGCACGAACACGATGTTGCGGTACCAGCCGCCCTTCTTGCCGGCGTGCACACAGTGGCCCGCCGTCCAGATGAGGTTGGACTTGCCCGGGTGGGCCGGGTCCTTCACCACCGTCGCCGAGCAGACCATCTTGCCCTCGGGGGCGTCGAAGAACACCTTTCCGGAGGTGGCCGCATGGGCGTGGTACGTCGGCTGCACCGCCTGGGCCTTGACCGGCGTCGGTGTCGGGTCGGTCACGCCCTGGTCACCGGAGATGTCATTTTCGTCGACGCCCTTGTCGGGGTCGTTGGCGTCCCGCATGCGGTCCGGGTCCCACAGACCCTTGATGATCGGGTTGATGAAGTCGTTGGCCTCGCGCAGCCAGTCGTCCCTGTCCCAGTTCTTCCAGGCGCCGTTCTTCCACTTGTCGATGTCGATCCCGTGCTCTTTGAGCTTGTTCTTGATGTCGTCCGGGATCTTGATCTTGCCGTCGCTGCTGTCCCCGCCGGTCGCGGCGGCGGTCGCCTGCCCGCCGGCGTTGTCGTCACCGGAGCCGTTGCAGGCGGTGGCGGTCAGTGCCAGCGCCGAGGCGAGGGCGACGGCCGCCAGCACGGGGGAGGTTCTGCGAGGCGCGCTCCCTCCTCGGCGAACGGTGAAGGACGGCCGTATGGATCGCATGGTCTTGACTCCCCCTGCTGTAAAGGAACTAGGCGCTGTGCCCGCGACATCGGCCGGAACTCATGGGGAGTTCGCGACGGTCCCACGGACGTCCGGAACGGCATCACACACTATGCGCTCGCTGTGGGGGACTTCCGACGGAACGGCAACGGTTCCGTCACGGCAAGGATCTTGAAGCAACCCGTAACCAGCTGGGCGGTTCGGGGTTGTAGCGGTGTGGGGGCTGCTGCCCACGCCCGGTCCCCACGCATCAACTCGCCTCTGGACAGCGGGAGGACAGCGAGCCGTGGCCGTGACCGAATCGGTGACCGGGGGGACATCCGGGGGAGCGCGCGCCGCGCACGAGGGGATTCTGAGGCGCCAGTCGGCGCGCGAGTCGGCAGCGCGCACCTATGCGCGCGCCCTCCCGATCGTGCCGGTCCGAGCGCGCGGGCTGACGATCGAGGGCGCCGACGGCCGCCGCTACCTCGACTGCCTCTCCGGCGCCGGAACACTCGCCCTAGGCCACAATCACCCCGTCGTCCTGGAGGCCATCCGCAAGGTCCTCGACTCGGGCGCCCCTCTCTCCGTCCTCGACCTGGCGACCCCCGTCAAGGACGCCTTCATCACCGAACTGTTCCGCACCCTGCCACCCGGCCTGGCCGGTCGCGCCCGCGTCCAGTTCTGCGGACCGGCCGGCACCGATGCCGTCGAGGCCGCGTTCAAGCTGGTCCGAGCGGCGACCGGACGCACCGGGATCCTGGCCTTCACCGGCGCCTACCACGGGATGACCAGCGGAGCCCTGGCCGCGTCCGGCGGCGCCTGCGACGTACGGGTCGCCCGCCTCCCGTACCCCCAGGACTACCGCTGCCCCTTCGGAGTCGGCGGCCCCCGCGGCGCCGAACTCGCCGCTCGCTGGACCGAGTCGGTCCTGGACGACCCCAAGTCCGGCGTGCCCCTTCCCGCCGGGATGATCCTGGAACCCGTTCAGGGCGAGGGCGGGGTGATTCCCGCCCCCGACGACTGGCTGCGGCGTATGCGGCAGATCACCGCCGCCCGGTCCGTCCCGCTGATCGCGGACGAGATCCAGACCGGCGTGGGACGCACGGGTGCCTTCTGGGCCGTGGAACACAGCGGCGTCACCCCCGATGTGATGGTCCTGTCCAAGGCCATCGGCGGCAGCCTCCCGCTGGCCGTGGTCGTCTACCGGGAAGACCTCGACGTCTGGCAACCCGGCGCCCACGCCGGCACCTTCCGGGGCAACCAGCTCGCCATGGCCGCCGGCACCGCCACCCTCGCCCATGTCCGCGAGAACGGCCTCGCGGAGCGAGCGGCCCTGCTGGGCTCCCGGTTGCTGACCCAACTGCGTGAACTCGAGCGGGAGTTCCCGTGCGTGGGGGATGTCCGGGGGCGGGGGTTGATGATCGGCGTCGAACTGGTGGACCCGGAGGGGGAGGATCCGGTGGGGACGGTTCCGGTAGGGGCGGATCCGATGGCGGGCGATCTCATGGGGGAGGGCGGCCCGGGTGGACTCGGGCCCGGCCCCGCAAAAGCTCCCGAACGGACGGCCGCCGGGCTGGAGCCCGCCCGCACTCCTCGTCCCGCCGCCCCCGGACTTGCCACCGCCGTCCAGCGGGAGTGCCTGCGCCGCGGTCTGATCGTGGAAATCGGCGGCCGCCACTCAAGCGTCGTACGGCTCCTCCCACCCCTCACCATCAGCGACGAGCAGGCAGCGGCCGTACTCGACCGGCTGACCGACGCGGTGGCGGCGGTGGCCCGCGGCGCCACCGCACAGGTCGTCCCACCTCGGTCGCAACGCTGAACCAGGCGCCTTGCGCCCCTGTTCCTGCACCGCCGACGCAGTTCTCCAGCACATCCGAACGCTCCAAGGAACAGTCTTGAACGCGATCCCCATCCCCAACGGCCGTTCCCGCACTCCCTCGCACGACGACTCCCAGGGCACCCAAGCCCCGCCCGTACCGCCGGCCGAGCCGGTACCCCAGCAGAAGCCCCGCACAACGGAAGCCGAGCACCCACGAGGTACCGCCACCGACCTCCTGGACCACCCCGACCCGCACAGCGCCGCCCAGGCCGCCGCCGTGGAGAACCTGCTCCGCTGCTGGGTGCGGGAGACGAACCTGGCGGCCCCCGACACCGACACCCTGCACATCCCGCTGCCCACCAGCGGTATCTCCCTGACCGCACCCGTCCACTACTGGTCTCCGACAGGCTGGCACCGCTTCGGACTTCCGCGCCTGGCCGATGCCCCGCAGGACGCACCGCCGCTCGACGCGGTCACGCTCGCGGCGCTGCTCACCCGGGAGACGCCCGGCAGGCCGGATGCCGCCTGCACCGGTCCGCAGGCCGCCGTGAGCACGGACGGCGGTGACCTCGTGGTCCGGGTCGCCGACTCCGTACGCCGAACCGCCGCCTTCATCACCGACCGGCGCGAGCGACCCGCCGACGGCCCCGACCTCTTCCTCGGCGCCGAACAGGCACTCCTGCTCGGCCACCCCTTCCACCCGACTCCGAAGAGCCGCGAGGGTCTGTCCGAGGGCGAGGCCCGCCTGTACTCACCGGAGGTGAGCGGCTCGTTCCCTCTGCACTGGATGGCTGTCGCCCCCTCGGTGCTTGCGGTCGACTCGGCCTGGACCGAGCGCGGCCGGCCCATTCCGGCCGACCTGCTCACGACACGGCTCGTCGGCCCCGAACTGCCGCTGCCCGACGGTTACGCCGTCCTGCCCCTGCACCCCTGGCAGTCACGCGAAGTCCGGCACCGCGACGAGACCGCTGCCCTGTTCGACGCCGGTCTGCTCCGCGACCTCGGCCCCCACGGCTCGCCGTGGCACCCCACCTCGTCCGTCCGCACCGTTCACCGGTCCGGCGCCCCCGCGATGCTCAAGCTGTCGCTGGGCTTGCGGATCACCAACTCCCGCCGGGAGAACCTGCGCAAGGAGCTCCACCGCGGTGTCGAGGTGCACCGCCTGCTGCGCGCCGGCCTGTCCAAGGTGTGGCAGGCCGTGCACCCCGGCTTCGACATCGTCCGCGACCCGGCCTGGCTGGCCGTCGACGGCCCGGACGGCCGCCCCGTGCCCGGACTGGACGTGGTGATCCGGCACAACCCGTTCGCCCCGTCCGACGACGTCTCCTGTATCGCCGGTCTGGTCTCGCCCCGGCCCTGTCCTGCCGCTGCCGCCGGCGACTGCCCCATGCCGGAGGGGACGCCGCGGGTCGGATCCCGGCTCGCCCACGTCGTCACACGGCTCGCCGAGAGGACCGGTCGGTCCCGGGGGGCGGTCGCCGCGGAGTGGTTCCTGCGCTATCTGGAACACGTCGTGCGCCCCGTGCTGTGGCTGGACGCCGAGGCCGGAATCGCCCTGGAGGCACACCAGCAGAACACCCTGCTTCTGCTCGACGGCGACGGCTGGCCCGCGGGCGGCCGCTACCGCGACAACCAGGGCTACTACTTCCGTGAGTCCCGGCGCGCCGAACTCGACGCCCGACTGCCCGGCATCGGCGAGCACAGTGACACGTTCGTCTCCGACGAGGTCACCGACGAACGCTTCGCGTACTACCTCGCCATCAACAATGTGCTCGGCCTGATCGGCGCGTTCGGCTCCCAGCACCTCGTCGACGAACAGCTGCTGCTCGCCGCCTTCCGTCGCTTCCTCACCGACGTCGCCTCGGGACCCGCCCCGCTGCGGACCTCCCTGCCGGCCCGGCTGCTGGACTCACCGGTGCTGCGCTGCAAGGCCAACCTGCTGACGCGGCTGCACGGGCTCGACGAGCTGGTCGGCCCGGTCGACACCCAATCCGTCTACGTCACTGTGGCCAACCCTCTTCACTGCTGAACCCACACGACCCACCTCGTCTTTTGATAGGAGCCCGCCGTGTCTTCCACCGACGCGAGCGCCGATGCCGTCACCGTCCCTGTTCACCCCGGTCGCTCCGGTCTTGGCGGGGACAATGAGGACACGCTGGACCTGCGCCTGCCCGACGAACTCCTTGCCCTCATCGCCGGGGAGGCGGTGGAGGGTCTCGTCCCGGTCGAGGACAGACGTGCACCGGGCGAGGACAGACCGGCACCGGTCGAGGACCGTTTCGCGTCCCCCGACGACGACCTGCTGGACCGCGTCGGCGACTGGGGCCTGTTCGTCACACCGGTGGGTCCGTTCCAACTGGTCCCCGTCCAGCTCGACCGCGACCTTCCCCTCATCAGCCGCTGGATGAACGACCCCGCCGTCGCCGCGTTCTGGGAGCTGGCCGGTTCCCGTGCCCAGACCGAGGAGCATGTACGCGCTCAGCTCAGCGGTGACGGGCGGAGCGTCCCGTGCGTCGGCGTGCTGGACGGCACCCCGATGAGCTACTGGGAGATCTACCGGGCGGACCTGGACCCGCTTGCCCGTCACTATCCGGCCCGCCCGCACGACACCGGTGTCCACCTCCTCATCGGCGGTGTCGCCGACCGTGGGCGGGGTCTGGGGTCCGCCCTGCTCAGAGCCGTGGCCGACCTGGTGCTCGACCGACGCCCCGCCTGCGGGCGCGTCGTCGCGGAACCCGATCTTCGCAACACGCCCTCCGTGGCCGCGTTCCTGAATGCCGGGTTCCGGTTCGCCGCCGAGGTCGACCTGCCTGCCAAGCGGGCCGCCCTCATGATCAGGGACCGGTCCCTGCGCGATCTGATGTAGCCCCCAGTGACGACCACTTCTCGCCACGTCCCACTTCTCGCCGCGTCCTACCTCTCGCCACGTCTCGCCTCTCGCCCGTCCCAGCCCTCGCCCGTCCCGCCCGAGGAGTCCCGGCCGTGCTCCGACCCCTGGTCCCGCCCCCCGTCCCGCCCCTGGTCCCGCCCCTGGTCCCGCCCTCGGTCCCAGCGTTGACCACCCGTTTGTCAGTGCCGGGCCGTAGGGTGGTCGCGCTATGACGAAGCCCTCACTCCCCGAACTCCTGCATGCCGCCGTCACAGCCGTCGGCGGTACGGAGCGCCCCGGCCAGGTGACCATGGCCGAAGCGGTCGCCGAGGCGATCGATGACGGATCCCATCTGCTGGTCCAGGCCGGCACCGGTACCGGAAAGTCGCTCGGCTACCTGGTGCCCGCCCTCGCGCACGGGGAGCGCGTCGTGGTGGCGACAGCCACCCTCGCCCTGCAGCGCCAGCTCGTGGAGCGCGACCTGCCGCGCACTGTCGACGCACTGCACCCGCAGCTGCGCCGCCGTCCGGAGTTCGCGATGCTCAAGGGCCGGTCGAACTACCTGTGCCTGCACCGGCTCCACGAGGGCGTGCCGCAGGACGAGGAGGAGGGCCTCTTCGACCAGTTCGAGGCGGCCGCGCCCACCAGCAAGCTGGGTCAGGACCTGCTGCGGCTGCGGGACTGGGCGGACGAGACCGAGAGCGGTGACCGCGACGACCTCACGCCGGGCGTCTCCGACCGGGCCTGGGCCCAGGTGTCCGTGTCCTCCCGGGAGTGCCTGGGCGCCTCGAAGTGCGCGTACGGCGCCGAGTGCTTCGCCGAGATGGCCCGCGAGCGCGCCAAGCTGGCCGAGGTCGTCGTCACCAACCACGCCCTGCTCGCCATCGACGCCATCGAGGGCGCTCCGGTCCTGCCCCAGCACGAGGTGCTGATCGTGGACGAGGCCCATGAGCTGGTCTCGCGGGTCACCGGCGTCGCGACCGGCGAGCTCACGCCCGGGCAGGTCAACCGTGCGGTGCGCCGTGCGGCGAAGCTGGTCAACGAGAAGGCGGCCGACCAGCTCCAGACCGCTGCCGAGGGCTTCGAGCGGCTGATGGAGCTGGCTCTGCCGGGTCGCCTGGAGGAGATCCCGGAGGACCTCGCCTATGCCCTGATGGCGCTCCGGGATGCCGCCCGCACCGTGATCTCCGCGATCGGCTCGACCCGCGACAAGTCCGTTCAGGACGAGGACGCGGTGCGCAAGCAGGCGCTGGCCTCGGTGGAGACGGTCCACGACGTGGCGGAGCGTGTCGTGAACGGCTCGGAGTGGGACGTCGTCTGGTACGAACGGCACGACCGCTTCGGGGCCTCGCTGCGTGTCGCCCCGATGTCCGTCTCCGGTCTGCTCAGGGAGAAACTCTTCGCGGACCGTTCCGTCGTCCTCACCTCGGCAACGCTCAAGCTCGGCGGTGACTTCAACGGAGTGGGCGCCTCGCTGGGGCTCGCCCCCGAGGGCACGGAGGGCGAGGACCTCCCCCAGTGGAAGGGCGTCGACGTGGGCTCGCCGTTCGACTACCCCAAGCAGGGCATTCTGTATGTCGCCAGGCATCTGTCGCGCCCGGCGCGCGACGGCGACCGCGCCGACATGCTCGACGAGCTGACCGAGCTCATCCAGGCGGCCGGTGGTCGCACGCTCGGTCTGTTCTCCTCGATGCGCGCCGCCCAGCTCGCCGCCGAGGAACTGCGCTCGCGGATTCCCGAGTTCCCGATACTGCTCCAGGGCGAGGAGACCCTCGGGGAACTGATCAAGAACTTCGCCGCGGACCCGAAGACCTGTCTCTTCGGCACGCTGTCGCTGTGGCAGGGCGTCGACGTCCCCGGGCCCAGCTGCCAGCTGGTCGTCATGGACAAGATCCCGTTCCCGCGTCCCGACGACCCGCTGATGAGCGCCCGCCAGAAGGCCGTGGAGGACGCCGGCGGCAACGGATTCATGGCGGTCGCCGCGACTCACGCGGCGCTCCTCATGGCGCAGGGCGCCGGGCGTCTCGTCCGGGCGTCCGGGGACCGTGGTGTGGTCGCCGTGCTCGACCAGCGGCTGGCCACCGCGCGGTACGGCGGCTATCTCAAGGCGTCACTGCCCGACTTCTGGTTCACCACGGACCGTAACCAGGTCCGGAAGTCGCTGGCCGCCATCGACGCGGCGGCGAAGCAGAAGGAAGCGGAGTGATCGCTGGGTAGCCTGTCCCGGCGCCGGGACAGGCTACCCAGCGATACCAGCGGCCAGGGAGCCGGGGGCCGGGACAGAACAGGGCCCCGGAACCGGCGCAGGGGTCCCGGGGCCCGGTCAGGGGACGAGCCTGTCGTGCTCGCCCGCCGCAGCCGTCACACGCGCCGCAGCACCGCGACGACCTTGCCCAGGATGGTCGCGTCGTCGCCGGGGATCGGCTCGTAGGCCGAGTTGTGCGGGAGGAGCCAGACATGGCCGTCCTCGCGCTTGAAGCGCTTGACGGTGGCCTCGCCGTCCAGCATGGCGGCCACGATGTCGCCGTTCTCGGCGACCGGCTGACGGCGCACGGTGACCCAGTCGCCGTCGCAGATCGCGGCCTCGATCATCGAGTCGCCGACGACCTTGAGGACGAACAACTCGCCGTCACCCACGAGCTGCCGGGGCAGGGGGAACACGTCCTCGACCGATTCCTCGGCGAGGATCGGACCGCCGGCGGCGATACGGCCGACCAGCGGGACGTACGACGCGGCGGGTTTGCCCGCGGTGTCCGTCGGCTGCACCGTCACTGCCTGGTCGGAGCCGCGCACCTCGTACGCGCGCGGGCGGTGCGGGTCGCGGCGCAGGAAGCCCTTGCGCTCCAGTGCCATGAGCTGGTGCGCGACGGAGGAGGTGCTGGACAGTCCGACGGCCTGGCCGATCTCCCGCATGGACGGCGGGTAGCCGCGCCGCTGCACGGAATCCCTGATGACTTCGATCACCCGGCGCTGCCGGTCGGTGAGCCCCGAGCTGTCCGCCCGGATGCCTGGAGGTCGGCCCGGCAGCGAGCGCTTGTGCGCCTCGGGATTCGTGGCTTCGTTCATCGCGTGCACCGGGTCCAGTCGGCCCTGGGAGCGGTCCTGGGCAGTGATGGTGGCACTGTCTGCGGTGGTGGTCACGTCGGCCCCTCTCGATGGTCTCCCTGCTGGACAACGGTAGTTGCTTTCGAAAGGTTGCGCCAAACACACGTTCGAGTGAAAAACCGCGATTCACCTGACGTAATCGTGTGTCTGGGTGTATGGCTAACGCGGCACCTGGCGGACAAAAGGGCCCATTGTTGTACTCTTCACCGCCGGGGTGATGACCTCGTGGGTTGTGTCCCAAGTCTGCCATCCGGAACCCGGTCAACCGGGATCCGGTCCCCTTCTGCGCCGGAGTCCTATGTGACCTCCGTGCGGCGCCCACCGTATCTCCGTAAGCCTCGCTGCGGTACGCAGGCGCACGTGTGTGTTCTGTAGCGGCTTGCCTGCCGTGTCGTGCGGATACGCGCGCGTGCGACACGCGCGTACGGTCGATGTATCTGCCAAGCCCCACATCTAGTGGTTGGATTGCAGCAGCAGCCCACAAGTTGTGGTCCCCCGGGTCTTCGGTGTCTCGGAGATCGCCTATGCTTGGGGCTGCTTCGAGGGGCCCAGGAGGTCTCGCGAGGCTGTTCAGTCTGCTGTGAGGAGGGTTGGAGATCATGCACTGCCCCTTCTGCAGGCACCCCGACAGCCGTGTGGTCGACAGTCGTACGACCGACGACGGCACGTCGATCCGCAGGCGCCGCCAGTGTCCTGACTGCTCCCGTCGTTTCACGACCGTGGAGACGTGCTCGCTCATGGTGGTCAAGCGGTCCGGAGTCACCGAGCCCTTCAGCCGTACCAAGGTCATCAACGGCGTGCGCAAGGCATGCCAGGGGCGGCCTGTCACCGAGGACGCACTCGCCCAGCTCGGCCAGCGGGTCGAGGAGGCGGTGCGGGCCACCGGAAGCGCCGAGCTGACCACCCACGACGTGGGGCTGGCCATACTCGGCCCGTTGCAGGAGCTCGACCTCGTCGCCTATCTGCGATTCGCCTCCGTCTACCGGGCGTTCGACTCGCTGGAGGACTTCGAGGCAGCCATCGCGGAGCTCAGGGAAACGAGGCGAGGCCCCGCCGTGGACGACGAAGACGCGGGAGCGGGGAGCCAGGAAGACGACCGCGGGACCGGAGGGACCAGCCAGGTTCCGGTGCCCGCCCACGCCGCCGACTGACCGGCGGACCGGAGCGGGGCGGAGGCCCCGGATCCGGCCGGACGGCGGCAATCCAAGACCTGTTGCGGGCGGCAGCGTGAGGGTGCCCGCAACACATGACAGAACACCGTGTCACGGGAACATCGTGGCACTTCAGGGCGTTTTAGCCCGTACAGGGAGGCGGCATGACAGAGACGGCGAGCGGTCCGGCACGAGGTTCCCGAGCCAAGGGCGCCAAGGCCAGCAAGGGCCTGCGTATCGAGCGCATCCACACCACCCCCGGCGTGCATCCGTACGACGAGGTGGCCTGGGAGCACCGTGACGTCGTCATGACCAACTGGCGCGACGGCTCGGTCAACTTCGAGCAGCGTGGCGTCGAGTTCCCCGACTTCTGGTCGGTGAACGCGGTCAACATCGTCACCAGCAAGTACTTCCGTGGTGCCGTCGGCACCCCGCAGCGCGAGGTCAGCCTCAAGCAACTGATCGACCGCATCGTGAAGACGTACCGGAAGGCCGGTGAGGACTACAAGTACTTCGCCTCGCCCGCCGACGCCGAGATCTTCGAGCACGAGCTGGCGTACGCCCTCCTGCACCAGATCTTCAGCTTCAACAGCCCCGTGTGGTTCAACGTGGGCACCCCGCAGCCCCAGCAGGTCTCCGCCTGCTTCATCCTGTCCGTCGACGACTCCATGGAGTCGATCCTCGACTGGTACAAGGAAGAGGGCATGATCTTCAAGGGCGGTTCCGGCGCCGGCCTGAACCTCTCCCGTATCCGCTCCTCCAAGGAGCTGCTCTCCTCCGGCGGCAACGCCTCCGGTCCCGTCTCCTTCATGCGCGGTGCCGACGCCTCGGCCGGAACGATCAAGTCCGGCGGAGCCACCCGCCGCGCCGCCAAGATGGTCATCCTCGACGTCGACCACCCCGACATCGAGGACTTCATCGAGACCAAGGTCAAGGAGGAGGAGAAGATCCGCGCCCTGCGTGACGCGGGCTTCGACATGGACCTGGGCGGCGACGACATCACGTCCGTCCAGTACCAGAACGCCAACAACTCGGTCCGTGTGAACGACGAGTTCATGAAGGCGGTCGAGCAGGGCGGCAAGTTCGGTCTCCGCGCGCGGATGACCGGTGAGGTCATCGAGGAGGTCGAGGCCAAGACCCTGTTCCGCAAGATGGCCGAGGCCGCGTGGGCCTGCGCCGACCCGGGCATCCAGTACGACGACACGATCAACCGCTGGCACACGTGCCCGGAGTCCGGCCGTATCAACGGCTCGAACCCGTGCAGCGAGTACATGCACCTGGACAACACGTCCTGCAATCTCGCCTCGCTGAACCTGATGAAGTTCCTCAAGGACGACGGCAAGGGCACCCAGTCCTTCGACGTCGAGCGCTTCGCCAAGGTCGTCGAGCTCGTCATCACCGCGATGGACATCTCCATCTGCTTCGCGGACTTCCCGACCCAGAAGATCGGCGAGAACACGCGCGCGTTCCGCCAGCTCGGCATCGGCTACGCCAACCTCGGCGCCCTGCTGATGGCGACCGGCCACGCGTACGACTCCGACGGCGGCCGCGCCCTCGCCGGCGCCATCACCTCCCTGATGACCGGCACGTCGTACCGCCGCTCCGCCGAACTCGCCGCGGTCGTCGGCGCGTACGACGGCTACGCCCGCAACGCCGACGCCCACAAGCGCGTCATGAAGCAGCACGCCGACGCCAACGGCACGGCCGTCCGCATGGACGACCTGGACACGCCGATCTGGGCCGCCGCCACGGAGGCCTGGCAGGACGTCGTCCGCCTCGGCGAGCAGAACGGTTTCCGTAACTCCCAGGCGTCCGTCATCGCCCCGACCGGCACCATCGGTCTCGCGATGTCCTGCGACACCACCGGCCTCGAGCCCGACCTCGCCCTGGTCAAGTTCAAGAAGCTGGTCGGCGGCGGCTCGATGCAGATCGTCAACGGCACCGTTCCGCAGGCCCTGCGCCGCCTGGGCTACCAGGAGGAGCAGATCGAGGCGATCGTCGCCCACATCGCCGAGCACGGCAATGTGATCGACGCCCCCGGCCTCAAGCACGAGCACTACGAGGTCTTCGACTGCGCCATGGGCGAGCGCTCCATCTCCGCGATGGGCCACGTCCGCATGATGGCCGCGATCCAGCCGTGGATCTCCGGCGCCCTCTCCAAGACGGTCAACCTCCCCGAGACCGCCACCGTCGAGGACGTCGAGGAGGTCTACTTCGAGGCCTGGAAGATGGGCGTCAAGGCGCTCGCGATCTACCGCGACAACTGCAAGGTCGGCCAGCCGCTCTCCGCCAAGACCAAGGAGAAGGAGAAGGCCGAGATCACGGAGAAGGCCGAGGCGGCCATCCGCGAGACGGTCGAGAAGGTCGTCGAGTACCGCCCGGTCCGCAAGCGCCTCCCGAAGGGTCGTCCCGGCATCACCACGTCCTTCACCGTCGGTGGCGCCGAGGGCTACATGACCGCCAACTCCTACCCGGACGACGGTCTCGGCGAGGTCTTCCTGAAGATGTCCAAGCAGGGTTCCACCCTCGCGGGCATGATGGACGCCTTCTCCATCGCCGTCTCGGTGGGTCTCCAGTACGGCGTGCCCCTGGAGACGTACGTCTCGAAGTTCACGAACATGCGCTTCGAGCCGGCCGGCATGACGGACGACCCGGACGTGCGGATGGCGCAGTCGATCGTCGACTACATCTTCCGCCGCCTCGCGCTGGACTTCCTGCCCTTCGAGACGCGCTCCGCCCTCGGCATCCACTCCGCCGAGGAGCGTCAGCGCCACCTGGAGACGGGTTCGTACGAGCCCTCCGAGGACGAGGTCGACGTCGAGGGCCTGGCCCAGTCGGCGCCGCGCCAGACGGACCTCAAGGCCGTCGCCACGCCGAAGACCGAGGCCGGCGCGGCCCAGCCCGCTCCGAAGCAGGCCCACACCAGCGCCGAACTGGTGGAGATGCAGCTGGGCATCCAGGCGGACGCCCCGCTCTGCTTCTCCTGCGGCACGAAGATGCAGCGGGCCGGCTCCTGCTACATCTGCGAGGGCTGCGGCTCGACGAGCGGCTGCAGCTGACGCCGACGGCAAGCCCTTGAGCTGAGGGGCGCCGGCCATGTGCCGGCGCCCCTTTTCCGTGTCGTGCGCCCCGACGGGGCCTGCCTCGCCGTCGTGCCCTGACCGGCCCTGGACAGGACCGAGCGGCACCGGGCGAGCGCATCGCCTACGCGCCCGCCCGGATCCGTTGCCATCAGGACCTGACCGAAGCCGAGTCGGCGCAGTGGCCGGCGCCGGCGGCGGAGACCTTCCGGACGGGCGAGCCCGGACCGGTCCCCGCCTGGGCCTCCAGCACCGTGCGTGGCGACGATCGCGGGCCTAGCCCCCTACGCGGGGTGACCCTCAGGGCTGATGAGCCCCGCCCATGTGCCGGGCGAAGGCCGTGGGGTCGTCGTCGAAGCCGCGAATGCCGGGGTGGAAGTTCCACCCGCCGGACTCGCCGCGCACGAACTCCGCGACCGTCGCCGCCGTCGATCCGAGGACGGAGCCGAAGTCGTCCTCGGCCAGGACGTTGTAGCCCTCCCGAATGCGCACGGCCGGATTCCGGACATTGACGAAGGTTCGTTCGGCCGTGCGCTGCTGGATGACGATGCCGACCACCACGCGCGCGTACCGGGCGTCGAGCCGGTCGAGTTCGAGCGTCATGACCTCGTCCCAGCCGAAGCCCCTGCCGTCCTTGCTGTCCCGGTTGAGAAAGATCGTGCCGTCAGGCGAGCGACTGTCGAAGTGCACCAGGTACGCCGGTGCCCCGTACGGGTCGTCAGCCGCGTACGGAGCGGCGACGATGTCCAGATCGGTGGGCGACTGCCCCGCCGGACTCGGGTCCCACTTCAGTGCGACCTCGACCTTGCGGATCCCCTTGCTGAAGCCGTTCAACAGGCGTCCCCTTCCCCCTCGCGGCCTCCTGCCCCAACTCCCGGGTGGCCGAGGCACGTTGTCCATCGTGCCATGCGCGCGGGGGAGTGTGCGCGGGTGATCTATGCCGGAGCGTGACCGACGCCACGCCCCATGGCCTTACGATGGCGCGGTGCTGGTCAAGTGGATTCGCTGCACCGTGGTGGACCGCCGCGGCTTCGAGCGGGGGCAGCGAAAGTGGGCGGGGCTTCTGGGGGAGCCGGGGTTTCGGGGACAGGGCGGTGGCTGGAGCCGGCAGCGGCCGGGGGTGGCGCACATATTCGCCTTCTGGGAGAGCCGTGCCTTCTACGACTCCTTCATGGCCCGCTCCCATGACCGGCTGGCGGCTGCCCAGTCCGGCACGTTCAAGGACGCGCAGGTCAAACTCTTCGAGTACCGGTTCGACGTGAAGACCGGCTTCGAGCCGCGGTTCACGGACTCCGACCTGATCCGTGTCGCCCTCTGTCGTGTTCACGAGGAGCGCGTCGAGCACTTCACACTGATGCAGGAGAAGGTGTGGAACCCCGCGATGGCCGGCTCGCCCGGCATGATCCGGGGGATGTTCGCCGAGGCCCCGGAGCACGAGTTCCTCGTCCTGTCGATGTGGCGGTCGGCCGCGGAGCACGGTAAGTACCGCACCGAGCGGGTGGAGCGCCTTGCCCTGCGGGCCCAGACGGAGGCGGACATCGCATCGCTGACCGGCGACATCGTGGAGCTGGAACCGTCCTGGACGGTTTGAAATCCGAACGCGTAAAACGTGTGCCTCTGTGTGGCTCCTGGTGCGGGATTCGTGTGACGTACGCCGTATGGAGCCCGTACGAGTGCTCGATCGGGCGTCGGCCGATCTAGGGTTTTGGCATGGCACGACCACGGCGCATCGTCCTTGTCCGGCACGGCGAGTCAACGGGCAATGTTGATGACTCCGTGTACGAGCGTGAACCCGACCATGCTCTGGGGCTCACCGAGCGGGGCTGGCAGCAGGCGGAGGAGACCGGCAAGCGGATCCGGGAGATCTTCGGGCGGGAGCGGGTGAGCGTGTACGTCTCCCCGTACCGCCGCACGCACGAGACCTTCCGCGCGTTCCATCTCGACCCCGAGCTCATACGGGTGCGCGAGGAACCCCGGCTGCGCGAGCAGGACTGGGGAAACTGGCAGGACCGCGACGACGTACGCGTGCAGAAGGCCTACCGGGACGCGTACGGGCACTTCTTCTTCCGCTTCCCCCAGGGAGAGTCCGGCGCCGATGTGTACGACCGGGTCGGCGGCTTCCTGGAGAGCCTGTTCCGCAGCTTCGAGGCCCCCGACCATCCGCCGAACGTCCTGCTGGTGACCCACGGTCTGGCCATGCGGCTGTTCTGCATGCGGTGGTTCCACTGGACGGTCGCCGAATTCGAGTCGCTCTCGAACCCGGGGAACGCCGAGATGCGGATGCTCGTACTCGGCGACGACGGCAAGTACACACTGGACCGGCCCTTCGAGCGCTGGCGGGACCCGGTGCCGCACTGGGTCACCGGTTAGAGTGGCGGCGATGACCGCTGACTCCTCTTCCTTCGGGCGCCTGGACCGCGCCCTGGCCAGCCTGCGCGGACTCGCGGTGGGGGACGCGCTGGGCTCACAGTTCTTCGTTCCGGCGAACTATCCGCTGCTGAAGCGCCGCGAGCTGCCGCCCGGCTCCTGGCAGTGGACGGACGACACGGAAATGGCCTGCTCCGTGGTCGCCGTCCTCGCCGCACACCACCGTGTCGACCAGGACGCGCTGGCGCTCTCCTTCGCCGAGCACCACGACTTCGACCGGGGCTACGGCCCCGCGGTCAACAGGCTGCTGCGCCTCGTGCGGGAGGGTGGCGACTGGCGTGAGCTGGCTTCCGGCCTGTTCAACGGGCAGGGGTCCTGGGGCAACGGGGCCGCGATGCGGATCGCACCGCTGGGTGCCTGGTACGCGGACGACCCGGAGCAGGCGACCCACCAGGCCGAGATCTCGGCGTACCCCACGCACCAGCACCGTGAGGCCGTCGTCGGCGCCATGGCCGTCGCCGCGGCCGCCGCGCTGGCCGCCGCCCCCGGCGGTCCGCCCACCCCGGAGTCATTCCTCGACGGGGTCATCGCCCTGGTGCCGAAGAGTGCCGTCGGCGCGGGCCTGCGGCGCGCCCGGGACATGCTCGACTACGGCGACGCCGGCACTGTCGCGGCCGTCCTGGGCTGCGGACGGCGTACGAGCGCCCATGACACCGTCCCCTTCGCCCTCTGGTCGGCGGCGCGGGCCCTCGGTGACTACGAGACGGCGTTCTGGACGACCTCACAGGTCGGCGGGGACGTGGACACCACCTGTGCCATCGTGGGCGGCGTGCTCGCCTCGGGCAAGGCGGGGACACCGCCCGCCGGGTGGGTGGAGCGTACGGAGACGCTGCCGGAGTGGGTGGCCGCGTCCGCCTGATGCCCGTGGGGCCGAGCTGACGCCTGTGGGGCCGAGCCGCCTTTGGGAACTCTCTGTGTTTGCCGGGAACTCTGCGTGATGGATGGGCGTTGTCCTGGCATCGCCGTGTGGCGTCCGGATGCGCACGGGCAAGAGGTTCCGCGGGTGGCAGGGGGTGTCGGGAGTGTCGTTCGTGCTGGTTCTGGTGCTGTCGGTGTTCCTCGTGGCCTCGTTGGCCGAAGTGCGGAAGGCCGGACCGTCGCCCTCGCCATCTGTCCCCCGGGCGTGGTCCGGTCTTCCGCTGTCTTGCGCGGACCCGGTCGGGTCAGCCGATTCCCGGGCCCGCCGTGCCGGCGAGGGCTTCGAGGTCGCTCTTGCGGACCTTGATCACCAGCCACGCTGTGGCCACGGCGAGCGCGGCCATCGAGGCGGCCGGAATGAACGCGGTCGAGATGCCGTGGGCGAGCACCTCGTGCCCCCAGGGCGCGGGCAGCTGATGGGTCTTGGCGAACTCCGCCTTCTGCTCCGGCGAGCCGTTGGCGAGGAACTTCGGCAACTGCTTCTTCGCCTCGTCCTTGCTGGCCGAGCCGAAGACGGTGGTGAGGATCGACAGACCCAGCGAACCGCCCACCTGCTGGGTGGCGTTGAGCAGTCCGGACGCGGCACCCGCCTCGTGCTGGGCGACGCCGGAGACAGCCGTCACGGTCACCGTCACGAAGTTGAGCCCCATGCCGAAGCCGAACACCAGCATCGGTCCGAGCACGCCGTCGGCGTACGAGCTGTCGGGGGTGATCAACGACTGCCAGACGAGCCCGATCACGACGAGTGTCGCACCGCTCATCATGAACGGCTTGGGGCCGAACGTGGGCAGGAACCGCTGCGAGAGACCCGCGCCGACCGCGATGGCGACCGTCACGGGCAGGAACGCCAGACCGGCCTTGATCGGGCTGTAGCCCAGCACGTTCTGCACGAACAGCACGATGTAGAAGAACATGCCGAACATCGCGGCCGCCAGGCTCAGCATGATCACGTATGTGCCGGAGCGGTTGCGGTCGGCGAACATCTTCAGGGGGGTGATCGGCTCCTTGGCCCGCATCTCGGTGAGCGCGAAGGCCACCAGCAGGACCACGGCGGCACCGAAGGAGCCGAGGGCCAGACTGTCGCGCCAGCCCTCCTCGGAGGCCCGGATGAAGCCGTACACGAGCGATGCCATACCGGCTGTCGAGGTCAGCGCGCCCGCGATGTCGAAGCGCCCGGGGTGTCGCTCGGACTCGTTGATGTAGATCGGGGTGAGCGCGGCGATGAGCACGCCGATCGGCACATTGACGAAGAGCACCCAGCGCCAGTCGAGCCACTCGGTCAGCATGCCGCCCGCGAGCAGGCCGATGGCGCCACCACCCGCGGAGACGGCGGCGAAGACGCCGAACGCCCGGTTCCGCTCCGGCCCTTCGGGGAACGTGGTGGTGATGAGCGCCAGCGAGGTGGGCGACGCGATGGCGCCACCCATGCCCTGCAGGGCGCGCGCGGCGAGCAGCTGCCAGGGTTCCTGGGCGATTCCGCCGAGCAGCGAGGCGAAGGTGAACAGCAGGATGCCCGTCATGAACACCCGGCGGCGACCGAGGATGTCACCGGCTCGCGCGCCGAGCAGGAGGAGGCCTCCGAAGGTCAGCGTGTAGGCGCTGACCACCCATGTGAGGTCCGTGGTGCTGAACTTGAGCGCGTCTTGAATGTGCGGGAGAGCGATGTTCACAATCGTCGCATCGAGTACCACCATGAGTTGGCAGGCCGCGATGACGGTGAGTGCGATGCCGGGGTGTCCCTCCCGGCGGGCTGCTCCAGGCTTTTCGTTCTGTATCAGCTGAGAGGTTGTCACTATGAGTCCCCCACGAAGGCGTTAGTGAACGCAGGCGTTCACTGTCCTGTCAACGGTAGTGAGTTCCTGACAGAGAACGCAAGCGTTCACTTAGCTCACCGTCGCGCCTCGCGTCCCCCTCTGCCGTCGCGCGATGTGTCCCCAGTCCCGCAATCCCCGCTTCACCCTGCTCGCTGGAGAAACTCAGATGGTTACCTCGCGCTGGACGGCCGCCCCCGCTCGGACGGCCTCCCTTCGCCGGCGCGGCGCCGTGCTCGAACGCGCGATCCTGGACGCCGCGCTGGAGCAGCTCAGTACGGTCGGCTGGAAGGGCCTCACGATGGAGGGTGTCGCCGCCGGTGCCCAGACCGGCAAGGCGGCCGTCTATCGCCGCTGGCCGTCCAAGGAGGATCTCGTCGCCGACGCGCTCCAGGCCGGACTGCCGCGTCCGGCGGAGGCGCCCGACCTGGGGACAGTGCGCGAGGACCTGCTCGCCCTGTGCCGCCAGGCGCGTCGCGCGATGTTCTCGCGACCCGGCTTCGCCCTCCGAGCCGTCATTCACGAATGTGATCCCGCGCAGGCCGAGCGCTTCCATGGCCTGATTTTCGAAGGGGTTGTGGAGCCGACCATCAGGCTGCTGCGTGAGGTCATCACCCGTGGAATAGGACGGGGAGAGGTTCGCTCGGATGCGGCGAACAGCTATGTCTTCGACGCTATTCCGGCGATGATGATGTACCGGTCCAAGGTGTGCGCCAGCGAATGGACCGACCAGGATCTCGAAGAGATGATCGACCAGTTGATGCTTCCGCTGCTGCGCCCGGACGGGGCCTGATCCGGGGCCGCGTCGGCCCCGGGCCCGCCGGGTGAGCCGGGTGTCGCTCGGGGATCTCGGCGGCGTAGGCTAAGGGCGCCATGCCGTACGAACCGCCTACTCACACCGTCGAGCGCTCCCTCCGCGCCACGATCGGAGCGAAGGTCATCGCCGGTGTCGACGAGGTGGGGCGCGGCGCCTGGGCGGGACCTGTCACCGTCTGCGCGGCGGTCACCGGACTCCGTCGGCCGCCCGAGGGCCTCACCGATTCCAAGCTGCTCACCGTCAAGCGCCGCACGGAGCTGTCCGCGGAGCTGCTGAAGTGGGTGACGGCCTATGCCCTGGGGCACGCCTCCCCGGAGGAGATCGACGCTCTGGGGATGACGGCGGCGCTGCGCCTCGCCGCCGTACGGGCCCTGGAGGCCTTGCCGATCCGCCCCGACGCGGTGATCCTCGACGGGAAGCACGACTACCTCGGAGCCCCCTGGAAGGTCCGCACGGTGATCAAGGGCGACCGCTCGTGCGTGGCGGTGGCGGCGGCTTCGGTGATTGCCAAGGTTCAGCGCGACAAAATGATGGCCGAACTGGGTATCGACCATGCAGACTTCGGTTTTGCGGACAACGCCGGGTATCCGTCGCCCGTGCACAAGGCCGCACTGGAGGAGCGGGGCCCCACCCCGTACCACCGGTTGTCGTGGGCGTATCTTGATGCGCTGCCCCAGTGGCGGCACCTCAAGAAGGTCCGCAGCTGGGCGGAGGGAAGCGTTCCTGAGATCGAGGGTCAGCTGGGCTTCGATTTCTGACCGTTCCCCCCGCGCTGTTGTGCCACCCGGTCGCGCGAGTCGCACCAACGTTTGATAAAAATCAGCTCATGCCTCTCATTCCCGAGGAGCCTCAGATTCACGAGAGTGCCCAGGGTCCCCGCGCCACTCCGGCCAGTGGCCGTACCGCGCCGACCCCTCGCCCCGTACCCGGCCCCCGCCCCGCGGCTCCGTCGCGTCCCGGTCGTCCCGGCCCTCTCCGGCCCGGGCAACCGGTGCAACGTACGCCGCGCGACGTGGCCGCCAAGCCGGGCCCGTCGGGTCCGGCCGCTCCCGCCGCAGCCGCGGCGACTCCGCAGATCCAGCTGATCCCGGCCTCTGTCGAGGGTGCCCTCGACGCCGCCGAGGAGGCAGTGGACCTGCTCCTGGACTCGGGCCGTGCCCCCGGTGACGTGCTGGTGATCACCACCGGCGAACCGCACCCGTGGGCCGACCACGAGCTGTCCTTCGGTGAAGCCTCCTACTGGGCCCAGCACGACGCGGGCGACGACGTCTTCTACACGGGTGCCGCCATGGCCTCGCGTGCCGCGTCCCGTCCTGTCGTCGTGGTTGCCGTCAACGGTGGTCCTGCCGCCGCTGCCGCGACCGCGCTCCCGCTGGCCCACACCCGGGCCGGTGCCCTGCTGGTCGTCTGCGGTGACCCGCAGCAGATCAACTCGGTGCTGGGCGCGGGCGTCTGAGCCCTGTCCGGCACCTCCGGGAGCACCGGGGGTGCCGAGGGTGCCGCAGCGGTGGCACCGGCACGGTGTGCCCTTCGGCGTGCCCGGAATCCGGTGGCGGCCCTGCCCCGCTGAGGGGCGGCTTCCGGACGGACGGGCGGCTCAGGGCTTGGTGGAGGCGTGCGGTGTGACGACGCCGACGTGCCCGTCGAGCGGCGGGTCCGGAGTGTCGTATCCGTCCCCGGTCCGCGGTACGGCATCTCGCAGGCGCCGTACCCACGCGCTGTGACCGGTGCGTACGCGGATCCCGTGTCCCGCGCCCGAAGAACTCCGAGGAGCCCATCGGCGCCGTCGGAGCCCGGGCCGGTACACCCTCCCCGAGCCGCCGTGGTCCCGTCTCCACCTGTGTGGCGCGCAGCGCTTCGGGAGCGGCCGACCCGGTGGTCGTTCGGCCCGGCGTCACGCGAACGCGGAGCCGGTGCCCCTCAGCGGGCCGCTGCGCGGCGCAGGACGTCCGACATGGCGCCGCCGGTGCGGGGCGACGGGGCCGGCACGTCCGATATGCCGAAGGGTTCAGGTGTCGAGTCCGAGTTCGGGCGGCGGCCGCCACGGCCCTCGCCGAGCACCTGCCAGCCGTCGCGGGTCAGCGTGATGTACGCCCCGCAGCGCAGCCCGTGCAGCGTGCAGGCGTCACGCAGCCCCCACATCCACGCGCCGTCCTCCTCCGTCCAACGCGCGTCCCCCTCACGGCAGTAGAGCAGCACGGCGGTGCGCACCGGTGTGCGGCGCCGCAGATCGTGCGGTATGACCCGGCGCAGTTGGTCCAGCAGGGCGTTGCGAAACATCCATCCGTCGGCCGGCGCCGGGCGCCGGGTGAAGGAGGCGCTCGCCAGCAGCCGTTCCTCCGGGTCGAGGACGGCCACGATCGCCGTCGCCGCCCTGGGACCGTGCCGCGTGTGCAGCCCGCTGACGACCTCGCGGGGGTTGCGAAGCAGTGGGATGCCGGCGGCCGCCCACTCGGCAGGCTCAAGCAGGCGACTGGCGGACGCGGCGGACGCGGACGTCGACAACGAGGCCGCCGAGGACGGAGCGAATCCGAAGGTCACGTTCCTCCCTTCGGCTACGCGCCCACACAGCGGGCGGGGTCTGATTCGGGGGAGCGCACACCGCAGCGAAGCCCAACCGGATCACGAGCGAGCCGTGCGGGGAGCGGACTTCAATTCTTCCTGTCGAACTTGGATGCGGCAACGAGCAATTGGGGCCACCGACTGTTATCTGGTGGTGCGTGGCTTATATCCCTACCTTGTGAGGCGCCTGGCAACGTACGTGACGTTCGAGCACGATACGTGCGTACGCCGCGGACGGGGGCGGCGCCCGCGCATCCGTGGATCAGCCCTGCATGGCCAGGACCAGCGGCAACACCCCCTGCGCCCCGGACCTCCTGAGCAGCCGGGCCGCGACCGCCAGGGTCCAGCCGGTCTCCGTGTAGTCGTCCACGAGCAGAACGGGACCCCCGGCCTCGGCGAGAGCCGCGGCCAGGGCGGGCGGAACGGTCAGCGCGCCGTCGAGAACCTTCAGGCGCTGCGCGCTGTTGCTGCGGGAGCCGCGCGGCACCTCGCCCATGTACTCCACGGAGCCCAGCAGCGGCAGCCTGCCGATCTCCGCGATGCGCGCGCCCAGGGATTGGATCAGCCGCGGCCTGGTGCGCGAGGCGACGGTGACGATGCCCACCGGCCGGGGCGGCGCGCCTTCCTCGCCGGAAGCCCAGCCGCCGGGGCCCTTGGCCCAGTCGGCCAGGACGCCCACCACGGCCCTCGCCACATCGTCCGGCACGGGAGCGTCCGGCGCCTGCGGTGCGAGCATCGGCCGCAGCCGGTTGCCCCAGCCGATGTCCGACAGTCGCCCCAACGCCCGCCCCGCCGAAGCCTGTTCCCCGGCCGGAACGCGCCCCTTGAGATCAATGCCGATCGCCGGTAGCCCCGTCGGCCACATGCGACGGGGTTCCACTTCGACTCCCGCGCGGCCCAGATCGACGCGCGCCGCATCCAGCGCGGCCGTCGAGGTGTCCGCCGTGAAACGCGCTCCCGCGCAGTTGTCGCAGCGGCCGCAGGGCTTCGCGCCCTCGTCGTCGAGCTGCCGCTGCAGATACTCCATGCGGCAGCCTGTCGTGGACGCGTACTCGCGCATCGCCTGCTGCTCGGCCGCCCTCTGCCGCGCCACCCAGGCGTACCGCTCGGCCTCGTACGTCCACTGCTGACCGGTCGCGATCCAACCGCCCTTGACGCGCCTGACCGCACCGTCGACGTCGAGGACCTTCAGCATGGTCTCCAGACGCGACCGGCGCAGCTCCACCAGCGGTTCCAGGGCGGGTAGGGACAAGGGGCCGGCGGCCCGGGCGAGGACATCCAGGGTGCGCCGCACCAGGTCCTCGGAAGGGAAGGCCAGCGACGCGAAGTACTCCCAGATCGCCTCGTCCTCCTTGCCCGGCAGCAGGAGTACCTCGGCGTGCTCGACACCGCGCCCGGCACGGCCGACCTGCTGGTAGTAGGCGATGGGGGAAGAGGGCGAGCCGAGGTGCACCACGAAGCCGAGGTCGGGCTTGTCGAAGCCCATGCCGAGGGCGGAGGTGGCGATCAGCGCCTTGACTCGGTTGCCGAGCAGATCGTCCTCGGCCTGCTGCCGGTCGGCGTTCTCCGTCTTTCCCGTGTACGAGGCGACGGTGTGTCCCCGCTGCCTGAGGAAGGCGGTGACCTCCTCGGCCGCCGCCACGGTGAGCGTGTAGACGATGCCGGAACCCGGCAGGTCGTCGAGGTGGTCGGCGAGCCAGGCCATGCGGTGCGCGGCGTCCGGCAGCCGCAGCACGTTCAGGCTCAGGCTCTCCCGGTCGAGCGGGCCGCGCAGCACCAGTGCGTCGGATGTGCCTCCGGTGCCGAGCTGCTCCGCGACGTCGGCGGTCACCCGTGCGTTGGCCGTGGCCGTGGTGGCCAGGACGGGTACACCCGGCGGGAGGTCGGCGAGCATGGTGCGCAGCCGTCGGTAGTCGGGGCGGAAGTCGTGGCCCCAGTCGGAGATGCAGTGGGCCTCGTCCACGACGAGCAGTCCGGTCGCGGCGGCCAGTTTGGGCAGGACCTGGTCGCGGAAGTCGGGGTTGTTGAGGCGTTCCGGGCTGACTAGCAGCACGTCGACGTCGCCCGCCGCGATCTCCCCCTGGACGGTGTCCCATTCCTCGGTGTTGGAGGAGTTGATGGTCCGGGCGTGGATGCCGGCGCGGGCCGCCGCCTCCACCTGGTTGCGCATCAGCGCGAGGAGCGGCGAGACGATGACGGTCGGGCCACTGCCCCGGGCCCGCAGCAGCGAGGTGGCCACGAAGTAGACGGCGGACTTGCCCCAGCCCGTGCGCTGGACGACCAGGGCCCGGCGCCGGTCGGCGACCAGCGCCTCGATCGCCCGCCACTGGTCCTCGCGCAGTCTCGCTGTGCCCGTGGCGTCCCCGACGAGACGGGCGAGGACGGCGTCGGCCTGCGTCCTGAGGTCCGCGTTGCTCGTGTGCTCCATGCGTCCCATACAACAGGACGGCACTGACATCCGGGCGGTCCGTGGACGGCGGGCGGAAGTGCTCCGGTTGTTTGTCGTGTCCCTGTTCGGACTTATCCACAGGACCAAGCGGAATCTCGGGATCCGCGAGATCGTCTGCGCATGACGAATCACAGTGAAACGACCGGACCTTCCGAAAACGGCGATATCGCAGGACGTGACGCGCACAGCGGGCGCGCCGCGGACGCGGGGCGAGCGGAGACGGCGCGCATCGCAGACCTCGGGCCCACGGCACACGAAAGCCAGATCACGCTGCGCACCCCGGCCGAGCTGGCCGACGCCCTGCCCTATCTGCTCGGCTACCGCCCCGAGGACAGCATCGTGCTGGTGGCCCTGCACGACCGGGGAGGCCGCGGCCGCTTCGGCGGCCGGGCCCGGCTCGGCATCCCCGCGAGCACGGACGACTGGGAGTCGGCCGCCCGTCAGTTGGCCCAGGGCCTGGTGGCCGGCAGCGAGCGCAGGGGCGCCCGGCCCGAGCAGATGGTCGCCTACGTCTGTCAGGAACCGGCGAAGGGTGAGTCGGGCCGGGACGTCATGCGGCGGCTGCGTCCGCTTGCCCAACTGCTGCGCACCGAGTGCGGGCACCTCGACGTACCGGTCATCGAGGCGGTGTGCATCTCGGACGGCCGCTTCTGGTCCTACTGCTGCCCGAACGAGGGGTGCTGTCCGGACGACGGAACACCGATGGGCCTGCCCGGCACCTCCGTACTCGCGGCAGCGGCCACCTACGCCGGTATCCAAGTGCGAGGCACGCTGCGCGAGTTGCGAGCCAGGCTCCTTCCCTGGGAGACCTCTGCCGCACTGACGCAGGAGATCGTCCTGGACGCCATGGGCATGACCGTGGTGCCCAGGATCATCGACGACGCGACGCGCGCGCAGGTCGCCGAGGAGACCCTTGGCCTCGCCGAGCGGGTCATGGCCCGGCTTGCCGCAGCGCCGTCGGTGTCCGGCACGCTCCCCGCGGACCTTCGCGACGACGAACTGATCACGCACGAGGAAGCGGCGAAGCTGATCCTCGGCCTGCAGGACCGCACGACCCGGGACCGGGCCGCGGCATGGATGGAAGGTGACGAGGCCGGCCCGGCGCTGCGTCTGTGGCGTGCTCTGGCCCGCCGATGCGTCGGGCCGTACGGCGAACACGCCGCCGCACCCCTCACCCTCGCGGGCTGGGTCGCCTGGTCGAGCGGCGACGACCTCGAAGCCAGGGAGGCCCTGGCGATGGCCCTGGGCGCGGACCCGGACTACCTGTTCGCCCGCCTCCTGCACCAGGCCTGCAACGAGGGACTGGATCCGGAGGCGATCCGCCGCTGCCTGCGTGCGGGACGCACGGGAGGTGTGGAGACGGAGGCCGCTGAGGACGAGGGGACGGAGGCGGACGCGGACTCGGCCCCGACTCGGCCGGGTGTCTCGGAGAGCGCCTCCCGCCGACACCACCGCGCTCGTGCCGCCGACGGCGCCGACCGTCAGCCGCGCTCGACACGCGCGAAGGGCCGACGGCCCCGGCCGGTCGGCACGCATCCGCGCACCCCGGCACCCGGCCGTGCGCGCCCAGGTGGCTCAAGGCCGGCCAGTACGCGCACGCGTGCCGGAGGGAAGGGCGACGCGCGGCGCGACGACGCCGCATCAGGAGGCAACCGGTCCGGAAGCAATGGCCCGGAGGCGGATGCATGAGCAACAGTTGGTGCGTTGCCTCGGTTGCCTGGTGCCTGCTGGTCGCTTGGCGTCTGCTGTCCGGTCGGGGCACGTGGCGACTGGCCGGGCCGACTCGGCCCAGTGCAGGGGGCCCGCTACCACCGCACTGGTGTCGGCGCCGGGCGATGGGTCCGAAGAGTGAACCCGCACTCAAGAACCGCGGCCATTCGGTCGCTTCCCTGATGGGAGGCGTGACCAGGCGGACTTCCGTGCCGTTCACCTGGGTGGCGGTACCCCCGGACGGGCTGCGCCGCCGCACGTCCGATGTTCCTCCGGAGCACGCCACCCGGCGCCGAGCACGTCCGAGGCGCACAGAGCGCAGAAGAAACCGCCGCATGCATCAGCCGACTCCGCCCTTCGCAACCGACGACCACCCCTCTGTCCCCGACAGCCCTGCACCGTCACCGCCCGTCGAAGCAGTCCCCCCGCGACCGACCAGCACGGCGGACCCGACCCTGCCACGGGCCCCGGGGCCCGACCCCATGCCTGCGCCGTGGCAGACCGGAGCTTTTCCCCGACTCACGGATCCCCGGCTCATGGAAGACTCCCGCCGGTCGTCGTCCGCGTCGCAGAGCCGGTCTCCGGACTCCTCGACGCCCCGAGACCGGTTCCCGTCCGTGCCTGCGGGTCGGCTCCCACGTCCGACCGCGTCCCCGTCTCACGGGGCCATCGCAGGCGCGCCGCCATCGGTTCTCCGTCGCACCGCCGACCTTCCGCCCACCCACACGGCCTTGATCTGCGTCGCCCTGCCGGGCCTCGCCATCTCCATGGAGGAGGGGCAGCTGGCCGGGCGGGGTCTGGAGGGGTTCTACCGGGCGGGCCGACGGCTGCTCTCGCGCTGCCAGGTCCGCGTGGGCGGACGAGAACCGCTGGCGGTGCAGGCCAGGATGGCCGGAGCGGATCAGGCCCGCTTCGTGGGAACGGTGCGCACCGCCTCGGCCGCCGGACCGGATCCGGACGTCGTCGTCGAGCGGATCCGGCACGCCGACGGCACCGAGCGCATCACCTTCCACAGCGCTGCCCTGCGCCCGCTGCGGCTGCCGGTCGAGGTGGCCCTCGGTACGGACCTCGCGGACCTGAGCGCCATTGCCTCCGGCAACGCGGGCCCCGAACTGCCCGCCACCGTCCACGACTCCGGCCTGCGCTGGACCCACGCCGCGGGGACCTCCACGGTCACGGCCGCCCCGCCGCCTGCCGACGCCCTGGCCTCAGCGGGACTGCTGTGCTGGGAGTTCGAACTGCCACCAGGTGCGACGGTGACCGTGGAACTGCGCGTACGGCCGGGCGGGGCAGGACCGCTCAGGGCCGCGGGCCGTGCGGCGACGAGCCCCCTGGCGCACGCCCGGGCGGCGGGCGACGACCCCAGGGCCGCGATCCTGATGCGGACGAGCATCGAGGATCTCCGGGCTCTGCTGCTGCGGGATCCGGCCCACCCCACCGACACCTATCTCGCGGCAGGGGCGCCTTGGCGCTGTGGCATGGCCCCGGCCGAGGCACTCGCCGCCGCGCGCATGACGCTGCCCCTCGGCACCAGGCTCGCCGTCGGCACACTGCGCACCCTCGCCCGTACACAACTCACCGGTGCGGGACCGCAGACAGGCATGATCCCCGGACCGCGACGCGACGCGGGCACGCACATGCCGCCCGGTTGCACGGGTACGGAGGCCACACTGCTGTTCCCCGTCCTGCTCGCGGAGGCCCGCCGCTGGGGGCTCCCGGAGCAGGAGGCCGAAGAACTGCTGCCCACGGCCGAGTGGTGTCTGACCTGGCTGCGCACCACCGTGCGCGGCAGCACGTACCTGTGCGACCCGCAGCCCGGAGGCCCCGTCCGCTGCGAGACCCAGGCCCACGCCCATCGCGCGGCACTGCTGGGCGCCGATCTCCTGGAGGCGTACGGCAGACCCGGCGGCACCGAACTTCGCCAGTGGGCGCGGGAACTGCGGGCGGCGTTCCAAAGTGACTTCTGGATCGACGATCATGGCGGCGGTCGTCCGGCGGCGGCCCGTGCCCCGGACGGACGGCTGCTTCCGCACCTCGGCGCTGCCGCCGCCCACCTCCTCGACACCGGTCTGCTCGGCGCGGGAGAACCGGCGCCCGGTCTGCTCGACAGAGCGCAGACCGACCAGCTTGCCCGGCTGCTCGGCGGCCCCGCCCTGGACTCCGGCTGGGGGCTGCGCGGACTGGGCACGAAGGAGGCGGGACACAACCCGTTCGGCCACCGGACCGGGGCCGTACGCGTCCAGGAGACGGCGCTCGCCGTCGCCGGGCTGGCCGCGGCGGGCCATGAGCAGGAGGCGAGCGGCCTGCTGCGCGGTGTCCTGGCGGCTGCCGAGCGCTTCGGCCACCGGCTGCCCGAGATGTACGCGGGCGAGCAGCGCTCCGAGGGGAGCGCACCCGTTCCCCACCCGGCGGCCTGCCGCCCGGCGGCCGCGGCGGCGGCCTCCGGGGTCCTGCTGCTCACCGCGCTCGCGGGCATCCGCCCCGACGCCCCGGCCCGGACGATCACGCTGCGCCCCGTGCAGAGCGTGCCCCTGGGAGAGATCGGCTTCACGGGGCTGCGGATCGCCGGGGCACCCTTCTCCGTACGGGTCAGCAGACTCGGACTCGCCATGGTCGAGGAGGCGGCGGAGGGCCTGCAGTTGGGAGTGTGACCTCGTACGACGCGACCCGCGCGAGGTGCGCGAGCCGACTCGCGGGCCCTGTGCCGGACGGAAGTGGATCAGCTGTCGATGCGGCTCAAGAAGGGAGTGTTTATCGTCAGGCAGACGACTATGATCGCCGCATGCCCTACGACCCGTCAGCATTTCCGCCCTTTGCCGTCACCGTGGACCTGGTCGTGCTGACCGTGCGCCGCCATGCCCTGTGCGCGCTGGCGGTGCGCAGGGGTGAGCCCCCGTTCCAGGGGCGCTGGGCGCTGCCCGGCGGCTTCGTACGGGCCGACGAGGACCTGGCGCAGGCCGCGGCCCGCGAGCTTGCCGAGGAGACGGGGCTGCACGCCCACGACCCTTCCTCCCCCGTCCAGGACGGCGGCGCCCACCTCGAGCAGCTCGCCACCTACGGCGACCCCAAGCGGGACCCGCGCATGCGAGTGGTCAGCGTCGCGCACCTCGCCCTCGCTCCCGACCTGCCGGCACCCCGGGCCGGCGGCGACGCGAGCAACGCGCGCTGGGCACCGGTGGAGGAGCTGCTCCAGCAGGGCGGATACGGCCGTGACGGTGAGCCGGTGGCGCCGCTCGCCTTCGACCACGCCCAGATCCTGGCCGACGGGGTCGAGCGGGCCCGCTCCAAGATCGAGTACTCGTCGCTGGCCACCGCTTTCTGCCCGCCCGAGTTCACCGTCGGAGAGCTGCGCCGCGTCTACGAGGCCGTCTGGGGCGTGGCTCTCGACCCGCGCAACTTCCACCGCAAGGTGACCGGCACCCCTGGATTCCTCGTCCCCGCCGGCGGCACGACCACGCGCCAGGGCGGCCGCCCGGCCCAGCTCTTCCGCGCGGGCGGCGCCACACTGCTCAACCCCCCGATGCTGCGCCCCGAGGTGTGAGGCTGCGGCGGCGGAGACCGGACGGGCGGCCCTGGCAGGACAGAAGGGGTGATACCCGAAAAATCTGACGAAGCGCGCTATCTTGCTTCAGGTGATCCAGGCCTTCGGACTGACCAGCAACCCCCGCAAGGCGCACCCGCCCGCCGTCGACGACGTCTCGTTCGAGGCGCGCGCGGGCCGTGTCACCGCGCTCCTCGGGGCATCGGGCGCGGGCAAGACGACGGCGCTCCGGCTGATGCTCGAACTCCAACAGGGCCGCGGGATCACCTGCTTCAGGGGCCGGCCCCTGCACCGCATCACCCACCCCTCACGCGAAGTCGGCGTCCTCCTCGGCGATGTGCCCGGGCATCCGGCCCGCTCGGTCCGAGGACACCTGCGCATGCTGTGCGCCGCGGCGGGAGTACCCGCCCGGCGCGCCGACGAGGTCCTCGAAGTGGTCGGCCTCGCAGGCCTGCGCGAGGAGCGCCTGGGCACACTGTCCAGGGGCATGGACCGCCGGCTAGGCCTGGCCTGCGTCCTGCTGTCCGACCCGCACACCCTCGTGCTGGACGACCCCGCGCACGGCCTGTCGGTCCGCGAGGCCCGGTGGCTGCACGGCATGCTCCGGACGCACGCGAGCCAGGGTGGCACGGTCCTGTTCGCCACGGCCGACCCCAAGGAAGCCGCGCGCACCGCCGACCAGGTCGTCACCCTGGAGGGCGGAAGGCTCGTCGCCGACCAGGAGGCGGCGGAGTTCGGCCGCACCCGCCTGCGCCCCCGCGTGGCCGTCCGCAGCCCGCACGCCGCCCGCCTGGCGGCCGTACTCACCAAGGAGGCCCGCACCGGCCGGCGCTCCGTCGAGGTCGTACATGAGGGCGGCAACCGCCTCTCCGTGTATGGCAGTACGACCGCCGACGTAGGGGAGACCGCGTTCCGTCATGGCATCCTCGTCCACCAACTCGCGGACGAGACGGGCGACATGGGCCCCGGGGCCGGAACGCCGACGACGGACGGATCCCACCCGGCCGACGGATCGGTGGAGGCGAACCGCCCGGCCCCCGCCGACGAGTCGCCGACCGCCGAACAGCCGAAGACTCCCGGCGACGCGGTGGCGGCGGAGCGGGCGGAGTCGGCCGACCGCCCGGGGGGCGCGGAGGGGCCGAAGGCGTTCGGCGGTGCGGTGCCGACGGATCAGGCGACGACGTCCCACGGTCCGCTTGCGGCGCATGGGCCAAGGACGCCTGACGATCCCGCCGCCGCGGATCGACCGGAAACTCCTGGCGACGCAGCCGCCACAGATCGGTCGCAGATCCTCGACGACCTCCCCGAGCCGGACCAGCCGCAGTCCCTCGACGAGCCCTACGTGCCAGGTCAGTCGCGATCCGACCCCGGTCCGCCCGCTCCGGACGCGCCGCCGACCACCGTGCCCGCGGGACCACCCGCCGCCTCGGTCTCCGCCGCCGAGAGTGAGCAGGCCCAGGTCGGCGGCGCGCGCACGGCCGACGCGGAGGCAACCGATGACGGCTCGGAACCCGACGACCCCACTCCCACCCCGTCCACCACCGCCGCGCATCGCCACCACGCGTCCGGAACCCGGCTCAGGGCCGGCCACTCACGCCCCGCCGACCCCCTCGCTCCCGGTGATCTGTCCCCCCTCCCGCCCCCCATCTCCGTCCGCCCCGCCCCCAGTCCCCTCCGCCCCCTCCGCTACGAACTCCGCCGGGCCGCCGGCATCGGCACGGGCTTCGTCACCTGCGGTGCCGTGCTCGTGGTGTCCGCGCTCACCGCCGTACTGCTCGCTCGCCTCGGCCACACCGCGCAGGCGCGTCTGTTCGCGGCGTGGCCCCAGGAGCTGCCTCTGCCGCCCGCGGCGCTCGGCGCGGGGCTGCTCGGCGCGCTGGCCTTCGGTGACGAGTTCCGCCACCCCGCCCTGGCGGCCGACCGCGGCACCGTGCCCCGACGGCTGGGGCTGCTCACCGCGAAACTCCTCGTCTCCGGCGCCACGGCGCTGATGCTGGCCTTCCTCACCGTGGGCTGCGACGCGGAGTTGCTCTATCTCGTATACGGCCGGGAGCTCACGCAGGTTCCCGCCGACTGGCTTTCGGTGACCGCGAGTTGGTTCGGGCTCGTGACCGGGTGCGCCTGGGCCGGAGTGCTGGCCGCGGGCGTCTTCAGGTCCACCGCGGCCGGGCTCGCCGCGGTCCTCGCCGTACCCGTCGTGGTCGTACCCCTGGTGCAGAAGGCGCTGCAGGGGCCCGCGGTGCGGATGGCGGCGGGGCTTCCCGGGCGGATGCGGGAGGTCTTCCTGCTGCAGTGGCCGTTCGGGGGAGAGCGATATCTGACCGCGGCTGCCAGGGTGCTCGCCCAACCCGTGGGCGGCGCCCTCACGTTGTCGCTGACCGCCCTGCTCTGCGCGTATGTGCTGACGACCCTGCGGAGCAGGGTCCGATGACGACCGTCCGTACGCTTCGAGTCCGCCCGTGCACACAACCTCCCGGAGAACGCCCATTTCTTTCCGATAAGGCGTCAATTGCGACGGGGTGAGCGATCACCCTTTCGTGTGCTTTTCACCAAAGACCTCAAGGGAGTTGGAGACGGCGCCGACAAAGGTTCCGTGAGTACCCTTGCGCACACCATGATGACCGCCGCCCGCCCCGCAGACTCCGGTCTGGTCGGCCCGGGCGAACTCGACCGCTACCCCTACACGGAGGCCCCCGCCACCGACCGCGTCGGAGCGCCTGTCTGGGACGGTGCGGAACCCGAGCTGGGCCGTGTGGGCCGGCGCGCCGCGGGCAGTCGCGGACGCGGGCTGCACGGCCAACTCGTTCAGCAACTGGGCCAGATGATCGTCTCGGGCGACCTGGGCGCGGACCGCCCGCTCGTCCCGGAGGAGATCGGCCAGCGCTTCGAGGTCTCCCGCACCGTAGTCCGCGAGTCCCTCCGTGTCCTGGAGGCCAAGGGCCTGGTCAGCGCCCGCCCGAACGTCGGCACGCGCGTGCGTCCCGTCAGCGACTGGAACCTTCTCGACCCGGACATCATCGAGTGGCGGGCCTTCGGGCCGCAGCGTGACGACCAGCGGCGCGAGCTGAGCGAGCTGCGCTGGACGATCGAGCCGCTCGCCGCGCGCCTCGCCGCCGGGCACGGGCGCGAGGACGTCCAGCAGCGCCTCTCCGACATGGTCGAGATCATGAGCCACGCCATGGGGCAGGGTGACGCACTCACCTTCTCCCGCGCCGACTCCGAGTTCCACACGCTGCTCATCCAGATCGCGGGCAACCGCATGCTGGAGCACCTCTCGGGCATCGTGTCGGCCGCCCTGCAGGTCTCCGGCGGCCCGGTCACCGGTTGCGACCGGCCGAACGAGGGGTCACTGGCCCAGCACGCGCGGATCGTCGACGCCCTGGGCACCGGCGACGGTGCGGCGGCCGAGGCGGCCATGCGGCAACTGCTGACCGTTCATCCCGAGGTGGAGCGCGTGGTGCCTGCGCCACGCGAACACTGAGCCCGCCCCGCGGGCGGTGCGGTCGGTGAGTGCCGCGTTCTCGTGGCTGCGCCGGGCCCCGGAACCCGTCTGCCACCGGACCCCGCCGGACCCTCAGAAGTCCGGCGGGGTCCGGCGGTGCGACAAGGTGGCATATGCGTCGGTGCGGCCTCGGTCAAGGACATCGGTGACATCATCTGCCCGTGTCTGACCGTTTTTGAGTGGTTACGCGGTGTGACTCGGGCCACGCAGATTGGGCGTAACGCTCACGGGATCAGCGCGATGACCTAAGAGGTGACAGCCGCGGAGGGAATACGGACGCCGTTCAAGGCGCTGTGAATCTTCCCGGCCCCCGCCCGCGCCGTCGGCCCATCCCCAAGCCGGCGGTCGGCTCCAGTCCATTTTGGACGGGGCCGAAAGCCGTTTTCCAACGTTCCGAGAGGTTGTTCGTGTCGGCCAGCACATCCCGTACGCTCCCGCCGGAGATTGCCGAGTCCGTCTCTGTCATGGCGCTCATTGAGCGGGGAAAGGCTGAGGGGCAGATCGCCGGCGATGACGTGCGTCGGGCCTTCGAAGCTGACCAGATTCCGGCCACTCAGTGGAAGAACGTACTGCGCAGCCTCAACCAGATCCTCGAGGAAGAGGGTGTGACGCTGATGGTCAGTGCCGCGGAGCCCAAGCGCACCCGAAAGAGCGTCGCAGCGAAGAGTCCGGCCAAGCGCACCGCCACCAAGACGGTCGCGGCGAAGACGGTGACCACCAGGAAGGCCACCGCCACCACGGCTGCCCCGGTCGCGTCCGCCGAACCTGCCGCCGTCGATCCCGCCGAGGAAGCCGCACCCGCCAAGAAGGCCGCTGCCAAGAAGGCGACCGCCAAGAAGGCTGTCGCGAAGAAGACCGTCGCCAAGAAGACGGCGGCCAAGAAGACCACCGCCAAGAAGGACGACGGCGAGCTCGTCGAGGAAGAGGTGCTCGAGGACGCCAAGGGCACCGAGGAGCCCGAGGGCGCCGAGAGTGCGGGCTTCGTGCTGTCCGACGAGGACGAGGACGACGCGCCCGCGCAGCAGGTCGCCGCGGCCGGCGCCACCGCCGACCCGGTCAAGGACTACCTCAAGCAGATCGGCAAGGTCCCCCTGCTCAACGCCGAGCAGGAGGTCGAGCTCGCCAAGCGCATCGAGGCCGGTCTGTTCGCCGAGGACAAGCTGGCGAACGCCGACAAGCTCGCGCCGAAGCTCAAGCGTGAGCTGGAGATCATCGCGGAGGACGGCCGCCGCGCCAAGAACCACCTCTTGGAGGCCAACCTCCGTCTGGTGGTCTCCCTGGCCAAGCGCTACACCGGCCGCGGCATGCTCTTCCTGGACCTCATCCAGGAGGGCAACCTCGGTCTGATCCGCGCGGTCGAGAAGTTCGACTACACCAAGGGCTACAAGTTCTCCACGTACGCCACGTGGTGGATCCGTCAGGCGATCACCCGCGCGATGGCCGACCAGGCCCGCACCATCCGTATCCCGGTGCACATGGTCGAGGTCATCAACAAGCTCGCGCGCGTGCAGCGCCAGATGCTCCAGGACCTGGGCCGCGAGCCCACCCCGGAGGAGCTGGCCAAGGAGCTCGACATGACCCCGGAGAAGGTCATCGAGGTCCAGAAGTACGGCCGTGAGCCCATCTCGCTGCACACCCCGCTGGGCGAGGACGGCGACAGCGAGTTCGGTGACCTCATCGAGGACTCCGAGGCCGTCGTCCCGGCCGACGCGGTCAGCTTCACGCTCCTCCAGGAGCAGCTGCACTCCGTCCTCGACACCCTGTCCGAGCGCGAGGCGGGCGTCGTGTCCATGCGTTTCGGTCTCACCGACGGTCAGCCGAAGACCCTCGACGAGATCGGCAAGGTGTACGGCGTGACGCGTGAGCGGATCCGCCAGATCGAGTCCAAGACCATGTCGAAGCTGCGCCACCCTTCGCGTTCCCAGGTGCTGCGCGACTACCTCGACTAGGTCGCCCTCGTACGGCCGGCCCGGTCTCCCCTTGGGGGGCCGGGCCTTCGCGCTGCGCAGTGCGGCGCTCTGGATGACTCTGGGTGTTCCAAGAGCACCCTGAGTGAGGAGCGAGCATGCGTCGTACGTTTGCGCGGGCATGGGTCCAGCCGCTGGTCCTGGCGGCTGCCGCGACCGCAATACCGCTGGCGACCGCGGCCCCCGTCGCCGCGGACAGCATTGTCGTAGGTGGCTTCCCCGTCGATGTGTCACAGGTGCCCTGGACTGTCGCGCTGTCCAGCCGTGACCGGTTCGGGGGTATGCGGGCGGGACAGTTCTGCGGTGGCGTGGCGATCGACCGCAGCACTGTGCTGAGCGCTGCCCACTGCCTGGGCGAGGACGTCCTGGGTGGCCCGCCGGACGAGGCGCGGGACCTCAGGGTCATCGCGGGCCGTACGGACCTCTTGTCGGGCCAGGGCGAGGAGATCGCCGTGCGCGCGGTCCGGATCAATCCGCACTACGACCCGGTCGGCAATACCGGAGACTTCGCCGTGCTCACCCTTGCCAAGCCCCTGCCGCAGAGCTCGGTCATCACCATGGCGGCAGCGGGTGATCCCGCGTACACCCCCGGAACGAGCGCCATGGTCACCGGATGGGGCGACACGACGGGCACTGGCGACTACACGCGGCAACTGCATGCCGCGCGCGTGCGCGTGCTGCCCGACGAGCAGTGCAAGGAGGCCTATCCCGGCAGAGAGGAAGGCACGTACCAGGCCGGCTCCATGCTGTGCGCGGGGCAGACACAGGGCGGTCCCGACGCCTGCCAGGGCGACAGCGGGGGCCCGCTGGTCGCCAATGGGCGGCTGATCGGGCTCGTCTCCTGGGGGGACGGCTGTGGCCGCGCGGGGAGCCCCGGGGTCTATACCCGTGTGTCCGAGGTCGTACGGACGCTGGGCCAGGTCGGCGGGAGCGGGGCACCGAAGGCGCACCGGGGGGCCTGAGAGGCCGTGAGGACGAGGGCGGGCGGTCGCTCCTGGGAGGAGCGACCGCCCGAACACCGGCCTGTGCCGGGGCTGGCTCGTCGTGGATGCGAGAGGTCAGCGCTCTTCTTCGGAGGCGATTGCCGGAACGGACGTCAGCCGCTCCGTCTCGTCCTGTATCTCAGCGGCGATCTTCTTGAGTTCCGGCTCGAACTTGCGACCGTGGTGGGCGCAAAAGAGCAGTTCACCGCCGCTGAGCAGGACTACGCGCAGGTAGGCCTGGGCGCCGCAGCGGTCGCAGCGATCGGCGGCCGTCAGCGGGCTCGCGGGGGTCAGAACAGTAGTCACGTCGCCTCTTCTCTAGCTCGACGAGCTGTCGTACCAGGGTCAACATCCAACCAGCCCGAAAACGTTCCCGCTCGTGGCATTTCCTCGAAAAAATCTTTCCGGGGCGGCTGTCTGCTGCCGGTTGGCGGCGAATGTGCCGTATTGCGTGTTTTGTGTGCTTACGGGTTCGCGCTGTCTATCGGTTTGGGTCCCCCCGGCTGGCTTGCCGGTTGTTCATGAGGACGTGCCCGGAGCCTAAATGGTTCATGCCTCGAAGGGAACGTGATATGTACTTCACTCCATCGAGGGATCGAACACGCATGCGACTCTGGACTAGTCTGAGTTCAGAGTGAGGGTGGCGTTACAACGGCTCTACCAGGCCTCGGTACCCTCTGAGCGGCGACCGAAGCCGGGCCCCTACCCAGAAGGGGCCCAACTGAAATTCAGCGAGGAGCGAACCGCGTGACCGCCGATAAGTCCGTGCCGTCCACAGCGCTGCTGGCAGGAGCAGACCGGGACGGTTCCAACTACACCGCGCGGCACCTGCTCGTCCTCGAGGGCCTCGAGGCCGTGCGCAAGCGCCCCGGTATGTACATCGGATCGACCGACAGCCGCGGCCTCATGCACTGCCTGTGGGAGATCATCGACAACTCCGTGGACGAGGCCCTCGGTGGCTACTGCGACCACATCGAGGTGATCCTCCACGACGACGGCTCCGTGGAAGTGCGGGACAACGGCCGCGGCATCCCCGTGGACGTCGAGCCCAAGACAGGCATGTCCGGAGTCGAGGTCGTCATGACCAAGCTGCACGCCGGCGGCAAGTTCGGCGGTGGCTCGTACGCGGCCTCCGGCGGTCTGCACGGCGTCGGTGCCTCCGTGGTCAACGCGCTGTCCGCCCGTCTCGACGTCGAGGTGGACCGCGGCGGCCACACCCACGCCATCAGCTTCCGCCGCGGCGTCCCGGGTGCCTTCGCGACGGACGGCCCGGATGCCAAGTTCGAGGCCAAGAGCGGCCTGGCCAAGGCCAAGAGGATCCCCAAGACCCGCACCGGCACGCGCGTGCGCTACTGGGCCGACCGCCAGATCTTCCTCAAGGACGCGAAGCTCGACCTGGAGACGCTGCACCAGCGCGCCCGCCAGACCGCGTTCCTCGTGCCCGGCCTCACCATCGTCGTCCGCGACGAGTACGGCCTGGGCGAGGGCGGCAGCAAGGGCGAGGAATCCTTCCGCTTCGACGGCGGCATCAGTGAGTTCTGCGAGTACCTGGCGACCGACAAGCCGGTCTGCGACGTCCTCCGCTTCACCGGACAGGGCACCTTCAAGGAGACCGTCCCGGTCCTGGACGACCACGGCCAGATGACGCCCACCGAGGTCACGCGCGAGCTCGGCGTCGACGTCGCGATGCGTTGGGGGACCGGCTACGACGCGACCCTCAGGTCGTTCGTCAACATCATCGCCACTCCCAAGGGCGGCACCCATGTCGCCGGCTTCGAGCAGGCGGTCAAGGAAACGCTGAACGAGGTGCTGCGCGCCAAGAAGCTGCTGCGCGTCGCCGAGGACGACATCGTCAAGGACGACGCCCTCGAGGGACTCACCGCGGTCGTCACCGTCCGTCTCGCGGAACCGCAGTTCGAGGGCCAGACCAAGGAGGTCCTCGGCACGTCGGCCGCCCGCCGGATCGTGAACAACGTGATCGCCAAGGAGCTCAAGGCCTTCCTGACCTCCACCAAGCGCGACGCGGCCGCCCAGGCCCGGGTGGTCATGGAGAAGGTGGTCGCCGCCGCCCGTACGCGCATCGCGGCCCGCCAGCACAAGGACGCGCAGCGCCGCAAGACGGCCCTGGAGTCCTCGTCCCTGCCCGCCAAGCTCGCCGACTGCCGCAGTGACGACGTCGAGCGCAGCGAGCTGTTCATCGTCGAGGGAGACTCCGCGCTCGGCACGGCGAAGCTGGCCCGGAACTCCGAGTTCCAGGCGCTCCTGCCGATCCGCGGCAAGATCCTCAACGTCCAGAAGTCGTCCGTGACGGACATGCTGAAGAACGCCGAGTGCGGCGCGATCATCCAGGTCATAGGGGCGGGCTCGGGCCGGACCTTCGACCTCGACGCGGCCCGGTACGGCAAGATCATCATGATGACGGACGCCGATGTGGACGGCTCCCACATCCGGTGCCTGCTGCTGACGCTGTTCCAGCGCTACATGCGGCCCATGGTCGAGGCCGGCCGCGTCTTCGCCGCGGTGCCGCCGCTGCATCGCATCGAGCTCGTCCAGCCGAAGAAGGGCCAGGACAAGTACGTCTACACCTATTCGGACCGTGAGCTGCGCGACAAGCTCATGGAGTTCCAGAGCAAGGGCGTCCGGTACAAGGACTCCATCCAGCGCTACAAGGGTCTGGGCGAGATGGACGCGGACCAGCTGGCCGAGACCACGATGGACCCGCGCCACCGCACCCTGCGCCGGATCAACCTCTCCGACCTGGAGGCCGCCGAGCAGGTCTTCGATCTGCTGATGGGCAACGACGTCGCGCCCCGCAAGGAGTTCATCTCCAGCTCGGCGGCGACGCTGGACCGGTCGCGGATCGACGCGTAGCGGCAGCGCCGGGCCTGGGCCGGTTCCGTGACCGGCCCAGGTGGGTGTGACTCGGCGGTACTCGCCTGGTTCTGCGGGGCTCGCATCACTTCGTGATACTCGTGCGGCCTCACGGTACGAGTGCGGCCTCGCCGTTTCTCCACCCGTGGGTGGATGAGGCCCGCCCGCGGGGATCCACCCACGATCCACCCTCGCTCCGATCTGCTGACCTGTGAATTTCCGTAGCGTCGAAGGCGTCGGCAGGACTCGCTGCCGGCATCCCCTTCCCGCTCACGGAGGCTCTGATGTCCGGGCTCGTCAACGTGTTGGTGATCGCGGCCGTTGTCGCGCTGGTGGTGGTACGGCAGTTCCGCGCCCGTCCGATCGAGACCGACCGGCGCTGGTGGGCCGTGCCCGTGATCCTCGCGGTCCTCGCGCTGCGCGAGCCCGGCATACTCGACGCCCACCACCGCACCGGGTCCGCTCTGCTGCTCGCCGCCGAGGTGCTCATAGGCCTGGCCACCGGCGTCGGCTGGGCCTGGACCACCCGTGTGTGGGAGGAGCCGGACGGCGTCGTCTGGACCAAGAGCACCAAGGCGAGCGTGCTCGTCTGGGCCGTGGGCATCGGTGTGCGCGTCGGACTCTTCGCGCTCGGCGCCCTGGTTGGCGTGCACCAGGACAGCTCCGCCCTGATGGTCGCCCTCGCGGGCACTCTGCTGGTCCGCTCCGGGATCCTGGCCTGGCGTGCGCAGTTGCTGAGGACACCCGCCGCACAGGGCGCGGCGTACGGTGACAGCGTGGCCGGACCGGCGTGGAAGGAGCGTGTATGACGGAGAACGCCTGGACGCGCTGGCCGTCCCGCGAGGCGCTCGGCCGCGCGGGTATCTCCCGGCCCCGGCTGATGCTCGCCTGGGCCGTGAGGGTCCTGGTGCTCGCCATACTCCTCTGGGAGGCCTTCAGCGCACGTCACGTCCATGCCCTGGGCGCGGTCGCCGCCGCCGTGGGCGTCGTGGTGACCGCAGTCGTCTCCTGGGGTTTCTTCCGCACGACCTACGCGCACCGGCTCGTGCCCTCCCTGGCCCTCATCGGCGTGCTGCTGGGCATCGCGGTAGCCGCACAGGCCACGGGCTTCAAGGGGCCTGCCCTCGTGATCTGGTGCGGGTGCGGCATCTCCGCCCTGGAGCGACTGCCCCTCGGCGCCGCTCTGCCGGTGACCTCCGTGGCCCTCGCCTCGTACTCGGCCTTCAACAACGACGTCTGGCTGACCACCGCCGCCACCGTCGCGGGCATGGCCCTCGCCGGCTATGTCCTACGCCTCGACGCCGAAGCGCGCGGCAACGCCCAGCGTCTGCTCGCGCAGGAGCGTGCCGCCCGGGTGGCCGAGGCGGAGTCGGCGGCGCTGGCGGAGCGGGCCAGGATCGCGCGGGAGATCCACGACGTGCTCGCGCACAGCCTTTCGGCGCAGCTCGTGCACCTGGAGGCGGCCCGCCTGCTGATCGAGCGGGGCGCCGACCGGGAGCAGATCCTGGAACGGGTGGTGGCGGCACGGGGGATGGCCCGGGACGGTCTCGCCGAGACCCGGCAGGCACTCTCCGCGCTGCGCGGTGAACTGACCCCGCTGGAGGACTTCCTCGGCGAGCTCGTCAGCGCGGCCGACGGCGCCGAGGTCACCGTCACGGGTGAGCGCAGACCGCTGCCCGCGGAGGCGTCGCAGGCCGTGCGCAGGGTCGCCCAGGAGGCGCTGACGAACGTGCGCAAGCATGCCCACGGCGCCAAGGTCCGGGTGTGGCTGGACTACAGCGACCATGAAGTGACCCTGGACGTGCGGGACTCGGGCGGTGCGGCGGGCGAACTCACCGGGTCGGGCGCCGGGTACGGTCTGCTGGGCATGCGGGAGCGTGCCGAGCTGCTGGGCGGTTCGCTGGAGGCCCGGCCGGACGAGGAGGGGTTCGCGGTGACGTTGAAGGTGCCCGTATGACGGAGGAGGCAGGCAAGAGGCCCGCGCGGGTGGTCGTGGCGGACGACCAGACCGTGGTCCGGGAGGGCATCGTGATGCTGCTCGGGCTGCTGCCGGGCGTCGAGGTCGTCGGGGCCGCGGGCGACGGCGAGGAGGCGGTGAAGCTGGTGGCCGAACTCGCCCCGGACGTCGTCCTGATGGACCTGCGGATGCCTCGCTGCGACGGTGTCGAGGCGACCCGGCGCATCCGGGCGCAGTACCCCGGGACCCAGGTCGTGGTGCTCACCACGTATGCGGACGACGAGTCGATGTTCCCCGCGCTGAGAGCGGGGGCTCGCGGTTACCTGACCAAGGACGCGGGCGGCGACGAGATCGTGCGGGCCGTGGAGAGCGTGCTGTCCGGAGACGCCGGGCTGTCGCCGAGTGTCCAACGGCGGCTCCTGGAGCGGCTGTCGGAACCCGAGCCGAGACCGGAGCGCGCCGAGGCGCCCGACGGGCTGACGGCGCGGGAGACCGAGGTCCTGGTGCTGATCGCCGAGGGCCTCACCAACCAGGAGATCGCCCGCAGGCTGCACGTCTCCACGGCGACCGTGAAGACCCACATCAACAACCTCTTCGCCAAGACGGGGCTCAAGGACCGTGCCCAGGCGGTGCGTTACGCGTACGGAAAGGGACTGGTGCGTCCACCAGCCGGTTGAGTCACCTGATGGGGTGAGAGCCGGGGGAAGAAGAGTCAGGGATCTTCCCGATCTGTCCATCCTTGGGCATGCAGTCAAGCAACGGCCGTCCCTGCGAAGGCGGAGGCGGCCCCGAGAGTCCGGCCGGGAACCACGAAGACCATGGCCCGGCTGCCCACAGCGTGGGATATGAAGACCCCTGGTACGACGCGCTGGCCTCCGGCTGGGGCGAGTTGGACGGCACGGGCGTGCCCACTCCGGTGGTGCCGGCCGCGCACGAAGGGCAGGAGCGGGTGGCCTTTCGGGCGCGCGACGTGTACCTGGAGGTGCAGCGCAGCGCGGCTTTCCAGGAAGTGCGCAGCCGGTACCGCAGGTTCGTGGTGCCCGGGGTCGCGGTCTTCTTCTCCTGGTACGTGGGGTACGTGGTCACGGCGACGACGGCGCCCGGGTTCATGGCCAGGCCCGTGGTGGGCGCGGTGAACGTGGCGATACTCGCGGGACTCGGGCAGTTCGCCACCACCTTCCTCCTCACCTGGGCCTACACCCGGCATGCGCGGTTGCACAGGGACCGGGCGGCGCTCGATCTGCGCTGGGACACGCAGGAGTTGGCGCGTGGTGTGCAGGGTGGTGCGTCATGACGGGCCATCACCAGACACTGGCGCTGCTGCTGTTCAGCGGATTTGTGGCGATCACGTTGGCGATCACCACCTGGGTGAGCCGTAACCGGCGCGGTTCCGCGGAGGAGTTCTATGCCGGCGGGCGGCTCTTCTCGCCTATGGAGAATGGTTTTGCCATTGCAGGCGACTACATGTCGGCCGCCTCGTTCCTCGGAGTCACCGGTCTCATCGCCCTGTTCGGTTATGACGGGCTGCTGTACGTGGTGGGCTTCCTGGTGGCCTGGCTGGTGGTGTTGTTCCTGGTTGCCGAACTGGTCCGCAACTGCGGGCGGTTCACGCTGGCGGACGTGGTGGCCGCGCGGATGAGCGAGCGTCCGGTGCGGATCGCGGTGGGAACGTCCTCGGTCACCGTGTCCGTTCTCTATTTGGTGGCGCAAATGGTGGGGGCGGGCAGCCTGGTCGCGCTGCTGCTCGGGCGCAGCGGTGAGGCGGCGCAGGCGTGGACCGTCATCGGGGTCGGCGCGCTCATGGTGATCTATGTGTCGTTGGGAGGGATGCGGGCCACGACGTGGATTCAGATCGTGAAGGCGGTTCTGCTGCTCGGCGGGACGATCGCGCTGACCGTGCTGGTCCTGCTGCGGTTCCACGGCGACGTCGACCGACTGCTGCTCACGGCCGCCGAGCGCAGCGGTCACGGGGACGCGTTCCTGGCGCCCGGCCTCAAGTACGGCGGGGACTGGACCGCACGGTTCGACTTCATCAGCCTGGGCCTCGCGCTGGTGCTGGGCACGGCCGGACTGCCGCACATCCTGTCCCGGTTCTACACCGTGCCGACCGCGCGGGCCGCACGCCGTTCGGTGGTGTGGGCGATCGGGCTGATCGGCGGGTTCTACCTGATGACGATCGTGCTCGGGTTCGGGGCGGCGGCGATCGTCGGGCCCAAGGCCGTGAGCGGCTCGAACGCGGCCGGGAACACGGCGGTTCCGCTGCTGGCGCTCAACCTGGGCGGCGGCGCCGACTCCACCGGAGGAACGGTGCTTTTCGCGGTCGTCGCGGCCGTCGCCTTCGCCACGATCCTCGCGGTGGTCGCCGGGATCACCCTTGCCTCCTCCGCGTCGGTGGCCCACGACCTGTATGCCTCCCTGCGGCGCGGGGGTGGTCAGCCGCGCAGCGAGGTGGCCGTGGCCCGGGTCGCGGCGGTCGGCATCGGTGTGGTCGCGATCGGGCTGGGCCTGCTGGCCCGCGACCTCAACGTGGCCTTCCTGGTGGGCCTGGCCTTCGCCGTGGCCGCGTCGGCGAATCTGCCGGTGCTGCTCTACTCGCTGTTCTGGCGCGGCTTCACCACACGCGGCGCGGTATGGGCCGTATACGGAGGGCTTGTTCCGGCCCTGGGGTTCGTCCTGCTGTCGCCGGTGGTGTCCGGCAGCCCGGATTCGCTGTTCCCGGCCGTCGACTTCCAGTACTTCCCGTTGCAGAACCCCGGCATCGTCTCCATCCCGCTGGGCTTCCTCGCGGGCTGGCTGGGGACGGTCACCTCGGCCGAGGTCCCGGACGAGGCCAAACACGCGGAGACCGAGGTGCGGTCGCTGACCGGAGCGGGGGCCGTGTAGTGCGGCGCGCGTGCCAGGGCGGTGAGCCGCTACGGAGCCGTCCGTGCGCCAGGGCGTCGACGCGTCACGGTGCCACCCATGCGTACCGGTGCTCGGGGCGTCCCGTGTCGCCGTACTTCAGGGACAGGCGGAGCCGGCCCGCCTGCTCCAGGTGGCGGAGGTAGCGCTGGGCGGTGGAGCGGCTCAGGCCGGTCTCGGCGGCGACCTCGTGGGCGGACAGCGGGTGGGCGGCGCGGTGCAGGACGCCGCAGATGAGGTCCGTGGTGGGCTCGGACTGACCGCTGGGCAGGCCGGGCGCGTTCGGCGCGGGCGTGGTCCGCAGCGCGCCGAAGATGCGGTCGACCTGCTCCTGTCCGGTCAGTCCCCGGCCGCCGACCCGGTCGACGGTGCGGCGCAGCGCGGCGTAGGAGTCGAGGCGGGTGCGCAGGGCGGCGAAGGTGAACGGCTTGACCAGATAGTGCAGGGCTCCCAGCCGCATCGCCTTCTGCACGGTCGTCACATCGCTGGCCGCCGTGATCATGATGACGTCGGTGCCGTGGCCCTGTTCCCGCATCAGATGGACGAGTTCGAGGCCGGTCCGGTCCGGCAGGTAGTGGTCGAGCAGCACCAGGTCGATGCCCCCGCGTTCCACGGTGGCCAGGGCCTGGGCAGCGCTGTGCGCGCGGGCGGCCACCCGGAAGCCGGGAACCTTTCCCACGTACTTGGCGTTTATCTCGGCGACACGGAAGTCGTCGTCCACGACCAGGACGTCAATCATCAGGCCTCTCCTTCAAGGCCGGCGAGCGTTAAGCCCGTGTTTCGTGCTCCGCAGTTGTAGCGCGAGCAAAATGAGCACAACAGGCTCTTGCGAGCAAAAGAACGGCTTGCGCTCAGAAGACTGCTGCTGTGGCCGGGGCCACACCTACCGTCCCGGGCCATGAGCGCAGACACCAGCCCCGCCATCCAGTTGCGGGGCGCCAGCAAGATCTTCAGGACCCCTTCGGGGGGTCTGCACACGGCCGTCCGGGACCTGGACCTCACTGTCGGACGCGGTGAGTTCGTGGCTGTGGTCGGCCCGACCGGTTGCGGTAAGTCGACCACGTTGACCCTGGTCAGCGGGCTGGAGGAGCCCACCGAGGGCGATGTGCTGGTGGCTGGGCGGCCGGTCTCCGGCGTCGGTGACAAGGTCGGCTTCGTCTTCCAGCAGGACGCCACCTTCCCCTGGCGCACGGTCCTGTCCAACGTCATGGCCGGCCCCCGCTTCCGGGGCGTGCCGAAGGCGGAGGCCAAGGAGAAGGCCCGCGAGTGGCTGGCCCGCGTCGGGCTCGCCGCCTTCGAGGACCGCTATCCGCACCAGCTCTCCGGCGGACAGCGCAAGCGCGTCGCTCTCGCCGCCACCTTCGTCAACGACCCCGAGATCCTGCTGATGGACGAGCCGTTCTCCGCGCTCGACGTACAGACCCGGGCACTGATGTCGGACGAGCTCCTGGAGCTGTGGGAGGGCACGGGCGCCTCGGTCGTCTTCGTCACCCACGACCTGGAGGAGTCCATCGCGCTGGCCGACAAGGTCGTCGTGATGACCGCGGGACCCGCGACCGTGAAGCAGGTCTTCGACATCGACCTGCCCCGGCCGCGCAAGGTCGAGTCGGTGCGTCTGGAGCCCCGGTTCATCGAGATCTACCGCGAGATCTGGGAGTCCCTCGGCGAAGAGGTCCGCATCACCCGCGAAAGGGGTGCCGCCAATGTCGCCTGAGGTCATCACCACGCCCGTCGTCGACACCGTCAGGACACCGGACCGTGCGCAGTCACGGGCGCAGGCCGCCCGCAGACGCAAGATCGTCGTCACCGGCGCTCGCGTGCTGGTCCTGGTCGCCGTGCTCGGCCTGTGGGAGGCCCTGTCCCGGGCCAGCGTCATCGATCCGTTCAACTTCTCGATGCCGTCGAAGATCTGGGACCAGATCTACACCTGGATCATGCACGGGACCGCGCAGGGCTCCCTCGGCGAGCAGATCTGGTACACGCTCCACGAGGCGCTGCTCGGCTGGATCATCGGTGTCGCCGCCGGTGTGGTCTTCGGTATCGCGCTCGGACGGATCGCCTTCCTGGCCGATGTCCTTGGTCCATACATCAAGGTGCTCAACTCCATCCCCAGGATCGTCCTCGCCCCGATCTTCGTGATCTGGTTCGGCCTGGGTCCGGCCTCCAAGATCGCGTCGGCCGTGGTGCTGGTGTTCTTCCCGGTGTTCTTCAACGCCTTCCAGGGCGCCCGCGAGGTCGACCGCAACCTGGTCGCCAACGCCCGGATCCTCGGTGCGAGCGATCGCAGGGTGACCCTTCAGGTGGTCATCCCGTCGGCCACCTCCTGGATCTTCACCAGCCTCCATGTCAGCTTCGGCTTCGCCCTCATCGGCGCCATCGTCGGCGAGTACATCGGCGCCACCAAGGGCATCGGCCTGCTCGTCGCCCAGTCGCAGGGCACCTTCAACGCGGCCGGCGTCTACGCCGCGATGGTGATCCTCGCGGTCGTCGCACTCTTCGCCGAGGGCCTGCTGACCTTCGCCGAACGCCGCATCTTCCGGTGGAAGCCGGCCGGCTCGGACAACTGATCCGAGCCGCACGGCGAACCCGCTTCATCCGGCGAACCCCCTTCGCCCGGCGGACCGGCCTCGCCCGGCGACCGGCCCCGCCCAGCTGAACGCCCCCCACAGACCTTCCTTTCATCCCCGCACCGCCCTCTCACAAGGACGTGAACCGCCATGCGCAAGTCCGCCAGATACGCGTCGCTCGCCGCCGTCGGCCTGCTCGCTCTCTCCTCGCTCACCGCGTGCGCCAATGACGCGGCCAGCACCGCCTCCGCCGGCTCCGGGAGCAAGGGCGACGGCAAGGGCACCAAGGTCAAGATCATGGTCGGTGGCCTGGACAAGGTCATCTACCTGCCGGCGATGCTCACCCAGCGGCTCGGCTACTTCGACGCCGAGGGCCTCGACGTGGAGATGCTCAGCGAGCCCGCCGGTGTCCAGGCGGAGACCGCGCTCGTCTCCGGCCAGGTCCAGGGCGCCGTCGGCTTCTACGACCACACCCTCGACCTCCAGGTGAAGGGCAAGGCCGTGGAGTCCGTCGTGCAGTTCTCGCACGCCCCCGGCGAGGTGGAGGTCGTCTCCACCAAGAAGGCGAAGGACATCACCTCGGCCAAGGACTTCAAGGGGAAGAAGCTCGGCGTCACCGGTCTCGGTGCCTCGACCGACTTCCTCACCAAGTACCTCGCGGTCAAGAACGGCGTGAAGACCAGTGAGTTCACCCCGGTCGCCGTGGGTGCGGGCCCGACGTTCATCTCCGCGCTGCAGCAGGGCTCGATCGACGCCGGCATGACGACCGACCCGACCGTCGCCACGATCCTGGACAAGAAGGCGGGCAAGATCCTCATCGACATGCGGACCCCCGAGGGCTCGCAGGAGGCGCTGGGCGGCCCGTACCCGTCGTCAAGTCTGTACATGCAGACGGACTGGGTGAACAGCCACAAGGACACCGTCCAGAAGCTGGCCAATGCATTCGTCAAGACGCTCAAGTGGATGTCCACCCACAGCGCGGACGAGATCGCGGCCAAGATGCCCGCCGACTACTCCCAGGGCAACAAGACGCTCTACTCGGAGGCCATCAAGAGCACCCTTCCGATGTTCACCGACGACGGTGTGATGCCCACGAACGGCCCCGAGACCGTCGAGAAGGTCCTCAAGGCGTTCAACCCCACCATCAAGAACGCCACGGTGGACCTGAGCAAGACGTACACGACCGAATTCGTCGAGAAGGCCGCGAAGTAGGCCGGCCGACGGACGCAACGGCCGCGGTCAGACGCGGGTCGCCCACACGTAACGGTGTTCGGGGCGGCCCGCGTCGCCGTACTTGAGGGTCAGCCGGGCCCGTCCCGTGCGCTCCAGGAGCTTCAGATAGCGCTGGGCGGTCTGCCGGCTCACCCCGGTCCGCTCGGCGATCTCCTGGGCCGACAGCGGGCTTTCGGCGTTCATCAGGGACTGCCGTACCAGCCCGGCGGTGGTGGGGGAGTGGCCCTTGGGCAGCCCCGGCTCCGACGGCGCGGACAGTGCGCCGAAGATACGGTCCACCTCCGCCTGTTCGGCCTCGCCCCCGCCGTCCAGGGTGCGGCGCAGCCGCGCGTACGCCTCCAGCTTGGCCCGCAGGCCCGCGAAGGCGAACGGCTTGATCAGATACTGCAGGGCGCCGTGCCGCATCGCCGCCTGCACGGTCGACACGTCCCGGGCCGCCGTGACCATGATGACGTCGGTCTGGTGGCCGCGCCGGCGCATCTCCCTGACGACCGCGAGGCCCGTCTCGTCCGGCAGGTAGTGGTCCAGGAGGACCAGGTCGAGCCGTGGCAGCTCCTCCATCCGGCGCAGCGCCTCGGCCGCGTTGTGCGCCTCGCCGGCCACATGGAAGCCCGGCACCTTCTCGACGTAGGCGGCGTTGACCCGGGCGACCCGGGTGTCGTCGTCCACGACCAGGACCTCGATCATCACGCCTCCTCGTCGGCGGACGCCACGGGTGCGGTGAGCGCCGGTGCCAGGCCCGGCTCGGTCAGGGCCTCCGGCAGTACGACCGTGAACTCGGCGCCCCCGCCGTCCGCCTCGCTGACCGTCGCGCTCCCGCCCTGCCGCTCGGCGAGCCGACGCACCAGGGAGAGCCCTATGCCGCGCTTGCCGTGCGCGGGCGGCTTCTTGGTGGACCACCCCTCGGTGAAGACCACTTCCCGCTGCTCCGCCGGTATGCCGGGACCCGTGTCGCACACCCGCAGGACGGCGGTACGCCCCTCGGTGCGCAACTCCACCTCCACGCGCGCGTGCGGAGTGCCCGCGACGGCGTCGAGCGCGTTGTCCACCAGATTGCCCACGACGGTGACCAGGCCCCTGGGGTCGATCAGCCGGTCCGGGAGCCGGGTGCGGTCCGAGACCCACAGGGCGACCCCGCGCTCGGCCGCGACGGTCGCCTTGCCGACCAGGAGGGCGGCGAGCAGCGGGTCCTGGATCTTCTCGGTGACCTGTTCCGCGGTGACCCGGTGGGCGCCGACCACCTCTCCGACGAACTCCACGGCGTCGTCGTACATCTCCAGTTCCAGCAGGCCCAGCAGGGTGTGCATACGGTTGGCGTGCTCGTGGTCCTGGGCGCGCAGGGCGTCGATGAGGCCCCGTGTGGAGTCGAGTTCGCGGCCGAGTTGCTCCAGCTCGGTGCGGTCGCGCAGGGTGGCCACGGCGCCGCCGTCGTCGGTGGGCATGCGGTTGGCGACCAGGACCCGCTGGCCCCGTACGGTGAGCAGGTCGGTGCCGGTCACCCGGCCGGCCAGGACGTCCGTCGTACGGCCCGCGCCCAGCGCCTCGTCCGGCGTCCGGCCGACGGCCTCGTCACCGATGCCCAGCAGCCGCCGCGCCTCGTCGTTGAGCAGACGTATGCGGCCGGTGCGGTCGAGGGCGACGACGCCCTCCCGGATGCCGTGCAGCATCGCCTCGCGCTCCGCGAGCAGCGCCGAGATGTCCGAGAAGGCCAGGTCCCGGGTCTGCCGCTGGACCCGGCGGGAGATCAGCCAGGCGGCCAGCGCGCCGACCGCGAGCGCGCCGCCCGCGTAGGCGAGCAGCCCCGGGATCGCGCTGATCAGCCGGGCCCGCACGCTGTCGTACGCGATGCCCACCGAGACCGCCCCGACGATCCGGTGGTCGGCGTCGTACAGCGGCACCTTGCCGCGGGCGGAGCGGCCCAGGGTGCCGGTGTCGATCTCCATGACCTGATTGCCGGCGAGGGCCTCCTCGGGGTTGGTCGAGACCTTCAGGCCGATCTGCCGCGGGTTCGTGTGCGACCAGCGGATGCCCCGCAGGTCCATCACCACGATGTACTCGGCGTGGGTGGCGCGCCGGATGCGCTCCGCCTCCCGCTGCACCGGGCCGTCGGCGGTCGGCGGCGTGTTCTGCAGGTCCGTCGCGACCTGCGGCTCCTGCGCGGTGGTCTGCGCGATCGCCAGCGCACGGCGCATGGCCTCGTTGTCGAGCTGCTTGCTCAGCGGCGCGAGGAACAGCCCGGTCGCGAGCACCGCGACTCCCGCGGCGATCGCCACCTGCATCAGCAGCACCTGGGAGAACACCCGCCGCGGCAGACCGAGGCGCAGACGGCGTGCGGGGGGAGTGGGGCGCATACCCACGACGGTACGTGGCCGGGCGCACCCTGCCGTAGGGGGTGTGGCGTGGATCTCCTGACCCGGACCTTGTGAGAGCCGGGAGAACCGGGTGGGCCCCGCTCGGGGCCGTCGGCTCGCCGGGGCTGCCGTCGTCAGCTCGCCAGGGCCGTCGTGGTCAGCTCGTGCACCGCCACCACGTCCATCCGGGCCGGGGTACCGAGCACCGCTGCCCCACAGCTCTCCGGCCGGGGCGGCAGCGAGGCGCCCTGGGCCACGGTGACGCGCCACCGGCGGCCGTCGACATGGGCCACGGTGACCTCCCAGCGCGGCGCCCCGCCCTCTGTCCCTACGACGCTCAGCGTGCCCGCCGTGTACTCGTCGGCGGCCGTGCGCACGGCCAGTTCGGCAGCCTGGCCGGGCCGTTCCCAGGCCGAGCACCCGCGGCAGCCCTCGATGACGACACGGCCCTCCCGCACGCCGTGCAGCACCTCCTTGACGGCGTGTGCCTCGGCCCGGCCGTAGGCGTAGCCGTACGGCAGCACGAGCACGGTCGGCGAGAAGCGATGACCACCCAGATGGGTGACCTCCCAGGTGCCCCGCACACCGGACGCGGCGAGCTCGGCCGCGAGGGGGCGGCCCAGAAGGGCGCAGCAGCGGTCGCGTTTGCCGTTGGTGCAGACGAGCGCCAGCGGGCCGTCCGGGTGCGCCCGGGCGCGCAGTGCCACGTCGAACGAACGGTGGTCACCCGCGCCGAGGGCGGCGAAGTCGAGGGCGCGCAGCTGTTGCGGGTCGCAGGTCGTGGCGCTGCGCAGCCAGGTGTTCCCGGGAACGGTGTGGGCGGCGTAGACCTGCCGCATGGCGGGCCTGCCGAGGTCGGCGTGGCGTCCGGGACGCCGGATCAGCGCGATCCGTACGCCGGTTCCCTCGGCGGCCGCCTCCAGGGCGCGCCCCAGTGCGGGGTCCAGGTGGCTCGAAGCGAGCGCTTTGGCACCCCAGGGACCGGGCTGTTCCAGCAGCAGCCATGTCGTCGCAGTGGCCGCGGTACCGGAGACGGGCTCTTCGAGGCTCCGGGAGACGGTCGCACACCTACTCACAGAGGTGAGCCTAACCTGACTTTCCTCGGAGTGACTTCCAGCCGGGCTGGTGTCCTACTCAGGCAGAGGTTGAGGCGGTCTCGGTCCCACGTAGTGTCCGCTGGGCCGCATGCGCAACGGACGTTCCCCGTACTCCTCCAGGGCATGGGCGATCCAGCCGGCCGTCCGGGCCACGGCGAAGATCGTCTCGCCCGCCGTGGCGGGCATGCCCGAGGACACGGTGAGCACGGCGAGGGCCAGGTCGACATTCGCGTGCAGCGGGGTGTGGCGGGCGGTGGTGGCGACGACGTCGCGGGCCGCGAGCAGGGCGGGTTCCGCGCGCGGGACCCGCTCCAGGAGGGCGAACAGGGCACGCGCGCGTGGGTCCTCGCCCGCGTAGAGCCGGTGGCCGAGTCCGGGGATGCGGCGGCCGGCGCGGAGTTCGTCCGCGATCACCGGGACCGCGGTGCCGCGTTCGAGCACGTCCTGCAGTATCCGGTGGGCGAGTCCGCTGGCCGCGCCGTGCAACGGGCCCTCGATCACGCCGAGTCCGGCCGAGACGGCCGCGTACGCGTGGGCGCGGGCCGAGGCGGCGACCCGCACCGCGAGCGTCGAGGCAGCCAGGTCGTGGTCGACGAGCAGGGCGAGTGCCGTGTCCAGGGCGCGCAGTGACGCCTCGTCGGCCTCGTGCCCGGTCAGCCGGCCCCACAGGCGGTGGGCCAGCGGACCGTCGTCGTGGTGGTGGGCGTACGGGTGGGGCGGCAGGGCGGCGACCAGTGTGGGGATCAGGACGCGCGCGGTGCCGAGCACGGCCTGCTCGGACAGGTCGAAGCGCAGCGGGTCCTCCGCCGCCGCGGCGATCGCCGCGACCCGCAGCCGGTCGGTGGGCGCCGTGTGTTCGGGCAGGGCGTCCACGGCGCGGCGGACGACGGCGACCACGGCCTCCGGCGCGGTGAAGGTGACGCCGGGGCGCATCCGCCCGGTCCACAGCCACTCGGCAACCTCCTCGTAGGAGTGGTCGGCGGCGAGCCGGGTGGCGTCCACGCCCCGGAAGAAGTACCGGTCCTTGTCGATCAGTGTGATGCGGGTGCGTACGGACAGTTCAACGCCGGAGCCCGAACGCACGCTGCTCTCCCGCCTGTTGCGCCGGGCGAGGGCCTCCACCTCCTTGGCGTCGAAGGTGCTGCCGCGGTGGCCGGGCTCGCGCCTGCTGCTGAGCTGACCGCGACTCACATACGCGTACACGGTCTCCGGCTTCACGCCGAGCGCTTCGGCGGTCTCCTTGGTGCTCAGCCTCCGCCCGGGGCGGCCGGAAGCCGGTTCTTGATCGCGCATGGGGGTCACCGTAGCCGCCTCCTGACATATTGACTGAATCAATATTGACAGGGAAATAGTCAAGCATTGACAGTGGAATCAAGTCCAGGGAGGAAAATGATGTCCATCAACAGGGCCGCGGCCACCCTCGTCGACGTCCCGCGCGGACTTGCGGGCGTCGTCGTCACCGACACCGAGATCGGCGACGTCCGGGGGCTGGAGGGCTTCTACCACTACCGCCAGTACTCGGCCGTCGAACTCGCGCGGACCCGCTGCTTCGAGGACGTCTGGCATCTCCTGGTCCATGGCGAACTGCCGGACGCCGAGCGGCGCACCGCCTTCTCCGCCCGGACCGCCGCGCTGCGGAGCCTGCCGGACGAGGTCCGGGCCGCCCTGCCCGCCGTCGCCGCCGCGAGCCGCACGTCCGGCCCGCTGGCCGGCCTGCGCACGGCACTGTCGTTGCTGGGTGCGGCGAAGGGATTCCGGCCGGTGTACGACGTCGACGCGGACCGGCGTCGCGCGGACACCCTCGCCGCCTGCGCGGCCGTACCGACCCTGCTCACCTCGCTGTACCGGCTCGGGCAGGGGCTCGACCCCGTGGAGCCGCGCGAAGACCTCTCGTACGCGGCCAACTACCTCTACATGCTCACGGGCGTGGAACCGGATCCCCGGCGGGCCCGGGCGATCGAGCAGTACCTGATCTCAACCATTGATCACGGCTTCAACGCGTCAACCTTCACGGCTCGGGTCATCGCGTCGACGGGCGCGGATGCGGCGGCGTGTCTCGTGGGAGCGGTCGGCGCGCTGTCCGGGCCGCTGCACGGGGGTGCGCCCAGCCGCGCGCTGGACACCCTGGACGCGATAGGGACCCCGGACCGGATCGACTCCTGGATCAGGGGGCGCGTTCTCGCCGGTGACCGCATCATGGGCTTCGGGCACGCCGTCTACCGCACGGAGGACCCCCGTTCGCGGATGCTCCGGGACATCGCCCGGGACTTCGGCGGCCCGCGCGTCGACTTCGCCGTCGAGGTCGAGCGCCGTGTCGAGGCGATCCTCGCCGAGCTGAAGCCCGGACGCGAACTCCACACGAACGTCGAGTTCTACGCGGGCGTGGTCATGGAACTGTGCGGCCTGCCACGTGAGATGTTCACCCCCACGTTCGCCGCGGCCCGCGTGGTGGGCTGGAGCGCCAACATCCTGGAGCAGGCCCAGGACTCGAAGATCATCCGCCCGGCGGCCCGGTATGTGGGCCCGGAGCCGCCGGTGGCGGTGCCCACGGCGGGGTGACGCGAGCGGCGGTCAGTCCGGTGGTGAACCTCCGGTCTGCGTTTCGCTGACGGCCCGGTCGAAGAGCCGGAAGAAGCGTCCTTCGACGCTGTCCGGCGGCAGAGCGGCCTTTGCCTCACGGGAGAGCAGCCAGTAGCGACGGAACGAGGGGCTCTGCACCAGCCTTCGTGCGTGGGCGAGTACCTCGTCCTCGGTAGTGCTTCCCCATTCGTACACCAGCATGTAATGGCCGTAGGTGAGGTTCGCGAAGAGCAGTTGCCGTACGTCCGCGGGAGGCTGGCCGGGCCAGTCGTTCCAGACCTCGGCCAACGCCGGATCCGCCATCTGCATCTGTGTGAGCTGGAGATGGAGAGCTCGCAGATCCGCGGCGGCGCTCCTGCGGAGTTCGTCGCGTGAGGCGATCAGTTCCTCTCGCTGCAGGGCGAGTTCCCTGCGCTGCAAGTGCAGCTCACGTTGCTGGAAGAGCAGCGTGACGACCAGGAGGAGCAGGGCGACGCCCGAGAAGACGGCGCTGACGGCGCCGAAGTACTCGCCGAGGACGCTGCGTTGGGCGGCCTTTCGCAGGCCGCCGTTCGCTCGCTCGACGCCGTCTATCAGCCAGCCGCTGACGGCAACGGAGGCCAGGCACACCAAGACGATCGCGATGACCGCCGCGACCAGCCAAGTCCCGTACCTGGCAACCGAGTTCCAGCCTGCCCCACGCGTCAAACGTCCCCCTCGGGTCGACCACGATGGTTCCCCGCGCAGTGCCGCGGAAACCGGGTCGAGCATGCGAGGGCGGTGACGAAAGGGCGGTGACGAAAGAGCTGGTGGTGCTGTGCTCGGCGTTGTCAGGCGTCGGGGATGTCGCTTTTGGCCCGTACCAAGGTCTCGCGTGTGATGACGACGATGCGCTCATAGTCGGCACGTGCGGCGTCCGGAGGGAGCTCGGGGTCGAGTTCCGCGGTGGCTTCGCGCCCAATGACGGCGAAATCGCCGTTACTGAGTTCAAAGATGTCGGGGCATGACTGACCGGTACTGCTGCCACGCTCGCGAGGCGAGGCCCCGACACGTCGCACGATCTTCACAGGGAGATACCCGCCTTGTGGCTCAGAGTAAGTAGGACTCCTCCGAGCGTGGCGGTCTCCGGGCAGGTGTGTGCGTCGGAGCGGTCTGTCTCCGAGCGCAGGGGTGTTCGTCGGAGTGCCCGGAGAGGGCAAGCGACAAGATAGCGACTTTGGTGCTCGCGGGGGCCGAGTTGCGGCAAGGCAGTCGAGTGAAGCTCGATCGCTGCCTCTTGACGGACCCCGGGAAGGGGTGAAGCAGGTGCCGGCGCGATCAGGACGGGTCATTGGGGGGTTCGCCCACAACCCACCACTCGTCCGTGTCGGAATCGGCCAGTTCCTGGATGAGATCGTCCATCATCCGGCCCAGAAGGAACTCCTCCGACGTTTCGGGCAGGCTCTGCCTGTGGTGGAGCGTCGCCTCCCAGTATTCGCGGAACACTCTGTTCTGGCACATGATCCGCAGGTGTCCGTAGAGCTCCGCCTTGGACAGGGCTTCGATCCGGTGGAAGTACAGGGCGTTGATGTAGAGCGCGTTCGCGAAGAGGAACTGGCGCTGCTTCTCCAGCGGAATGTCGGTCTCGTAGGTGTCGAGCACCGCGGCCAGGGCGGGATCGTCCATGGCCTTGCACATCAGGTCGAAGTGGAGCCGATGTTGTTGAGTGAGAGCGGCCCTTCTGCGGTGACGTGCCCTCCGCGTGCCGATGGAGTCGGTGACGGCTGCAAGCTTTGCTTTGGCAGCCGAAACGATCCTCCCTATCCCTGAACTCTGTGTGGTCATGTCAACCCCCGAATCAGGCGGCCGTCCGCCGGTCGTCGGGGTGCGGGTCGACTGGAGGGGACCGGCGAGCGGTGGGCGGCGCTTGCCGTCTCCCAGAGTGTGCCGAGCGGCTCTGATCGGCGGGGAGGCGGAGAGGAGGCGCACGGAAGGAAGCGAGGGTCGCACGCTCCGGCGCCTGCCCATCGTCTGCCCCGCAAGAGGTGCTAACAATCGTTCACTTCGCGGTGTTTCTTCCCGCTCGTATCCTGAGTCGGCATTCCCATCGTCGTTCGTGCGCCGGGCCGAGAGCCGGTGCACGCGTCCGCGTGAGAGAGGTCACAGAGTGGGGCACAGCCGAGGTCCGCAGCAGATCCCGGTCGTCGTACTGGCCGGATTCCTGGGCTCGGGGAAGACCACGCTGCTCAATCATCTCCTGCACCGCAGCGGAGGCAGCCGCATCGGGGCGATCGTCAACGACTTCGGGGCCATCGAGATCGACGCGATGGCCGTGGCCGGCGCACTCGGCGACTCCACGGTCTCCCTGGGCAACGGATGCCTGTGCTGCGCCGTCGACGCGAGCGAACTGGATCTGTATCTGGAGCGGCTCGCGAACCCGTCGGCCGGCATCGACGTCATCGTCGTCGAGGCCAGCGGACTCGCCGAACCCCAGGAACTCGTGCGGATGGTGCTCGCCAGCGAGCATCCCGGGATCGTCTACGGCGGACTCGTCGAGGTCGTCGACGCCGCCGAGTTCGACACCACCCGGGAGCAACACCCCGAGATCGACCGGCACCTCGCCCTCGCCGACCTGGTCGTGGTCAACAAGCTCGACCGGGCGGCTGACGCCGAGCGCGTCCTCGGCCTCGTCGGCTCGCTCACCGACCGTGCCGCCGTCGTCCCCGCCACCTATGGGCGCATCGACCCGGAGTTCCTCTTCGACTGCAGGCCGAGCGAGGAGCGCGTCGGGCAGCTGTCCTTCGACGACCTCCACGACCACGACAGCGACGACGGGCACGCCGGGCATCTGCACACGGCGTACGACAGCCTGTCCTTCGTCTGCGAGGTCCCCCTGGACCCCCGTCGGCTGATGGAGTTCCTCGACAGCCGCTCCGAGGGGCTCTACCGCATCAAGGGGTACGTCGACTTCGGGCCCCACGACGCCCTGAACCGCTACGCCGTCCACGCGGTGGGGCGGTTTCTGCGCTTCTACCCGCAGCCCTGGACGCCCGGCGAGGCACGCCTCACCCAGCTCGTCCTGATCGGCTCCGGCATCGACACCGCCACCCTCGCCAAGGAACTGGAGGCGTGCGGGAACGACGCCCCACACGCCGACGAGCATGGCATGTGGGGCGTCCTGCGCTACGTACGGGACCCCGAAGAAGAGGCCCCGCCGGTCTAGCCGACAGACCGGACCGGCGGGCTGGACGACCGGACCGGCCGGTTAGAAGACCGGACCCGCCACCACCGACACGGTCTTCGCCAGCGACGTGCCCGAGCCGTCCCGGCGCGGATCGATCTCCGGGAGCTCGACCGGGGTGCCGTTCTTCTGGGCCGCCCGTGCCGGGACCGCGCCCGCCCAGGCCAGGGAGAGACAGTCCTCGCCCTTCAGGAACCGCTGGCAGCGCACGCCGCCGGTGGCACGGCCCTTGCGCGGGTACTGGTCGAACGGGGTCAGCTTGGCGGTCGTCTGGACCGAGTCGTCCAGCGTGCCGCGCGAGCCCGCGACGGTGAAGACCACCGCGTCCACCGCCGGGTCGACCGCCGTGAAGGAGATCACCTTCACGCCCTCGGCGAGCTTGATGCCCGCCATGCCGCCCGCCGGCCGGCCCTGGGGACGGACCTGGGACGCCTGGTAGCGCAGCAGCTGCGCGTCGTCCGTGATGAACACCAGGTCCTCCTCGCCGGTGCGCAGCTCCACCGCGCCGACGATCCGGTCGCCCTCCTTGAGCGTGATGACCTCCAACTCGTCCTTGTTGGACGGGTAGTCGGGCACCACACGCTTGACGACGCCCTGTGCCGTGCCGAGCGCGAGGCCCGGGGACGACTCGTCGAGCGTGGTCAGACAGACCACCGTCTCGTCGTCCTCCAGGGAGACGAACTCCGCGAGGGGCGCCCCTCCGGAGAGGTTCGGCGCCGCCACCGTCTCCGGCAGCTGCGGGAGATCGACCACGTTCAGCCGCAGCAGGCGGCCCGCCGACGTCACCACGCCCACCTCGCCGCGCGCCGTGGCCGGCACCGCCGAGACGATCACGTCGTGCTTGGCGCGTCTGGCATCGGCGTCCTGCGCGAAGGGCTCGCCGTTCACGGTGCGGGCCAGCAGGCCCGTCGACGACAGAAGCACCCGGCACGGGTCGTCCGCCACCTGCAGCGGCACCGCCGCCGCCGGGGCGCCCGAGGACTCCAGCAGGACCGTACGGCGCTCGGTGCCGAACTTCTTGGCCACCTGGGCCAGTTCGGCGGAGACCAGCTTGCGCAGCTCGGCGTCCGACTCCAGGATCCGGGTCAGCTCGGCGATCTCCGCGTTCAGCCGGTCCTTCTCCGCCTCCAGCTCGATGCGGTCGTACTTGGTGAGGCGGCGCAGCGGCGTGTCGAGGATGTACTGGGTCTGGATCTCCGACAGCGAGAAGCGCTCCATCAGACGCTCCTTCGCCTGCGCGCTGTTCTCGCTGGAGCGGATCAGACGGATGACCTCGTCGATGTCGACGAGGGCGGTGAGCAGGCCCTCCACCAGGTGCAGCCGGTTGCGGCGCTTGCCGCGGCGGTACTCCGAGCGGCGGCGCACGACGTCGAAGCGGTGGTCGAGATAGACCTCGAGGAGCTCCTTGAGGCCCAGCGTGAGCGGCTGGCCGTCCACCAGGGCCACGTTGTTGATGCCGAAGGACTCCTCCATCGGCGTCAGCTTGTAGAGCTGCTCCAGGACCGCCTCCGGCACGAAGCCGTTCTTGATCTCGATGACCAGACGCAGGCCGTGCGCGCGGTCCGTCAGGTCCTTGACGTCCGCGATGCCCTGCAGCTTCTTCGCGTTGACCAGGTCCTTGATCTTGGTGATGACCTTCTCCGGGCCGACCGTGAAGGGCAGCTCGGTGACGACGAGGCCCATACGGCGCGCCGTCACGCTCTCCACCGTCACCGTGGCGCGGATCTTGAACGTGCCGCGGCCCGTCTCGTACGCGTCCCGGACCCCGGAGAGGCCGACGATCCGGCCGCCCGTGGGCAGGTCGGGCCCGGGGACGTACTTCATCAGCGTGTCCAGGTCCGCGTTCGGGTGGCGGATCAGATGCCGGGCGGCCGCGACGACCTCGGCGAGGTTGTGCGGCGGCATGTTCGTGGCCATGCCGACCGCGATGCCCGAAGCGCCGTTCACCAGCAGGTTCGGGAAGGCGGCGGGCAGGGCGACCGGTTCCTGCTCCTGGCCGTCGTAGTTGGGGGCGAAGTCGACCGTGTCCTCGTCGATGGACTCGGTCATCAGGCTCGTGGCCTCGGCCATCCGGCACTCGGTGTACCGCATGGCGGCCGGCGGGTCGTCGTTGCCCAGCGAGCCGAAGTTGCCGTGCCCGTCGACCAGCGGGACGCGCATGGAGAACGGCTGGGCCATGCGCACCAGGGCGTCGTAGATCGACGCGTCGCCGTGCGGGTGGAGCTTGCCCATCACGTCGCCGACGACACGCGCGCACTTCACATAGCCGCGGTCGGGGCGCAGGCCCATCTCGTTCATCTGGTAGACGATCCGGCGGTGCACCGGCTTGAGGCCGTCACGGGCGTCCGGCAGGGCACGCGAGTAGATGACCGAATACGCGTATTCGAGGTAGGAGCCCTGCATCTCGTCCACGACGTCGATGTCGAGGATCTTCTCCTCGTACGAGTCGTCGGGCGGCGGGGTCTTCGTGCTGCGGCGGGCCATCGCTGCCGGCTCCTCTTTTCTGGTCGCTCGCCTACGGGTGGCTCACGTCGGTGTCGACGCACCCCTTCGGCTCACTCTTTCTGAAGCGTGAACGGGTCTGATCGGACCATTGTGGACCGCGGTACTGACAAGCCGGGCCAGGACCCGGTGCAGGCGGCCCTTCCCGGTGGCGCGCGGCGCCGGAGGAGCCGCCCCGCGGCACGACTCCGGCAGGCTACGCGATCCGCTGTGGGCGTACGTCCGGCGGGAACTTCACCGAGGCTCCGGCCGCTTGCATACAGTGGCAGGACCGGCAGGAACACAGCGGTTGCACGACCGCTTCCGCGATCGAAGGGACGTACATGCCCATGGGTCACACGACCAAGGCCGAGGCAGGCTCCGGGGGCCTGGCAGCGACCGAGCACCGCCTGGCCAACGGTCTGCGCGTGGTGCTCTCCGAGGACCACCTGACCCCGGTCGCGGCGGTGTGCCTCTGGTACGACGTCGGCTCCCGCCACGAAGTCAAGGGCCGTACCGGCCTGGCTCACCTTTTCGAGCATCTGATGTTCCAGGGCTCCGCGCAGGTGAAGGGCAACGGTCACTTCGAGCTGGTGCAGGGCGCCGGCGGCTCGCTCAACGGCACCACCAGCTTCGAGCGCACCAACTACTTCGAGACCATGCCCGCCCACCAGCTGGAGCTCGCCCTCTGGCTGGAGGCCGACCGCATGGGCTCGCTGCTGGCCGCCCTCGACGACGAGTCCATGGAGAACCAGCGGGACGTCGTCAAGAACGAGCGCCGGCAGCGCTACGACAACGTTCCGTACGGCACCGCCTTCGAGAAGCTGACCGCCCTCGCCTACCCGGAGGGCCACCCGTACCACCACACGCCGATCGGCTCGATGGCCGACCTGGACGCGGCCACGCTGGAGGACGCGCGCCGGTTCTTCCGGACGTACTACGCGCCCAACAACGCCGTGCTCTCCGTGGTCGGCGACATCGACCCGCAGCAGACCCTGGCCTGGATCGAGAAGTACTTCGGCTCGGTCCCCTCCCACGACGGCAAGCCCGAGCCCCGCGACGGCTCGCTGCCGGAGGTCATCGGCGAGCAGCTGCGCGAGGTCGTCGTGGAGGAGGTCCCGGCCCGCGCGCTGATGGCCGCCTACCGGCTCCCGCAGGACGGCACGCGCGCGTCCGACGCCGCCGACCTGGCGCTCACCGTCCTGGGCGGCGGCGAGTCCTCCCGCCTGTACAACCGGCTCGTGCGCCGCGACCGTACGGCCGTCGCGGCCGGGTTCGGCCTGCTGCGGCTGGCCGGGGCGCCCTCCCTGGGCTGGCTGGACGTGAAGACCTCCGGCGACGTCGAGGTGCCGGTCATCGAGACCGCAATCGACGAGGAACTCGCCCGCTTCGCTCAGGAGGGCCCCACCCCCGAGGAAATGGAGCGCGCCCAGGCCCAGTTGGAGCGCGAGTGGCTGGACCGGCTCGGCACGGTCGCCGGCCGCGCCGACGAACTGTGCCGGTTCGCGGTCCTGTTCGGCGACCCGCAGCTCGCCCTGACCGCCGTCCAGCGCGTCCTGGAGGTGACGCCGGAGGAGGTCCAGGAGGTGGCCAAGGCCCGTCTGCGCCCGGACAACCGCGCGGTGCTCGTCTACGAGCCGCTCTCCGCCGAGTCCGCGGAGCACACCCAGGACGAGGACTTCCCCGAGGACCCGGAGTCGGAAGCCACCGTGGAGGCGTCCACCGCCGACCAGAACGAGGACGAGGAGGCGGCCAAGTGACCGAGCTCGCCGCGATGGAGTTCCACCCCCAGCCCCGTGCGGGCGAGGCGAAGCCGTGGGCCTTCCCGGCCCCCGAGCGCGGCACGCTGGAGAACGGCCTGACCGTTCTGCGCTGCCACCGCCCCGGCCAGCAGGTCGTCGCCGTCGAGGTGCTCCTGGACGCGCCGCTGGACGCCGAGCCGGCCGGTTTCGACGGTGTCGCCACGATCATGGCGCGGGCCTTCTCCGAAGGCACCGACAAACACTCCGCCGAGGAGTTCGCCGCCGAGCTGGAGCGCTGCGGCGCGACCCTGGACGCGCACGCCGACCATCCGGGCGTCCGGCTGAGCCTGGAGGTCCCCGCCTCCCGCCTCGGCAAGGCCCTCGGCCTGCTCGCCGACGCCCTCAGGGCACCCGCGTTCGACGAGAGCGAGGTGGACCGGCTGGTGCGCAACCGTCTCGACGAGATCCCGCACGAGCTGGCGAACCCCTCCCGTCGTGCCGCCAAGGAGCTCTCGAAGGAGCTGTTCCCGGCGACCGCGCGCATGTCGCGCCCGCGCCAGGGCACCGAGGAGACGGTCGAGAAGATCGACGCGGCGGCCGTCCGCGGCTTCTACGACCGGCACGTGCGGCCCGCCACGGCCACCGCCGTGGTCGTCGGCGACCTCACCGGCATCGACCTGGACGCGCTGCTCGGCGAGACCCTGGGCGAGTGGAACGGCTCCTCGGCGCAGCCGCGGCCCGTGCCGCCGGTGACCGCCGACGACACCGGCCGGGTCGTCATCGTGGACCGCCCCGGAGCCGTCCAGACGCAGTTGCTCATCGGCCGGGTCGGCGCGGACCGGCACGACCGCGTGTGGGCCGCCCAGGTGCTCGGCACGTACTGCCTCGGCGGCACCCTCACCTCCCGCCTGGACCGCGTCCTGCGCGAGGAGAAGGGCTACACCTACGGTGTGCGCTCGTTCGGGCAGGTCCTCAGGTCCGCCCCGGACGGCACGGGCGCCTCGCTGCTCGCCATCAGCGGCTCCGTGGACACGCCGAACACCGGTCCCGCGCTGCAGGACCTGTGGGCGGTGCTGCGCAAGCTCGCCGGGGAGGGCCTCACCGACGCCGAGCGCGACGTCGCCGTGCAGAACCTCGTGGGGGTCGCGCCGCTGAAGTACGAGACAGCGGCGGCCGTGGCGAGCACGCTGGCCGACCAGGTCGAGCAGTTTCTGCCGGACGACTACCAGGCGACGCTGTACCGGCAGCTCGCCGCCACCGGCACCGTGGAGGCCACCGCCGCGGTGGTCAACGCCTTCCCGGTGGACCGTCTGGTGACGGTCCTGGTGGGTGACGCCGCCCAGATCAAGGAGCCGGTCGAGGCTCTCGGCATCGGCGAAGTCACCGTCGTCCCGGCCGAGTAGAGGCACGCGCGCGTGGGTCCTGTCGGCCGACGGGCCGTCAGGACCCACGAACGTTTCTCCAAGATGTCCGAATTGGGGCGGAGGTTGCCTGTCTGCCCTGTGGGATGCGCTACAAAATCCGGCTTCGGTTTGGGGATCGAAAGACCGCCCGCATAGCGTCGTCCAGGCTGTTCGTCGGGCAGTGCGCCGCACCCGCGGCACCGGACAGTCATCGCCGAGTCCCCGTACGGCGCGAGCCAGGGGAGCCGGGGACCCACGCAGTCCCTGGGGTGAATCGGACACCCGCGCGTGCCGCGAGGGGGTCCGTAGGAGACCTTCCTGCTCCGAACCCGTCAGCTAACCCGGTAGGCGAGAGGGAAGGAAAGGACCAGCCACTACATGGCGTTCACCAGCGCCACCGGGAAGCACCGCCGTCCCGGCCGGATGCGCCGCACCACCGCCCGCGCGGCGGGCGTCGCGGCCCTCGCCACCACCGGTGCCGTCGGCACCCTCGCGGCCTCTCCGGCCCTCGCCGCCGAGCCCGCCCCCGCAGACACCGGTCTCACGCCGGTCATCACCATGGGCGACTCGGTCGCCGAGCAGATCGATGCCCAGGCCGCGGCCCAGGAGCAGGCCGCCGAGCAGAAGGCGGCCGAGGAGGCCGCGCGCAAGAAGGCCGTCGCCCTGGCGGAGAAGGAGCGCGAGGCCAAGGCGCGCGCCGCCCGCGAGGCCGAGCGCAAGCGGCTCAACGCGTTCGTGGCCCCGATCGCGAACTCGTATGTCTCCACCGGCTACAAGACCGGCGGATCCCTGTGGTCCTCCGGCTCCCACACCGGCATCGACTTCCACGCCTCCAGCGGCACCACCGTGCACGCGGTGGGCTCCGGCACGGTCGTGTCGACCGGCTGGGGCGGGTCGTACGGCAACCAGATCGTGATCCGGATGGCGGACGGCATGTACACCCAGTACGGCCATCTGTCGTCCATCGGCGTCTCCGTGGGCCAGAAGGTCCTCCCCGGCCAGCAGATAGGCCTCTCCGGCGCGACCGGCAACGTCACCGGGCCGCACCTCCACTTCGAGGCCCGGACGACCCCGGAGTACGGCTCGGACGTCGACCCCGTCGCCTACCTCCGCAAGCACGGCGTGAACGTCTGACGGCACCGCGCACCGCTTCCCGAAGCCCCGGCTCCCCGAGCCGGGGCTTTCGCCGTTTCGGCCGCCCCGCTGTCCAAAAAATATCCATGGATTCCGGCTCGCCATCGGAAATTCCCGTTGATTGCAATAGAGTCACGGAACACACGTCAATCGGCGACGTTTCACGGGGATTAAAGCGGAGGTCGGTCATGCGTATTCCGGCGAGCTCGGTATGCACGGCGATCAGGGACGACATCGTCGCCGGTGTCTACGAGCGCGGCGGCCGGCTCACCGAGGAACTCCTCGCGCGCCGCTACGGCGTCTCGCGCGTCCCCGTCCGCGAGGCGCTGCGCACCCTGGAGGCCGAGGGCTTCGTGGTGACCCGGCGGCACGCGGGCGCGTGCGTCGCCGAACCGACCGAGCAGGAGGCCGCCGACCTGCTGGAGATGCGCATGCTGCTGGAGCCGCTCGGCGCGTCCCGGGCCGCGCAGCGGCGCACCGAGGCCCATCTCAAGGTGCTGCGCGGCCTGGTGAGGCTGGGCCAGGAGCGGGCCAGGCGGGGCAACAGCGAGGATCTGCGCTCCCTGGGCGGCTGGTTCCACGAGACGCTCGCGCAGGCCTCCGGCAGTCACGCCCTGACCTCGATGCTGACCCAGCTGCGGCACAAGATCGCTTGGATGTACACGGTGGAGGCGCCCGCCAACCCGGTGGAGTCCTGGACGGAGCACGGCGCCATCGTGGACGCGGTGGCGCGCGGCGACGGCGAGCGCGCACGGGCGATCACTGCGCTGCACACCGAGCGCGCGACATCCGCGCACCGATTGCGCTTTCCCGGCGGCGGGGACCGTCCGGACCGTGTGAGGACTTCGCAACATGCCGTAAACATGTCGGGCCTGCGGCATTAACACGGGCGCCGTATACAAAGAAGGTATATTCGGCGGAGGTGCATTTCCGCTGCCCTGATTTCCGCGCGCCCGGAATTTCCATGAGAATACGGCGAAGCCGCGCCGCCCGAAAGGGCTGACGCGGCTCCGGCGTTCGGCGCGGTGGCTCAGACGGTCTCGGGCAGTTCCTCCAGGCCCTCGGCGACGAGCTTCGCGAGACGGTCGAGGGCGGCGTCCGCACCCTCGGCGTCGGAGGCGAGGACGATCTCCTCGCCGCCCTGGGCGCCCAGCCCGAGGACGGCCAGCATGGAGGCCGCGTTGACGGGGTTGCCGTCGGCCTTGGCGATCGTCACGGGGATGCCGGAGGCCGTGGCGGCCCGGACGAAGATGGAGGCGGGGCGGGCGTGGAGGCCCTCGGCCCAGCCGACGTTGACGCGGCGCTCAGCCATGTGATGCTGCCCTTCACTGTTCAGGGTTGTCTAGACCAGTTTCCCATATCGTGAAGCATGCCCGGAGCGGGCCTGTGCTCCGCTCCGGAGATGACGTCGGACCTCGGCCTCGATCCGACTTCCGTCCTCCACAGACTGCCTCGCGCCGTTGTCCGACGCGAGCCGTACTCTGGGGCCCATGCAGACCTCGGCGGGCCGGCAGGACCGGCACGAGTACCCCACTCACTGGGAGGCGGACGTAGTGCTGCGCGACGGGGGTACCGCGCGCATCAGGCCCATCACCGTTGATGACGCCGACCGCCTGGTCAGTTTCTACGAGCAGGTCTCGGACGAGTCGAAGTACTACCGCTTCTTCGCGCCGTACCCACGACTGTCCGCCAAGGACGTCCACCGCTTCACGCACCACGACTTTGTGGACAGGGTGGGACTCGCGGCCACCATCGGCGGCGAGTTCATCGCAACCGTACGCTATGACCGCATTGGCGTCGGCGGCATGCCCGCCTCCGCCCCCGCCGACGAGGCCGAGGTCGCCTTCCTCGTGCAGGACGCGCACCAGGGGCGCGGGGTCGCCTCCGCCCTCCTCGAACACATCGCGGCCGTCGCGCGCGAGCGCGGCATCCGCCGGTTCGCCGCCGAGGTGCTGCCCGCCAACACCAAGATGATCAAGGTGTTCACGGACGCCGGCTACACCCAGAAACGCAGCTTCGAGGACGGCGTCGTACGCCTGGAGTTCGACCTCGAACCCACCGACCGCTCGCTCGCCGTGCAGCGCGCGCGGGAGCAGCGCGCGGAGGCGCGGTCCGTACGGCGGCTCCTCGCGCCCGGCTCCGTCGCGGTCGTCGGCGTCGGACGCACGCCCGGCGGGGTGGGCCGCGGTGTCCTTGGCAACATCCGGGACGCCGGGTTCACCGGCCGCCTGCACGCCGTGAACAAGGCCTTCCCGGACGAGTTGAAGGAGATCGACGGCGTGCCCGCCCACCGCTCGGTGCGGGACATCGACGGCCCCGTCGACCTCGCGGTCGTCGCCGTACCGGCCGAACGCGTGCCCGAGGTGGTCGCCGAGTGCGGGGAGCACGGCGTGCAGGGGCTCGTCGTACTGTCCGCCGGATACGCGGAGAGCGGACCCGAGGGCCGCGAGCGGCAGCGTGAACTCGTCCGGCACGCGCGCGCGTACGGCATGCGCATCATCGGGCCCAACGCCTTCGGGATCATCAACACCTCCGAGGAGGTGCGGCTCAACGCGTCCCTGGCGCCGGAGCTGCCCCGCCCCGGCCGGATCGGGCTCTTCGCCCAGTCCGGGGCGATCGGCATCGCGCTGCTGTCCCGGCTGCACCGGCGCGGCGGCGGAGTCACCGGGGTCACGGGCGTGTCCACCTTCGTCTCGTCCGGCAACCGCGCCGACGTCTCCGGCAACGACGTCATCCAGTACTGGTACGACGACCCCGACACCGACGTCGTCCTCATGTACCTGGAATCCATCGGCAACCCGCGCAAGTTCACCCGCCTCGCCCGGCGCACGGCCGCCGCCAAGCCGCTCGTCGTGGTGCAGGGGGCCGGGTCCGCTCCACAGGGCCATGCGGTACGGGCCACGCAGTTGTCGCACGCGACCGTCTCCGCGCTGCTGCGGCAGGCCGGGGTGATCCGGGTCGGCACGATCACCGAGCTGGTCGACGCGGGGCTGCTGCTCGCCCGGCAGCCCCTGCCCGGCGGGCCGCGGGTGGCGATCCTGGGGAACTCCGAGTCCCTGGGACAACTGACGTACGACGCGTGCCTCGCCGAGGGGCTGCGGCCGCAGCGACCCCTGGACCTGACGACCGGCGCCACCGCGGAGGACTTCCGGCGCGCGCTGTCCCAGGCGCTGGCCGACGACTCGTGCGACGCGGTGGTCGTCACGGCCATACCGGCCATCGGGGAGGGGTCGCCCGGAGACGCGGAGCTGGCCGAGGCACTGCGGTCCGCCACCGCTGCCGCACCCTCCAAACCGGCACTCGTCGTGCACGTGGAGCTCGGCGGGCTCGCGGAGGCGTTGTCGGCCGCGGCCAGTACGGCACCGAACCGCCCCACGGACCGCACGCCCGGCGCGGGAGCGGCACAGCCGTCCCCCAGCGCCGTACCGGTGCAGGCGGACACCGCCCAAAACGGCTCCCGTCTGATCCCCGCCTACCCCGCCGCGGAGCGGGCTGCCCGCGCCCTCGCCGAAGCTGTGAAGTACGCGCAGTGGCGACGCGAGGCCGCCGATCCGGGCCGGGTCCCCGAGTACGACGACATCGACGAGAAGGGCGCCGCGGAGCTGATCGGCGGGTTGCTGGAGCGCGGGCAGGGACTCACGCTCGGCTCGGAGGAGATCTGCGAGCTGCTCGGGAAGTACGGCATCCACGTCCGCCGCGCGCTGCCCGCCCCCACCCCCGACACCGCCGCCGAGGCCGCCCGGACCCTCGGCTACCCGGTCGCCCTCAAGGCCACCGCCCCCCATCTGCGCCACCGCGCCGACCTGGGCGGGGTCCGGCTCGACCTGGCGGACGAGGAACAACTGCGCCGGACGTACGCGGAGTTGACCGAGCTGTTCGGGAAGCCGGAGGGGCTGCGGCCGGTCGTGCAGTCGATGGCCCCCCGGGGCGTCGACACCGTCGTACGGGCCGTGATCGATCCGGCGGCCGGAGCCGTGCTGTCCTTCGGGCTCGCCGGAGCCGCCTCCCAGCTGCTCGGCGACATGGCGCACCGGCTGGTCCCGGTCACCGACCGGGAGGCGACCTCGCTGGTGCGGTCGATCCGGACCGCGCCGCTGTTGTTCGGCTGGCGCGGGTCGACCCCCGTCGACACACCCGCCCTGGAGGAGTTGCTGCTGCGCGTGTCCCGGCTGGTCGACGACCACCCGGAGGTCGTCGCCGTGACCCTGGAGCCGGTCGTCGTCGCCCCGCACGGCGTGAGCGTCCTCGGCGCCACCCTGCGGCTCGCGCCGCCGCCCGCCCGAGACGACCTCGGCCCGCGCACGTTGCCGGCCTACTGAGCGGGGGAGGGGAGCGCATGGAGATCGCGGGACGGGAGCTGCCCGACGGCAGCTGGTGGGACTGGGAAGTGATCGTCTGGGACGCGGGGCAGCTCCGCCTGGCCGCCGGGCACGACCTCACCTACCACCACGGCCTGGAGCTGGTCTTCGTCGCCCCGGCCTTCGTGTCCTGTCCGCTCGGCTTCCAGGACCCCGTCTTCCGCCCGCCCACCAGCGGGGAGACGGCACGTCTCGCGCGGACGCTCGGCGAAACACCGCCCCTGGTGGTCGCGTTCGAAGCGGACGCCGGCGGCAGTGAGCCCGTCTCCTGTCTGATCGCCGCGGAACGGCTCGACATCCGGCCCGGGCTCGTCCTCCGGCACCCGCGCGCGGGCGCCCACACCGCCCCGGCCGCCCACGACTGGCCCGGAGCCCCCTTGCCCACGGATTAGGATGGACGTCATGGCCAAGACCAGTACGACGACCCAGGGGCTGCGCGCGGCGATCGAGCGCAGCGGCTACTACCCGGCCCTCGTGGCCGAGGCGGTGGAGGCCGCTGTGGGCGGCGAGCCCATCCGGTCGTACCTGGTCCACCAGGAGACGACGTTCGACCAGAACGAGGTGCGGCGGCATGTGACCGTGCTCGTCCTCACCGACAACCGCTTCATCGTCAGCCACACCGACGAGCAGGCCGCCGACAGCACCTCCCCGACGCCGTACGCCACGACGTCCACGGAGTCCGTGAAGCTCGGCCGGATCTCGTCCGTCGTGGTCAGCCGGGTGGTCGCCAACCCGGAGCAGTACGCGCCGGGCACGCTGCCCCGCGAGGTCGTGCTGACCATCGGCTGGGGTGCCGTCTCCCGTATCGACCTGGAGCCCGCCGCCTGCGGCGACCCCAACTGCGAGGCCGATCACGGCTACACGGGCAACTCGACGGCGGACGACCTGAGCCTGCGCGTCAGCGAGGCCGGGGACGGCCCGGAGACGGTGCGTCAGGCACTCGCCTTCGCGCAGGCCATCTCCGAAGCGACAGCGGACGTCACACACTGATGGCCCACCCGTCTCCCCCCGCCGCCCATGATCGAGGGCGCTCCGCGCCCACACCTCCTGATTCCACCGCCTGGGACCACCCGGAACCGCTCGCTCTCGGCACGGCGCCCCTCCCCGAGTACGGCACCGGCTCGCTCGCCGACCTCCTGCCCACCCTGGCCGCCGGTATGGCCGTACCGGGCATGACCGCCGGGATCCAGGAGCTGACCGCGGCCGACCGCAACTGTGTCTTCCTGATCGACGGGCTCGGCTGGGAGCAGTTGAAGGCCCACCCGGACGAGGCCCCCTTCATGACCTCGCTGCTTGCGAGTTCGCGCGGGGGCACGGGACGCCCGATCACCGCAGGCTACCCGGCGACCACCGCGACCTCGCTGGCCTCCGTCGGCACAGGTCTGCCGCCCGGCGCGCACGGCCTGCCCGGCTACTCGGCCCGGAACCCGCAGACCGGTGAGCTGATGAACCAGCTCCGCTGGCAGCCGTACACCGACCCGCGTGCCTGGCAGCCGTACCCCACCGTCTTCCAGCTGGCCCACGAGGCGGGCGTGCACGCCGCCCAGGTGTCGTCCCCCGCCTTCCAGAACACCCCGCTGACCAAGATCGCGCTCAGTGGCGGAGCGTTCCACGGAAGGCTGACCGGCGAGGACCGCATGGACATCGCGGCCGAGCAACTGGCCGCCGCCGACCGCTCCCTGGTGTACACGTACTACGCCGAGCTGGACGGCGCCGGGCACCGCTACGGCGTCGCCTCCGACACCTGGCGCGGCCAGCTCATGTATGTCGACCGCCTCGTCCAGCGGCTGGCCGAGCAGCTCCCGCCGCGCACCGCGCTGTACGTCACCGCCGACCACGGCATGGTCGACGTGCCCTCCGACGAGCAGCACCGCTTCGACTTCGACGAGGACTGGGAGCTGCGCGCCGGGGTGGCCCTGCTGGGCGGCGAGGGCCGCGCCCGCCATGTCTACGCGCTGCCGGGCGCCGAGAACGACGTGCTCACCTGCTGGCGCGAGGTGCTCGGCGAGCAGTTCTGGGTGGCCTCGCGGGACGAGGCGATCGCGGCGGGCTGGTTCGGCCCCCGGGTCGACGACCGCGTGTACGCACGGATCGGCGATGTGGTCGCGGCCGCGCACGACGACGTCCTGATCATCGCCTCCGAGCGGGAGCCGAAGGAGTCGGCGCTGATCGGCAACCACGGTTCGATGACCCCTGCCGAGCAGTTGGTGCCTCTGCTCGAAGTACGCTCCTGAAGCTCGAAGTTCGCTCCCGGAGCACCGCCTGCCGTCCCGCCCGTCTTCGCCCCGCCCGTCCTCGCCTCGCCGAAAGGTGCTCAACTCCCCATGCCCGAGCTGGTGTTCTTCTCCGGAACGATGGACTGCGGGAAGTCGACGCTGGCTCTCCAGATCGAGCACAACCGCTCCGCGCGCGGTCTTGTCGGCATGATCTTCACGCGCGACGACCGGGCCGGTGAGGGCAAGCTGTCCTCCCGTCTCGGCCTGGTCACCGACGCGGTGGAGGTCGAGGACGGCCAGGACCTGTACGCGTACCTCGTCGACCATCTCTCCCAGGGCCGCCGCGCGGACTACGTGATCGCCGACGAGGCGCAGTTCCTGGCCCCGGAGCAGATAGACCAACTGGCGCGCGTCGTCGACGACCTGGCCGTCGACGTCTATGCCTTCGGCATCACGACCGACTTCCGCTCCAAGCTGTTCCCCGGCTCCCAGCGGCTGGTGGAACTCGCCGACCGGGTCGAGGTCCTCCAGGTCGAGGCCCTGTGCTGGTGCGGAGCCCGCGCCACGCACAACGCGCGCACGGTCGGCGGCGAAATGGTCGTCGAGGGTGCCCAGGTGGTCGTCGGCGACGTCAACCAGTCCATGGACGAGGTCGGCTACGAGGTGCTGTGCCGCCGGCACCACCGGCGCCGTATGACGGCCGCGACGGCGCGTGCGGCGGCACTGTCCCCGGACGTCCTGCCGGTCCCGACGGACTGAGGCGCCCCACCGGGGCTCAGCGCGGGCTCTGGACCACGGAGAAGACGGCGCCCTCCGGATCCGCCACCGTCGCCACCCGGCCGTGCTCGGTGTCATGGGCCGGCTTCAGCACCTGGCCGCCCAGCTCGGCGACCCGGCGCAGCGTCTCGTCGGTGTCGGCGACCTCGAAGTACGTCAGCCAGTGCGGGCCCCGGTCGCGGGGCAGCGCGTTGCCCACGCCGTGGATGCCGGCCACCGGGCGCCCGCCGACGTGCAGCGTCACATAGTCGAAGCCGGCGGACACCACCGCCTCCTCCTGGAAGCCGAACACCGTCTTGTAGAACTTGGCGACGCTCGCCGTCTCGAAAGTGAGCAACTCGTTCCAGGAGGGCGTGCCGGGCACGCCGGAGACGGCCATGCCGTGGTGCTCCGCCGCCTGCCAGATGCCGAACACCGCCCCCGAGGGGTCGGAGGCGATCAGCAGCCGACCGGCCTCGGCCATGTCCAGGGGGCCCACGCCCACGGTGCCGCCGCACAGCCGTACGGTCTCGGCCATCTGGTCGACGTCGTCCGAGGAGAGGTACGGCGTCCAGGCGATCGGCAGATGACGGTCCGGCGGCAGCTGACCGATGCCCGCCACCTCCTGCCCGTCGAGCAGGGCCCGCACATAGGGGCCGAGCTGCTGGGGACCGGGCTGGAACTCCCAGCCGAACAGCGCACCGTAGAACTCCTCGGTCGCGGCCAGGCCGTGTGCCATCAGGGTCACCCAGCAGGGCGTGCCGGGCTCGCGCCGAGTTCGCGTGCCGTTCGGGCCCGCCGACCCCCGTGCCTCGGTCATCGTCACTCTCTCCCCGGCCCCTCGCGGTGGCCGTGTCGCTTCCGCTCTCCGGATCGGTGTGCCGCAGTCGCGCGCACGCCCCGTGCCGATGCTCGCACCCTCCGTGACATCGCGCGCCGCGGCCGCGCCGCTGCCGTGCGGCGCCGCCGCGAGGATGCCTGCTCTGCCTTTTCTCTCCCGTTTCCGGGTGATTGCCGCCGGGTGTCCATCAGCTGCACAGCATGTGCCCGATCCCGTACGCCTGGTGATCGAGTCTGTCCGGCCGAGCAGAGTAGTCGGACCTGGACGTTGCGGCCACCCCTGACGTAAGGATGGAGGCCATGAAAGCCATCATCACCGCAACGCGACTCGCGCACGACTTGACCGGGGACAACCCGCCGGTGCTGCTCGACGTCCGCTGGCAGCTCAGCCTGGCCAAGGCGGCGGGAGCACCGGCCTTCGACGGCCGGGCCGAGTACGGGGCCGGGCACATCCCCGGCGCGGTCTTCGTCGACCTGGACCGGGAACTCGCCTCGCCCCCGGGCAAGAATGGCCGGCATCCGCTGCCGGACACGGCCGGTTTCGGCGCCGTCATGCGCCGGGCGGGTGTGACCACCGGCCGGCCGGTCGTTGTGTACGACGGCGGTCAGGGCTGGGCCGCGGCCCGTGCCTGGTGGCTGCTGCGCTGGACGGGTCATCCGGATGTGCGGGTCCTGGACGGCGGACTGCCCGCCTGGGAGGGGCCGCTGTCGACGGACGTGCCCACGCCCGCCGAGGGCGACTTCGTGCCCGCGCCGGGTGCCGTGGGGCTGCTGGACGCGGACGGCGCCGCCGCGCTGGCCCGCTCCGGTGTGCTGCTCGACGCGCGGGCTGGGGAGCGGTACCGGGGCGACGTGGAGCCGATCGACCGGGTCGGCGGGCACATCCCGGGGGCCGTGTCCGCGCCGACGACCGAGAACGTGGCGACGGACGGGCGGTTCCTGCCCGCGGAGGAGCTGCGGACCCGCTTCAAGTCCCTCGGGGCGTCCGAGGACGCCGAGGTCGGCGTGTACTGCGGCTCGGGCGTCTCGGGGGCGCACGAGGTACTGGCGCTCGCCGTCGCGGGCATTGCGGCGGCGCTGTACGCGGGTTCCTGGTCGGAGTGGTCCGCGGACCCGTCCCGGCCGGTGGCCGTGGGGCCCGACCCCCAGTAACGGCAGGAGAAGGGGCCCCGCTCACGAGCGGGGCCCCTTCTGCGCACGGTCGTACGAGACCGGCCACTCGTGCTTCTCGGCCGACTACTCCTGCTTCTTGCGGCGCGTCCCGAAGACGATCTCGTCCCAGCTGGGGACGGCCGCCCGGCGGCCCGGGCGGACGCCGTCGGCCTCGGCCTGGCGGTCGGTGGCGCCGATGAGGCGGTCGCGGTGGCTGCCGACGGAGCGCGGCATGAGGACGTCCGCGTAGGCGGATCCGGCCGAGGCCGCGGGGGCGGGAGGCTCCTCCGCCTCGGGCTCGGTGACGGGCTCCTCCGGCACCTCCGCCGGGCGCTCCGGGACCACCATGTCGCCCCGGAAGCTCGGCACCGCCTCCAACAGGCTGGTCAGCGAGTCCCGTTCGCCCGTGCTCTCCTCGGCGGGCTCGGACGCCTGCGCCGGCAGACTCGGCCGCTCGCGGTCCATGGCACGGTCCAGCGCGCGATCGCGGGGCAGCCGGGCGATGCGCGGTACGAACGGAAAGCTCGGCTCCGGTACGGCGAGGTCGTCGGACTCGCCGATCAGCGAGCGTGCCTCGTCGTCGACGGCCTGCACGAGCCGCCGGGGCGGGTCGTACGTCCAACTCGCCGAGTGGGGTTCGCCCGCGACCCGGTAGACCAGCAGGACCTCCCAGGTGCCGTCGTCGCGGCGCCACGAGTCCCACTGCACGGTGTCCTTCTCGGCACCGCGCAGCAGCAGTCTCTCCTGGACGGCCTCGCCCAGCAGGGGACCGGAGTTCTCGCCCGGTCTGCGGACCGGGGTCTTGCGGGCCCGCTCCGCCATGAAGGCGCGCTCGGCGAGCACCGGGCCCTCGAACCGCCGTACGCGGTCCACGGGGATGCCGGCGAGCTGCGCGACCTCTTCCGCGGTCGCGCCCGCACGTATACGTGCCTGGATGTCGCGGGGCCGCAGATGGCTCTCGACCTCGATCTCGATCTGGCCGAGGCGGGGCCGGTCGCCGCGCACGGCGGCGCGCAGCCGCTCGTCGATCGGAAGCGTGTACTCCGTGGAGTCGGCAGCCTTGAGCACCAGCCGTGTGCCGTCATTCGAGACGGCCACGACACGCAGTTCGGGCATGGGGACCTCCCGGGTGGTGCCTGCCGACGTCACGTGCGTCGCTGCTTCCGCTAGTCGAGTGTGGCCTGCCCGGGTGCAGCCTGCCACAACCTTGCCGAGTTGCCCGGCGTGTCGGGCACGGGCCCTGGACCGCCGTTATGGCACGGTTACCTATTCGCAACGCTAAGTGACCAACTCCGTCACCCTGTGCAACTAGCCCCCCTCCCGGCGGTCCTGCAGGACCGCGGACACCCTGACGGGAGGCCGGGCCCAAGGCTCGCAACAGTACTCCATTCGGGCCACGTGCGTGGATTGCCGCGCCGCCCAACTTCTGGCAAGGGATGCGACTTGGCCGTGCGCAAGCGGATTTTCCCGATCATGAACGGGGCCGTTTCACGCAATTACCGCAAACGGAATCAATTGTTCCGGGCGTATTCCGCCCGTAAGTCTCCTTACGCCCCCAAAACCCGTCGCAGGTAGTCGTTCTGGAACAGCCGGTCCGGGTCGAGCCGGTCCCTGAGGGCGGTGAACTCGCCGAAGCGCGGGTAGACCTGGGCGAAGTACTCCGCGTCCCGGGTGTGCACCTTGCCCCAGTGCGGCCGGCCCTCGTGCGCGGTGAAGATGCGCTCGGCGGCGGTGAAGTACGCCTGATAGGGCGTGCCCTTGAACATGTGGACGGCGATGTAGGCGCTGTCCCGGCCGGAGGCGGTGGACAGGGTGATGTCGTCGGCGGGCGCGGTGCGGACCTCCACCGGAAAGCTGATCCTGAGGGGTGAACGGTCGACCATCGCCCTGAGTTCCCGCAGCGCGTCCACCGCCGCCGCGCGCGGGACGGCGAACTCCATCTCCATGAACCGCACCCGGCGCGGCGATGTGTAGACCTTGTAGGGGATGTCCGTGTAAGTGCGGGCGGACAGGGCCTTGCTGGAGACCTGGGCGATGGTCGGGATCGCGGCGGGCGCCGCCCGGCCGACCCACTGGGCCACCTGGAACACGCCGTTGGAGAGGAACTCGTCCTCGAACCACCCGGCCAGCTGCCCCACCGGCTTCTCCGGGCCCGCGCTGCGGTTGTTGCGCTTCGTGTTGGTGTTGCCGGTGTGCGGGAACCAGTAGAACTCGAAGTGCTCGTTCTCGGCCCAGAGTTCGTCGAACTCGGCGAGCACCCGGTCGAAGGACATCGGTTCCTCGCGGGCCGTCAGCAGGAAGAGCGGCTCCACGGCGAACGTGATCGCGGTGACGATGCCCAGGGCGCCCAGGCCTATTCGGGCGGCCGCGAAGACCTCCGGGTTCTCCTTCTCCGAGCACCTGAGCACCGAGCCGTCGGCCGTGACCAGCTCCAGGCCCTTGATCTGGGCGGCGATGGAGGCGGAGTCGCGGCCGGTGCCGTGGGTGCCGGTGCTGGTCGCCCCGGAGACGGTCTGTTCCATGATGTCGCCCATGTTGGTGAGCGAGAGACCCTCGCGCGCCAGAGCCATGTTGAGTCTCTTGAGCGGGGTGCCTGCTTCGACCGTGACGGTCATGGCCTCACGGTCGACGGTGCGGATACCGGTCAACAGTTGAGGGCGGATCAACACGCCGTCGGTGGCCGCGATGGAGGTGAAGGAGTGCCCGGTGCCGACGGCCTTCACCTTCAGGCCGTCCTCGGCGGCCCGGCGCACGGCGGCGGCCAGCTCCTCGACGGAGGCGGGCGTCACCTCCCGGGCGGGACGGGCGGCGACATTGCCTCCCCAGTTACGCCACGTGCCGTTCTTCCCGCTCGCTGTGGTGCTCAACGGTGCCTCCCCGACCCGCGGCCGGCCTGCTGAGCCGGCGGTACCCGAGGAAACCGACCGCGACCGCGACGGCTCCGGACACGGCCGGAACCCCGTACCCGGCGCGTGCGCCGGCCGCGTCGATCACCCAGCCGGCCACGGAGGAGCCGACGGCGACCCCGACCGCGAGGCCGGTGCTCACCCAGGTCATCCCCTCGGTGAGCTTCGCGCGAGGTACGTGCTCTTCGATGAGGGACATCGTCGTGATCATCGTCGGCGCGATGGACAGGCCCGCAACGAACAGCGCCACGGCCAGAAGCGGCAGGTTTCCGACCAGTAGGAGGGGGATCATACTCACGGCCATCGCGCATATGCCCAGCAGCCACCGGCGTTCGGGCGCCCCCGCGAAGCGCAGCAGCCCGAACACGGCCCCGGCCAGGCAGGAACCGGCCGCGTACAGCGCCAGGACGACGCTCGCGGCGGCCTTGTGGCCGTGCTCGTCGGCGAAGGCCACGGTGACCACGTCGACCGCCCCGAAGATCGCCCCCGTGGCCGCGAAGGTGGCCACCAGCACCTGGAGTCCCGCAGAGCGCAGTGCCGAGCCCCCGCCGTGGTGCTCGCGCGGGTGCGGCTCCGGCTCGGTGGCGCGCTGGGCCGTCAGCCAGAAGACACCGGCGGCCAGGAAGCAGCCGGCCAGCAGCGGCCCCGCCTCCGGGAACCAGGCGGTGGACAGTCCGATGGAGACGATCGGCCCGAAGATGAAGCAGACCTCGTCCATCACGGACTCGAACGAGTAGGCGGTGTGCAGCTTCGGGGTGCCCCGGTACAGGGCCGCCCAGCGGGCCCGGATCATCGCGCCCAGGCTCGGTACGGAGCCGATTCCGGCGGCGCAGACGAACAACACCCAGTCCGGCCACCCGTAGTGCGCGGCGAACAGCAGCCCGGCGGCCGCCGCCAGCGCGACCAGCGTCGCCGGGCGCAGCACCCGGCGCTGCCCGTACTGGTCGACCAGCCGTGAGACCTGCGGCCCGACCGCCGCCGCGGCCAGCGCGATGGTCGCCGACAGTGCGCCCGCGAGCCCGTACCGCCCGGTGAGCTGGGAGATCATCGTGACCACGCCGATGCCCATCATCGACAGCGGCATCCTGCCGACGAAGCCCGCGGCGGAGAAGGACTTGGTGCCTGGAGCGTCGAACAGGGCGCGGTAAGGGCTGGGCACGCGGGACTCCGTAAGGTGTGAAGAGAGGTGTTACAGCTTACGGGTTAGGTGAGCCTAACGCACCGCCCCGAACCGCACTCGTCACCCCGCTGTTTCCCGGCTGTCAGTGCCGGGTGGCAGGATCGGATCCATGCCAGACGCGCTCGATGCCACCCCCTACGACGCCCTGCTCCTGCTCTCCTTCGGCGGCCCGGAAGGCCCGGACGACGTGGTTCCGTTCCTGGAGAACGTGACGCGCGGGCGCGGCATCCCCAAGGAACGCCTCAAGGAAGTCGGACAGCACTACTTCCTGTTCGGCGGGGTCAGCCCCATCAACCACCAGAACCGCGCCCTGCTGGACGCCCTCCGCAAGGACTTCGCCGAGCACGGCCTGGACCTGCCGGTCTACTGGGGCAACCGCAACTGGGCCCCCTACCTGACGGACACCCTGCGCGAGATGGTCGCCGACGGCCGCCGCCGCATCCTGGTCCTGGCCACCAGCGCCTACGCCTCCTACTCGGGCTGCCGCCAGTACCGCGAGAACCTCGCGGACTCGCTGGCCGCCCTGGAGTCCGGGGGCCTGGAACTGCCCAAGGTCGACAAGCTGCGGCACTACTTCAACCACCCCGGCTTCGTGCAGCCCATGATCGACGGGGTGCTCGAAGCCCTCGCCGACCTCCCCGCCGACGTCCGGGACGGCGCCCACATCGCGTTCACGACCCACTCGATCCCCCTCTCCGCCGCGGACACCTCCGGCCGGGTGGAGGACCACGGCGAGGGCGGCGCGTACCTGGAACAGCACCTGGACGTGGCAGAGCTGATCGCCGAGGCCGTCCGCGAGCGCACGGGCGTCGACCACCCCTGGCGGCTCGTCTACCAGTCCCGCTCCGGCGCCCCGCACATCCCCTGGCTGGAGCCCGACATCTGCGACCACTTGGAGGCGCAGCACGAGGCCGGGGTCCCGGCCGTCGTCATGGCCCCCATCGGCTTCGTCTCCGACCACATGGAGGTCCTGTACGACCTCGACACCGAGGCGAAGGCCAAGGCCGAGGAACTGGGCCTGCCGGTGCGCCGCTCGGCCACCGTCGGCGCCGACCCGCGGTTCGCCGCCGCGATCCGCGAGCTCATCCTGGAGCGCGCCGCCGCGGAGAAGGGGCAGGAGGTCACGCCGTGCGCCCTGGGCACGCTCGGCGCGAGCCACAACCTCTGCCCGGTCGGCTGCTGCCCCGCCCGCACCCCCCGCCCCGCCGCCGCGGGCGCCGACAGCCCCTACGCGTGAGGAGCCCCGTGACCGACGCCCCGCATTCCGACCTGCTGCGGCTGGCGCAGGAGGCCGCCCACCGTGCCGGCACCCTGCTGCGGGACGGCCGCCCGGCCGACCTCGCGGTCGCCGCCACCAAGTCCAGCCCGATCGACGTCGTCACCGAGATGGACATCGCGGCGGAGAAACTGATCACCGACCTGATCGCCGGCCACCGCCCCGACGACGGCTTCCTCGGCGAGGAGGGCGCCTGTGTCGAGGGCACGAGCGGCATCCGCTGGGTGATCGACCCGCTCGACGGCACGGTCAACTACCTGTACGGGCTGCCCACCTGGGCGGTGTCGATCGCGGCCGAGCAGGACGGCGAGACCGTCGTCGGGGTCGTGGCGGCCCCGATGCGCGGCGAGACGTACCACGCGGTACGCGGCGGCGGCGCCTGGGCCACCGGCACCTGGGACGGCGAGCGCAGACTGGCCTGCCGCCCCGCGCCGCCCCTGGAGCAGGCTCTGGTGTCGACCGGCTTCAACTACGTCTCCGAGGTCCGCGCCCACCAGGCCGAGGTCGCCGCGCGGCTGATCCCGCTGCTGCGCGACATCCGCCGCAGCGGCTCGGCCGCGGTCGACCTGTGCGACGTGGCCGCGGGCCGCCTCGACGGCTACTACGAGCGCGGCCTGAACGCCTGGGACTTCGCCGCAGGTGACCTGATCGCCCGGGAGGCGGGCGCGCTGACGGGCGGACGCCCCGGAGAACGCCCCGCACGCGATCTGACGGTCGCGGGCACGCCCGGCGTCTTCGAACCCCTCCAGGGCCTCCTGGAGGACTTCGGGGCTTGGCACGACTGAGCCGGCCGGCTCTTTCACTTACGGGGGCGCGAAGGGCTGAGCACGGTCGGACCCTCGACACCGGCAGGCGAACGAGCCAAAAAAGGAACCCCCGGCGCTGGATTCGCCGGGGGTCCCGTTGTCGTGCGTACGCGCGATCAGACGCTAGGCGCTGACCTCCACACCGTGTTCGGCGGCGAGGCGGTGCAGGTCGTCGAGCTCTGCCTGCTCCACCTCGACGAGGAAGTCGTCGCCCTCGTCACGAGCCCGCGTGAGGTCGGACTCGGTCGCCTTTATGCGCTGCAGAAGTCCTGCGGTGAATGCGTCCATGCTGCGCCCCCTCGTCCTGGGTCGTGGGTCGGTGGCACGGGGGTGTGCCGTTCGGAAGGGACGATCACGTCTCCTGCGGGTGCCCAGCGCTGCCCTGCTGGGCGGCGACGGTGCCGGACACCCACGCCCGCTCCGCGGAAAAGCGGATCGCGATGTACCGCATGGTGTTGCGGCACATGCAGAGCGTGATCGTGGGGTGTAAAGCCGTCCTCCCCCCACTCCCTTCCGCAGAAACCTCAACCGGAGGAGAAAATCTCGCATTCCCGTCCGCCCGGCCCGATCCGTCCGGCCGGCGACCCCGTCTTACAGCCGACTTATGGCCGAAAAGGGCAGGATGGAGGTCACACCCCACGAAGCCCCCTGCCCACGTGCGCTCACGGAGCGCTACGCGGGTGGACACAGGAAGGACAAGCGACGTGCGCGTACTCGTCGTCGAGGACGAGCAACTGCTCGCCGATGCGGTGGCCACCGGACTGCGCCGGGAGGCCATGGCCGTCGACGTCGTGTACGACGGTGCGGCCGCCCTGGAGCGCATCGGCGTCAACGACTACGACGTGGTCGTCCTCGACCGCGACCTCCCGCTCGTGCACGGCGACGACGTCTGCCGCAAGATCGTCGAGCTGGGCATGCCCACGCGCGTGCTCATGCTGACCGCGTCCGGCGACGTCAGCGACCGCGTCGAGGGCCTGGAGATCGGCGCCGACGACTATTTGCCCAAGCCCTTCGCGTTCAGCGAGCTCATCGCGCGCGTGCGTGCCCTTGGCCGGCGTACCAGCGTCCCGCTGCCGCCCGTCCTGGAGCGCGCCGGTATCAAGCTCGACCCCAACCGCCGCGAGGTCTTCCGCGAGGGCAAGGAGGTCCAGCTCGCGCCGAAGGAGTTCGCGGTCCTGGAGGTGCTGATGCGCAGCGAGGGCGCGGTCGTCTCGGCCGAGCAACTGCTGGAGAAGGCCTGGGACGAGAACACGGACCCGTTCACCAACGTGGTCCGCGTGACGGTCATGACTCTGCGCCGCAAGCTGGGTGAGCCGCCCGTCATCGTCACCGTTCCCGGCTCCGGCTACCGGATCTGATCCGCCATGGCAGCCGCACCCGCGCCCCCTCAGGCGCCACCGAAGCCCACCTGGGACCCCCGGCGGCCGCAGCCCCCGTTCCCCTGGCTGCGCCCGACCATCCGCATACGGCTCACGCTGCTGTACGGCGGCATGTTCCTGATCGCCGGCATCCTGCTGCTGTCGATCATCTATCTGCTGGCCGCACAGGCGATCAGCACCGGCAACCAGCCGCTGTTCAAGATCGTCAGTTTTTCGCAGGGCTCTCAGCTCAAGGTCTCCAGCGACAACTGCCCCGAGATCAACACGACCAGCCTGCTGCTGTCGGACTTCAACGACGCGATCGGCCGGTGCGTCGACCAACAGCGCCGGGCCGCCCTGGACGATCTGCTCAGCCGCTCGCTGCTGGCCCTCCTGGGCCTCGCCATCATCGCCTTCGCGTTCGGCTATGCGATGGCCGGCCGGGTGCTCTCCCCGCTCGGGCGGATCACCCGCACCGCCCGCGCGGTGGCCGGCTCGGACCTGTCCCGCAGGATCGAGCTGGACGGCCCGGACGACGAGCTGAAGGAGCTGGCGGACACCTTCGACGACATGCTGGAGCGGCTGCAGCGGGCCTTCACCGCCCAGCAGCGTTTCGTCGGAAACGCCTCGCACGAGCTGCGGACCCCGCTCGCGATCAACCGCACGCTCCTGGAAGTGCACCTTTCCGACCCGAACGCGCCCGTGGAGCTGCAGCAGCTCGGCAAGACGCTGCTGGCGACCAACGAGCGCAGCGAGCAGCTCGTGGAGGGTCTGCTGCTGCTCGCCCGCAGCGACAACCAGATCGTCGAGCGCAAGCCCGTGGACCTCGCCGAGGTCGCCTCGCAGGCCGTCGACCAGGTGCATGCCGAGGCGGAGGCCAAGGGCGTGCGGATCGAGGGCGAGCGCAAGCCGGCGGTCGTCCAGGGCAATGGCGTCCTGCTGGAGCGGATCGCCCTGAACCTGGTGCAGAACGCGGTTCGCTACAACGTCCCCGAGGACGGCTGGGTGGAGGTCACCACCGAGATCCAGCACGGGCAGGCGGTGCTGACGGTCTCGAACACCGGCCCGGTCGTGCCGGCGTACGAGATCGACAACCTCTTCGAGCCCTTCAGACGGCTGCGTACGGAGCGCACGGGCAGCGACAAGGGTGTGGGCCTCGGCCTGTCGATCGCGCGCTCCGTGGCGCGCGCCCACGGCGGCCACATCGCTGCACAGCCGCGCGAGGGGGGCGGGCTCGTGATGCGGGTCACCCTGCCGGTGTGATCCACAACTGGTCGCGTTTCGACACACGCGGGGATGTTCGCTTTGCGCGGAATTTTTGGGAGACCGGACGGGCTTCCCCGTGTGTGATCGATCACATGCGCGGTTTTCCGGCCATCTACTCTCCGTGATCATGGCTGTGGGCAGAAAGCCGGGAAAATCCGGGTTTTCAGGGGTCTTGATCACGGGAAGTACACGGTGAGACGCCTTTGAGGTGCGGCATTAGGACCGTGTACGGTCCCCATCGCCATCCAAGCCGATCACTCTTGAGGAGTCCGGTTGGGTGTCGATTGAGTAACAGACCTTGATGTGAGGCAAAATCTCCGCCTCGGGTCGGGCACAAGTCCGGCCTCTCACGCGTTACGTGCGCTGGAGACACCGCAGACACCCAGAGGGGGAGAGCGACATGGCAACCGATTACGACACTCCACGCAAGACCGACGACGACGTCGACTCGGACAGTCTCGAAGAGCTGAAGGCCAGGAGGAACGACAAGTCGACCTCCGCGGTGGACGTCGACGAGTTCGAGGCCGCCGAAGGCCTTGAGCTGCCCGGCGCCGACCTTTCGAACGAAGAGCTGGCCGTCCGGGTGCTGCCGAAGCAGCAGGACGAGTTCACCTGCATGAGCTGCTTCCTGGTGCATCACCGCAGCCAGCTGGCCCGGGAGAAGAACGGTCAGCCGATCTGCCGCGACTGCGACTGAGGAGGGGTCGGCCGTGACTGGCTCGACCCCTCCCAGGAAGCGCCGCTTCCGTCTGACGGGAGCGGACCAGGGGCCGTCCGACGGCCCGATCGGCGCGCGTGACGACGAGCGGGGCTCATCCGGCATGGGAGCCTCGCTCGAACCGGTGGCCGACCGGGGTGACCTCCCGGCGTCGGCCCAGGTGCCCGCGCCCGTCGCCAGGCGGCGGGCCGCGGTCATCCGGGACAAGGCCTGGGACATGGCCCGGGAAGGCGCCCGTAGGGGCGGCAGCCGCGCCAAGGCGGGCCTTGGGTACCTCGTGGACCGGATCATCGAGATCGCCCCGCGGATTCCCGTACGTGACCTCGCCACGCTGCGCAGACAGTTCCCCGGCCTCGGGCCCGAGGAGCTCGCGGACAAGCTCGTGGCGGGCGCGGCCCACGGGACCTCGACCGTCGGGGCCGGGATCGGGGCCGCGGCGATGCTGCCGGTGCCGCCTGCCATGCCGACCGAGCTGGCCGCGGAGATCACCGGGGTCGCGGCGATCGAGCTGAAGCTGATCGCCGAGCTGCACGAGGTCTACGGCATACGGCCGCCGGGCAACCTCAAGGACCGGAGCACCGCGTATCTGTCCTCCTGGTCGGGGGAGCGCGGGATCCGGATGCTGAAGCCGTCGACGTACGACCGCGCCCTCGGCGGCCAGATGAAGCGCGAGCTGCGCCAGCAGATCATGAAGCGGATGGTGCGCGACCTGCCCAATCTGATGCCGTTCATGGTCGGCGCGGCGGTCGGGGCGGTCATGAACCGCCGGGACACCAGGAGACTCGCGGCGCGGATCCGTGCGGATCTGCGCAAGATCCAGGTCCCGTGGGACGCCCTGGCCGAACTGCCCCCGCTGGAGGCGCCGGAGCATCCGCTGACCATGGGGGACATCACCAAGGAACTGGGGCACTGAGCCCCCTGTCCCGCCGTGGTGCGCCCTGCCCCTCCACCTCCTGCCACACGCCCCCGTAGGACGGCCTACGCCGTCGTCCCCCCGCGTGCCGCCTCGATGGCCGCGGCCAGGCGTTCCGGCTCCCGTGTGGACAGGTACAGGTACGGCGTCGGGTCGTCCGGGTCCGTGACCTCGACCCGCAGGGCCCTGGGGATGTAGGCGCGCAGGAGGAGGAAGGCGCGGGTGTCGGCCTTGTACGTGCGCCAGGCGCGGGCCTCCTCCGGGTCCAGGATCTCCGACTTGCCGAGGGCCGACACCGGGATCTTGGCTTCGCCGGCGATCAGGGAGTCGCCCAAGACGCGGATGCGGAGCGAGCCGTACGCGCTGGCGACCACCGCGGCCGCCGCCGTGCCGCCCACCAGGCCGCCCAGCGCCGGCAACGGGCCGAAGGGGAGCAGGATCAGGGCGAACGAGACTCCGACCAGGAAGCTGATCAGCCACCAGGAGCGGGGGGCGGTGAGGCGTTCTTCGTAGGGGCTGGCGGAGAGCTGCATGGAGCCAAGCTTGGCACGGTGTCCGGATACCGCCGACGCGCGGGTAAGGTCTGCGGCTGTGAGTGGTAGTTCCGCAGGTCTCAAGCCTCCCGCCGATGCCGTGAAGCCGGTGCGGCACCCCGATGCCCCCGCGCCCGGTGAGGCGCTCGGTGCGCACTACGAACAGTGTTTCGGCTGTGGCCACGAGCAGTCGCACGGACTGCATCTGGAGGCGCGGGCCGGCGAGGGTGTGTCCCTCACGGCCGAGTTCACCGTGCAGCCCGCCCACCAGGGCGCCCCCGGCCTCGCGCACGGCGGGGTGCTGGCCACCGCCCTCGACGAGACGCTCGGGTCGCTCAACTGGCTGCTGCGGACCATCGCCGTCACCGGCCGGCTGGAGACGGACTTCGTAAGGCCCGTGCCGGTGGGCACTGCGCTGCATCTGGAGGCCGAGGTGACCGCCGTCGCCGGGCGGAAGATCTACTCCAGGGCCACCGGCCGGATCGGCGGCCCCGACGGGCCCGTCGCCGTCCGTGCCGACGCCCTCTTCATCGAGGTCGAGGTCGATCACTTCGTCAAGAACGGCCGCAAGGAAGAGATCCAGGCGGCCATGAGCGACCCGGACCAGGTCCGGCGCGCTCGTGCCTTCGAGGTGAACCCGTGAGCCGTGAGCCCCTGAACGTGCTGATCCGCCGCGTCGACCCCGACGTACCGCTTCCGGCGTACGAGCACCCCGGTGACGCGGGAGCCGATCTGCGGACGACCCAGGGCTGCGAATTGAAGCCGGGGGAGCGGGCCGTCCTGCCCACGGGAGTGTCTGTCGCCCTCCCTGAGGGGTACGCGGCGTTCGTGCACCCTCGATCCGGTCTCGCAGCCCGCTGCGGTGTCGCCCTCGTGAATGCCCCGGGGACGGTTGATGCCGGGTACCGTGGGGAGATCAAGGTGATCGTGGTGAATCTCGACCCGCGCGAGAGCGTGCGGTTCGAGCGCTTCGACCGGATTGCCCAACTGGTCGTCCAGCAGGTCGAGAGGGTTCGCTTCCAGGAGGTCGCGGAGCTTCCCGGTTCTGCACGGGCCGAGGGGGGCTTCGGGTCCACCGGCGGTCATGCCGCGGTGGGCGACGTGAGCGGCACAAACGGTCAGGCCGCCGTAGGCGGTCAGACGGGTGGGAATCGATACGCTTCGGTCGTATCCGACCGGGAAGGACAGTGACGTGTTCGGACGTCGCAAGAAGAAGGGTGCCGCCGAGGACGCGGCCGGCGAGGCCGAGCAGGTCGTCGACAGCGTCGACACCGAGGCGGACGAGGAAGAGGGCGAGCGCGAGCGCGTACGCCTTGAGCCGGAGCCCCGGCCCGACGGGCCGTGGGACGACTCCGAGGTGCGCGAGCCGGGCGAGGGCCGGGTGGACCTCGGCGGTCTGCTCGTGCCCGGTGTCGACGGCATGGAGCTGCGCGTCGAGGTCGCGGGCGACGCGATCGTCGCCGCGACCGTCGTGCTGCGCGACAGCGCCGTCCAGCTGCAGGCCTTCGCCGCGCCCAAGCGCGAGGGCATCTGGGGCGAGGTGCGCGAGGAGATCGCGACCGGCATCACCCAGCAGGGCGGCATCGTGGACGAGGTCGAGGGTCCGCTGGGCTGGGAGCTGCGCGCCCAGGTGCCGGTGCAGCTGCCGGACGGCACGGGTGGCTTCCAGGTCGTGCGGTTCGTGGGCGTGGACGGCCCGCGCTGGTTCCTGCGCGGTGTGATCTCCGGCCAGGGCGCGGTGCAGCCGCAGGCGGCCGGTCTGCTCGAGCAGATCTTCCGGGACACGGTCGTGGTCCGCGGCGAGGGCCCGATGGCGCCCCGCGACCCGATCGTCCTCAAGCTGCCGAACGACGCCCAGATGGTCCCCGAAGGCGTCCAGCAGGAGGAGTCCTCACGCTTCTCCGGCGGCATGGGCCAACTGCAGCGCGGCCCGGAGATCACCGAGGTCCGCTAGACGCTGCGCTCGGCTGAGCGGTTCCAGGGCCGTACCCCGATGCCGGGTGCGGCCCTTTCGCGTGCCACCGTCACACTCCCGTCGGCCCGGCGGCCGGCGACGCGGGTGTGACGACAGGGCCTGCGCGGTGCGCTCGGCTGGGCGGTTCAGGGCCGTGCCTGGACCTGTGGTCTCCGAAGGCGCTCAGCGGGAGGAGTCGTTGCGCTTCTCCGGGGGCATGGGCCGGCAGGAGTGCGGCCCGGCGACACCGAGGTCCGCTGGGCGGTTCAGGGCCGTACCCCGATGCCGTGTGCGGCCCTTTCGCCTGCCGTCGTCACGCTCCCCTCGGCCCCGCGACGCCCCGCACGCTCCCCCGGGCTCTTCGAGCAGGGGCCCCCGTCCCGCGTACGTCCAGATCGAGGGCCGCGGCGCGGCATGCCGGGAGCGCGCTTCCCGAGTTCTCGGCTGCGGTCGAGCAGGGGATTCCCTGACGTCGCCGAGACCGCCCCGCGGGCGGCAGGACCCGGGCGGTCCAAGGGTCGTACCCAATGTCGGGGTGCCGGCCTTTCGTATGCGTGACCCCTTGACGGGTGAATGGTCTGTACCTACGGTCTCCGGCCAACGCCTCTGTTCATAAAGGCGCTCCGCGTTCATGCATGAGAACGGAGTCACCGTGCGCCGAACCGCACTGCCCGCAGTCGTGGCCTCCCTGCTGCTGGGCGCCCTGGCGGCACCCGCCGCCCACTCCGCCCCCACCGCCTTCGTTCATCCCGGAGTCACCGTCTCCAAGGGCCAGTTGGACTTCGCCCGCGACAAGGTCCTGGCCGGCGCCCAGCCCTGGAAGGGCGCCTACGACCGGATGCTGGCGAGCAAGTACGCCGACCTGAACCGCACCCCGAAGCCCCGCGCCACCGTGGAGTGCGGCTCCTACTCCAACCCCGACTACGGCTGCACCGACGAGCGCGAGGACGCGATCGCCGCGTACACCGACGCCCTCGCCTGGTACATCACCCGGGACACCCGCTACGCCCAGAAGGCCATCCAGATCATGGACGCCTGGTCGGGCACGATCACCAGTCACACCAACAGCAACGCGCCCCTGCAGACCGGCTGGGCGGGCTCCTCCTGGCCCAAGGCCGCCGAGATCATCAAGTACACGTACACGGGCGGCTGGGCCAACCAGGGCCGCTTCGCGACCATGCTCCGCAACGTCTACCTCCCGGTCGTCATCAAGGGCTCCAACTCCAACGGCAACTGGGAGCTGTCGATGATGGAGGCCGCCGTCGGCATCTCCGTCTTCCTGGAAGACAAGACGTCGTACGACACGGCCATGGCCAAGTTCCGTACCCGCGCGGCCGCCTACGTCTATCTGTCCTCCGACGGCTCCGTGCCGAAGACCGTGCCCAGCCAGCACCTCGACACCACCGCCAAGATCGTCGCCTACTGGCAGGGCCAGTCCACCTTCGTCACCGGGCTCACCCAGGAGACCTGCCGGGACTTCGTGCACACCGGCTACGGCATCTCCGCGATCTCGCACATCGCCGAGACCAGCCGGATCCAGGGCCAGGACCTGTACGGCACCGACGTCGGCGAGCGCCTGCGGCAGGCGCTCGGGTTCCAGTCCAAGTACCAGCTGGGCACGGCCGCCCCGAGCTGGCTGTGCGGCGGGTCGCTCAAGCTCGGGCTCGGGCCGGTCACCGAGGTCGGCTACAACGCCCTGCACAACCGTCTCGGCATCGCCATGACCAACACCCAGGCGCTGACCCTGAACAACCGCCCGGCGGGCAGCAACAACCTCTTCGTCGCCTGGGAGACCCTCACCCACGGCGACAACCCCGGCTGACGAACCCGTTGAACGGCCGGGCGTCCCGCGGCGATACTGGCGCCCGGTCCACGGGGGAGGCGGCATGAGCCAGGTGGTCACCGAGACCATGGTGCGCGTCGAGACCGTCCACAGGTCCTACGGCCACGGAGCCGCCGCCGTGCACGCCCTGCGCGGTGTCTCCTTCGAGGTCCCGCGCGGCGAGCTCGTCGCCCTCAAGGGGCGCTCGGGATCCGGCAAGACCACGCTCCTGAACATCGTCGGCGGGCTCGACGCGCCGGACCGGGGGAGGGTCACCGTCGACGGGCGGGACCTCGCGGAGCTCGGCGAGAGCGGGCTGCTGGAGCTGCGCCGCGACCGGATCGGCTTCGTCTTCCAGTCCTTCGGGCTCATTCCCATCCTCACGGCCGCCGAGAACGTCGGCGTGCCGATGCGGCTGCGCCGGGCCGACCCGCGCGAACGCGAGGAACGTGTCGAACTGCTGCTCTCCCTCGTCGGCCTGGCCGACCACGCGGCCCAGCGGCCCGGCGAGCTGTCCGGCGGCCAGCAGCAGCGCGTCGCCATCGCCCGCGCCCTCGCCAACCGCCCCGCGCTCCTCGTCGCCGACGAGCCGACCGGCCAGCTGGACGCCGACACCGGTCACGCCGTGATGGAGCTGTTGCGGGCCGTCGTACACAGCGAGCAAGTCACGGCGCTGGTCGCCACGCACGACGCGACCCTGCTCGACCTGGCCGACCGGGTGCTGGAACTGGGCGACGGCGAGATCGTCGAGCACTGAGCACGCGGTCGAGCACCGAGCGCACAGCGCATCAGGGCAGCACATCGGGGCAGCCCGTCAGGGTTGCGTCAAAGATGCCCGCTGCCGGACCTCCTGTCCCATTGGCCGGGATTGTTGGCCGTAAGGTCGACGCTGCGTATGCGGCAGTAACCGGAAGACAATGGGGCCATGGCACGCGGCAAGCTTCGGATCTACCTCGGTGCGGCACCGGGCGTGGGCAAGACCTACGCGATGCTGTCCGAGGCGCACCGGCGTGTGGAGCGGGGCACCGACTGCGTGGTGGCCTTCGTGGAGCACTACGGCCGGCCGCGCACCGAGGTGATGCTGCACGGCCTGGAGCAGGTCCCGCGCAGGGAACTGGAGTACCGCGGCGCCGTCTTCACCGAGATGGACGTCGACGCCGTCCTCCGTCGCGCGCCCGCCATCGCCCTGGTGGACGAACTCGCCCACACCAACATCCCGGGCTCGCGCAACGCCAAGCGCTGGCAGGACGTCGAGGAACTGCTCGCCGCCGGCATCGACGTGATCTCGACCGTCAACATCCAGCACCTGGAGTCGCTCGGCGACGTCGTGGAGTCGATCACGGGTGTACGGCAGCGGGAGACCGTGCCGGACGAGGTCGTACGGCGGGCGGACCAGATCGAGCTTGTCGACATGTCGCCGCAGGCGCTGCGGCGACGGATGGCGCACGGCAACATCTACCAGCCCGACAAGGTCGACGCGGCCCTGTCCAACTACTTCCGGCCGGGCAACCTGACCGCGCTGCGCGAGCTGGCGCTGCTGTGGGTGGCCGACCGGGTCGACGAGTACCTCAAGCAGTACCGCAGCGAGCACCGGGTCTCGGCGATCTGGGGTTCCCGGGAGCGGATCGTCGTCGGCCTGACCGGAGGGCCCGAGGGGCGCACGCTCATCCGCCGGGCCGCCCGCCTCGCCGAGAAGGGCGCCGGCGGCGAGGTGCTCGCCGTCTACATAGCCCGCAGCGACGGCCTGACCTCGGCCTCCCCGAAGGAGCTCGCCGTCCAGCGCACGCTGGTCGAGGACCTCGGCGGCACCTTCCACCACGTCGTCGGCGACGACATACCCATCGCCCTGCTCGACTTCGCGCGCGGGGTCAACGCCACCCAGATAGTCCTCGGCTCCTCGCGGCGCAAGGCGTGGCAGATCGTCTTCGGGCCCGGCGTCGGCGCCACGGTCGCCCGGGAGTCCGGGCCCGACCTCGACGTCCACATCGTCACCCACGGAGAGGTGGCCAAGGGCCGCGGACTGCCCGTGGCCCGGGGCGCGCGGCTCGGCCGCGCCCGGATCATCTGGGGCTGGGCCGTGGGACTCGCGGGCCCCGCCGTCCTGGCGGTGCTGCTGACCACCGTGAACCTCGGCCTCGCCAACAACATGCTGCTGTTCCTGACGCTCACGGTCGCGGCGGCCCTGCTCGGCGGGCTCCTGCCGGCCCTGGCCTCGGCGGCCTTCGGATCACTGCTGCTGAACTACTTCTACACACCGCCGCTGCACCGGCTGACGATCGCCGACCCGAAGAACATCGTCGCCATCGTGATCTTCTTCGGGGTCGCGGTGTCGGTCGCCTCGGTGGTCGACCTCGCGGCCCGGCGCACCCACCAGGCGGCCCGGCTGCGCGCCGAGTCGGAGATCCTCTCCTTCCTGGCCGGCAATGTGCTGCGCGGCGAGACCAGCCTGGAGGAGCTGCTGGAGCGGGTCAGGGAGACCTTCGGGATGGAGTCGGCGGCCCTGCTGGAGCGGGCCGGCGAGACCGAGCCCTGGACCTGCGCCGGCCGCGCCGGATTCGGGCCCACGCTGGAGCGGCCGGAGGACGCCGACGTCGACATGCCGGTCGGGGACCACCTGGCACTCGCGCTGACGGGCCGGGTCCTGCCGGCCGAGGACCGCAGGGTGCTGGCGGCCTTCGCCGCGCAGGCCGCCGTCGTGCTGGACCGCAGGCGCCTCCAGGAGGAGGCCGACCGGGCCCGCGCGCTGGCCGAGGGCAACCGCATCCGCACGGCGCTGCTGGCCGCCGTCAGCCACGACCTCCGTACGCCCCTGGCCGGCATCAAGGCGGCCGTCTCCTCGCTGCGGTCCGACGACGTGGCCTGGTCCGAGGAGGACCAGGCGGAGCTCCTGGAGGGCATCGAGGAGGGCGCCGACCGGCTCGACCACCTGGTGGGCAACCTGCTGGACATGTCCCGGCTGCAGACCGGCACGGTCACCCCGATCATCCGCGAGATCGATCTCGACGAGGTGGTGCCGATGGCGCTGGGCGGCGTGCCCGAGGGCAGCGTGGACCTGGACATCCCCGAGAGCCTGGCGATGGTCGCCGTCGACGCCGGGCTGCTCGAACGCGCGGTGGCCAACCTGGTGGAGAACGCCGTCAAGTACAGCCCGCCGGACCGGCCCGTGCTCGTCTCCGGCAGCGCCATCGCCGACCGGGTCGAGGTGCGGATCGTGGACCGGGGGCCGGGCGTCCCGGACGCGGCCAAGGAGCGCATCTTCGAACCCTTCCAGCGCTACGGCGACGCCCCGCGCGGCGCCGGGGTCGGCCTCGGCCTGGCGGTCGCGCGCGGCTTCGCCGAGGCCATGGGCGGCACCCTCGACGCCGAGGACACGCCCGGCGGCGGTCTCACCATGGTCCTGAGCCTGCGCGCGGCAGGATCGCGTACCGGACAGCTCACCCCCGTACCATCGGAAAGGCAGGTCACATGACCCGGGTGCTCGTGGTCGACGACGAGCCGCAGATCGTGCGCGCCCTCGTGATCAACCTCAAGGCACGCAAGTACGAGGTGGACGCGGCCGCCGACGGCCGTACCGCCCTCGAACTCGCCGCCTCCCGCCACCCCGACGCGGTGGTCCTGGACCTGGGCCTGCCCGACATGGACGGCGTCGAGGTGATCAAGGGCCTGCGCGGTTGGACCCGGGTGCCGATCCTGGTCCTGTCGGCCCGGCACACCTCGGACGAGAAGGTCGAGGCGCTCGACGCAGGCGCCGACGACTACGTGACCAAGCCCTTCGGCATGGACGAGCTGCTGGCCCGGCTGCGGGCCGCCGTGCGCCGGGCCGAGCCGGTTACCGGGGGCGGCGAGGACGACGTGCTGGTGGAGACCGAGGGGTTCACGGTCGACCTGGCCGCGAAGAAGGTCAACCGGGCCGGGAAGGACGTACGGCTGACTCCGACCGAGTGGCATCTGCTGGAGGTGCTGGTGCACCACACCGGCCGCCTGGTCAGCCAGAAGCAGCTGCTGCAGGAGGTGTGGGGGCCGTCGTACGGGACCGAGTCGAACTATCTGCGCGTGTACATGGCCCAGCTGCGCCGCAAGCTGGAGGCGGACCCTTCGCACCCCAAGCACTTCATCACGGAGCCGGGGATGGGGTATCGGTTCGAGAGGTGAGCTGTGGGGCGGCCGGGGGTCCGGGGGTTGTCCCCTGGGGGATGCAGCATCACGGAGCCGGGGATGGGGTATCGGTTCGAGAGGTGAGCCGGGGCGGCGCGGGTTCGGGGCGTGGGGCCGCGGGTACGTGGCCGTCAGTGCTCACCGGTACGCTTCAGATATGAGAGCTGTTCCTCGTTCCGAAAAGCCGGTGGGCCGGTTCCGGCGCATGCTCGACCGGCTTTCCTCGTCCCAGGAGGACCTGGAGTCCGAGGAACTGCGGGAGGACGCCGACATCGCGGGCTGTGTCCGGATCGGCGACTGCCACGACCGGCAGATCGTCACGGTTACTGGTACCTTGCGCACGGTCACCCTGCGGCCGCGCGCCGGAGTGCCGGCCCTGGAGGCCGAGCTGTTCGACGGCTCCGCCGCCCTGGACGTGGTGTGGCTCGGCAGGCGCTCCATCGTGGGGATAGAACCGGGGCGCAAGCTGATCGCGTCGGGCCGGATCTCGATGAGCCGGGGCCGCCGCGTGCTGTTCAACCCCAAGTACGAACTGAGACCCCTCGGACGGGAGTAGCCCGTGACGTCACTCGACAAGCCGACCGAAGACACCACTCAGCAGGACGAAGCCAGGGCGGTCACCGAGGCCGCGCTGTTCGAGGCGTTCGGCGGTGTCCGGGGCATGGTCGAGACGGTCCTGCCCGGCCTTCTCTTCGTCACGATCTTCACGATCAACAAGGACCTGCACTGGTCCGCGATCGCCGCCCTGGCCGTGTCGCTCGTCCTGGTCGTGGTCCGGCTGGCGATGAAGGACACCGTCAAGCACGCCTTCAGCGGTGTCTTCGGCGTCGCCTTCGGTGTGGTCTTCGCGATGTTCACCGGCAACGCCAAGGACTTCTACCTCCCCGGCATGCTCTACACGCTGGGCCTGGCGCTGGCGTACATCATCACGACCCTCGCGGGCGTTCCCCTGATCGGGCTGATCCTCGGCCCGGTCTTCAAGGAGAACCTCTCTTGGCGCACCCGCAACCCCGGCCGCAAGAAGGCCTACGCCAAGGCGAGTTGGGCCTGGGGCCTGATCCTGCTCGCCAAGTGCGCGATCCTCTTCCCGCTCTACTGGTGGGCGAACACCGCTCAGCTCGGCTGGGTCCTGGTCGCCCTCAAGATCCCGCCCTTCCTGCTCGCGGTCTGGCTGACCTGGGTCTTCCTGGCGAAGGCGCCCGCGCCGATCGACGTCTTCGCGGAGATGGAGGCGGAGGAGAAGGCCGAGGAGGAGCGCAGGGCGGCACTGGCGGCGGAGCGGGGCGAGACCACGGGCGGACGGCACCGCCGGGACGGGTAGTTCCGCGCACTTCGCCCACCCCACGGAGTTCACGTACTTCGGAGTTCACGTACTTCGCATACGACGATGGGGGCGCCCGGAGATCTCCGGGCGCCCCCATCGTCGTAACCCTCGAACGTCAGCCGTTGTCCCGCCGGACCGACAGCAGGTCCTCCAGCTGCTCCTCGCGGGCCTGTGCGGCCACGAAGAGGAGTTCGTCGCCCGCTTCCAGGGAGTCGTCCCTGGAGGGGGTGAGGACGCGGGTGCCGCGGATGATCGTGACCAGCGAGGTGTCCTCGGGCCACTCGACGTCGCCGACCTGGGTGCCGGCCAGGGCCGACTCCTCCGGGAGGGTCAGCTCGACGAGGTTGGCGTCGCCGTGGCTGAAGCGCAGCAGCCGGACCAGATCGCCGACGCTCACCGCCTCCTCGACCAGGGCGGACATCAGACGCGGCGTGGAGACGGCGACATCGACGCCCCAGGCCTCGGTGAACAGCCACTCGTTCTTGGGGTTGTTCACCCGGGCCACGACACGCGGGACGCCGTACTCCGTCTTCGCGAGCAGGGAGACGACCAGATTGACCTTGTCGTCGCCGGTCGCGGCGATCACCACGTTGCAGCGCTGGAGCGCCGCCTCGTCCAGGGACGTGATCTCACAGGCGTCGGCCAGCAGCCACTCCGCCTGCGGGACGCGCTCGACCGAGATGGCGGTCGGCGCCTTGTCGATGAGCAGGACCTCGTGGCCGTTCTCCAGCAGTTCGCCGGCGATCGACCGGCCGACCGCGCCGGCACCGGCAATGGCGACCCTCATCAGTGACCGCCCTCCTCTTCAGGGCCCCCGGCGAACGCCGCCTCGACCTTCTCGACGTCGTCCGTCCGCATCATCACGTGCACGAGGTCGCCCTCCTGCAGCACCGTCTGCGAGGTGGGCAGGATCGCCTCGCCGAGGCGGGTCAGGAACGCCACGCGGACGCCCGTCTCCTCCTGCAGCTTGCTGATCTTGTGGCCGACCCACTTCGCGGAGGCGTGCACCTCGGCGAGCTGGACGCCGCCGGTGGGATCGCGCCACAGCGGCTCCGACCCGGAGGGCAGCAGCCGGCGCAGCATCTGGTCGGCGGTCCAGCGGACCGTCGCCACGGTGGGGATGCCCAGGCGCTGGTAGACCTCCGCGCGGCGGGGGTCGTAGATACGGGCCGCGACGTTCTCCACGCCGAACATCTCGCGGGCCACGCGCGCGGAGATGATGTTCGAGTTGTCTCCGCTGGAGACGGCGGCGAAGGCGCCCGCCTCCTCGATGCCGGCCTCGCGCAGCGTGTCTTGGTCGAAGCCGACGCCGGTGACCCGGCGCCCGCCGAATCCGGGACCCAGCCGACGGAAGGCGGTGGGGTCCTGGTCGATCACGGCGACCGTGTGGCCCTGCTGTTCCAGGGTCTGGGCAAGAGCGGAGCCCACTCTTCCGCAGCCCATGATGACGATGTGCACGGTCTTACCCCGCACTCCTCAGGCCGCTGACTTGCGTGAACGCAGTGCTCATATCCTTCTCTCGGCTCGCCGGGGCAACGGGTCGGGGGACCTGTTTCACGGTCCACCGGGCAACATCATGCCGGGGAATCGCCCATGTGATCCCACGCGGGTACGGATCGCTGCCCGTGTGTGCCCAAGTCCACCGTAACGGCACGGACCGACAGCCCGGCTCGTGCCTCCAGGGAGCCTGGACCGCGCGGGTGAAGGCCCGGCCGACGTGCCCGGTTCGCGGAACCGGGTCCGGGTTCAGAACCGCGACTCGGCCGTGTACCCGGACGACCGCCTGACCGCCCGGCGCCGAGTGATGCTGCGCACGCTGCACAGGGTGAGGATTCCGAGGCCGACGATGGCGGACGCGGCACCGATGAGCTCTGCGGTCGCGGGCATGGGACCTCCGGGGTCGGCGACAGGCGGCGTCTGTCATCTAGACACGGCGATCGCACCGACCACGGAATCCGCAGTTCCAGTCGTGCCTGTTTTCACTCTTGAGGCAGATCGGTGGACGCGCTGAGACAGATCGGTGGACGCGGGTGGGCGACAGCCAGTTCGAAGGCTTAGCATTCTCTGTCGTGTCCAAACTGACCGACGTGCCCAAACGGATCCTGATCGGGCGCGCTCTGCGCAGCGACCGGCTGGGCGAAACGCTCCTGCCGAAGCGCATCGCACTCCCCGTCTTCGCTTCCGACCCGCTGTCTTCCGTGGCCTACGCCCCGGGAGAGGTGCTGCTGGTCCTGTCCATCGCGGGCGTGTCGGCGTACCACTTCAGCCCCTGGATCGCGGTCGCGGTCGTCGTGCTGATGTTCACCGTGGTCGCCTCGTACCGGCAGAACGTCCATGCCTACCCGAGCGGCGGCGGCGACTACGAGGTGGCCACCACCAACCTCGGGCCCAAGGCGGGCCTCACCGTCGCCAGCGCGCTGCTCGTCGACTACGTCCTCACCGTCGCCGTCTCCATCGCCTCCGGCATCGAGAACCTCGGCTCCGCGGTCCCCTTCGTCGTCGAGCACAAGGTGCTCTGCGCGAGCGCGGTGATCGTGCTGCTGACGCTGATGAACCTGCGCGGGGTGAAGGAGTCGGGCAAGCTCTTCGCGATCCCGACGTACGTGTTCGTCGGCGGCGTCTTCATCATGATCATGTGGGGCGCCTTCCGCGGCCTGGTCCTCGGCGACACCATGCGCGCGCCGACCGCCGACTACCACATCAAGGCGGAACACCAGGGTCTGGCGGGCTTCGCCCTCGTCTTCCTGCTGCTGCGCGCCTTCTCCTCCGGCTGTGCCGCGCTCACCGGCGTCGAGGCGATCTCCAACGGCGTCCCCGCCTTCCGCAAGCCCAAGTCCAAGAACGCGGCGACCACGCTCGCGATGATGGGCCTGCTGGCCGTCACCATGTTCTGCGGCATCATCGCCCTCGCGACGTCGACCAAGGTGCGCATGGCCGAGAACCCGGCCAGCGACCTGATCCACAACGGCGTCCCGATCGGTCCGGGCTATGTCCAGAACCCGGTGATCTCCCAGGTCGCCGAGGCCGTGTTCGGCAAGGGCAGCTTCCTGTTCATCCTGCTCGCGGCCGCCACCGCCCTGGTGCTGTTCCTGGCGGCGAACACCGCGTACAACGGCTTCCCGCTGCTCGGCTCGATCCTCGCCCAGGACCGCTACCTGCCGCGCCAGCTGCACACCCGAGGCGACCGCCTCGCCTTCTCCAACGGCATCGTGCTGCTCGCGGGCGCGGCGGCCCTGCTGGTCGTGATCTACGGCGCCGACTCGACGCGGCTGATCCAGCTGTACATCGTCGGCGTGTTCGTGTCCTTCACGCTCAGCCAGACCGGCATGGTCCGGCACTGGAACCGCCACCTCGCCACCGAGAAGGACCAGGCCAAGCGCCGCCACATGGTCCGCTCCCGGGCGATCAACGCCTTCGGCGCCTTCTTCACCGGCCTGGTCCTGGTCGTCGTCCTCGTCACCAAGTTCACGCACGGTGCCTGGGTGGCCCTGCTGGGCATGGTCATCTTCTACGCGACGATGACCGCGATCCGCCGCCACTACGACCGTGTGTCCGAGGAGATCGCCGCCCCCGAGAGCCCGAGCGACGACAGCGTGCGGCCCTCCCGCGTCCACTCCCTCGTCCTCATCTCCAAGATCCACCGCCCCACCCTGCGCGCCCTGGCCTACGCCAAGCTGATGCGCTCCGACACCCTGGAGGCGCTCACCGTCAACGTCGACCCGGCGGAGACGAAGGCGCTGCGCGAGGAGTGGGAGCGGCGCGGCATCGACGTGCCGCTGAAGGTGCTCGACTCGCCGTACCGTGAGATCACGCGCCCGATCATCGAGTACGTCAAGGGCCTGCGCGCGGAGTCCCCGCGCGACGCGGTCTCGGTGATCATCCCGGAGTATGTGGTCGGCCACTGGTACGAGCACCTGCTGCACAACCAGAGCGCCCTGCGGCTCAAGGGCCGTCTGCTGTTCACCGCGGGCGTCATGGTCACCTCGGTGCCGTACCAGCTGGAGTCCTCCGAGGCGGCCAAGGTCCGTGCCCGTAAGCGGCAGGAGTGGAACGCGCCGGGTGCGGTGCGACGCGGTCCCGCCCAGCAGCGGCCGAAGGAGCCGACCGCCGGGAACTGAGCGGTGCGGGTGACGACGTAGACTGGTGGGCTGTTGTACCGCCCCTCGATCTGGAGTCACCCCGCCATGCAGGCAGAACCGAAGAAGTCGCTGGTGGGCGAGGAGTACGAGGTCGAGGTCGGCGCCGTCGCCCACGGCGGCCACTGCATCGCCCGTACGTCCGAGGGCCAGGTGCTGTTCGTCCGGCACGCGCTGCCCGGCGAGCGGGTCGTGGCCCGGGTGACGGAGGGCGAGGAGGGCGCCCGGTATCTGCGGGCGGACGCGGTCGAGGTGCTGGAGGCCTCCAAGGACCGTATCGAGGCCCCCTGCCCCTACGCCGGTCCCGGCCGCTGCGGCGGCTGCGACTGGCAGCACGCCAAGCCCGGCGCCCAGCGCCGCCTCAAGGGCGAGGTCATCGCCGAGCAGCTGCAGCGGCTCGCGGGCCTCACGCCCGAGGAGGCGGGCTGGGACGGCACGGTGATGCCCGCCGAGGGCGACAAGCTGCCGGCGGGCGAGGTGCCCCAGTGGCGCACCCGCGTCCAGTACGCCGTCGACGCCGAGGGCCACGCGGGCCTGCGCCGCCACCGCTCGCACGAGGTGGAGCGCATCGACCACTGCATGATCGCGGCGGCCGGTGTCACCGAGCTGGGCATCGAGAAGCGCGACTGGACCGGTATGGAGTCGATCGAGGCGATCGCGGCGACGGGCTCGCAGGACCGCCAGGTGATCCTGACCCCGCGGCCCGGTGCCCGCCTCCCGATCGTCGAGCTGGACAAGCCGGTGTCGGTGATGCGCGTCGGCGAGAAGGACGGCGGTGTGCACCGCGTCCACGGCCGCCCCTTCGTCCGTGAGCGCGCGGACGGCCGCACCCATCGCGTCGGCAGCGGAGGCTTCTGGCAGGTCCACCCGAAGGCGGCGGACACCCTGGTGACGGCAGTCATGCAGGGCCTGCTTCCGCGTAAGGGCGAGATGGCCCTGGACCTCTACTGCGGTGTCGGCCTCTTCGCCGGCGCCCTCGCGGACCGCCTCGGCGAGAAGGGCGCGGTCCTCGGCATCGAGTCCGGCAAGCGCGCCGTCGAGGACGCCCGCCACAACCTCGCCGACTTCCCCCGCGTCCGCATCGAACAGGGCAAGGTCGAGTCCGTCCTGCCCCGCACCGGCATCACCGAGGTCGACCTGATCGTCCTCGACCCCCCGCGCGCCGGCGCCGGCCGCCAGACGGTCGCCCACCTGACCTCACTGGGCGCCCGCCGCGTCGCCTACGTGGCCTGCGACCCGGCGGCCCTGGCCCGGGACTTCGGCTACTTCCGCGAGGGCGGGTACCGGGTGCGGACGCTGCGGGCGTTCGATCTGTTTCCGATGACGCATCATGTGGAGTGCGTGGCGATTCTGGAACCGGTGGCGAAGGCGCGCTGACCAAGCGCACCGCGGCCGGCACATGGGTGGCGTCGGTGCGCTGCCGTCCCCCGGGCCTTCAGCAAGCCGGCCTCCCTCAGGCGGTCCAGCATCGCCTCCAGCAGCCGGTCAGCGGCGCCGCCCTCGGCCAGCCGGGCCGAAACTTACACAACACCGAGTAGTCGAACCCGGGATCGTCCAGCTCCAGCCCCCGCGCGTACTTCCAGTCGATCCTGGTCCGCACCGCGTCCGCCGCCGCCCGGTCAGACAGGTTCTCCGCGAACTGCAGCACCGACACCAGCGCCAACTGCCCCGGCGACAGCCCTGGCCTGCCGTCCGAGGGGTACAACCCGGCGAACTCCCCGTCCTCGAACAGCACGTCCAACCGGTCCCTGATCAGCATTGCCGGCGTGCCCTTCGGACACGCCGCCCGCGCGGTCCGCACCGTCCTGACCGGGATCCTCTGATGGCTTTCCGGCCGCAGCGACATCGCGACCACCCCCCCACCGCCGACACCACCCCACGCCCAACCAGCCAACCACTCACCGGCCCGGTCGTCAGCACCCCATCAACATCGCCAACAGAGTCATGCCGTTGCTTTAGGTTGCGCGCGTAGGCTGCTCGGTGGTCCCGGCGGTCGAACGGCTGTCGGAGCCAAAAGAGGTGGTGTACTTCGTGCTGGGGCTGGCGCTGTTCTCCCCGGCTCCGTATCTGGAAGTGATGCGGCACCTGATGGAGGGGTTACGAGGCCAGGGGCTGCTGGGCAACCGGCACGTGCCGGCGGAGTCGGTGGCAGCTGCCCGAGGGCGTGCGAGGGCTGAACAACTCCTTCACTGCCCTGTACGCCCGAAAGCTGATCGAGGACCCCCCACTCGGCGCCTGCCTTCGAGTTGCGAAGACGTCGCACCCCCTGATCTGGCGCTGCACCTCAACTCATCCTTCCCTCAGCCCGTGCCGGTAGAACCGGCTGACGCAACTTGCGGAAAGCGGGGCAGATGGTTCCTGGTGCTGGGCGCTTGAGAAGTCCGGGCGGGTGTCGACTGCGGAGCTCCGTGCGCTGGGTGCCGGGACGTTGCTGCCACAACTCCCCGGCGACGGAGGGGATTACGTGGGTAGCATCTACACACCCGTCGGCGAGACGGAGCGGAGCCGGCGAACTGGGGAGACCATGGTCGCGGAGATGGCGATCTTTGTGGACACCACCACACGGGGAGACGAGCTGGCCAGAGCCCTGGCGGCGCTACCGGATGTCCGCAGTGAACTCGATGACCCCGTCAAGAGCCGCTTCCGTGGCGACCGAGGATCGTCCATATGGAGCCTCGTCTCCGTGGCTTGCGGCACAGGAGGGGCCGCCACGGTGGCTGTCGCAGCCATTCGACAGTGGATAGACGCATCTGTGACAAAGATCCGCGTGAAGGTCGGTAACACTGAAGTCGAAATTGAAGGTCGCAATCCAGAGGCCGGATTGATTCAGGTTGAACGACTACTTCAGGCTTCGGCATCTGATGGCGGTCAGGGCGAATGAAGATCCTTTTTGTCGCGGCAAACGCGCAGGATACCGGTCGGTTGGCGCTCGATGAAGAGATTCGATCAATTGAAGGGGGCATTTTCGGGAGTCGATTCGCTGACCGGATTGAGCTCATCCCGATTTGGGCGGCGAGGCCGGATGACCTGCTGCGGGCAATGAACGATCACGCGCCGGAAATTCTGCACTTCTCCGGTCATGGATCTCGACAGGGCATCTCCCTCGTGGGAAATAACCGACAAGCCTTGCCGGTCACGCAGGATGCACTCCTGAGGCTACTCAAACTGGATGTGTCCAAGAACCTTAAAGCGGTTCTGCTCAATTCCTGCTATTCGGAAGGGCTGGCTAAAAGCATTCGTCGCATCGTCGGATGTGCCATTGGGACGATGGATCGCTGGGACGACGAGGCGGCGGAGGTGTTCGCTGCCGCGTTCTACCGCGCCCTTGCTTATGGGGCCACAATCCACGAAGCCGTTGAGCAAGCCTGTACCAGAATGGCGCTTGAGGGGTATAGCGGCGTGGATGATATGCGTCTCCATGCGACGGCCGAGGCGAAGGCCCTACGTCCGGTAATGGGCAGGAATGAACGTTCCAGCGTCCGCGCTGAGCCAGCGCTCGACTCCATCTCCGACTCGATCCTGCTGCTCAACGAAAGCGAATGCGCTGATTTCGTAGCCGGGGTAGTTCACGGGGCGGCGTCGGCCTCGCTCACATATCTCGACGTGGATGGGCTACTCAATATCAACCAGGTCTACGGTGAGCACGTTGGGGACCTCGTCGTCGATGAATGCAGCAGGATAGTTTCAGGGCATACGGCGTTGGCCCAGGTTTGCCGCTTGCGGGGAGACCAGTTTGTCATCGTCCAAACGGGTACGTCGAAGGACTCGGCGCGGGAATCTGCCGAAAAGATAGTGCAACAGATCCTGAGGCATGACTGGACCCCGATTTCCCAATACCTCCACGTTTCAGCTACGGGCGCGATCGCTCATTGGGATATGCGTGAAGACTCCGCTAGTCTGATATTGCGCGCCGTATTGGGAGTAAAGGAGGCGAAGAGGCGTCATGCCGCAACGCTTTCTGCCGCACCGCTTGCCTTGCCGGAGCTTAGCGGCAATTTCGATCGAAGTCAGGAAAGGTGGCAGCGAATTCAACAGATCAGCAGCTACTTGTCGAGCGAGAGCAGGCGTGAGGCAATCGAGTTCATAGACAGGGACCTGAGAGGGCGCTCCCGCTTCTGAACGGCAGTGCTTTGTGGTGAACCGTGCTTCCGGGCCTGAGCGCCGGACGAGATCGGCGGCGTATTGGGGACTGACTCCCTGGCTTTCTCGCTGCCACAGGTCGGCGGTCGTCTGGTGGAATCCCAGCAGCTGACTGACGACCACGGCGGGAAGTTCGGCCTCGACGGCATCGCGGCCACCCGGGAGATCTGCTCCGACGAGACGCTGGCCGGCGTCCGGGTGCTGGCCCTCACCATGTTCGACATGGACGAGTACGTCCACCCGGCCCTCCAGTTCGGCGCCAGCGGCTTCATGCTGAAGGACGCCTCACCGTCCGAACTGGTCAACGGCGTCCACGTCATCGCCACCGGGGAGGGCGTACTGGCGCCGACGGTCACCCGGCGCCTCATCGCGAACTTCTCCCGCCGCGGCGAGGCGACACAGCCGGCACCGCGACTCGTCGGACTCACCAAGCGGGAACAGGAAGTCCTCGTACTGATCGCGAACGGGCTGTCCAACACGGAGATCTCCGCACACCTCGTCATCAGCATGCCGACGGTGAAGACCCATGTCGGCAGCCTCCTGGCGAAGCTGCACGCCCGGGACCGCGCGCAGTTGGTCATCATTGCGTATGAGAGCGGCCTCGCCGAGCGCGGCATGCCGACGTGACGGCGACGGCCGCCGGGCGGTGTGCGTCAGCCCGGGGGCGACAGCACGCGCTGCAAGCGCGACTCGGCAAGGCCCCACCAACCCCTGTTCGGCCCCGTCCGCCACCCTTAGTAGGGGGGCGGTCGCCGACCATAGGGGGTGTGCGCTGTGGTCCCTTGCCGGGCCGGCCGGTTTGAATTGACGGTCCGAATACCCTGAGCCACATGGATGGGTGACCCATGACCGTGACCGAGGAGACCGCCTCACTCGCCCCCATGACCCAGCCACCGTCGCGCCCCGACCCGCGGTCCCGGGTGGCCCTGCTCGAACTGGTCAAGCAGACGGCGCGTGAGGGCCCCGGTCCGCGTGCCACCGAGCAGCAGTGGGCCAAGGGCAAGCTGACCGTCCACGAGCGCCTCGAACTGCTCCTCGACAAGGGGAGCTTCCAGGAGACCGAGCCGCTGCGCCGGCACCGCGCCACCGGGTTCGGGCTGGAGAACAAGCGGCCCCACACGGACGGCGTGGTCACCGGCTGGGGCACGGTGGAGGGCCGCACGGTCTTCGTCTACGCCCATGACTTCCGCATCTTCGGCGGCTCTCTCGGCGAGGCGCACGCCTCGAAGATCCACAAGGTGATGGACCGGGCGCTGGCCGCGGGCGCGCCCCTGGTGGCGCTGAGCGACGGCGCCGGCGCCCGCATCCAGGAGGGCGTCACCGCACTCGCCGGGTACGGCGGCATCTTCCGCCGCAACGTGGCCGCGTCCGGCGTCATCCCACAGATCAGCGTGATGCTCGGCCCGTGCGCCGGAGGTGCCGCGTACTCGCCCGCCCTCACCGACTATGTGTTCATGGTCCGCGGCACCTCGCAGATGTACATCACCGGCCCGGACGTGGTGCAGGCCGTCACCGGCGAGCGGATCAGCCACGACGGGCTCGGCGGCGCCGATGTGCACGCCACCGTCTCCGGCGCCGCGCACTTCGCGTACGAGGACGAGGCCGAATGCCTCGCCGAGGTGCGCTATCTGCTGTCGATGCTGCCGCAGAACAACCGCGAACTGCCGCCCGCCGTACGGCCGGACGACTCCCCGACCCGCCGGGGCGAGGACCTGCTCGACCTGGTGCCGGGCGACCCGGGACGCTCGTACGACATGCGTCCCGTCATCGAGGAGATCGTCGACGACGGCGAGATCTTCGAGGTGCATGCGGGCTGGGCCACCAACATCATCTGCGCCCTGGCCCGGCTCGACGGCCATGTCGTCGGCATCGTGGCCAACCAGCCGGCCTCCTTCGCGGGCGCCCTGGACATCAATGCCAGTGACAAGGCGGCGAGGTTCGTCCAGTCCTGCGACGCCTTCAGCATCCCGCTGGTCACGCTCGTCGACGTCCCGGGCTTCCTGCCGGGCCGCGAGCAGGAGCACGGCGGCATCATCCGCCACGGCGCCAAACTCCTCTACGCCTACTGCAACGCGACCGTCCCCCGTATATCGGTGATCCTGCGCAAGGCGTACGGCGGCGCGTACATCGTCATGGACAGCCAGTCCATCGGCGCCGACCTGACCTTCGCCTGGCCCACCAACGAGATCGCGGTGATGGGCGCGGAAGGTGCCGCGAACGTCGTCTTCCGCCGCGAGATCGCCGCCGCGCCGGACCCGGAGGCGGCACGCGCGCAGCGCGTCCAGCAGTACCAGGAGGAACTGATGCACCCCTACTACGCCGCCGAACGCGGCCTGGTGGACGACGTCATCGACCCCGCGGACACCCGGGCCGTCCTCATCCGCTCCCTGGCGATGCTCCACGCCAAGCACGCCACGATGCCGTCCCGCAAACACGGGAACCAGCCGGTATGAGCACCGCCGAGGACCACGAGGTCAGCCGACGGGCCCCCGGAACGCCTCCAGGATCCGCTCGGCGGCCAGCGTCGCCGTCAACGAGCCCTCCCTGACCCGCTGTTCGAGACCGGGCGCGGCCTCCCGCACCGCCGGATCGGCGTGCAGCCGGCCCAGCAGTTCGTCGCGCACCATCGCCCAGGTCCAGCCGACCTGCTGATCCCGCCGCTTGGCGGTGAGCCGGCCCGTGGAGTCGAGGAGCGTACGGTGCTGCTCAAGGCGCTCCCAGACGACCTCCAGGCCGGTCGACTCGCGGGCGCTGCAACTGAGCACCGGCGGGGTCCAGAAGGCGTCCTTGCCGTGCATCAGCCGCAACGCGCCCGCCAACTCCCGTGCGGCGGCGCGGGCATCGCGCTCGTGCGGGCCGTCCGCCTTGTTGACCGCGATCACGTCGGCAAGCTCCAGGACGCCCTTCTTGATGCCCTGCAACTGGTCACCGGTGCGGGCCAGGGTGAGCAGCAGGAAGGAGTCGACCATGTCGGCGACCGCGGTCTCGGACTGGCCGACACCGACGGTCTCCACCAGGATCACGTCGTAGCCCGCCGCCTCCATCACGACCATGGACTCACGGGTGGCCTTGGCGACCCCGCCCAGCGTGCCCGCGCTGGGGGAGGGGCGTACGAAGGCCGCCGGGTCCACCGCGAGGCGCTCCATCCGGGTCTTGTCGCCCAGGATGGAGCCGCCGGTGCGGGTGGAGGACGGGTCCACGGCGAGCACCGCCACCCGGTGCCCGAGCGAGGTCAGCAGCGTGCCGAACGCGTCGATGAACGTCGACTTGCCCACGCCCGGCACCCCGCTGATGCCGATCCGCCGCGCCCGGCCGCTGTGCGGGAGCAGCTCGGTGAGCAACTCCTGTGCCAGCGCCCGGTGCTGCGGCCGGGTGGACTCGACGAGAGTGATCGCACGGGCCACGATCGCCCGCTTCCCGTCGAGCACACCCTTCACATATGTGTCGAGATCGATCGCTGCCATGGGGCTCTACAGATCGTGGCCGAGATCGGCCGACAGCCGCTTCACCAGGTCGTACGCCGCGTCCGGGATCACCGTCCCGGGCGGGAACACGGCCGTGGCGCCCATCTCCAGGAGCGTCGGCACGTCCTGCGGCGGAATCACCCCGCCGACCACGATCATGATGTCCTCCCGGCCCTCCTCGGCGAGCGCCTCGCGCAGCGCCGGTACGAGGGTGAGGTGACCGGCGGCCAGCGAGGACACGCCGACCACATGGACGTCCGCCTCGACCGCCTGGCGGGCGACCTCCTCCGGGGTCTGGAACAGCGGGCCGACGTCGACGTCGAAGCCGAGGTCGGCGAAGCCGGTGGCGATCACCTTCTGGCCGCGGTCGTGTCCGTCCTGGCCCATCTTGGCGACCAGGATGCGCGGTCGGCGTCCCTCGGCCTCCTCGAAGGCGTCCACCAGGGCGCGGGTGCGGTCCACGGACGGGGACTGGCCGGTTTCGTTGCGGTACACGCCGGAGATCGTACGGATCTGGCTCGCGTGCCGGCCGTACACCTTCTCCAGGGCGTCGGAGATCTCGCCGACGGTGGCCTTGGCGCGGGCCGCGCGCACCGCCAGCTCCAGCAGGTTGCCCTCGCCGTCCGCGGCCCGGGTCAGCGCGTCCAGCGCGTCCCGGCACGCGGTCTCGTCCCGCTCCGCGCGCAGCCGCCGCAGCTTCTCGATCTGCTGGGCGCGCACGGAGGAGTTGTCGACCTTGAGGACCTCGATCGCCTCGTCGTTCTCGACGCGGTACTTGTTGACGCCGATCACCGGCTGGCGGCCGGAGTCGATGCGGGCCTGTGTGCGCGCGGCCGCCTCCTCCACGCGCAGCTTCGGGATACCGGCGTCGATGGCCTGCGCCATACCGCCGGCCAGCTCGACCTCCTGGATGTGCGCCCAGGCCTTGCGGGCGAGGTCGTACGTCAGCTTCTCCACGTAGGCGCTGCCGCCCCACGGGTCGATGACCCGGGTCGTGCCGGACTCCTGCTGGATGAGCAGCTGGGTGTTGCGGGCGATGCGCGCCGAGAAGTCGGTCGGCAGGGCCAGGGCCTCGTCGAGGGCGTTGGTGTGCAGCGACTGGGTGTGGCCCTGGGTCGCGGCCATGGCCTCGACACAGGTGCGCGTGACGTTGTTGAACACGTCCTGTGCGGTCAGCGACCAGCCCGAGGTCTGCGAATGGGTGCGCAGGGACAGGGACTTGGTGTTCTTGGGCTCGAACTGGGAGACCAGCTTGGCCCACAGCAGCCGGGCCGCCCGCAACTTCGCGATCTCCATGAAGAAGTTCATGCCGATCGCCCAGAAGAACGAGAGCCGGGGCGCGAACGCGTCCACGTCCAGGCCCGCCTCGCGGCCCGCCCGGATGTACTCCACACCGTCCGCGAGCGTGTACGCCAGCTCCAGGTCGGCCGTCGCACCCGCCTCCTGGATGTGGTAGCCGGAGATGGAGATGGAGTTGTAGCGGGGCATCCGCTGCGAGGTGTACGCGAAGATGTCGGAGATGATCCGCATCGACGGCTTCGGCGGGTAGATGTAGGTGTTGCGGACCATGAACTCCTTCAGAATGTCGTTCTGAATGGTTCCGGCCAGCTTCTCGGGCGGTACGCCCTGTTCCTCCGCCGCCACGATGTACAGCGCCAGCACCGGCAGTACGGCGCCGTTCATCGTCATCGACACGGTCATCCTGTCCAGCGGAATCCCGTCGAACAGCTGCCGCATGTCGTAGATCGAGTCGATCGCCACGCCCGCCATGCCGACGTCACCGGTCACGCGCGGGTGGTCGCTGTCGTAACCCCGGTGCGTGGGCAGGTCGAAGGCGACCGACAGGCCCTTCTGACCGGCCGCCAGGTTGCGCCGGTAGAAGGCGTTGGACTCCTCTGCGGTGGAGAAGCCCGCGTACTGGCGGATCGTCCAGGGCTGGTTGACGTACATCGTCGGGTACGGGCCGCGCAGATACGGCGCGATGCCCGGGTAGGTGCCCAGGAAGTCCAGGCCCTCCAGGTCACGGCCGGTGTAGAGCGGCTTGACGCCGATGCCCTCCGGGGTCTCCCAGAGCGCCTCCTCGGCGCCGGTCGCCCGCTTGACGGCCGTACGCCACTCCTCGGCACCGCCGTCGGCGACCGGCGTCCCCAGCTCGATCCCGGAGAAGTCGGGGATTCCCATCAGGACACTCCCATGCGGTCGAGGGTCGCGGACAGCGTGGCGACGGCGTCGCAGCCCGCGAAGACGTACGAGTCGATGTCCGCGTACTCGGCGGGGCGGCCCGCGAGGAACACGTGCCGGGCGCCCGCCGCCTTCAGGGACCGGGCCAGTTGCTCTGCCTGCTCCTCGTACAGCGCGTCGCTGGAGCACAGCACGGCCTCGGTGGCGCCGCTGTCCTCGAAGCCGCCCTCGGTGACCGGCTCGATGCCGCCCGCCTGGAAGAGGTTGGCGGCGAACGTCGAGCGCGCGGTGTACGCGGCGGCCGAGCCGATCGTGGCGAGGAAGACCCGGGGGCGGGAGCCGGTCGCCGCGAGGTGGGCGTCGGAGCGGGCGCGCAGCTCCTCGTACGCCTCGTCGCGGCGCACGCGCGGCAGCCCGCCGGAGGGCCCCTCGGGAGCGGGTTCGCGCTCCACGGGCTTCTCGGCCAGGAACGGGAACTCGCTGACACCGGTGATGGGTTCACGCCGCTTGGCGAGCTTCTTGGAGCGCTCCGCCCAGGTCGTGGCCAGGTCCGTACGGATCCGGCCCGAGCGCAGCACGGCCGCCTGGCCGCCGTCGCGCTCGATCGACCGGAAGAACTCCCAGCCCGCGCGGGCGATTTCGTCGGTGAGCGACTCCACGTACCAGGAGCCGCCCGCCGGGTCGATGACCCGCGCCAGGTGGGACTCCTCGACCAGGATCGTCGACGTGTTGCGGGCGATCCGGCGGGCGAACGCGTCCGGCAGACCGAGCGCGTGGTCGAACGGCAGTACGGTGACGGAGTCGGCCCCGCCCACCCCGGCCGCGAGCGTCGCGACCGTCGCGCGCAGCATGTTCACCCACGGGTCGCGGCGGGTCATCATCACCGGCGAGGTCACCGCGTGCTGCACCTGCGCGCCCGCGCCGGGCGCCCCGCACACCTCGGCGACCCGCGCCCACAGCCGGCGGGCCGCGCGCAGCTTGGCGACCGTCAGGAACTGGTCGGCGGTGGCCGCGAAGCGGAACTCCAGCTGTGCCAGGGCCTGTTCGGCCGTGAGGCCCGCCTCGGTCAGCTCACGCAGATAGGCCACACCGGTGGCCAGGGAGGCGCCCAGCTCCTGCGCGGCCGAGCCGCCGGCCTCGTGGTACGGCAGCGCGTCCACGGTCAGCGCGCGCAGCCCCGGCCAGGTCTCGGCGCACCGCGCGGCGAGGGCGGCGACCGGCGCGAAGTCCAGCGAGGTGCCGGTGCGGGCCTCGAGGCCGAGCGGGTCGGCGCCCAGGTTGCCGCGCACCGCCTTCGGGTCGACGCCCCGCTCCTCGTAGAGCCGCAGCAGTTCCACCGCGGCGGCCTCGACGTCACGTCCGGCGTCGAGCACCACCGGGGCCAGGTCGAGATAGACACCGTCGAGCGCGCGGGCGAGGCCGGAGACCGGGATGCCGCCCCGGCCCACGAGCAGCCACAGCGAGGTGACGCCGTTCTCCAGGTCGGTCAGGATCGCGCCGTCCTCGGCCGCCGCGTGCCGCTGCCGTACGTCCCAGCCGCCCGCGGTGCTGCCTTCGGAGCGGCCGCCGCGCACGAAGGGCGCGAAGCCGGGCAGGCCGGGGTCGGGCGCGGTGTCGCGCGCGGTGTACAGGGGACGGGTGCGCAGCCCGTCCTCCAGCGTCGTGGACAGAGCGTCCTCAGCTGCCGCGCCCGAGACTTCCTTGCCCGACTTGCGCAGCACACCCTCGACCAGGGCTTGCCACTGCTCGTGTGTCGCGTCAGGGAACTCGGCGGCCAGTGAGAGCCCGTCGTCAGGCAGGACCGTCATGCTCGGATGCTAGGGCAGGCCGCTCAAATGGCAGCGGCGCGGGGGCTGTGACGTTTCCCTCCTCGCGGTTGTGACCTGTGCCTCTCCGGTGCCGTACGCCCGCTTTCGTACCGTCAGCAGGGGTTGTGCGCGGGGCCGTCAGCAGGTCCCGTCGGCGAGGCCGGGCAGCAGTCCGCTCACCGCGTCGCGCTGCTCGGGTCCGACGAACTCGGCGAGCGCCTCCTTGACCGTCGCGGCGAGCAGTCCGGAGGTTTCCTTCAGCAGCCGCCGGGCCTTCTCGGTGAGGGTGACCTGGACGCCCCGCTTGTCGCCGCAGACCGTTTGGCGGGTGACCAGGCCGGCGTGCTGGAGGCAGGCGATCTGGTACGTGAGCCGGGTCTTCGGGCGGCCCAGGAGGTCGGCGATCCGGGTCATGCGCAGGCCGTCCCGGGGGTGCTCGGCCAGCAGGCACAGGATGAGGAATTCGTCGTGGGAGACGTCGAGGTTCTCCTTCACCGCGGAGCGCAGCCGCTGCTCCACCGCCCCGGTCGCGGCCAGCAGGAGCATCCAGGCGCGCAGCTCTCCGGGGAGCAGCCCATTGCCCTCCCGGGCACAGCATTCGGGCTGGTCGGCGGGGTGCTCGTCGGGGGCGGCCATGGTTCGAGTCTACCTGTTGTCCAAATTTGGATGATGGGCTAGCGTGCAGTCATCCAAATTTGAACCACTCGCACGCATCGCCACTCGGATGCATCACTTGGGAGTACGACCATGACCGTCGCCGTGGAAACAGGTGTCTGGCAGCTCGACCCGACCGCCACCACCGTGGCCCTGAGCCACAAGACCTTCTGGGGCCTGGGGGCCGTGAAGGGCACCTTCGCCGCCGTCGCCGGTCAGGGCGAGGTCCGGCCCGACGGGTCCGCCACGGGCACCGTGACCCTGGACGTCGCCTCGCTGGACACCAAGCACGCCAAGCGCGACACCCATCTGCGCTCGGCCGACTTCTTCGACGCCGACCACCACCCGGAGATCACCTTCGCCGTCCGCGGCGCCGAACTGCGCGACGGCGACACGGCACACGTCAACGGCCAGCTCACCGTCCGCGGCATCAGCCGCCCGCAGTCCCTCACCGCACGCGTCACCGCGGCGACCGCCGACGCGCTCACACTGGAGACCGAGTTCACCGTGGACCGCGCCGAGTTCGGCATGACCTGGAACCAACTGGGGATGATCCGCGGCCTGGCGACGGTGACGGCCACGCTGCGGTTCACGCGCGCGGGGGCCTGATCGGTCCGGTGGCTGGTCGGCGTCCAGGGGGACGCCGTGGGGGGCGCGCCGGCGCCGGGCTGCGGGGTGGCGGCTGCCGTGGGTCGGCTCGCGGTGCGTGGCATCAGTCGGCCGCGGATCGGCGTGGGCGGAATCAGCTGGGGGTGATCCGCGGCCTGGCGACGGTGACCGCCGCGCTGCGGTTCGCGCGCGCGGGAGTCTGAATCGGTCCGGTCAGCCTGCTTTGGCGGTGTTCTTGCGCAGTCGTATGTCCTGGCTGGACAGCGTCTGCGGGGACGCCGTGAAGGCGCGCAGCCGGATGCGGACGCTCGGTCGGGGGAGCGGGAACCTGCCCTTGGGCGGACGGAGTTCCACGCTTGCCGTGCCGTGGGCGGGAATCGTGGCCGGACCCCGCGCGAGCGACCAGTACTTGTTCATGCCCTGGCCCGTGGTGAGGGTGTAGTGCGGGGTGAGCGCGGCGTCGCCCGTGTTGACCACCCGCACGGTCAGCGCCGAGATCGCGTTCGCCGAGGCCCGGCGCACCGAGGCGACCTCCATCTGGAGCGGCGGCCTGCCCGACACCGCCAGCGCCGCGCACACCAGGGCCGGGGTGACCAGCAGGGCGATCGCCGCGGCCAGGGCAGTGCGGCGCCGGGGGCCGGTCAGCGGCCCCGGGCGCGGCTGCCAGGCGTTCTCGAACTCCGCGAGGGGCGCGGTGACCGCCGCGGCCAGCCACAGCGGGGTCATCATCAGGTAGTAGCCGTCCTGGGAACGGGTCGCCAGATAGAAGGCCAGCCAGGGCAGCACGGTCGCCGCCGGGCCCAGCCGCCGTACGAACAGGACGAACAGCGCGAGCAGGGCCGCCGCGAGGAGCATGCTCGCGTGCGAGTACCAGTCGAGCCGGTCACTGCCGTTGGTGAAATACAGCGAGATGTCCACCAGGCCCTGGCCGTGCAGCACCGCGCCCTGCGTCAGCGGCAGGGCGATCCCCGCCAGCCACGGGCCGGGCTCGGACACGATGAAGTACGTGTTGATCAGCAGCCACACCGTGACAGCGATCCCCACCACCCGCAGGACCACCAGCCCCGCCGCACGCCCGCCCAGCTCGCCGCGGCGCACCGCGTAGATCCCGGCCAGCAGGAACGGCGCGACGAACCAGGGAAGTTGCTGCGCCGCGCACGCGGCCCCCAGACACACGGCCCGCGCGATCCCGGCGGCACCGAGCCGCCCGCCCCTCCCGATCCGCGGCCAGCGCACCACCACCGGCACCAGCAGGGCCATGCCGAGGATCGCCGGATAGCCGAGCCGGGCGTACGACGGCAGGAACCCGAAGCCCAGACAGGCCATCGTGGCCGCCGACCGCCACGGCACCGGCAGCATCCGCCACATCACGACCGCGCCGACAACCAGCGCGCCGGTGCCGACCGCCGTCGCGGCCGCGCCCCCGTGCCCCAGCCACAGCAGCGGGGCGGCCAGCAGCGGGGCCAGCGGGGGATAGCCGTACGTGAAGTCGTACCCGCCGTTTATCGTCGGCGTGATGGCGACGCCCTTGCCGCTGAAGAGCCAGGGCCAGGGCTGTCCGTAGACGGTGTGCCCGGCGACCAGTTCCTTGGCGGCCTGGGTGGTGAGGACCGCCTCGTCGCCGCCGCTGTGGTTCAGCGCCCAGCCGCACAGGGTGAGCGCCACCGCGGTCACCAGGACCACCAGGTCCAGGCGGGCCAGCGAGCGTGCGCGGCGGACCGTCAGGGCCAGCACGCCGGTCACCAGGATCGAGGCGTAGCAGACGGAGATGACCGCCGCGAGGACGAGACGGTGGGTCGCCGCCTGTGTCCACACCGCACGCGTCCCGATGAACAGGCTCACATCGGCGAGGAGGGTGAGGACGCGATGCCACTGTGCCGGGAGCCCCGGGGCGGCGGACACCGCCGACTGCGTCCGCCGGCCGGGTGTCACCAGCTGTTTTTCTGCCAAGTGCACGACATCGGACCGTAATCGCGACCGGTGAGCGGGGGATCGCAGGAGGTGAAGAGTCCGGTGTGAGGGCGGTAAGAAGCGGGCTATTTCGCACAAGTGTCACAGGAGGTAACGGAAGGAAGGACCCCGTCGGTCGGGTCGCGCTTCGTGTCGCTGTTGGGCCGAACGGGTGACTTGGCGTAAGAATTGGCAGGTGCAGGCATGGAGTGCGAGTCAGTTCGGGGGGATCCGGTGAGCCGTTACGACGTCACCGATGAACAGTGGGAAGGGCTCGCGCAGGTCGTGCCGCTCCGGGGGCGCGACGCCTGGCCCTCCGCGGTGAGCCACCGCTCCCTCCCGGACGCGGAGACCGAGACCCGGCGGCGGTTCGTCGTCCTGCGGGTCAATGTCTTCGCGGACGCCCGCGAGGTGGCCGAGACGCTCATGGCGGGCGTGCCGGTCCTGCTCGACCTCTCCAGCGCGGAGACCGAGGTGGCCAAGCGCGTCCTCGACTTCAGCACCGGTGTCGTCTTCGGCCTGGGCAGCGGAATGCACCGCGTGGACCGGAACGTGTTCCTGCTCACCCCGCCCGGGACCGAGGTCAGCGGGCTCATGGAGGGCGCCGGGGTCTCCGGCACCTGAGGCCGGTCCCCCGTTCGTAGGAAGGTCCCGAAGCCGGAACGGTTCCCCTTCCACCGGGCCCCCTACGGTCCGGATATGACCGCACCCCCCACACCCGTCCCGCCGGAACGCGTCCCTCCGGACCGAGCACCCGGGCCCACCCCACCCGCCCCGAAGCGGGAGCAGGCCCCCGCCCCACCGCAGCCACCGCCCGCGCCGGCGGCCCTCGACGGCTCGGCCCGTAGGGACAGATGGGCGCGGCCGCGGGTCACCGAGCTGCGGCTGTCCGCGTTCGCGGGGCATCGGGGCGCCGGGCTTCCCGTCGGGGCGTTCACGCTCTTCGCCGGGCCCAGCGGGTGCGGCAAGTCGAGTGCGCTGCGGGCGTACGAGGCGCTCGCCCGGCTCGGCGGCGGCGCGCCGCTCGCCGCGGTGTTCCCGGACCCGGCGGCCTGTGTGCCCGAGCGGGCCCGGCCCGACCTGCAGCGTCGGCGCGGCTTCCGCATCGGCTGTACGACGGACGGTCCCGAGGGTCCGGTCCGGCTCGACGTCGCCGTACAGGCGGAGCCCGAACTGCGCATCGTCGGCGAGCGGCTGACCGCGGGTGGACTCGTCCTCCTGGAGACGGCGCTGCGCGACCCGGGCCGCCCCGCCGTACAGGCCGCCTGGCACACCGCGGGAGCCTCACCGGTGACACGCGCCCCGCTCCCCGACGACCGCCTCGGCACCGCTCTCCTCCCGCTGCGCGTGGCCGGCAAGACCGACGGCCAGCGCCAGGTGCTCGCCGCGGCCGAACAGACGGTGGTCGCCCTGCGCTCGGTCTTCGCCTGCGACCCGCGTCCCGACCGGATGCGCGAGGCCGTCCCGCTGGGCTCCGGACGCCTTCTGCCCGGCTGCGACAACCTCGCCGAGGTGCTGTGGCGCACCCGCTCCGAATGCGGGCGCCGGCACGCCCGACTCGTCGCCGCGGTGCACGCCGGATGCGCCGGACCCGTGGCCGACCTGGCCGCCGAACCGGTGGGCGACGGCACGGTACGGGCGCTGCTCGACCGGGGCGACGGGATCCGGACCGACCTCGGCCGGCTCGGGGACGGTGAGCTGAGATATCTCGCGCTGGCCTTGGTGCTGCTCACCGGCCCGGGCGTGCTGGACGTCGACACACCAGGCGAGGTCCCCGACGCCATGCGGGCTCTCACCGTCCTCGCCGACGGCTTCGACCGCGCGCTGGACGGCCGTCAGCGCACGGAACTGCTGCGGCTCGCCACCCGGATGTGCGGCCTCGGGCACATCCGCCTGGTGGGCGCGGTGAGCGACGCCTCGTGGGCCGCGGAGACCGAAGGAGTCACGGTGGTACACCTGAACCCGTGACGGAACACCTGGACGTGGCGAAACTGCAGCGCCGGCTGGCCGAGTTCGCGGCCGCGCGGAACTGGCAGCCGTACCACACCCCCAAGAACCTCGCGGCCGCCCTCAGCGTGGAGGCGTCCGAACTGGTCGAGATCTTCCAGTGGTTGACGCCCGAGGAGTCCGCGCGCGTCATGGACGACCCCGACACCGCGCACCGCGTCACGGACGAGGTGGCCGACGTGCTCGCCTACCTCCCGCAGCTGTGCGAGGTACTCGGCATCGAACCGCTGGCCGCCCTGGACGCCAAGATCGACCGGAACGAGCGGAGGTTTCCGGTACCGGGGGAGGGTGACGCGTAGGGAATCCTTGATTCCGAAATCACTCTCCGGAGTCAAAATGTCGCCCGAATCCGAATTGTTGTCCACAGATTTCCGTCTTCCTCTGGCTTTCTGTCTCAGCGCCACTCACTCTGGGTAGTGAACAAGGGAGTTCGGGCGGAGGCGTGCGCGAGCACGTCGGGCGGACGGGGACGGCCCATGGAAGCGATGCGACTCATCGTGACGAGCAGAAGCGCCCTGGCGGGAAGCGGCGACGCTCCTCAGATCCTGGCGGAGGTGTGGCAGGCCCAGGCCCTGGCCCAGGCGATCGGCAGCCGCCTGGCCGTCTCCGGCCCACCCGAACTGCGGGGCGAGGCACTGGGCCTGACCGAACTGGCGGGCCGCGGCTGCGGTGTCCTGGACGCACCGCAGCTCGACCCGGGCGACCTGCGCGCCGCCCAGCTCACCGAACTGGACGACGCCCGCGCGACCCTTCTCGGCCTGGGCGGCCTCCTCGGCGAGGTCGGCATCGCCCTCGTCGGCATGGCCAGCTCGGCGGACGACCAGGCGAGGTACTGGCAGTGCATGGAGGCGATCGACGCCGCGGACGAGTCCCGGGACCGCGTCCTGGAGATGCTGCGAAAGCTGGCGGCGCGCGAGGAGGCACTACCGGAGAAGGAGCCGGGTTGAGGGCGGCAGCCTCGCCACCAGGCAAGGGGCGCGTGGTGCCGATGGGGTTGGCGGAGCCGTCGGCGTGCAGGATGGATGTATGGACCTTCGAATTTTCACCGAGCCCCAGCAAGGGGCGACCTACGACACCTTGCTCGCCGTGGCGAAGGCCACCGAGGACCTCGGGTTCGATGCCTTCTTCCGGTCGGACCACTACCTCCGGATGGGCGACGTGGACGGCCTCCCCGGACCCACCGACGCCTGGATCACGCTGGCCGGTCTGGCCCGTGAGACCAAGCGGATCCGCCTCGGCACCCTGATGACCGCCGCCACCTTCCGGCTGCCCGGCGTGCTCGCCATCCAGGTGGCCCAGGTCGACCAGATGTCCGGCGGCCGGGTCGAACTCGGCCTGGGCGCGGGCTGGTTCGAGGAGGAGCACAAGGCGTACGGCATCCCCTTCCCGAAGGACAAGTTCGCCCGCCTGGAGGAGCAGCTGGCGATCGTCACCGGTCTGTGGGCGACCGAGGCCGGCAAGAGCTTCGACTTCCACGGCACGCACTACGACCTCACCGAGTCGCCCGCGCTGCCCAAGCCCGCCCAGGCCAAGATCCCGGTCCTGATCGGCGGCCACGGCGCCACCCGCACCCCGCGGCTGGCCGCGCAGTACGCGGACGAGTTCAACATGCCGTTCGCCTCGATCGAGGACAGCGAGCGGCAGTTCGGGCGGGTGCGCGCCGCGGCGGAGGCCGAGGGGCGTAGGGCCGACGACCTGACCTACTCCAACGCCCTCGTCGTCTGCGTCGGCAGGGACGACCAGGAGGTCGCCCGCCGGGCCGCCGCGATCGGCCGCGAGGTCGACGAGCTGAAGACCAACGGTCTGGCCGGCTCCCCGGCCGAGGTGGTCGACAAGATCGGCCGGTACGCCGCGATCGGCTCGCAGCGCATCTACCTCCAGGTCCTCGACCTCACGGACCTGGACCACCTGGAGCTGATCTCCTCTCAGGTCCAGTCGCAGCTGGCGCAGGAGTCGTAGGAGTAAGGGACGTAGGCGTACGACGACCGGCCGTCGAGGGCATCACGACGGTCGGTCGTCGGGCCGCTACCGTATGAAAACCGCTGGTCACCGGCGCCCTGGCCAGGGAGACTCAGGGCATGTTCCTGACCATCGGCACCACCGGCACCCCGGAGCGCCCCGCCACCGACCTCGGCTTTCTGCTGCACAAGCATCCCGAGAAGGCGCAGGCGTTCTCCACCTCCTACGGCAAGGCGCACGTCCTCTACCCAGAGGCGGACGCGGAACGCTGCACGGCGGCGCTCCTGCTGGAGGTGGATGCCGTGGCGCTGGTGCGGCGGGGCAAGGGCAAGGGCCGGGGCGGAGCGCCCGACGCGGCGCTCGCGCAGTATGTGAACGACCGCCCGTACGCCGCCTCCTCGCTGCTCGCCGTGGCGCTGAGAAGCGTCTTCTCCAGCGCGATGCGGGGCGTGTGCACCGCCCGCCCGGAGCGTGCCACGCAGCCGCTGCCGCTGCGCGTCGAGGTGCCCGCGCTGCCCGCCCGCGGCGGCCCCGACCTCGTACGCCGCCTCTTCGAGCCGCTCGGCTGGGCGGTGACCGTCGAGCCGGTGGCCCTGGACACCGCGTTCCCGCAGTGGGGCGACTCGCGCTATGTGCGGCTCGTCCTGGAGTCGGAGGCGCTGACCCTCGCCGAGGCGCTGCGGCACCTGTATGTGCTGCTGCCGGTCCTCGACGACGCCAAGCACTACTGGGTCGCCTCCGACGAGGTCGACAAGCTGCTGCGGGCCGGGGAGGGCTGGCTGCCCGGCCACCCGGAGCAGAAGCTCATCACCAGCCGCTATCTCTCCCGCCGCTGGTCGCTCACCCGGCAGGCGATGGAGCGCCTGGAACTGGTACGCCTTGCGGAGGCGGACGACAGCGAGGTCGAGGAGATCGACAACGCCGTCGAGGACGAGAGCGAGGCGGAGGAGAAGCCGACCCCGCTCGCCGTGCAGCGCCGGGACGCGATCATTGCCGCACTCGGCGAGTCGGGCGCCGCCCGGGTCCTCGACCTCGGGTGCGGACAGGGCCAGTTGGTGCAGGCGCTGCTCAAGGACCCCCGGTTCACCGAGATCGTCGGCGTCGACGTGTCGATGCGGGCCCTCACCATCGCCGGACGGCGGCTGAAGCTGGACCGGATGGGAGAGCGGCAGGCCTCGCGCGTCACGCTCCAGCAGGGTTCGCTCGCCTACACCGACAGCCGGCTCAAGGGCTACGACGCCGCCGTGCTCAGCGAGGTCATCGAGCACCTCGACCTGCCCCGGCTGCCCGCCCTGGAGTACGCGGTGTTCGGCGCGGCCCGCCCGCGCACGGTCCTCGTGACGACCCCGAACGTCGAGTACAACGTCCGCTGGGAGTCCCTGCCGGCCGGGCACGTCCGGCACGGCGACCACCGCTTCGAGTGGACCCGCGAGGAGTTCCGCACCTGGGCGGGGACGGTGGCCGAACGGCACGGCTACGACGTGGAGTTCCGGCCCGTCGGGCCCGACGACCCCGAAGTGGGCCCGCCCACGCAGATGGCCGTGTTCAGCATCAGGACCACGAACGAGAAGGAGGCGAAGGCAGCATGACAGAGACACGCAAGGTGCGGGTGCTCCCCGTCACCGACCTCTCCCTCGTGGTGCTCGTCGGTGCCTCCGGCTCGGGCAAGTCCACCTTCGCCCGCCGGCACTTCAAGCCCACCGAGATCATCTCCTCGGACTTCTGCCGCGGTCTGGTCTCCGACGACGAGAACGACCAGAGCGCGACGAGGGACGCCTTCGACGTCCTGCACTACATCGCCGGCAAGCGGCTCGCCGCCGGCCGCCGTACTGTCGTCGACGCCACCAGCGTGCAGCAGGACAGCCGGCGCCAGCTGATCGAACTGGCGAGGAAGTACGACGTGCTGCCCATCGCCATCGTGCTCGACGTCCCCGAGGAGGTGTGCGCCGAGCGCAACGCGGCCCGCACCGACCGGGCGGACATGCCGCGCCGGGTGATCCAGCGGCACATCCGTGAACTCCGGCGTTCCGTCAGGCACTTGGAGCGCGAGGGCTTTCGCAAGGTGCACATCCTGCGCGGGGTCGAGGAGGCCGACGGCGCCACCGTCGTCACCGAGAAGCGCTTCAACGACCTGAGCCACCTCACCGGCCCCTTCGACATCGTCGGCGACATCCACGGCTGCGCGTCCGAACTGGAGTCGCTGCTGGCCAAGTTGGGCTACAGCGACGGCGTGCACCCCGAGGGCCGTACGGCCGTCTTCGTCGGCGACCTCGTCGACCGCGGCCCGGACACCCCCGGCGTGCTGCGCCGTGTGATGTCCATGGTCGCGTCGGGCAACGCGCTGTGCGTGCCCGGCAACCACGAGAACAAGTACGGCCGTTACCTCAAGGGCCGCAAGGTGCAGCACACCCACGGGCTCGCCGAGACCATCGAGCAGATGGAGGGCGAGAGCGAGGAGTTCAAGGCGCAGGTCCGGGAGTTCCTCGACGGCCTCGTCAGCCACTACGTCCTCGACGGCGGCCGGCTCGTCGTCTGCCACGCGGGTCTGCCGGAGCGGTATCACGGGCGGACGTCCGGCCGGGTGCGCTCGCACGCGCTGTACGGCGACACGACGGGGGAGACGGACGAGTTCGGGCTGCCGGTGCGCTACCCGTGGGCCGAGGACTACCGGGGCCGGGCGGCCGTGGTCTACGGCCACACCCCGGTGCCGGAGGCCACGTGGCTCAACAACACCATCTGCCTGGACACCGGCGCCGTCTTCGGCGGCAAGCTCACCGCGCTGCGCTGGCCGGAGCGGCAGCTGGTCGACGTACCGGCCGAGCGGGTCTGGTACGAGCCGGCCAAGCCGCTGCGCAGCGAGGCGCCCGGCGGGCACGACGGGCGGCCGCTGGACCTGGCGGACGTACACGGCCGAAGGGTCGTGGAGACACGGCACGCGGGCCGGGTCGCGGTCCGCGAGGAGAACGCGGCGGCGGCCCTGGAGGTCATGAGCCGCTTCGCGATCGACCCGCGCCTGCTGCCGTACCTCCCGCCGACCATGGCACCGACGGCCACGAGTCACTTCGAGGCCCGCGGCGGAGCCGCTGATGGACACTTCCTGGAGCACCCGGCGGAGGCCTTCGCGCAGTACGCGCAGGACGGCGTCGCCCGGGTCGTGTGCGAGGAGAAGCACATGGGCTCGCGGGCGGTGGCCCTGGTGTGCCGGGACGCCGAGGCGGCGCGCAAGCGGTTCGGCGTTGGGGGCACCTCCCGCTCGAGCGAAGCCGAGAGTGGGGGAGGGCCCACCGGGTCGCTCTACACCCGCACCGGCCGGCCCTTCTTCGACGACGAGGCCGTGACCGAGGAGATCCTCGGACGCGTCCGCTCGGCGATCGGGGAGGCGGGCCTGTGGGACGAACTCGACACCGATTGGCTGCTGCTCGACGCCGAGCTGATGCCATGGTCGCTGAAGGCGTCCGGGCTGCTGCGCTCGCAGTACGCGGCCGTGGGCGCCGCCTCCGGCGCGGTGTTCCCGGGCGTGCTGGCCGCCCTGGAAGGCGCGGCGGCACGTGGTGTGGACGTGACCGGGCTGCTTTCCCGGCAGCGCGAGCGGGCCGCCGACGCGGCCTCGTTCACGGACGCGTACCGCCGCTACTGCTGGACCACGGACGGCCTGGACGGGGTGCGCCTCGCCCCGTTCCAGATCCTGGCCGTGCAGGGGCGCAGCCTGGCCGCGCTGCCGCACGACGAGCAGCTCGCGCTGATCGACCGGCTCGTCGAGCACGACGGGACCGGGCTGCTGCAGACCACCCGGCGGCTGTACGTCGACACCGGCGACCCGGAGTCGGTGCGGGCGGGTGTCGACTGGTGGCTGGAGATGACCGGCCGGGGCGGCGAGGGCATGGTCGTCAAGCCGGTCGGCGCGGTGGTGCGCAGCGACGAGGGCCGTCTGGTCCAGCCGGGCATCAAGTGCCGGGGCCGCGAGTACCTGCGGATCATCTACGGCCCCGAGTACACCCGGCCGGACAACCTGGACCGGCTGCGCAAGCGGTTCCTCAACCACAAGCGGTCACTGGCGATCCGCGAGTACGCGCTGGGGCTGGAGGCCCTGGACCGGCTGGCGGAGGGCGAGCCGCTGTGGCGGGTGCACGAGGCCGTGTTCGGGGTACTGGCGCTGGAGTCGGAGCCGGTGGACCCGCGCTTGTGAACCGTCCCTCCCCCCACGCCCTTGTGCCTCACACGTATGTGTCCATATGGTGAAACGCCTTGCGACGTACGTGTGTTCGGACACCGGAGGGAGTGAGGGACATGGAGATCAAGAAGGTCGTGGTCCGCGAGGACCAGAGCACCAGCCGTCGGCCGGCGATCCTGGAGAAGCGGCCGACCCGCTGACCGAAGGGGCGGCATGCGCGTTCACCTGGTGACGATGCCCTGGCATCCGATCGACCTCCCCTCGCTGCAGGTGGGCCTGCTGCACCGACTGGTGCGGCAGGCCCGCCCGGCCGACGAGGTGACCGAGTTCCACGGCTCCCTGCGCTGGGCCGAGTTCCTCCTGGAGCACTCCGGAGGGCGGCTGCGTCCGGGCGACTATGTGGCGGTCGGCAGCGACTCGATATTCCACGGCCTCGGCGACTGGGTGTTCTCGGGCGTCCTGTACGACGACCCCGACTGGGGCTCGGCCCGGCTGCGCGCCTACGCGGCGGACCGGGACGTCTTCATCGACACCGCCCTCGACATGCGGCCGTACGCGGCCGGGTTCATCGACGAGTGCGCCGCCGAGGTGCTCGCGGCGGAGCCCGACGTCGTCGGGTTCACCACCACGTTCATGCAGAACGTGTCCTCCCTGGCGCTGGCCCGGGAGCTCAAGCGCCGCCGCCCGGAGCTGACCGTCGTCTTCGGCGGCAGCAACTGCGACGGCCCCATGGGCCACGCCCTGCACCGCAACCACCGGTTCGTGGACCATGTGGTGCGCGGCGAGGGGGAGTACGCCTTACCGGCGCTCCTGCGGCATGTGGATGCGGGCACCCCGCCCGTGGACGTCCCCGGCCTGTGCTGGTGGGACGGAGACATATCCCGGGCCAACACCGAGACCCGGCGCACGGTGGTGCCCGCCGACATACCCTCGCCCGACTACGACCAGTGGCAGGCCGCCCTGGAGGCCTCGCCGGTGCTGGAGTACGTCCACCCCAAGCTGGTGGTCGAGGGGGCCCGGGGCTGCTGGTGGGGGGAGAAGCACCACTGCACGTTCTGCGGGCTCAACGGCTCGTCCATGGCCTTCCGCGCCAAGCCGGGCGAGCGGCTGTGGGAAGAGATCGACCGCCTCGTACGACGGCACCGCATCCTCGACATCGTCACCGTCGACAACATCATCGACATGGCCTACTTCCGGGACTTCCTCCCGCGTGTCGTCGACAGCGGCTGGGACCTGCGGCTGCACTACGAGGTCAAGTCCAACCTCACCCCCGACCAGCTCCGCCTCCTCGGCCGCTCGGGCACCGTGCACATCCAGCCCGGCATCGAGAGCCTCGGCAGCCGGGTGCTCGACCTCATGGACAAGGGTGTGAGCGGCGCCCGCAACATCCGCACCCTCCGCGAGTGCGAGAACCACGCGCTCACCTGCTCCTGGAACCTCCTGTACGGCTTTTCCGGCGAGACCGCCGAGGACTACGCCCATGTCGTCGACCAGCTCCCGGCACTCGTCCATCTGCAACCGCCCAGCGGCGCCCACCGCATCCAACTGGAGCGGTTCAGCCCGCACTTCACCGACCCGGGCCTGGGCTTCGGCAAGCGGCGCCCGGCCGCGATGTACCAGCATGTCTACGACCTGCCCGAGGACGAACTGACCGACCTCGTCTACCTGTTCGACACGGAGGACGCGGGCATCGGGGGCGAGACGGAGAACCGGCTCAAGGCGGCCGTGGCGCAGTGGCGCGCCGGACATCACACCTCGCGGCTGCTGTTCGAGGAGGCCGAGGCAGAAGGGGCAGAAGAGGCAGACGCGGCCGCCCTCCTCGTACACGACCGGCGGCAGGGCCGGGCGCCGGCCACCCACCGGTTCACCGGCTGGGCGGCGGCCGCGCTGCGCCGCCTGGAGGACGGGCGCACCGAGTCCGCACTGCACCGGCTGCTGACGGAGGACGGCCACTGCGTCAGCCCCGAAGCCCTGCACGAGTGGCTCCAACACGCCTTCGCCCTCGGCCTGTTGTTCCGTGACGGCCCGACCTATGTCTCCCTGCCCACCTGGGACGAGACGGTCCGCATGGCCGACGGGGCGGGGGTCGCCGGATGACCGGGCCACCCGCCGCCGTCCCGCATCGGGTCACCGGCCGCCGGGTCGAGGTGACCGAGCCGCTCCGCCTGGGCGCGGGCGGGCAACGCACCGCGCTGGCGGTCCAGTTCCTGCGCGAGTGCCAGAGCCTCGGACTCCGGGTGAGCTGGACGGCGGCCGACGGGGAGGCGCCGTACGACATCGGGCTCCTGCGCCATCTGCCCCCGCCCGCTCAAGTGTCCGATGAGCCGGGTGAGTTGAAAGAGTGGCGGGCGGGGTATGCGTACGGGATGCTCTACCACCGTCGTGGCCCGGACTTCGTCGCCGTCATGGACCGCAGGGAGCCGGGCACCGCCGTACGGCTCACCCTCGACCACCCCGATCTGCTCTCCGCCTTCCACACCCTGCTGAACCCCACGCCCCTGCACGAGCTGGACCCCGGCCCGCGCGAGGCCGCGGGACTGCTGGCCGCCGAGCGGCTGGCCCTGGTCACCGACGGATGGGCGGTGGCCCTGCCGCCGCGCATCAGCCGCTGGCCCGTGCCCTGCACGGGGATCTGAGGGGTGGCCGCGGCGACCGCCGAGGCCCGGCCGCTCCCGCTGCGGCGGCAGCGGGCCTTCGTGCTGCTGTGCGGCGAGCAGATCGCCGGCTCCGTCGGACGCCAGGTCACCGCCCTCGCGGTGGCGCTGCTCGCGGTGACCGACCTGGACACCGGGCCGTTCGGCGCGGCCGCGGTGCTCGCGTTGACCTATCTGCCGGGGGCCCTGCTCAGCCCGTTCGCCGGAGTGCTCGTCGACCGGGTGCGGCTGCGCCGGCTGCTCGTCGTGGTCACCGCCGCACAGGCCCTGGTCGTGGGCTCGGTCCCGCTCGCGAACGCCCTGGGAGGAATCGGCCGTCCGCAGTTGTACGGCGTCGCCGTCGTCTCCGGCGCGCTGACCTTCACCCTCTCGGTCGCCCTGCAGGCGGCGCTGCCCCGGGTCGTCGGACCGGCCCGGCTGCTGGCCGCCAACTCCGCGCTCACCGGGGCCCGTACGGCCGGACTGATCGGCGGCCCGGCACTCGGCGGTGTGCTGGTCGGGATCCTCGGACCCGCCCCGGCGCTGCTGGCGGGCAGCGCGGCCTACGCCATCGAGGCACTGCTCCTGCTGGCCCTGCCCGCGGCACTGAACGACCCGGCCGAACCGAGGGGTGCGCAGTCGCCGACGGCGCTGCTCCGCACGGGACTTGAGGTGGTGCGCGGCGAACCGAGGCTGCGCCGGATGGTCCTCGCGGGCGCCGGGCTCAACCTCGGCAGCGGTGCGGCGGGCGCGCTCCTCGTGTACTACGCGACCCGCGATCTCGCCCTGTCCGCCTGGCAGTTGGGCATCTCGTACGCCGTGCACAGCGCGGCCACGCTGGCGGGGGTGGGTGTCGCCGGCCGCTTCGCCCGGACGGCGGGGCTGTGGTCGGCCACCAGGATCTGCGCGCTGCTGGCGGGTGGCGCGGTCTTTCTGGTCCCGGCGGCCGCGCTGGGCCCCGCATTTCCGCTGCTGCTCGGCTACCAGGCCTGTTACGGGCTCGCCGTCACCGTCTGGGCGATCTCCATGACCACGCTGCAGCAACTGACCACACCGGAGGGCATGCAGGGCCGTGTCGCCGGGTTCGTGCAGGCCGCGCTCCTCGGCACGGTGCCGGTCGGAGCGCTGGCGGGCGGAGCGCTGGCCGCCGGGATCGGCAATGTGCCCGTGCTCCTCGGGTCGGCGGTGGTGGCGCTGCTGGCGGCGGCGAGTCTGTGGACGCCGGGCGTCAGCCGACCAGCCGCAGTCGCTGCCCGCACACCCGAACCCGGATCGTCTGCCCCCAGGTGAGCTCCAGCGCGTCGCTCTCGATCCCGTCGCCGAAGGCGATCAGCCGATCGGACTCGACGGTGACCGACAGGGCCTGAGCGACCGCGAGTTCGCCCGCCACCAGGGACGTTCCGGTGGCCGGTGACGGCCAGGCCTCCCGTACGAACCACAGCAGCCGGTCCTCGGTGGGGGAGGGGAGCGCAAGCCGGCTGGCCCGCTCCTGCCACACCGACCGGAGCCACCCGGTGGCTCCGGTCCCGGTCCCCACCAGCACCCCGGACGAGGCCTGGGCCTCGACGACACCCCCGTCGCCGTCGAGGCCCAGGCGGTACCGGGCGGTCTGATGCCCGGCCGCCCCCAGATAGATCTCGTTGAGCGCGACCAGGCGCTGTGTGTCGTCCGCGACGGCCTCGACCATGGTGAGTTCGTCCATGCCGGTGCCCCGGGCCAGGGCGGCCGGCAGCAGCGCGGCCGCGTCCGCGGGCCGGTGCCGTACGAGCACACCGGGGTTGCGGCCGGGATCGGAGTCGATGCCCAGCACCGGCTGGCCCGCGAGGTACTTGGCGGCGTTCGCCACCAGCCCGTCCTGGCCCACCACCACGACCACGTCCTCGGGCGCGAACAGGAAACGGTCCAGGTCGGCCCGCTCCACGCGGCTCTGCCGCCAGGTCAGCGGGACCGCCGAGGCGACCTCGGCCAGCGCGCGTCGCGTGCAGTGGTGGCGTTCGGCGACCTCGTCGATGTCACGGCCGCGGGAGGCGAGGAAGAAGGCGGCCTGGCCGTGCGTGCCGTGCCGGGCCACCAACTCCTCGTACTCCGTGGTGCGATGGACCAGCACGGCACGCGGGGCGAGACTCATTCCTCCGTCCCGGTGCCGCCGAGCTTCGCCAGCAGTCCGGTGAGCACGTCCGGCGACACGGTCACGCTGTCGATCCGGGGCAGGTTCTCCGCCAGCCGGGTGGCGGTCAGGGCGTGCAGGGTCGCGACACCGTCGACTCCGGCGTCCGCGTGCACCCGCAGCCATGCGGCCTGCGCCTGTGCCCGCGCCTCACCCACCTCGCGCGCGCCCTCGGCCTCGGCGCGGGCGAGCCGTGTCGAACGGGCCGCCTCCGCCTCCGCCAGCCGGGCCGTCCGCGCGGCCTCCGCCTCGGCGAGCAGCCCGGTGCGCCGTGCCTCGGCGTCGGCCAGTCGCACCGACCGGTCGGCCTCCGCCTCCGCGAGCTTCACCGAGCGGGCCGCCTCGGCCTCGGCGAGCCTGACCGTCCGCGCCGCCTCCGCGCGGGCGCGGACCGCGTCGGCCGCCGCGTGCTCCTCGGCCTCGCGTCGCGTGTTCGTGCCGCGCTGCTCGACCAACTGCTCCTCGCGGCGGGCGAGTTCGATCTGGCTGGCCAGCTCGTTCTCGGCGATCGTCCGCTCCCGTTCGACGGCCACCGCCCGCCGTTCGTAGGTGGCCCGGTCGGCCTCCTGCTGGATCTGCTCACGGGCCGGGGTGCGCAGCGCCCGCTCCACCTCGGGCTCGGGCCGCAGCGCCATCACACGGACGGCGACGACCTCGATGCCGATGGCCGGCAGCCGGGGCTCGGTGCCCAGCCCCTCCGCGATCCGCTCGCGTACCGCGCTCACCCCGTCGGCCAGCGCCGACGACAGCGGCGTACGGGCGAGGACGGCCAGCGCGTGCTGCTGCGCCGTCTCGGTGAGCAGCGTGCCCAGCTGCTCCAGGGGCGCGCCCCGCCACACGCCCGTGTCGGGGTCGATCGAGAAGTCCAGGCGGGCGGCGGCGACGGCCGGATCGCCGATCCGGTAGGTGACCGTCGCCTGCACGGCCACGTCCTGGAAGTCGGACGTGCGGGCGTGGAAGGTCATCGCCAGCTCACGGTCGTCGACCGGCACCTCCGAGAGCGCGGCGGTCAGCGAGCGGTACCAGAAGCTGAGCCCCGGGCCGTCGTGCGCGAGCCTTCCCGACCGGTGGTGTCTGATGTGCGCCGTCGGGGCGCCGCGCAGATGGCGCCAGCCGAGGCGCCGGGTGATGTCGGCCATGGAACCCCCTCCAATTTTCGTCATGTAGACGATAAGCGGAGGGACCGCTTGTCGTCAACGGGACGAAAACAAGAAGATTCCGAAACGGTCGAGCAGAGGGTGAAGGCGGTCTTCTGTGGTCAGGATGGAGGCATGGGATTCCACGTCGACTCCGAGGCCGGGCGGCTGCGCCGCGTCATCCTGCACCGGCCGGATCTTGAGCTCAAAAGGCTCACCCCCAGCAACAAGGACGCCCTCCTCTTCGACGACGTGCTGTGGGTGCGCCGGGCGCGCGCCGAGCACGACGGGTTCGCCGACGTGCTGCGCGACCGCGGCGTCACCGTCCACCTCTTCGGTGACCTGCTCGCCGAGACCCTGGAGATCCCGGAGGCCAGGACGCTCGTCCTGGACCGGGTCTTCGACGAGAAGGAGTACGGCCCCCTCGCCACCGACCACCTCCGGGCGGCCTTCGAGACCCTGCCCGCACGCGAACTGGCCGCGGCCCTGATCGGCGGCATGACCAAGCGGGAGTTCCTGGACGCGCACGAGGAGCCGACCTCCGTCCGCTTCCATGTGATGGACCTGGACGACTTCCTTCTCGGCCCGCTCCCGAACCACCTCTTCACCCGGGACACCTCCGCCTGGATCTACGACGGGGTCGCCATCAACGCCATGCGTCTGCCCGCCCGGCAGCGCGAGACCGTGCACTTCGAGGCGATCTACCGGCACCATCCGCAGTTCCGGGACGAAGCCTTCCGCGTCTGGTCGGCGGGCCAGGCCGACTACCCGTCCACCATCGAGGGCGGCGACGTCCTGGTGATCGGCAACGGCGCCGTCCTGATCGGCATGAGCGAGCGCACCACCCCGCAGGCCGTGGAGATGCTCGCGCACAAGCTGTTCGCCGCCGGCTCGGCGCGGACGATCGTCGCCCTCGACATGCCCAAGCGGCGCGCCTTCATGCACCTCGACACCGTGATGACGATGGTCGACGGCGACACCTTCACCCAGTACGCGGGGCTCGGCATGCTCCGCTCGTACACCATCGAACCCGGCGCCGTGGAGAAGGAACTCAAGGTCACCGACCATCCGCCGGAGCACATGCACCGGGCGATCGCCGCCTCCCTCGGGCTGAGCGAGATCCGCGTCCTGACCGCCACCCAGGACGTGCACGCGGCCGAGCGCGAGCAGTGGGACGACGGCTGCAACGTCCTCGCCGTCGAGCCCGGCGTCGTCGTCGCCTACGAGCGCAACTCCACCACCAACACCCATCTGCGCAAGCAGGGCATCGAGGTCATCGAGATCCCGGGCAGCGAGCTGGGCCGGGGCAGAGGAGGACCGCGCTGCATGAGCTGTCCGGTGGAACGGGATGCTGTATAGAAATGTGGTTGGTCGTATAGACTTCCAGCCGTCCCGTGATCTCGTACCCCTGGAGCGCCCCCCATGGCGACAGTCCCGACCGCCCTCGCCGGCCGCCACTTCCTCAAGGAGCTGGACTTCACCCAGGAGGAGTTCCGCGGCCTGGTCGAGCTGGCCGCGGAGCTGAAGGCCGCCAAGAAGGCGGGGGCCGAGACGCAGTACCTGCGGGGCAGGAACATCGCGCTGGTCTTCGAGAAGACCTCGACGCGCACCCGATGCGCGTTCGAGGTCGCCGCCGCCGACCAGGGCGCCTCGACGACGTATCTCGACCCCTCCGGCTCGCAGCTGGGCCACAAGGAGTCGGTCAAGGACACCGCCCGGGTCCTCGGGCGGATGTTCGACGCCATCGAGTACCGCGGGCACGGACAGGGCGTCATCGAGGAACTGGCCGCCTTCGCCGGGGTCCCCGTCTACAACGGCCTCACCGACGAGTGGCACCCCACCCAGATGCTCGCCGACGTGCTCACCATGACCGAGCACTGCGACAAGCCGCTCACCGAGACCGCCTTCGCCTACCTCGGCGACGCCCGCTACAACATGGGCAACTCCTACCTCGTCACCGGAGCCCTGCTCGGCATGGACGTCCGGATCGTCGCGCCCCGGCTGCTGTGGCCGGACGACACCATCGTCGAGGTGGCCCAGCAGCTCGCCGGTGCCTCCGGCGCCCGGATCACGCTCACCGACGACGTGAAGGAGGGTGTGCGCGGCGCCGACTTCATCGCCACCGACGTATGGGTGTCGATGGGCGAGCCGAAGGAGGTCTGGGACGAGCGCATAGCGCTGCTGGGCCCGTACGCCGTGACCATGGACGTGCTCCGCGCCACCGGCAACGAGCAGGTGAAGTTCCTGCACTGTCTGCCCGCCTTCCACGACCTCGGCACCGCCGTCGGCCGCGAGATCCACGAGCGGCACGGACTGACCGAGCTGGAAGTCACCGACGAGGTGTTCGAGTCCGAGCACTCCGTCGTCTTCGACGAGGCGGAGAACCGGATGCACACCATCAAGGCCGTCCTGGTGGCCACCCTCGGGCGGCCTGCCGCACGCGGCGTTGCCTGACCGGCCTCACCAGGCCTTATCCTGTCCGGCGGCCCGGCGCCACCCCTGCCACGGCCGCCACAGCGATCGACACCGGATCGCGCCCGCACCACCAGAAACGAGCACCACCCGTATGCCCGCTCAGCCCACCAAGCTGCGTACCAAGTCCCCCGCCCTGCTGGTCGCCGAGTCCGGCGCCGACCGCGAAGGCCACGGCCTCAAGCGCACGATGGGCCTCTTCCAGCTGATCTGCTTCGGCGTCGGCGCGATCGTCGGCACCGGCATCTTCGTCGGCCTCTCCGACTCGGTCGCCCAGGCCGGTCCCGCCGTCGTCGTCTCCTTCATCCTCGCCGCGATCACCTGCGTCTTCACCGCCTTCTCCTTCGCCGAGCTCGGCGGCGCGATCCCGGTCTCCGGATCGTCGTACTCCTTCGCCTACGCGGGCCTCGGCGAGTCCACCGCCTTCCTCGTCGGCTGGTGCCTGCTCCTGGAGTACGGCATCTCGATCTCGGCCGTCGCCGTCGGCTGGAGCCAGTACGTCAACGAACTGCTGCACAGCCTCACCGGCCTGCAGCTCCCTGCCGCGCTCTGCGCCGGTCCGGCCGACGGCGGGATCGTCAACGTCCCCGCCGTGATCGTCATCGCCCTGGCGTCCGTGCTGCTGGTGCGCGGTGTGCGCGAGAGCGCCCGGGCCACCGCCGCCATGGCCGGGGTCAAGCTCGCCATCCTCGTCGCCTTCTGTGCCATCGGCTACAGCGCCTTCAAGCACGGCAACCTCACCCCGTTCTCCCCGGCCGGGCTCGGCGGCATCGGCGCCGGCACCACGGCCGCGTTCTTCTCGTACATCGGCTTCGACGCGATCACCACCGCCGGCGAGGAGGCGAAGAACCCGCGTCGCGACATCCCGGTCGCGATCCTCGTCTGCATGGGCCTGGTCACCCTGCTGTACTGCGCGGTCGCCGTCGCCGCCGTCGGCGCCATCGGCGGCGACCAGGTCGCGAACCGGCCCGCCGCGCTCTCCTACGTCGTCAACCAGGTCACCGGCTCGGCGATCGGCGGCGGGGTCATCGCCTTCGGCGCGGTGGTCGCCATCGCCTCCGTCGTGCTCGCCGTGATGTACGGCCAGACCCGCATCCTGATGTCGATGTCCCGGGACGGACTCATCCCGCGCGTCTTCGAGAAGGTGTCGCCCCGGACCTCCACGCCCGTCGCCGGCACCCTGATCGTCGCGGTCGTCTTCGCCCTCCCGGCGGCCCTCGCCCCGCTGGACGCCGTGATGAACCTGTGCACCATCGGCACGCTCGCCATCATGGCCGTCGTCAACATCACGGTGATCGCCCTGCGCCGCCGCGAACCGGCCCTCGTCCGCTCCTTCCGGGTGCCGCTCTACCCGGTCGTCCCGCTGCTCGGCGTCGGCTTCTGCCTGTACCTGATGTACGAGACCGGCTGGCAGACCTGGATCCAGTTCGCGGTGTTCCTCGTGGTCGGACTGATCGTCTACGTCACCTACGGGCGCCGGCACTCCACGCTGGTCACAGCGTTGGACGAGGCTGCGGACGCCGCTCCTGAGAGGGAACCACAGGCAGTCTGAACCACAGCGACTTGACTGACGCGGACCCCGTTACACACCGGTTCAAACCGGGCCACGCGGCTACGTACGTAGCCATGAAAGCAGCCACGGAACTTGGACCGGGAGTCGGGCGGAGGCGCGGGGCGAGTCGACTGTAGGTGGCCCTGTCCTGGGACGTCCGCTCGGCCTCGCGCCGATGCCTCAACATGCGGTGACTCCGTCGCTTAGCTCGTACCCCCTCGATAACCCACTGGGTGGGGAGGACGAGCCGACCGGCGGCCCCGGCGCGATCTGCGGAGGCAAGCTCAGTGGGCTGAGAAACGCGAAGCAGGGCTGAGGCCGGTTGCCGGCCTCAGCCCTGCTGAAGTTCCCCCAGTGCCGCTGCGCTCATCTGGGGGCGGCGAGGACGGGGCGGGCCGTCACGCTGCGATGCCGATGCGGGAGGGTTGCGGCCGCGCTGTCAGGCCAGCGGCCACTGCCCCGTGCGTGTCGGCGTGGTCGCTCAGGAGGTGGCTATAAGTGCGCCGCAGCTCCTCGACGGAGTCGCCCACCCACGCCGCCACAGTGTGCTCAGGGATGCCGTTCTGGAGGCACGTGGAGATGAAGGTGTGCCGAAGGTCATGGAAGGTCGGCAGGTTCCCCTCCGCGTCCTTGATGCCCAACTCCAGCAGTGTGGGCTTCCACAAGAAGTCGTTGAAGTAGCTCCGGCTCAGAAGGTTCTTCTGCCGCGTCCAGAAGAGTGCGCGTGCCATGCCCTCCTTACAGTCGTCGACCTTCTTCTTGTGCTCCCACAGGATGGTCTCCGTGGCCTGTGGCGGGTAGCGCTCCATGTGCTCCTCCAGGGCTTCCAGGAGGTATGGGGCCATCGGCGCTTCCTTTGTGCTGAGGCGTGGGCTTGTCTTGAGGCGGTCTATGAGGAGGGGGACGTAGTTGGTCTCCTTCGTCTTGAGTACCTGTCGGCGTATGGTGAGCAGCCGTCGGTCCGAGTCGATGACGTCGGTGCACACGCCGAACGCCTCGGCCTGCCGGGTACCGCAGGCGAAGCCGAGCATGGGGATGACGCGGTAGCGCTCAGGGAATTCGTCGTAGATCGCCCAGCACTCGTCAGGGGTGAAGACGTATGACGTCGACTCGCCTACGTAGGGCCCGTCTACCTCGTACGTGGGATTCGCGGTGATCTTCCCGTTCTGAAGGGCATCCTTGAGGACCATCTTGAAGACTTTCCAGTGGCCCTCCGCAGTCGAGTTGGCGATGCGCTCGTTGGCCTCCATCTCCTGGACCCAGGCTTCGACCTGGGCCCTCTTGATGGTGCGTAGGCGTTGGTTGCCCCAGCGGGGATTGAGGTGTAGGCGGATGGCCAGCTCGTAGCCAACAATGCTGATCTCCTTCGCGCGGCGCCTGCTGAGCCAGTCGGCAGCCCACTGTTTGAAAGTGAGGTTCGTTTCGACGGGCTCGGGGGCCACGCCTGGAGTCATTCCGTCGAGAATGGACTGTGCCTGGGCCTGGGTCAGGCCAACTGACTCGGGGATCGTGGCCCGTGTGCGGTTCCCCGCGTCGTTCGTGCGGTTGTAAGACCAGCTATGGCCACATCCGCCCTTCTTGGGTCTGTTCTGGTCGGGGCAATCGCACCGCTTGTACACAGTGGGCTTGCGTGCCACGGGACGCCTCTCGCGATCTTGGTCGATTCTCAGGTGACTCCCTGGCCAGGGGAGTCGGACTCTACTTATGCGCAGCCATGGCTGGTCAAGCCGTCGAGCGGGAGGCGGAACGGTCCGTCGTGTCCCTTCTATTCGCGGCTATAACACCCCTGCTGGCGCTGGGAATTCACTCGGTACGCGCGTCAAGCCATGCTTCGAAATCGCGCTCCCGGACGCGGAGGATGCGATCACTGATGCGCACGACGGGGATGTCCCAACTCCTGTAGTTGTCGAGCACGGTGCGCTTTGTGAGTTCCATCCGCTCGGCAATCGTCTCGAAACTCAGCAATACGTTGGAACCGCCGCGAGCCATCGTCGTCCTCGTACATTCGTAGGTGCCCCCGGGCGGACCGATCCGACCGGATGGAGCCGGTTCCGTTCAGTCCGGCACCGGGAAGTACGTCGATCACCGGAATCTGTTACACCCGGGAGAAGCCCAACGCGTCGGCCGCACCATGGAATCGGTCCGGGGTGGTGGCGCCAGCGTTGGAAGGCGTCGGTCGGGCCGGCGGCTGAGACCTCGGATGCTATCGACGGCGTCGCCGCCGGGTCTGCTGCGCGGCCGGCGCCGACGGAGATCCGTTCCTCGAACGGCAGGAGTATCGGGTACGACTGAGGGGCCTCAGTCCCGGGGGCATAGCCCGCTTGTGCTCTCGCTTCGGGCCTTGTGGTGCCGGGTTGCTCTCCAGGTGCACGCTCGCACCGTGTGCAGAGCGCGCGTTGCGAGGCATCGCTAACCTGTTCGATGCAGTCCGTGAGGGTTGGTTATGCTGCCTCAGCGCCGCATCGAAACATGATCGTCCGTAGGGGAGACCGCGATGGTGTGCCCAAGTGCGGCGCTGTAGCTGAACACCGCAGCACCGGCTTGGGGGGATATCACGCCGTGACAGATACGTTGGAGGCCCTGGTCGTACGCGCCTCAGCAGGCGGAGATGACGGGGCCGACGCCATCGCGGCGTTGTACGACGAACTCAATGACACCGTGTACCACTGGGTGCGGCTCTACATCCGGGACGGGCATGTCGCGGAAGACTTGTGCCAGGAAGTGTGGCTGAAGGTCGCCCAGAACATCGGCAAGTATCGCTTGGGTACGAGTCTGCTGGCCTGGCTGCGCACGATCACCAAGAACACCGCGCTCGACCATCTACGTTCGGTGCAGCGGCGCCCCTCTGAGGTGCTGTACGCAGACCACCTTGAACTCGACCGGCCGCGCTTCGACCAGAGCCCGGAAGAACACGCCGAACGGCGTGCACTGGCTCAAGCCGTTGCCACCCAGATGCACAAACTGCGTTCGGAGCAACGGGAGGTCCTGATCTTGCGGTTCTTCGACGGGCTCAGCCCGGGGCAGACTGCACAGATCATGGGGAAGACGGACGGCGCTGTCCGTACCCTCACGGTGCGGGCCCTGCGCAAACTTGCCGCTGTGATGCCGTCGGGGGAGTCCTCCGCACAGTTGATTGAAGAACTGCTGTCGGCGGCGGTGGACAGAAATAGAGTTGTTGGAACACGGGTTGAGATACGAGAGGCGAGGGCGCATGTCGCGACGCGCTGACCAGAGCGAACGCTTGGAGCGGGCGCTGGAAAGCGGGCCTATCCCTCACGATGAGGAGACCCGCCAGATGCTGGCTGCCGCGGGTGCGTTGCGGCCCGGCTACCGACGTAGCCCTTCGAGGGTGCGCGCCGCCAGGGAGGCGATGCTCCGCGAGTTCGCCCGCGTCCAGAACCCCCAGAAGACACGGGAGGACGCCGGATCGGGAGATGGCCTGGACGAGCCGGAGCTCCATCGCGAAGAGATTGAACTGCCCGATGGCGGTCAGCTCGTCCTCACCGACATCGAAGAGATCACACCCGAGCGTGCCGAGAAGATGGCCGGCCGCATCGCTCGCATCCTGAACAGCAAGGAAAGAGATCGCCAGAGTTGAGCCACGCAATACCTGGCGGCCCCGGAAGCTGGGGGCAGCCGTGAGCAAGTCGCAGCCGCGCGTCCAGATCCACATCCTGAGGCCCGAGGACGAGGAAGATGCTGACCTCACCGACCTGGGCCTGGTCAACATCGGAGGCGAGCGCCACCTGTTCCTGAAGCCTCAGAGCTTCGACTCGGCCGTACGGCAGGTGCGTTCTGCGATGCCGGATCTCTCGCTGGAGCAGGTCGAGCGCTTGGTGCGCGAGCACTCGGAGTTCAAGGACTTCGATGAGCTGCTGGGGGCGGTCGAACCTGCTCCACCGCTGGACATCACCCCCATGCCCGACGGACCTCTCCAGCCCGTACGTCCGCGCGGCCGAGTGAAGAGGTGGGTGATTGCTGCTGCGCTGATGCCTGCGCTCGCCGGGAGTTGGGCACTGGGCCGGTACACGAACGTCGTCGACAACGAGCCCGTGCAGGCCAAAGCCAGTGCACCGGATGCGACCAAGGCTGAGGACGCCCCGTTCGCCGACGATAAGTTCGATTTCTTCGCGGGCGCCAGCAAGATCGAATGCGATCCGGTAAGCGCCCTCGAAGCCGAGTGCACCGACGCCGACGGCATGGTGATGTCCACCAAGGCTGCCACCGGCCCTGACTCGACGATCTTCACCTTCTCGTACGGCTCCGAACAGATCGGGCTGCGCATCTTCTACGACGCCAGGTATGCCAAGACCTGGGCCCGCCAAGAAGGCTCGCGGGAGCTGTACCGACACCTGAAGGTTCACGGCCGGTACGTCCTGTGGGGCACTGACCCCAAGCGGATCGGCGAGTACATGGGCCTACTGCGGGAGGCTGACCACGAGGGAGGTCCGACCGCAATGGGCGGGGCCAGCCCGTTGCCGCCGCGGCTGGCTGCCCTCACTCTGGGCACGCTCGGCCTGAACCGCCAGCAGGTAAACCGGATCATCGCGGAGCCCGCGGTGGCCGTGACCGACGCACCCGCCTTGATCGCGGCGCGGCTCGTGCTGGGCTTGGACACTACGCCGGTGTACCGAGGACACGATGGTGACGACATCGTGGCGCTCGCCATGGGCATCGAACCTCCGGCAACCCGTGGGACTGGAGGGGTGATCCTGGTGAGGGAGCCTGCGCCGGTTCCGCAGACACCGACCCCGCCCCCGCCGAGGACAACAACAGCCCCGCCGCCGAATTCCGAACCCTCGACGCCGGCGCCTACGCCGACCGGGCCGACAGCTCCCACGACGAACCCGTCGACGCCGACCACGCCCACGGCTCCGCCGACGGAAACAACGCCCCCGCCCGCGGAGCCGTCAACGCCGCCGACCACCGACCCGGCGCCAGCGCCGACTCAGCCGGAGGAGCCGAGCACTCCGCCAGCCGAGGAGACGCCGGAACCGCCCGTCGAGACGCCCGTGGAGGAATCCCCGGTGCCGCCGCCGGAGGACACTCCGGCCTCGGTGGAGACGCCCGCGGAAGAGGGCGCGCCTCCCGGGCAGGACCACAACTCAGAGTCGGCCGAACCCCCCGGCCAGGAGAAGAAGGCGCCAAGCGACGCCGAGGACCAGGACGACGGCGACGACTTGCTCATCATGCCGTCAGCCTGGACCGTTCCTGCCGCCGCCTGAACAACCAGAGGGCCCCGGACTGCCCGGGGCCCTCTGCATGCGCATGGGTTAGAACGGCGGCTCGTCGGGGGCCGGGCCAGCCCACGGGTCGTCGGCGACTGGTCTGCTCTGCGCTGCGGCGGCACGCTGCGCCCCGCCGGTCTTGGCGACCTTCGCAGCGGCGTTGCGCAGGCTCGCTCCGACCTCGTCGACATCCAGCTCGTAGACCGTGCGCTTGACGCCCTCACGGTCCTCGTAGGACCGCTGCTTGAGGCGTCCCTGGACGATGACGCGCATGCCCCGCTGCAGGGACTCGGCGACGTTCTCGGCCGCCTGACGCCACACGGCGCAGGTCAGGAACAGGCTCTCGCCGTCCTTCCACTCGTTGGTCTGCCGGTCGAAAGTGCGGGGAGTCGAGGCAACGCGGAACTTCGCGACCGCGGCGCCAGAGGGAGTGAAGCGGAGCTCGGGGTCGTCGACCAGATTGCCGATGACGGTGATGACGGTCTCGCCTGCCACTGACAGGGCCTTTCAGGGACGGGGCCGGCCCGCAACGCGCGGGCCGGCCAGGAACGGTCAGGAGAACAGGAGCTTCCAGGTCTTCGGCCCGGGAATCCCGTCGGCGTCGCCCGCCAGCTCCTTGTGAGCGAGCTGGAAGTCGCGGACGTTCAGCCGGTCCGCCTCGCCCCACTTCGGGCCGGGGCCAGAGGTGTAGTGCTTGCCGTAGCCCTTCCGTACGAGCTGCTGACCGAGCAGGGTGATGGACGCGTTGGACTTGCCGGGCCCGAACTTGTCGGCGCCGGGGAACGGCGGCGCGGGCTTCGGGGTCGGCTTCGTGGTGGAACCGCCGGTCGAACCGCCCTTGAGGGCCGCGGCCTTCGTCTTCGCCTTCGCCAGGAGCGTGGCGATGTCGATGTCACCAGGATCGCCGTGCTCGTTCTCCGGGGGGTGCTGGTGGCCGCACACGCCTGAGAAGCCCCGCCACTCGGCGAAGGTCATGCGCGCCCTGCTGTTGCCGTACGAGGCCGGGTAGGGCAGCCACTCGCTCGGCGCCTTCAGCGGGACGTCGTTCTTGACGTTCTGCCAGGCCAGGAAGTCGGCGAGGTCGTCGAGCGCCCAGTCCGGGGCGTCCGGCCAGTAGATGTAGTGCACGCCCGCCTGCAGCTTGCCCCAGGTCTTGCGATGCGCGGGGTCGCAGGTGCCGACGAGCTCGACCTGGACGACGTCGTCGGTGTTGGTCTCCACGCCGCCGGCCTTGTTGACCAGGGCCCGCGCGGAGCGGTCGAACGCGTAGTGCTGGTACCAGTCGAGCCGCTTCTTGTCGAAGTTCGGCTTCGCCGTGATGTTCGGCGCGACGGCGCCCCTGGAGTAGTCGACGAGGGTGGTGCCCTCGGTGGTGTGCAGGAGGACCTTGTCGGGGTCCATCAGGTCACCCTTGTAGCTCCCCGAGAAGTCGTACGCACGGCTGGCGCCCGGGTAGTAGGTGGTGGTCACGGTTGCTTCCTCCGGTGTTGTTGAGCAGGGAGGGAGCACCGTGCAGGGCGCCGGTGGTTAACGTCGCGCCGTGGAAACGACGGCGGCCCCGGGGGCTTCCTGGGGCCGTCTGTCTGGGGTGTGGTCAGTCGACGAACTCGGCGTCGACGACGCTGCCGTCCTCCAGCTCCGGCGGGTACTCGACGGCGAACAGGCTCTTGTCCAGGCGCTCGGCGAGCGCGGACAGGTCGACAGGCTGCTCGTCGTCGCCGGCCGGTGTGCCGAGTCCGGTGATTTCGACGGCCACCACGGCGTCCTTGCCGTAGTGCTCGCGGTGCTGCCGCTCGAGGTACCAGGCGTCCGCGCGCCAGTCTGGGGAGGTGCGGTCCTCGACGGTCTCCTCGACGATCTCGCCGGTGACGGAGTCGCGGAACCGGCGTGTGGTGACCCTGGTGACGATCCCGCCGTCTGCGACCCTGCGAATGTTGGCCATGGCGCGCGCGGCCGCGGTGGCGCGCGCGGTGCGGACTCTCTCGTACAGAGCGGCGTACTCCTCCAACTCCGGGTCGGGGGCCTCGCCTGCGTCGCGGGCCTCGACCTCGGCGCGGCCCTCGGCCATCCATCGGAGGAAGGTGGTGCGGGAGATCCCGGCCATCTCCGCGGCCAACTCGACGGCGACGCCTGTGCGGGAGGCCGCGACGAGCCGCTGCTCGACCTCTTCGGAGAGCAGGCGTGGGCGACCGCCACGGCTACTGGGCCGGCGGGCCTTGCGTCGGGTGGACATGGGCGGACCTCTGCGGCGGGGTCAGCGGCCAGTGTTGAACATGTGGCCGCAGGCGGGGCAGGTGGTGTGTGCGGCGCGGCCTTCGTCGTCGGGGCTGGGGCCGTCCCCGTGGTCGCCGTCGTCGGGCAGGTGGAGGGTGGGCGGCTCGTCTTCGCGGATGCCGCCGGGCAGGGTCTCGGGATCGACCTGGCCGAGGAGTTTGTCGATCTCGTCGTGCGGGATGGCGAGGGAGTCGAACAGCTCCATCTCGTTGGTGGCCAGGTCCTCGAGGATCGCGGCGAACTCGCGGGGGTCCCAGCCGCCTTCGCCGGGGAGGCGGTTGAGCTTGATGGCCAGGGCCTCGGCCTCGGCGTCGGACTTGGAGGACCAGCCGCGCAGGACGGGGACGAGCCATCCGCCGTCCTCGTCGAGGACGACTCCGCCCGGCAGGGGCATTCCGCGGCTCTGCATCTCTATCAGGGCCTCGCGGCGGCCGTGGCCGTGGAGGACGCATTGGGTCCGCTCGTCGGCGACGGGGACCTCGACCAGGCCGTGCATGCGGATCGCGTCGATGAGGAGTTCCAGCTCGTGCCGCTTGGGGTTTCGCGGCGCCGGCGTGAGGTTGGTGAGCGGCACGTAGGCGATGAAGCGCGGCGGCTTGGCGATCGTCTCGGTCACGGCTGGTGCGGTCCTCTCCCATGCGTCGGTACCGGCAGCGGGTGAGGACTGCGAGCCCGCGGACTCCTACCGCGGCGCCCCGCCTCGCAAGCGGGACATGCCGTCATGGCCGGTCCTCGCCCGCTGCCGGGCCGGTGCTGCCCTCGTTCCGGTTGGGGCGGCGCCGGGGCTCTACCGGCTCCTGGTGACGTCGCCGGAAGTGGTAGGGCCGCGGGGGAATGTAGGCAGACAGGCCTCTAACGTCGCGCTCTACACACGCGAGTCTCATTGCTGTACTGTTCGGTGTGGCTGGGAGAGCGACCCAGCTACCTGGGCCTAGGTGTAACAAAAATCGGCGGCTGTCGTACCTCCATGCGACGCCCTGAGACGCCCCGCCCGGGACAGCCCAAACCCCCTGGCTCTGGCGTCCAGGGAAGGAAGGAACACCGCATGGCGAACGACGCCGTCGAGGACAACAAGGCCGAGCAGTCTGCCGACCTGCCTCTCTCCGACGTCGGTCTGGTCGGCGCCCTCGCCCGACTGCTCGACGAGCAGATGGTGAAGAAGGTCATCAAGCCGCGCATCGACGCGCCGAAGGTCCCCCTCCTCAAGGCGTACAAGGGCGGGCAGTCCGAGCTTGTCGTCCAGATCGGGGGCGACGTCATCGGCCGGTACAAGGTGAACCTGGCGCAGCCTCGGATCGTCGTCGACGAGGACAACGAAGCGGCGCTCAACGAGTACGCCGACAAGCATGGCGGAACGAAGGTCGTCATCACCCGGGACGAGACCTGGGAGAAGTCCCTTCTCCAGTTCGCCGAGTACGACGAGGACTCCGGCCTGATCATCGACAGCAGGACCGGCGAAGTGGTCCCGGGCCTCAAGTACGAGCAGGGCGGGCAACCCACGGGGAGCCTCACGTGGACGTGGGAGCGGAAGGACGTCGGTAGGAAGCGGCTGATGCGCCATTACCAGGAGGGGGACCTGAACTACCTCCTGAAGGAGGCGCCGGAGCTGATGGCCGGACCCCGGCCCAACGCCGAGGACGACCAGCACTGACCGCCTCCGGGCCCGGCCCGCGGCGGCCGGGCCCTCCTCCCCGAGGGACACTCCCGATGACCACGCCCACTGACGTGCTCGATCCGGCACTTGCCAGTGACATTTCCGATCGCGCGTTCCGCCTGTTCTGCGCCATCACCACGCATCCCGCCGACGCCGACGACCCATGGGTCGCCATCCCGCCCATCGCCGAGAGGATGCGGTTGACGCCTCACCAGGTGCGCCTGCCGCTCGCTGAACTCCGCAAGGCCAACATGGTCGTGAGCCAGCGTCGATACGAGACAGGCAGCACCGGCCGCAAGACGTGGCACACCTACGTCCGCCTCGTCGACGACGCTCCCACCGAGGCCGCCGCATGAGCCGCCTGAGCCGCCGCGACGGCACCCGAGTCAACCAGCGGGTCTACACCGTCCCGATCGAGTCCGACACGGCCAACGACGACGAGGTCAGCTTCCGCGCTCTCGGCCTGCTGACTCACATGCTCAACAAGCCCCCGGACTGGCAGATGCGTTCCGAGCAACTGTCCAAGGGCAAGAAGCGTGAGGGTCGCGACGCCATCCGTAAGACCCTGCACGAGCTGGCCGCGGGCGGGTACTACCGGCTCGAACGCCGGCGGTTCCGAGACGGCAAGCACGCGATGGGCACCGCGATCAGCTTCTACGCCGTCGAGCAGTGGAAGAAGGACTACGTCACCTTCGGCGGAGAACTCGCCATTCCCGTCGTCGAGCAGGAAGACGGCTCGTTCCTCGTGCAGTACCCCGACGGCTCGATGGGCAGTGACGGCTTCGACCACGGCCGCGACGAGCCTCCCGCCGATGACGAGCCCGCGGAGCCCGGCGACGACGAGCCCGAGCGGCCTGCGGACGACGAGCCGGAACCGCCTGCCCCGCCCGCCAAGAAGACAACGCCCCGCAGGAAGACCCCGCCCGCGGCGAAGAAGGAACCCGCGGAGGAGCCGGCGACGCCAGCCAAGAACGCCACGGAGGAGAAGCAGACCGAGGCCGACCAGAAGGCGGCGGAGAAGGCCCTCCTCGACGCGGATGCCGGAGAGGTCGCCAAGTGGTGGTGGGCGGAGGCTGAGAAGCGGTTCGGGCCGTACGTCGGCGACAAGCGTGGATACCTCGCCATGCGCAAGCAGGTCCGCAACGCCTTGGAGAAGGGCTACACCAAGAACCAGTGCGGCAAGGCCCTCATCCGCGCGCAGAAGCACTGGCCCAGTGCCCAGCAGTGGCAGGAAGCCCTCGGCATCGTCACCAACCACATCCAGCCTCGGCAGACCAACGGGCGCATCCCGTACAACGACGCCTCGACGTGGGGGACCACGAACGACACGTCAGCGAGCATGCCCGGCGCCCCCTCCGCCCCACCACCCAGCACTCCCGCAGAGGACGACCCTGACGACGTCACCTTCGGCGTCATCGAACGACCGTAAGGAGCGTGACTCCGATGTCTCTCACCACGGATGCCCCGGTGGTCCCCGCCCCGGGCCGCGGCCTCAACGCCTTCGCTGACCTCAGCGCGCACATCATGAGCGTGCTGGAGAAGAACGGCGCGGACATGTCCCAGCTCGGCGTGCCGCCCCAACCGGAACCGGAAGACGGGCTGTGGGAGGACGTGGCGGTGCCGCAGGCCCGCGCGCGCCGGAATCTTTGGAGGAACAGCATGACGGACGCCGCGCATCACGAGTACCTGCACTTCCGGTTCGAGCACCTGGACCCGAACCAGAAGCCGAACACACTGCGGAACTGGCTCGGTTCCCTCGTAGAGGCGAAGAAGCGCAAGGCCCGTCCGGAGGTCCTGAACCTGATCGTGCCCGGCAACATCGGCAGCGGGAAGACGGCCGCGGTGTGCGCGCTCGGCAACGAGGCAGCGGACCAGGGACTGGTCGTACGGTTCGTGAAGCACGCCACCTACCTCACGTGGCGCCGCCCGGACTCCGCCCCGCACAACCTGACCGCCCACCAGGTGCGGGAGCGGTTCGTCACCTGCGATCTACTCATCCTCGATGAGCTGTGCGGCGAGATGGACATGACCGCCACCGAGTTCGCACGCAAGGAGACCGTCGACTTGATCGACTCCCGGCTCGCGGCGGGCCGGGCCACGGCGTTCTCGACGAACCTGCGCAGCCGGAGCCAGCCGGGCAGTCCCGGCCTGGGTGTGGTCGACATCCTCGGTGAGCGGCTGCTGTCGCGGCTCGAAGCCTCCGCCCACCTGGTGAAGATCACGGGCCCGGACCGGCGGAAGCCCCTAAAACCCCTCGACTGGTAGCCATCTCGAACTGCCCTGATCGAGAGCGGAACTGACGTGACGTGAGCAACGTCAGCGCGAGAGATCAAAAGACGCTATATCGTTTAGTCGACCCGGAAGGCCATGAGCATAAGCCGACCGGGAAGACCCGAACGAAGGGATGGTGTCTTGCCGAAGATGTCGTTTTTCCGCGGCAGCCGGGGCAACCAGCAGAAGCCGACAGAGTTGCTCAACGAGTCCGGGGTGCCACCGTTTACCCGCTGGGAGCGCTTCGGCGCCTGCTTGACCGCAGTGGGCGGGGCTGCCGTTGGAGGCCTCGGCTTCTACGCATCGTTCGACGCTGTGTCGACCGCCGCCGCTTCCTGGGGCTTCACGGAGCCGTGGGTCCTTCCTGCTGCCATTGACTCGGCCATCCCGGTGTTCACCGGCGCATACCTCTTCCTGATCCGTATGGGCATGCCGCTCTCCTGGGCGCGGATCGTCCCCTGGACTCTGAGCCTGATCACCTGCGCGCTGAACGTCGCGGCCGGCAGCTCCCTGTGGTCCAAAGTTGCGCACGGCTCCATGTCCCTGCTCTGGGTTGCCGTCTCCGAGATCGCCGCGCACATCTACGCCGTCCGGATCGGGGCGGCCACCGGGCGCCACCTCATGGACAAGGTCAGGTGGGCTCGCTGGGTCCTCTCGCCACTGCCTACCTTCCTGCTCTGGCGTCGCATGAAGCTGTGGGAGCTGACGTCGTACGACGATGCGCTTGACCTGGAGCAGGAGCGACTCGTCTACCAGGCGCTGCTCCGCGGCCGGTTCGGGCGGGCGTGGCGCAGGAAGGCTCCGGTCGAGTCGTTGCTGCCGCTACAGCTCGTCCGCCGCGGTGTCCCGCTCGCCGAGACGGCTGCCAGCGGTCTTCGCGCGGCGGGCATCGAGCCCACGGGCATCTTCGCTCGGCCGCCGGCGGCGCCGGTCGAGGAAGCAGCGGTGCTCCCGGCCGCTGCTCCGGCCACGACACCCGCTCCGGCCCCGGCTCCGACGGTTCCGGTGGCCGCCAACAAGCCGCGCGCGGTCAGGGCCTCGGTGCCCCGGCAGTCGCAGCCGCGGAACCAGCAGCAGTGGAGCATCCCGCAGTGGAGTACCGAGGATGAGCTGTACGAGATCATCAAGGATGTCCTCGACAACGGGCACCGGGAGGCCTTCAGCGGGCCGCTGACAGGCAAGGGGATCGGGCTAGTCCTCGGCAAACACGAGGGCGAGGGCCGTAAGGTCCGTAGCCGCCTCATTAAGACCTACGCCGCGACGAAGGGCATCAGCATCCCGGACAAGGCCTCTATGGGCGAGATCTTTGCGTTGTTCGGCCAGGCACTGACGCCAGTCAACCCGTAAGGCATCCTGCCTCTACCCGTACCGAAGCGGCGGGCTCCCCACCTGGGGTGCCCGCCGCCTGCATGATCGGACCCACCATGACACCGGAGATCCTGGCCCGGATCACCGCCGCCCGTGCTGCCCGCGACATTTCCGACCTGGCCCGTCAGGCGGTTGGCACCACAGCCGAGACCACGAGCGCCACGGAACGTATCGAGAAGGCGCGCCGCCTGCGCCAGTTGGTGAATGAGTACGTTGACCGGGTTGTCCTGGCCGAGGTGCTGGCCGGCGCCGAGTGGCCGGAGGTCGCCCAGGCGCTCAGCCGACGCGACCCGGGCACGGTGGAGGAGGAGTACGCCGACGCCATCACGGAGTGGAGTGCGCTCACGGAGGACGAGGCCAACGAGGCGGCCGCTGGCGTCGAGGCCCTGGACGACTGGTTCGCCCGGCACCGTGAGGATCACGACCCTGACCTCGAAAAACCCGTCGCTGATCTACTGAACAGGCATTGAGGCGGGCCTTCGTACGGGTAGACTAGTACAGCAATGAGACAGGCGAGAGCTTAGCGCTGTCGCTGACTCATCCTGCGCGGGAGAGCAACCCGCGGGCCCGAACGAAGGAACACGATGCCTGGTATCACCACGCCCCAGCGCGAGCGCAGATCACGTAGGCCGACCGGTCTCCCGAATCCGCCCATGATCGTGCTGTGCGGGCCCGAGAAGTGTGGCAAGAGCTACGAGGCCGCCCTCGGCACTGCATCCGACCTGGTCGGCATGACGTACTGGATCGAGATAGGCGGGTCCGAGGGCACGGCCGACTACTACGGCCGGATTCCCGGCGCCCGGTACGAGATCGTCGAGCATGAGGGCACCTACCAGGACATCCTCGACGCGGTTCGATGGGCCATCGCTCAGCCCCGGGTCAACGGCAAGCCCAACATGATCGTGGTGGACAACGGCACGAACATGTGGGACATGCTCAGCGACGAGCAGGCACTGTTCGCCCGGCAGCGAGCCGTGCGCAAGGCTCAGGACAACCGACGCCGCGCGCCGTCGCTGGACGACCCGGTCGTCGTCGACGCCGACCTGTGGAACCGGGCCAAGGACCGCTGGGGCGAGTTCCTGTGGCTGCTCCGTCGGCACTCCGGCCCCGTGGTGATCATCGCTCGTCAGGAGATCGTCACGGCGTTCGAGAACGACAAGCCCACCCGCAACATCACGCGGAAGATCAAGGCGGAAAAGAACCTTCCGGCCGCGGTCGACGCCATCGTGGAGCTGCACAGTATGGGTGAGGCGTACTTGACCGGCGTGCGCACTCTTCACTGGGACGTCAAGCCCGGTGAGACCCTCCCCTTCCCGGGCTTCTCTGTCGACACCCTGTTGCGTCGGCTCGGGTTCGAGGAGGCCGCATCCGTCCGGCAGGTCACGGAGGCCCGGCCCGACGCGTACCTGCAGGAGCAGGTCCAGCAGCGTGCTCAGCAGCGGCAGCCCGCCCAGCAGCAGGCACCGGCCCGGCAGCGAGGCGGGCACCCGTCGGGCCTGACGGGGGAGCGGGCCGTCGAGCTGGTCTACAAGGCCCTCACGGACGAGAACGACCCGGAGGCGTGTCTGCACGCCATCCGTGAGGAGTGGGGCATCCGCACCCTGCGGCAGGTCTCCACCCGGACGAAGCTATGGGGCGAGATGAACGCGGACGCCCTGATCACCAAGTCCCTTGAGCACATCAAGGAGCAGGCGGAGCAGCGCAGGAAGGCCGCCGATGGAGGGCAGTCGGCCGGGCCCGGTACCCCACCGCCCAGCCAGGGCGAGCAGGAGCAGGCGCGCGAGCACCGCGGGGCCCCAGCCCAGGAGCAGGCTCCCAGCGAGCCGGGTGCCGAGCAGGCGCCGCCGGAAGAGAACGACGCGCCCCCGCCGCCGGACCCCCAGGCCGAGGAGCCCCCGCCCGCCGAGACCCCGGAGGACACCAGCGCGGCTGAGGAGCCGCAGGACCTCCCGCCCCGTCCTGCGGCCAAGTCCGCCCCGTCCCGGAAGAAGGACCCCAACGACCCCAAGCAGGTCGCGCGGCGGGCACTGCTCGACGAAGCCGAGGTTCAGGCCCGGTTGAAATTCGTTACGGTGGGTGAACACCTGGGTCCGATCACCGAGGCCGGAGAACCCGGTCTTGGGCAGCTCCGGGACTACGTTCAGAAGCACCGCGCCGAGGTCGTCGATCTCCTGGAGGAGGCCGACGAATCCGCGCTCGCCGATCTCTACCGCAGGGCGCCGATGCCGGATCTCGGCATCGGGAAGAAGTTCGCCGACTACTTCAACCGCGCGCGCTCTGGGCAGTGAGGTGACGTGAGGTGACGCGCGCCCGGGACCGTTCGGGCGCGCCCACCGCTCTCCGTGGCCTCTCCCCGCGCTCGTCACCTCACCTCACCTCAAGGGGCGCGCCGCGCGCCTCCCTCTCTCCTGCAGGCGCGCCATGGACCGGTGGCCGGCGCGCCCGTGATCGCCGTCCGGAGCGCGCCCGCGCCGCGCGTCGCGCGCCCTCGACAGCGCGCCTTCCCGACCGTGGCGAGCCCCGGCCCGGCGCGCCACGGGGTGATCTTGGCGCGCCTCCAGCCGCGCGCATCGGCGCGCCCGTGCGGGCCAGGCGCGCCCCGATCTAGTGCGCGGCGCTCCGGCCTCACCGCGCCGCGCGCCGCGCCGATTCGAGGCGAGCGCGCGCCGCGCCCTGTTGCCGCGCGGCATCGCGCGCCGCCGGTGGCGCGCCCCCATTTCGGGAGGGGCGCGCCCTGTGACCTGCTGATTCGCTGATGGCGCGTCCCCTTCTCGGGTGGGCGCGCGCCGCCCGCGCGGGTGATCGAGGACGGTTGGCGCGGGGCGCGGGTATGGCTGGGGGAGGCCTTCGAGCGCGCCCTCGACCTTGGAAAGCGGCGCCCCCCCCGCGCGGTCAGGTTCGCGCGCGAGGGTGCGCGCTGGTTCCCTCGAGCGCGCGGGCTGGGCGCGCCTACGCGCGAGTTCGGGGCGCGCCTGGAGACGACGAAGGGCGCCGTGGCGCGCCCTCTTCAGTGTTCCGGCCTGTTGCCGCGCGCCCCTACCGCGCGCCCTTCGACGTGGCTCGGCGGACCGCGCGCGCGTCCCGGCGCTCTTCCCGCTTCCCCTCCCGCAGTTCCGCGCGCACCTGGTGCAGGAGACTCGACAACTCCTCTGGGTGCTTGTCGCCGAGGAGGCGAAGCGCACGCAGCCGTACGTTCGGCTCGGCCGGCATCCGGCCTTGGCGCGCCTCGGCGTACTGGATGGCGTACCGCAGGAAGCGCTGCTCTGCGGCGACACGGTCACGGAAGTCACGGACACGGGCATCGCGCGCCTTACGGCTCTCGCCGGGCGCGGCCGCCGGCAGGAAGCGGCCCGGTTCCTCCGTCATCAAGCGGCAGACCGCGTCCGCCCTGGCCGCTACCCTCGGTGACCGGAAGGCGAGGGCCTGGACCCGCCGAGGCACCGGTCCCGTGACCGGCTCGTCGAGGACGAACGCCGTCCAGCGCCGGGTGAACGTCTCGTCGTCGAGCGCCGCTAGGTGCTTGGCCTCCTCGTGCGCCAGGTCCTCGACGACGTCCTGGTACGGGCGCATGGCCGCCTGCAGGCCGGCCCGGAACGGAGCGATGCGGGCCGCCTGCTGCTTCCTGCTCTCGCCCTCCTTAAGGGGCAGGAAGCTGCGGGCCCGCTTGACGGCCAGCTCCAGCGCATCAAGGGTCCGCGGCGCCATCTGCGGCGCGGCCAACGCGGCGGCCTGGACGCCGTGCGGGGCGTCCCGCTTGTCGGGGGTGCCCGTGACGTGGCGGGCGACCGCGTTCATGAACTCGTCGGGGCTCATGCCCGACAGGCGCTTGATCGCCGCCTCGATCTCCTGCGCTTCGGCCATGCGGTTGGTTCCTCCGGTTCGGGTCGGGCCCGCTGCTCTCGGGCCGAAAGTGCGCGTTGTGCCGCTGGGGCAGCAAGAGGTGGCCGTACCGAGCCGTGCGACAGCGTGTGCCGGATCATCACAGGAGCAACCGCTCCCCGGCCCCGAGTGCTCTGCACGCACCCGGTGGTCTCGATGCACTTGTCAGGCGCGCCCTGGGGAAGGAACACCGCGGTGTCTCTGAACCCAACGCCTGACGGCAGTCTCAACGCATTGTCGCGGCAGCGATACAGCCACCTCGAGTGCTGATGGTACCCGCCAGCCGGGGGCCGGACGGGCGCCGTCGGTCTTATTCGGCCTGCTGAGGCGTCTTCTTGGTCGTCAAGGCCTCGATCATCGGCGCGAGCTTGCTGGGCTTCCACAGAAGGTCGTAGCTGGTCTGAGCGGCCGCGAGGACGCCGAGGAGGGTGGCGGCCGTCAGCTTTCCGTGCTGGAACTGGTCCAGGCCCCCGTCGGCGGCGACGGCCGCCACACCGGCGATCAGCGCCGCCACGACCGCCACGATCTTCTTCCACTTCGCCGGCCAGGCCGGGCGCTGCACCACCGCGGTGAGAAGCGGGAGCACAGCGCCCACCTCGGCGCCGGTCGTCAGGGACTGCAGAGTGCTCATGGGTCCTGCCCTTCATGCTGGGTTGCGTGTCGGGCGGACTCTGCGCGGCGCCAGCGGCTTGCGTCGCGTGCTCGCTCAGGTAGTGGGCCCGTCGACCAGGTCCTCGGCGAGTTCACGCGGCGGCGTAGGTGCGGGGCGGTCGTACAACTTGGCGACCAGGGCGCGGAGCTGGTGGATGTATTCGACCGCTGCGGCCTTCCAGCGTCGCCACTGCCGCTGTTCCTCCTCAAGGCGCTCGACGCGGTTCTCCAAGGTGGTCACCCGCTCGAGGGTCTTGGCGTTCGTCTCGCGCTGCTGCTCCAGCAGTTTGGTGAAGCCCTCGGTCACGGTCTGGACGGACGCCACGAACGTGTTGGCCTCCTGCGCCTGCGCGTCGGCGTCGGTCTTTCGCTTGTTCCCCCGGTACACCAGCCACGCCCCGCCCAGCACGCCGGTCATGCCGAAGAGGGGGGAGAGGACAGGCGCCAGAGAGGTGAGCCACTCCACGGGGCGCCTCCTCGGTCATCAGTCGTCAGATGGGGTGCGCGGGAGCCGGGGCCCGAAGGCCCGCGGCTCCCCGTAGCCGGCACGCTGCAACACGACCGGGCCTAACGTCGCCGCCTACACGACCTCGGCGGGCGCGGCGGGGGCGACGCCGGAGACGGCGTTCCATCCCGCGCGGATCGCGGCCAGGAGCTGCTCGTCGGTGATCGCAGCGGCCATGGCCACGGGATCCGTCGTGTTGGCGGCCGCGGCCGCGGCGAGCAGGTCCGGGTAGACGACCAAGCCCACCATCATGGACGCGGCCTGCTCCTCCGTTGGGCTCAACACGGTCTTCGCCAGGTTCCAGCGCAGCGGATACCCCGGGGTCTCGTTGGACTCGGCGAAAACCTCCTGTGCGACGACCGCGATGGCCATGCGGACGCGTGGCAGTAATGACGCTTCGCGGGCCAGCGCGTCCATCGTGGCCAGGGTCAGCGGTAGGGCGGGCATGGGACTGCCTCCTCACTTGGTGTAGGTGACGCGGAGCTGCGGGGGGTTGGTCTGGCCGTAGCCACGAGCGCGGCCGTAGTACGTCGACGACGTCGAGTTCGGGTCCAGGGCGATACCGCGCCACTTCGTGCTGTCGAAGACGGCCGTGATGTCGACCCACTTGCCCTCATTGCGGGCCCAGGAGATCGTCTGCGACTCGGGGTCTGAGGAGAACGTGGACGGCCTGGACGTGAAGGAGTGCGCCTTGATCACGGCCTTGCCGCCGCTGTTGCTGTACCAGTGATCGAAGTACAGATAGACCTCGGCCTTGACGATCGTCGCGCCGGACAGGTCGCTGCCGAGCGCCGCCGGGAACCCGATGAGCGAGGCCTGCACGCCGTTGGTGGAGCTGTAGTAGCCCTGCATGCAGGAGTTCCCGTAGTAGCTGTTATAGGAGCCCCTGTTCGCGTACGACCCGGACCAGGCACAGGCGTACGTCTTCGTGTACTTCTTGGGCGGCTGCGCGACGGTGCCACCGCCGTCGTTATAGCCGCCGGTCGTCGGGATGTACGGGCCGGTGTCCTCGATGTAGAAGAACCCCGGGTTGTCGGAGCCCCCGTAGAAGGTGCAGGTCTGACCGGACGGGCCGAGGGCGTTGTTGAAGGTCAGCAGGAAGCGGTGCGTCCCGGCGCCGAGTGACTTGCCGGCGACGTTGTACTCGAGCCGTGCGGTGAAGGAGTTCCCGAGAGCCATCGGCCAGACGGAGACGTACCGCTGGGTGCTGGTGATCGTGGGTGCGCCGGTTCCTCCGTCGCGGACACGTAGCTGCAGTTCGCCGCCGGAGGCCGACGGGTTGGCGCGCGCGGCTGCGACGATCCGGTACATGCGGGTGGCGTCGATGTCGGCCGCCAACTCGACGAACCCCATCTCCGTGCCGCTCGCGGTACGCGTGCTGGTCTGGAAGTTGATTGCCTGGATGCCGCGGGGTGACTGATCGAGGTACCCAGTCCAGTCCGCGCCGCCCACAGTGAGCGTGTCGGCGACGGCCATGCTCTGGAAGTACGCGCCGCCGTTCTGGTCGATCGTCGCGACGGGCAGTCCGTCCGAGCTGAGCGTGAGGTAGTTGGGGCGGCCGGTCAGGAGGGAGACCGCTTCCTCCCCGTTGTCGTCAAAGAGCTGCAGGCCTCGAGGGCTGATCTCGGAGCGTGCCCCGGCGAGACCGGACGCGAGGACGATGCGGGCGGAGGCGTTGTCGTACTGAACGGTGCCGACGCTGGAGTTGACGGTGGAGCAGGCGATGCGGAGCTGCGTTGTGCCGGCGGGGGCCGCCTCGTCGGGCACGCCGCTCAGGGTGGTCCATGCGCCCTTCACCGCCGCGTTGTCGCCGGTGGTCATGGTGCTGTACCCGAGGACGTTTCCGGCGGCGTCCAGCCACTGCCCGTACAGGCTGATCCGGAGCCCGTTCCAGTCGGTGGAGGCGTAGTAGTCCATGGATAGCCACAGCTTCTGACCAGGCATCCCCGGCACCGTGGCCAGAGTCATGGAGCGCGTGATCGCGGTGCCGTTGGCGGCGTTGACCTGCAGGGCCTGCGGGGTGTTGTTGCCGGGGCTGACGATGGACCAGTACGTACTCGTGGAGGCGCGACCAGTGGAGACGGCGCCCTCGAACGAGGGGTCGGCGATGAGGTTGCCGTCGGTGCCGAGGGACAGCCGGTCGGCGGTGATCGCTCCGGCCTTGATGTGGGTGGCGTCGATGGAGCCCGCCGCGATGGCCGTAGCCGTCACACTGTTCACGGCCATCTTGTCCGCCGTGATGGACAGCGCCGCCAGCTTGTCCGTGGTGATCGCCAGTGAAGCGATCTTCTCGGCGGTGACCGCTAGGGCGACGAGCTTGTCCGTGGTGATCGAACCCGCGAGGATCTTCGGCGCGGTGATCGCGCCATCCGCGATCTGCACGCCGGGCAGGACAGGGCGCACCGCGGCGTTGTCCCACCACACCGCGCCAGCCGTGCCCAAGCCGGACTCCACACGGACCCTGGCCAGCACGGCATTAGTTGGGGCGGTGCCGGTCGTCGACAGCCTCGCCCACGCCCCGCGAACGGGGGTTGTGGTGGTGGCCTTGCTGTAGCTGAGGATCGTGCCATCCGCCTTTTCCCAGCGGATCTGCATGTTGATCTCGCTGCCCGCCCAGTCCGTCGACGGGTAGTAGTCGGTGGCGATGTAGATCTGGTCTCCGACCGTGACCGGGAGCAGCGTGAGTTCCGCAGCGCGGTACGCGGCGGTCGCCGAGGTGGCATCCGTCTTGAGGGATGCCGGGGAGCCGTTGCCGAATGTCTTGTCCTGGGAGAGGTAGGTCTGTTTCGCTGCGACAGCCGCGCCGCCGGCACCCTCGAAGGACGGGTCGGGCAGCACGTTGGGGCTGCCGACGATCGTGAGCTTGTCCGCGGTGATGGCGCCCGCAGCCACGGCTTGGGCAGTGACCGAGCCGGCCGACAGCTCCGATGCTGTGACGGAGTTCGCCTGCAGCTCTCGTGCGCTGATCGCGTCTGCGGCGACCTTGCCCGCGGTCACGGCGTCCGCGGCGAGCGCCGCGGTGTTCACGGCACCGGCCGTGATGTTGATGGAGTCGACGATGCCGGTCTTGAGGGCCTCGAGCGTCACGCAATCGACCTGCATGACGCTGGCCGACGCTGCCCCGATCCCGTTGTAGTTGAGCCACACGTACGGCGCGATGAAGCGGACGTCGTTGTGCACGACGCCAGGACTGCGTGGGTCGTTGTTCGGTCCGGTCGAGCCCGTCGCGGCGCGGTCCTTGACGAAGCCGACGACCGTCACCCAGCCGTCGGCGGTCGTGATGGTCCGGCCGGACGCAGCGATGTAGTAGTGCGAGTTCGGGCTGCCGACGGTGCCGTTGCGGTTGACGAGCGTGCTGCCGTCCGCGCCGATGCCTGCGACGCCGACATAGAACGTCTCGCTGCCCCCGGCGGGGCCGGTGAGGCGGACTCGTGCGCTGAGCCGGTACAGCACCCCGGGTTCGTACGGGATGGTCGTGGTGCCCTGCAGGCGGTTGTAGCCGGCGGCCTGGCCCACGTGCTGGCTAGTGGGGGCGTCCGTGATGCCGGAGCGGTATTCCCAGACGGCCCCGGTGCCCTTCTCTGTGACGGTCCACGCAGCGGGATCGTTCATTGTGTCGACGTAGCGCTGCGCCGCGCTGTCGCTGAGTGCGCCGCCAAGGGCGTTGATCGTGACGGCCCCACTGGCGATCTTCCCGAGGGTGACCGCGGCTTTGGCGAGCTTGTCCTCGAGGACCGCGCCATCGGCGAGCGCGGTGGACCCGACCGCCCCCAGGGCGATCTTCGCCTGGGTCACTGCGCTTTGGGCCAGCTTGGTCTCGGTGACGATGCCGTCGATGAGGTCCTGGCCCACGGCCTGGCGGGGCTTGCCCTCGACTGCGCTGGACGGCGGACCGGTGACCGCTGCGGTGTTCGCTGCGACCAGGCGCACCCACACGCTGGTATAGCCCTCGGTGCCGACCGTGACGGTGCCGCCCAGGGGCGCCGTGATGGTGCCGACCTGAGTGATGACGGAGGGCTCGAACGTCTCGGTGGTGCCGAGGTGGACCTGGACGAGCCCGAAGTCAGAGGGGGCCTCGGTGGCGTCTGTCCAGGCGCCGTCCCACCCGACGGTCAGGCCGGCCAGCTTGGACTCGACGACCGGCGGGGTCGGGGTCGGGGGCGGGGTGGTGTTGACGGGGACCAGGGCGACGCCGCCGTCGGGCTGCACGCCGACGGATCCCTTGAGGGTGCCCTCCTCGTCGTAGATGTCGAGGGAGCCGCCCTCGATGCTCGCACTGTTGAGCTGATTGGACCGCTCGAGGTTGGCGATCCGGTCCTCGAGCTGCTTGAAGTAGGCGGCGAACTCCTTCCGCCTCTCCCGCTCGTCCAGGTTGAAGGACGACACCCGTCCTCCCCTCCGTCTCTCCGCGGCCGCCGGGATCTCCGGGGCAGGGCGGGAGAGTGGAAGGGAGGAGGGGTTAGTGTCGCGGCCTGGTCAGCCGTAGAAGTCGCTGCGGGTCAGTGAGAGGACCGCAGTGCCGGCGGCCGGGTCGATTTCCTCGGAGACGACGCGGTGCCAGATGGCGAGCTCGCCCACCCACGGGATATCGACCTGGACGAGGATGCGGTCCCCGAGCGCCCAGGAACCCAACGGCGCGTTGGGGTGGTGGCGAATCGCGATGGACGGAATCGTGACCTGTTCCGAGTGCTTGGCCCGCTCCTTCTTGCCGTACGCGGTCAGCGTCTTGGCGTTCGCGGTGCTCTTGTGCGCGATGATCTTTGCCCGGCGTAGCCGCTTGTCGTCGACGACGACGCGGACCCGGGCTGTCTTCTGCCCGCTGCCCTTGCCCAGGACGTAGACATTGTTCGCGAAGTGGTCGCCCTGATAGTTCGGGGTCGCGATCTCGATGATGTTCTCGCCCTGGGCGAATCGCAGATCGTGGCGGGCCTTGCCGAGGCGTCGGGTGCCCAGGTCGATGTGGTGGAGGATCTTCTCCTTCGTGCCGTCCCAGTAGTGCCGCTCGAGGAAATCGCCCTTCGCCAGGTTCATCACGTCGGTGATGGTCTGGCCGCAGTCGGGGCTGTCCCACCAGAGCAGTTCCCAAGGGTCCTCACCATTGGAGGAGCCGAGCTTGTACCCGGAATCGTGCTTGTCGAGGGTGACGCCCAACTTGCCCATCTTGTAGTCCTGCAGGTGGGCCCAGACGGACCGGACGACGTCGTACGCGTCCCACCGGCCGCTGATCTTGTCCTTCGGCTTCTTCGGCATCTTCCGCTTGGGGTGGGTGCCGTCGATGTATCCGTCGTGGTTCTTGTCTTTTCCGTCGTACGCCCACTTTTGTGCGATCTTGGCGCCGGAGCGGATCACCTGCCCGAAGTACGGCATGCCGGCCGGGTAGGCGGTGTAGCCAGCACACGTCACCTTCATCGCCTGGCCCTCGAATGCGAGGTTCGTGATCAGCCCACCCCACCGGATCCGGCCCTCGAACTCGGCGAACAGAGCGGTGGACCACTCGGCGAGCACGGGCAGGCCGTCGGGCTTGGCCATCAGCCGCAGGTACTCCGGTGAAATCTTCCCCGTCATCTGGCCGGGCCCGTTCAGCTCCCGCCGGGGCGGGGAGTCGGCGACGAACGGGACGTCCCAGTCGAGGAAGTCGCCCGACACCGCACGCATCGCGATGTACCGCCACCCGCTCATCAGGCCCTCACCGGCTCCTGCGAGTAGGTCACCTCGAGCGACAGCACCGTGTAGGCGTCCGCGCGCAGTACACCGGTGAAGCCCGCCGCGCCGGTGCCCTCGATGTCGATGTCGCGCATCTGCCCCCGGTCGGCGGGGTCCAGCAGGAACTTGCCCCCGGCCTGGACGGCGAGCCGGCCCGCCTGGACGGCCCCGAACGGCATGCCCACCCCATGCTGCGTGTCACCGAACGACACACGGAGCTGCCCGCGGGCCTCCGTCGTGTCCGGGTGGAGCAGGCCCGTGATGGACACGTGCACCGACACGTGCGTTGCCCACTCCGGCACCTTCTCGGTCCACGTGGCGCCGAGCGGGAACATCTCCCACGCGTCCGTGATGGGACCAACGTCGTCCGGGGTGGACCAGGCGCCGGGCAGGTAGCGGCGGGAGGTCTGCGACCGCGGCCGCGCCATCTGCCGCAGGTCGGTGACCATAGCCGCAGTGATGTTGGTCGTCCCCGCTGGTACGTCGACCCGGGCCAGGGTGACCGCGGTGGAGTCGGGGTCGATGTCGAGGATGCTTGTGGTGCCCGGCGGCACATCGGAGATGACCCGGGTGAACACGTACGGACCGGCCTGTGGGTCCACGGGTGCCGGCCACGTCTCACCGCCGTAGGGGTCCTCCACCCTGGCGATGATCAGGTCCGTGCGGCCGCCGTCCACTGCGGTCGGCTCGATGTCAACCTGTTCCGACGTAGGCATCCGCGCTGCGTAGCTCTGGTTCCCGCCGCCCGCGGCCATACGACGCTTCGCGACCATGGCGCCCGGAGCGACCTGGACCGCGCCGGCCGGGGCGTCCAGCGCGGTCACCAGAAGGTCAGCGGGGCTGATGACGCCCTCCCCGCCACACGCGGCGGCCTCCACGATCAGGCGCAGCGTCTCCTCGGACGCCGCGGTGTTCTCCACGAACCAGGGGATCCCGTCCCACGTCATGGCTGCTCTCCTTCTCCGTACGGGAGGGGAGAGAGTGAGCGGCCGCGGGGTCTACTGTCGCCCGCTCACCACCAGGAGTAGGCATCGCGCCAGGCCATCCGAATCCGCGGTCCCTCGAAAACCCGGCTGGAGGTCTTCGAGAAGGACAGCGACGCCGTCCAGTTCCCGGGCGGGATGAACATCTGCGACAGCCGCGGACTCGACCTCGTGAGCTTGTCCGCCACGGACTTCGACGTCGACTTCTGGTAGAGCGTGGCCGTGCGCACCCACGGCCGGGCGTCGATGGTGACGTGGTCGCCGGCCGCGATCGTCATGGAGAGCTGCACGGCCCACAGCTCCGGCCCCACTGTCACCTTGGGATTCGTGCAGGGGCCGTAAATCTCCAGGTACGGATACGTGTTCTCCGTTCCGCGCTGGCTGAACGTAGCGGTCTTCTTCGACTTGAACAGCCAGTCGCCGCCGCTGATGACCCGGCCGGGCCGCCCCGGCAGCCCGATCCACTGGTGGTCGTACAGCTCGATCGACTTCTCCGTCTGCTCGTAGAACCGATCGTCGACGGCCACGAACTCGCAGACGACGGGCGTGTACCCCTGGCGGGAAAACCGGGAATGAGACACGGCGAACTTGCGCGGCCGCCCGTAGAGCTGCCGGGTACGGCCCGCGGTGCCGTGCACTAGCCAGGCGACCCGGCCAGCCTTCCCGCGGATGGAGTCGGCCCGCCAGACCTGCCGCAGCATGTTCAGGCCATCGAGACCCCACTGGTAGGGCCCCTGGTCCCGCTTGTTGTAAGCCGCAGCCACAGCGTCTATCGGGCTCCAATCGCCAACCCGGGGACCGTTAGCCCAGGGACGCACCCAGTGCAGGTCAATGGGGCCGTTGTTGCCGTCGACGCCCATCTCGAAGGTCACCGTGGCGTTGCGCTGGTAGTCCCGGCCCATCCGGACGCCGTCCTCGCCGGGCAGCGCGGCGTCGGCCAGGTCCATGTCGCCGAACGACACGTCCGGCTCGCTCAGGCAGTAGATGCCGGAGTCCTCGCGGCCAAACGTCAGGGAGGCGCCCGGGTAGTTGTCGTAGGACGAGTAGCCGAGCAGCCAGTCTCCGTCACGCATAGCTGCCTCCGAGTCGGATCCGGCGCAGCTCGAACATGGCGTCCTCCAATGCGGTGCCGGTGCTGTCGACGGCACCGATGTTCAGGTTGAGGTCACCGCCGACGAGGGAGCCGGCCGCCTGGGCGGCTGCCGCTCGCTGTCGGACGGTGGTGGCGCGCGTGCGTACGCCGCCCTGGGCGTACTGGCGCAGTGCGCCGTTGGCGAAGTAGATGACCCGGCCGCCGAACATTTCCGCGACCTGCTCGAGGATTGCCTCGCTGCGCTTGCGCTTGCCGGGGGCCAGGGGGATGTAGGCCTCGCCGCCGGTCTCCGGCTCCGACCACAGCCGCCACTCGCCGGGCTTGCCGATCTGTGCGATGTGGTTCTCGGCGCCGGCCGCGAAGGCGCGCAGGCGGTTCGCTGCGCGCCGGATGCCGCCGTTGGCGTACGTCACGATGCCGCCGTCTGCGTGCGTGCGGACCACGGAGGGCTTGCCTGACTCGCTGTACTGGACGGTGACGTGCACGGTCCGACCGGTCAGGCCGTTGATCGCGGACTGGATCCGCTGAACCTGGGCGAGCGGTGTGGCATTCGGTGCGGTGATCCGGACCTTCTTGCCGCCCTTGCCGTCCACGTTCTGGATCTTGTAGCCGAGATCCTTGAGCGCCTTCTGGGCGACCGCGGTGGGCGTCTTGACCTCGATGGACTTGCCCTTGGGCAGGCCCGCGACCTTCTGCTGCACGCTCTTGAGGTCGCCGGCGGCCTGCTTGATGATCGCCTGGACAGTGACCTTCTTCTTGTCCGGGGCGTTGGCGATGTCCTGGGCCAGGGCAGCGATGCTGACGCGCGCACCCGACGTCGGGGCGGTCACGGTCACCTTCTTGCTGCCGGGAATGCGCTGCACTGTGAAGCCCAGGGCCTCGAGCTGCTCGCGGGCCTTGGTGGTGGGCGCGTCGATCTGGATCGACTTGCCGGGCTTGATGCCCTCCAGTTGGCCGCGCAGGGCGAGGAGCTCGGCGGTGGCCTCGGGGATGCCCTTGGCAGTGACCAGGGTGGTGATGGTGTCGGGCACGAATCCCATCTGGTCGACCAGCGCCTTCGCCTGGTCCTTCGGGATGCCCATGTCCCGGGCGAGCTCGAGGGCCTTCTTCCGGGCCTTCTCCATGGCGGCCTGGCCCTGGTCCATCGCCTTGGACATGGGGATCAGGCCCTGTTCCCCGGCCTCCTGCGCCTTGGTGGCGACGGAAAGCATGTTGTCGCGCAGCTCTGTGAGCTGGCTGTTCAGGGTCTGGCCGTTCTTCGTCGAGGTGTCGACCAGCTTGTCATTGCCGACGAGTGCCTTACCCCAGCCGTCCGCGTGGTCGATGTTCGACTTCATCGTGTCGTCGATCTGGAGCATCACGGAGTTGAGCTGCGCCTCGGCGTCGTGGAACGACTGGGTGTTGCCGTTGAGGGCGTCCAGCGCCCGCTTGAGGGCGTCGGTCCGCTCGTCCGCTGACTTGGTCTTGTCGGAGAAGCCTTGGACGGCCGTCTGCAGCCGGTCGTATGCCGTTGTGCCGGTGGTGGTGCTGCCGTTCGTCGCGTCGGCGAGTTCCTTCTGCCTCTTCTTCGTCTCCTGAAGGGTGCCGTTCATCTTGCCGAGTTCGTCGGCAGCGGCCTTGTACTTCTTGCCCTGCTCGCTGTAGTCGAGGACGTAGGTGTCACGGCCGTGCTCGACGTACTTCTTGGTGTCCTCAGCCAGGCCATTCAGCTTCTTCTGCAGATCGGTGATGGAGCCGCCCTGCTCCAGGTAGGCGTTCGTGACGTCCTGGAGGCTCACGTCGGCGTCGCGCAGGACGTCGACGAGCTTGCCCTTGCCGTCGGCGAGCTTGACGTCCTGCAGGTAGGTCGCTGCCTGTGCCCGAACGTTGGCGTCGACGACGCCGTTGGACTGGGCCAGGGCCTGGGCCAGGTTCTGCACCTGCTCCTCGTGCGCCTGGGCGGCGCGGGCCGCGGCTTCCTGCTTGGAAGCGAGCCAGCCGAGACCGATCGTCGCGGCGGCGATGGCGATACCGAGGGGGCCGCCCAGCGCGCCGGTGATGCCGCCGATCGCCCGTACTGCGACCCTGTTGGCGGCGCCGATACCGCGCAGGGTGCCGGTCAGGCGGTTGCCCTGCTGGGACACCCGGCTGTAGACGCCGGTCATACGGCCCCACAGGCTCAGGCTCGTGCCGCCTGCGGTGGCCGTGCCGCGCAGCGTGTTGTTCAGGGTGGTGATGTTGGTGCCTGCGGCCACGACCGACGTACCGAAGCCGCGCAGCATGGTGGAGATGCTGCTGAGGACCTTGAGCGACAGCATCGTGCCCAGGAGGATCGCCGCCACGGTGTTCAGCGCGGGGAACGCGCTCGTCACCGCATTGACGGCGTGCAGGAGGCCGTTGAAGGCCACGAGCAGCACCCCGAGACCGCTGCCGGCCGCCGACAGGTTCCCGATGGCCTCCGCGATGTTCGAGATGACGGAGATGAGCGCGGGTCCGACGCTCTGCCCGAGGGAGTTGAAGAACGTCCCCAGCGCGGGCATCAACTGGAGGCGGATCTGCCGGACCAGGTCGACGATGCCGCCGTCCTTCATGGACCTGCCGAGGCCGCGCATCATGTCGCCGAACAACATGTTGACCTCGTGGAAGGCGGGCGCAGAGTCGGAGAAAAACTGCTTCATCGCCTTCTGGCCGGCGCCCGACTGGGCATAGCGCTCGAAGCGCTTCATGCTGCCCTCGAGGCCGTCGAGCATGGACTGGCCAGTGTCCATGGCAGCCTTGCCGACGCCACCGAGTCCCTTGATCAGGCTTCCGGTGGCGCGCCCGAGCTGTCCGGCGGCATCTCCGGCGTGGTCCAGGAACTTCGCGAGGCTTCCGGTTTCCCGCCCGGCCTGGACCTGCGCCCGGACCCACTGGGTCATGCGCTCGCCGCCGCGGCTGACCCGCTCGACGAACGGGCCGGAGGCGACCAGGAAGTCGAGTGTTGCGTGGCCCAGGTTGGCCAGGCCATTGGTCAGGTTGCCGATGACACGGGAGTTCGTGCCCGCGATCGTCTTGAAGTCCTTGCGAAAGACGCCGGACTTCATGAACTGGGCGCCGCGGTCGGCGAGCTTCCCCATCTGGGAGGCCGTGTCACCGAGGGAACTCTTCAGCAGGGGAAGCGTGGCCTCCGCCAACGGCTTGATGTCGCCGTCGATGCGGGAGAAGAACCGTTCACTGACGGACTTCTTGACCTTGTCCCATGCGCCTGACAGTGACGCGATGTCCTTGACGGACTTCCGCGCCGAGCCGGACAGCTTGCTCACCGCCTGATCGAGCTTCTGCTGCTCGGCCTTGGTGACCTTGGTGCCGGCGGCCTGCTGTTGCTGGACCTTGAGCGTTTCCTTGAGGGCGTCGCCGAACCCGGAGAACGCGACCTTCGTGCCGATCGCGGCGGTGCCCGCTGCGGCGATCAGTCCGGGTATCGCGCCGAGGACGCCCACTGCGGGCGCGGCCGCGGAGACGAGCGCGGTCAGGCCCGCGCCGTACTGGCCGATCAGGGCGACCGCCGGTTCAAGGAGGGTGAGGAGTCCTCCGATCAGCGCCGCGCGTCCGCCGGGCATCTTCGCCCGTACCGGGACGTCGACCGGCCTGCGGTTGGCTTCGTCCTGGGCGCCTCCGATGAGGCCGCGCAGTCCGCCGAGGAGACCGCCTCGGCGGGAGTCGTCGCCGTCACCATCCGGCCGTACGGGCAGATGGAGGTCGGCCTCGTCGAGGCGGCGCCGGATCCCGTCCAGCTCGGACCGGAACCGCTCCTCGTCGACCTTGACCTTGACCTTGGCGGTGATGCCCTTGGAGGCCTCCTCGACAGCCTTCTTGAGCTGCTTACGGAGCCCCTTGGCGTTGACCTCGACCTTGATCTTTGCGGCCAGGCCCTCGGCGGCCGCCTCGACCTCGCTGCGCAGCTTCGCCGCGAACCCGGATAGGTCGGCGACGACCGGCACATCGAGGCGGCCGGCCTGCAGGCCCTCAGACACCGCGGACCATTCCTCTCTGCATGGCGGCCATGAGCATCTGGCGGTGGCCGGTCATGCGGGGTGCCGGTGGCTCCGGAGCGGGCTGCGGCGGCTGAGGCCTGGTGGGGCTGGAGCTGCTGCGCGGCGCGGTGCCGGGGCGCGGCGGGCGAACGATGGTGGTCGGCTCCTCGCGCCGCCGTTCAGCGGCAAGGAGCCCGATCTCCTCGACGATCAGCGCCAGTAGCTCGAGGTGTCGGTTCCAGCCCCCGAGGGGGGTAGAGCGGACCTGGGAGTCGTCTGGCAGGCCGTCGACGAGGGAGATCAGCCGTCGGAGTCCGAGGAATCCGGGTTGTCCGGGGCGGAGCCAGACGCGTCGGGCGTCGATTCGGTGGTACCGGGAGAGGTCGGACTCGACGTCTCCGAATCGCTCTCGGAGGAGTCGGCCGACCGAAAGAGCTTTCCCAGCTCAACCCCGTAGACCTTGGTCAGGCCGGTCGTGAGGCGGACGTAGTCGCCGATGAACGGGCGGCGCTTGAGGAACTCCTCGTGCTGGTCGCCCAAAAGGATCGCGTACGTCTTGCGGATCGCCTCGAGGAACTTGCGCGGCAGGGACGGGCGGCGGAACAGGGCGTTGACGACTTCCTTGACGCCGGCGTCGCCGTCGGACGACTCGAGGACCTCGCCCAGGAGGCCGACCAGGTCCAGCTCGTCGGACAGGATCGGGTCGAGGGCTTCCGCCGGCAGCTCCGCCGGAAACAGGAACATCTCTCCGCCGAACTTCACGGGGATGCCGTCGGGGTACTGGACCTCGCGGCGCTCGGCGTCCAGGTCGATGACGAACGACATGTGGGTGACCTCTTCTTGAGTGCGTAGCTGGGTTGCCGGGTGCGGCAGCGCGCGGACAGTGGCAAGCCGGTGGGGCTTGTGTCGCGCGCTGCCGCGAGAGGTCACGCCGCGGGCGCAAACGCCGGGTCGTCGGTGAGGACGTACCAGGCATCGAGGTCGTCGCCGCCCTGGACCGCGAGCCTGAGCGGCAAAACGGCCTCCTTCGTCTTCGCCAGGTCCTTGGAGACGCCTTCCATCTGCATGCAGCGGGGAATGACGTACCGGTAGTGCTTGCCGCCGTCGATGACCTCGATGACGGCCATCACTTCGGTGCGGGAGCCGATCCGCGGCGGGGTGAACTTGTAGTGCGTGGCCGCCGGGGGTCCGGCGACGCTGATGGTCGAGATCGTGCCGCCGCCGTACACGGCCTGGAAGTTGGCCCCGGACCACTGCTGCAGGTCGACCTCGATGGTCGCGGCGTCACTGGTCTGGAAGGTGCGGGTCGGGTACGAGGACTGGGCGGACTTGACCTGCTCGAAGTTCGGTTCGGAGTTGAACTTGAGCGAGTCCTCGGTGGTTAGGCCGACGCTTCGCAGCGCGGTGGGCATCGCCACGGTCGCGTCGGCGGGCGCGGCCGTACCGACGGGGGCCAGATAGACCCGGGTGATCGACGGGATGACGATCTGGTTGTTGTTGGTGGTCTCGCCTGCCATGACGGGGTTCTCCAAGGTGTCCGGTGCTAGGGCGCGGACACCTTGGAGAGCTGGGGTGGTTAACGTCGCGTCGTCACGGGTGCAGGGTCACCGAGAGGTTCATCAGCCATCGGGGTTGGCCGTCGACGAGCGGCGACCAGACCAGAAGGCCGGATGGCTTCACGCCGTTGACGACAGGCCGGCCGGGCGTGTGCGGCGCCTCGACAATGCCCCGGGCGGCCTGGGCGCAGCGCACGAGGATGCGGCGCAGCTCGGCCTTGCCGGGCCAACCGCCCGGGTCCCCGTGAACCTCGAGTGTCACCTCGGGTGCCGTCGCCCAGTTCAGGTCCCGCAGATCTCCGCCGGGGCCGTGGCCGATGAGCAGGTGCGGCCACGGCGCCTCGGGGATGCCGGACACGCGGCCGGGGCCGCCGAGGGCGTCGGCGACCTGGTCGCTCTGCTGGAGCCACGCCAAGAGCACGGAGACCGGGTCGGCGTCTGCAAGGGTCAACTCAGACATCAGGTGCGGGCGATGAAGCCCTGACCGCGCAGGCGGCGGGCGTAGTCGGCGGACACGTGGATCTCGGCGCCCGGAGTGTAGTCGGTGCTGTCGATCCGCAGGTGGTGGGACAGGGTGACGGGGACCGGCTTCTCGTCCTCGCCGAGGGGCGGGCCGACGACGTCGGGCGCGCGGCGTGCGTGCTCGGGGCGGGCTTCGGCGGTCTCGGTGACGGCCGCGGCGTTCTCCTCCGCCGCGGTGGCGGGCTTCTTGGTGGTGGTGTTCGTAGCCATGCCCGCAGCCTGGACTTCGACGTCCGCTAGTGTCGCGTGCCGGTGGCCGGAGGGTCGGGAGGACTCGGTGGCAGGAATGTTGAACTGGGGTACTTCGGCATGGGCGTGGTGGCGGGAGACGCCTCGCCTCATCCGATGGGTGGCGTACGTCTGCTTGCCGCTCGGCTGTGTTGCCATCGGTCTCGGCGTCTATGGAGATGGTCACCACTGGTGGGACAACCGCAGTTTCCTGACCAACGTTGCGTCGAGCTTTGCCAGCTTGCTGTTTGGTGTTCCGACCGCTCTTGTTGTCCTTTCGCATCTGGGCGAGGTGCAGGCGGAAGCGATGGAGCGTAGGTCTGTTACTGACCTTTTCGAAGGGTTGTCGGGGGTGACGTTGGGTCAGTTTGGCGGTAAGCCCGTGACATGCGGTATGCGCAAGGGGGCGGACTCCGGCCTCATGAACAGGTGGCACGGGAGCGGATCCGCCTGCTGGCTGCTGATGCGTTCTCACGCGGTGAGAGCAACACAGCGATTGCCAAAGACCTGCGTGTCAGCCTCCGGTCGGTGGAACGCTGGAGGCACTCCTGGCGGGATAGCGGCAGAGACGGCCTGCTCTGTTCCGGGCCGGCCAAGGCCCGCAAAGTGAGCGAGGAGGAGTTCGCCACGCTCGAGGAAGAGTTGCTCAAAGGGGCTGTCTTCCATGGGTGGCCTGACGAGCGGTGGACGCTGTCACGCATTCAGTTGCTCCTCGCGCACGTGACGGGAGTCCAGTTGTCCGTCCGTGGAGTGTGGGAACTGCTGCGCTGTCACGGCTGGTCATGCCGTCAGCCGGCACGACGGGCTGTCGAGCGCAACGACGCGGCCGTCGCGGGATGGATCAAGGAGACGTGGCCGTCGGCAAAGCCACCGCCGCGGCGCTCGGGGCCTGGCTCGTCTTCGAGGACGAGGCCGCTGTCTCGATGACGTCGCACCGCAGTCGCACATGGGCCCCTCGCGGGCCCACTCCCACAGTCCGCTTCAACGGCGGCTCACGAGGACGCATCACACTGGCCGCCCTGGCCTGCTACAAGACCGGCGAACGCAGCCGGCTGATCTACCGGCCACGCGTCCAGGGACATCTGCGAGGCGATCACCGTGGCTTCACCTGGCAGGACTACCGCGACCTGATCGTGCGGGCCCACCTCCAGCTCGGCGGCCCCATCGTCGTGATCTGGGACAATCTCAACGTCCATCGCAGCGCCGCGTTACGGCAATGGGCGGCCGGACAGGACTGGCTCACCATCATCCAGCTGCCCACCTACGCTCCCGACCTCAACCCTGTCGAAGGCATCTGGTCACTGCTGCGACGCTCCACGACCGCCAACGTCGTCTTCGCCGACCGAGACCACTTGGTCAGGGCCGTCCGTTCCGGCATGCGTCACATCCAACGCAGACCCCGGCTCATCGACGGCTGCCTCACCGGAACTGGACTGCCACCCCCGCCCCACTGACAGCGACAACCCTTCGAAAAGGTCAGTAGGAACCGTGCACGGGTTGCCGCCGCTGCCTATCGGGAGATGGCGCTCAAGTACGTGCTTCCTGCGGCTCTCCCGCGCTACGAGCTCGAAGCGACGGAGCTGCTTGCGATCAACGGGGACTTGCTTGAGGCACTGGACCGGCCTCGGAACCCAGAGGTGCCAGCGCTGCTTGCCAGGCGAACCTCCGTCTTCCGAGGAGCGTTCCTCGGCGACGGACGCAATCAGCTTGACTGGGCCGACTCGATGGTTCTGCTGTGGGGGCAACTAGTAGTGCTCCGTTAGGTCTGTGTGCTGGCCGTGTTCAGGGGCATGGTGAACGTGTGGACGCACATGAAGTGAACCGGGCTCGGGCGAAGTTGGCGTTATTCGTGGCGGATGTGTTCGCGTCGGTGCCGCGCAAGGATCAGCGGGCGAAGGGCGACTGCTATCTGCGGGGGCTGATGCTGGACGGGCGGCGCAAGTCGATCCAGCCGATGGCGGAGCGGCTGCCGGATGGCAACGAGCAGAACCTGCAGCAGTTCGTGAACCAGTCGACCTGGGATCCGGTGCCGGTGCGGCGGCGGATCGCGGAGCGGATGGTGCCGCTGATCGGCCCGGATGCCTGGGCGGTCGATGACGTGTCGTTCCCGAAGGACGGGAAGATGTCGGTGGCGGTCGCGCGCCAGTACTGCGGGGCGCTGGGCAAGCGGGCCAACTGCCAGGTCGCGGTGAGCGTGCACGCGGTCTCCGACACTGCCTCCTGTCCGCTGCAGTGGCGGTTGTTCGTGCCCGAGGAGTGGGCCGACGATGCCGGACGGCGGCAGAAGACGGGGATGCCGCAGGAGGTCGGGCACCGGGAGAAGTGGCGCCTGGCCCTGGACACCTTCGATGAACTGGCCGGGTGGGGTCTGGTGCCGCCGGTGGTGGTGGCCGACGCCGGCTACGGGCAGAACGCCGACTTCCGCGACGGCCTGGACGGCCGGGGCATCGGCTATGTCGTGGCCATCCGTTCGGACGTGACCGTCCACCCGCACGACGTGCGGCCCACCGCCCCGGCCTGGTCCGGAAACGGCCGCAAGCCGCAGCCCCGCTACCGGGACAAGCCGTTGCCGGTGGCCGCGCTGGCCGCAAGCCGCGGACAGCAGGCGTTCACCGAGGTGACCTGGCGTGAAGGATCCCGCGGGCCGATGCGCTCGCACTTTGTGGCACTGCGGGTGCGGCCGGCCGGCATCCGGGCCCGCCGCCTGGCCCAGGCCGCCGCCACCGCGCAGGAGGGCTTCTGGGACGGCGTCCTGCCCGCGGTCACGCTGCTGGCCGAATGGCCCGAAGGCGCCGAAGCACCCACCGACTACTGGCTGTCCAACCTGCCCGCCACTACCGCGCCGGCTGAACTGGTCCGCCTGGCCAAGATCCGCTGGCGCATCGAGCACGACTACCGGGAACTCAAGCACGGCCTCGGCCTGGACCACTTCGAGGGCCGCTCCTGGACCGGCTGGCATCACCACGTCACCCTGGTCACCGCCGCCCACGCCTTCCTCACCGAACAGCGCCTGGCCCCAAAAGCCGATACAGCGGACTCACCCTCTACCAGATCCTCGACGCCATCCAAGACCTGCTGAACTGCTGGACCGGCACCTGCACCACCTGCCACCAACCTCTGCCCAACAGGACGACACCAAGATCGAGATAGACCTAACGGAGCCCTACTAGTGCCGCATCAACCAACGTTCGCCCCGTTGACGATCTTGCGTAGGCGCTCGTCGGAGGCATGCTTGTTCCGCCAGATGATGTAGCGGCGGATCATGCTGCCCTGTTCTTTGTGGCTGGCGTGGTCGGTGCCGTCGAGGGTGAAGTACCGCAGGGCGGTGAATTGGGCCTCGATGCGATTCAGCCACGAGGAGTTGGTCGGGGTGTAGGCGATCTCGACGTTGTTTGCTTCGGCCCAGTCCGCGACGCGGCGGCCTCTCTTCGTGGTCAGGTGCGGGGAGTAGTTGTCGCACACGATCGCCAGGCGGACGGTCGCAGGGTAGAGGGTGCGCAGGTAGCGGCAGAACTCCAGGAACTTCGTTCGGTTCTTGGTCTTCTTGATGTGACCGTAGAGCTTGTCCTTGGCCAGGTCGTAGGCGGCGAGCAGGTGGCGGACCCCGTGCGGGCGGGTGTAGGTGGCCCGCCGCCGAGGGCGGGGCCCTCGCTCAGGGTCCTTGTGCTTGCCACCGCGTTCGGCCCACTGCCGTCCGGGGTGGGGCTGGAGATTGAGTGGCCCGAACTCGTCCATGCATAAAACCACTTGGGGTTCGCCGTCCTCGGGTATGACCTCGCCGTCGGCGATGGCGTAGAGGTGCTCGACGCGGGCCTTCTTGGTGGCGTAGTCGGGGTCGCGGGAGGTCTTCCAGGTCTTCACGCGTTGAAAGGTGACGCCTTCCTCGCGGAGCAGGATGCGCAGGCCCTCGTGGCTGATGTCGTCGACCACCCCCTCGGCGACCAGGAAGTCGGCCAGCTTGATCAGACTCCAGGCCGAGAACGGCAGGCCGTGCTCGGCTGGCTTTGACTTGGCGATCTTCTTGATCTCGCGGCGCTCGAGCAGCGTGAACGTTTTCGGACGGCCGCCTTTGTACTTGGGGTAGAGGGAGTCGAAGCCGTCAGTGTTGAAGTTGTGGATCACGTCGCGGACCCGGTCCGCGCTGGTGAACGTCACTTCGGCGATCTTCGCCACGTCCATGCCCTGCGCGGAGAGCAGCACCATCTGGGCCCGCCGCCAAGTAACCACCGACCCCGTACCGCGGCGGATGATCCGCAGCAACCGTCGGCCCTCATCGTCATCGATCCCTCGCACCCGCACCCGCTCAGCCACGGCCTGGAGGGTATCGAGTCCGAGGCCCTACCCTGCGGACGGTGACCTATGACATCACCTTCGCCCGCCGCCGCCCAGGCCGCACCCTCCTGGAGACATTGGAAGATCGCGCCGCGGAGTACGACCCGGACGCCGAACCGGTACCCATGCGCCTGACCACGGCCCAGCGAACTGCGTGGGAGCGGATCCTGCAGCGGGTCACCGCGGAAATCGGGCCCGTTACCTCGCAGGAGTACCTCTACAGCCTGACCTTGTGGCGAGACGGCCCCGCCGGCCACCTCCAGCTGGACTACGCCGGGGAATCGGCCGACATCGAGATCCCCTACCGCTACCCCGGAAAGGCGGCTTTGCCGATCGCCGCGGAGGCGTACCGCGTCGCACACATAGTCGAGGAAGCGACCGGACTCGAAGGCTTCGACGGCCAGACCGAACAGCCCACTGCCATCGGCGACATCAAAACGGCCGCTGCCAAGCTCGGCGGCATCTCCCGTTGGGCCCAGGACAACCTCACCTGACACGACCCTCGCCTACGGCCACCGAGGCAACTCCGCCGACCCCAAAGGGGCGAACGTTGCCTGATGCGGCACTAGACCGAGAGATCAGGCCGCTTGTGGCGGGCACGGGACTGGCATGGATGCCTCTTGAGCGGTATCGGGTAATTCGGAACGCGCATGAGCGGCTTGCAAGGATCAACCGGCAGGGTCTCATCTGGTACTTCGAGAATCTGGACCGCCAAGTGCGCGACCTCGAACGCGGTAGCCCTACCCAGCGTGTGGCAGCAAGAAAGGCGTTGCAGGAGGATGCGATGGCCTTCGCCGGCTGGGCACTCTTCATCGCTAACCTTGACTCGATCCTCCGTGACATCGACCGGGTAGCTCAGTAGGGGTCATCGGCGGGCGGCGACGATGGCGGCCGCGCGGGACATGAAATTTGCGCCGTCCGCGCGCAGGTTGCCCGGGTAGACGGTGCCCACCTCGGCCTCGACGACCTTCGGGGCCTGTACGGACACGGTGACGGTGACCTTCTTCCCGGCCACGACCGGCTGCCCCGTGTTGATGTGCCGGGCGATGCCCTCCGGGTCCTTGTGCGTCGTACAGCGGCAGTTCTTGAGGTTGGCCACGGCCCGGGAGCTCTCGTCGCGGGGCTCGAGCATGTAGGTATGCGCGCCCACGCCGCGGTGCTTGATGTCCCACTCCATGGAGTTGATCGAGAAGCGCAGGTTTCCGGGGACCTCCTGGCCCTGGGCCGCGACGTGGGTGGGGCGGACCCTGTCGTCGCCGACGGTTACCCATCGCTTGGTGGGCGGGGCCAGCCGCTTCGCCTCAATCTCGACCTGGTGCGCGACGCGCTGCACGGCCGGGGCGATCAGGCGGGCCAGTGCCTCCTCGAGACCCTGGTTCGGCGTGAACTTGGCCATCTCACAGCACCTCGGGAGGGTTGAGGGTCGCGGTGGCCTGGACGTAGTCGACATCCGGGCAACCGGGCACGGCGTGGTTGCGGGGGGTGCCCGTCAGCGTCCAGGACTGGCCGGTCTCGTCGCTGATGGTGTCGCCCTCCTTGACCGGCCAGGCCTGCGGGTCGAGCCGTACGGTCCATGAGCCGTCGTCCTGCCGGAGAACCGACCCGGGCCAGGTGCCGCGCGGGGCCGGCTTCTGGTTCGGGTTCGGGGGGACGGGCACACCGTTGGCGTCCCGGCCCCAGGGGTGGGCGAGAACGTACACGGTTAGCAGGACGTTCGGGAGGACGACGGCCATGGTCAGCCTGCCCCAGCGACTACGAGAGCCTTGGAGACGCCCAGCTTGACCGCGTTGACGTACGACGTGAACGCCGCGGTGGTGTTCTTCCGGTTGGCCCGGGTCATGTCGCCGTTGGCGAAGAACGCGGCGCGCTGAGTGGTGCTGATCTCGAGCTGGACGCCCATGCCGCGGCTACTCCGGTTGCAGATGTTCTTGGAGTCGTTGCCGTTCAGCTCCTCGGTGGCGAGCTGCACGGTGAACCCCGCGTCCCGCAGGCACTGGCCGATCTGGTCACGGAGGTTGAAGTCCAACCCACCCAAATACGTGAACGCCGTGGTGCCCGATGCGCCGTGCCACGACACGATGTGCGTGGCGGCCTGCGCCATGGCGAGGGCCTGCGGCTCGTCGTACCGGGTCGACGTGATGTGCAAGTCGCTGTTGGTGCCGGAGGGCTTGAAGGCGTCCAAGCTGTAGAAGTCGTGGACGTCGGCCGCGGCCGCGTCGGCGAGTTCGGTCGTGCCGGTCTCGATACCGCCCCCGTGGATGGCCAGGTGCAGCAGGGTGGAGACCTGGGAGACGCGCCAGATCCGTTGGTAGTCGATGCCCTCGATCTGGCCGCCGGCCATCTCGCCGTAGGACTGGTAGAGGTCGCCCATCGGGCTCGCTCCTTTCGTGGATCAGCGGTACCGGCCGCGGGAAGTGGAGTACGGCCAGGGCGGGCGCGGTGGGCGGTTGAGTGGCTGGTAGAGGCGGCGGCGTAGCCGGTTCAGGGAAGCGAGCATGGGCAGCGCCCCGGCTTGTCCCTCGGTGGGCGCGGCCTCGTAGGAGATGGACTGTCCCTCGGCGCTCACTGAGGTCACCCGGCGCCCCGTGCTGCCTACTCCGCCGGGCCGTTGCCGCTCGGACTCCGCGGCGTGCGCGGTGACGTAGCGGACGATGGTCTCCTCGGTGGCGCCGTTAAGGCCCACCAGGAAGTCGACGTCGTAGGTGCCATCCGGGTGCGGCCGGTAGGCGGTGACTCGGACGGTGTCGTCCTGGTCGGGCAGGGGCCAGGAGTCTGCGTCGTCGAGGCTGCCGGTGAAGAACGGCGTGACGGCGCGCAAGGTGATTGCCTTCGGCACGACTGGACGGTTGAGGTAGCCGACGACGTCGGCCTGCGCGTTGCGGATGGCTGTCTCCAGCGCGCTGCGCTGCTCGGCCGTGATCGGGAGTGGTACGCCAAGCGCGTCGGCGACGGCTTCCGGGGAGGCGACGAGGCCCATGCCCATGGGCAGGTCGAGGCGCACGCTTGTGTCCTTGACCGGCTGGGCCCCGTCGCTCGGGGTGAAGGTGACCATGCCCCAGTAGCGGCCGGGCGGTACCTCGGGCAGGTCGAACCGGTACACCCCGGGGCGTAGCCGGGTGACCGTGGTCGCCGCGGCGACTACCGGACCGCTGCGGTCGGCCGTGCCGTACAGGTCAAGGCGGCTGACTGCTCCGCCGGCCGGTTCGGGGTCGTAGTGCGCCCCGCCGTACATGGGTTCATAGTCGAAGACCACTCCGGGCCCCTTTACTTCTCGTCGCTGTCCGCGGCGGCCTGGGCGGCGAACCGCGCGGCCTGGGCGTCGAGGCGCTCCTGGATCCGCGCGGCGACACTCTCGGAGACGTGAGCGCCCGCGGGCTGCAGGAGACGCTCGACGGGGTTGGAGTGCGGTCCGATGAACGTCTTCTCGACCAGGCGCACGGTGCACACGAGGGCGGAACCGTACGGGGTGAGCGGCTGGAACACGGTGCTCGGGTCGGCCGGGGGCTGCTTGGTGGCGTCGTCGGTGATGACGTCGGCGAGGTTAGCGTCGTCGGGGATGACCTCGGTCGGGCTGGCATAGACGGGTGCCGCCGGCGCCTCCGGGGGCATCTCCACGGCGGGCGGCTCGAGCGGAGCGGCGTCGGGCGCCTTCGGGGTGCTGTCGGCGGCCGGGGTGTCCTCGGCCGCGAGGGCAGTCTCCTCGGGGGCCGCCGCGGTGGTTTCCTCGGTGGGGGTGTCCTCGGCGGTCTTGGGGGCCGCGGTCTTACGGGTACGGGCGGTGGTGCCTGCCATGGGTGGCTCCCTCTCGGGGGTGTTCGGTCCGGACGGCGCGCACCCTGCACTCCGGGCGGAGCTTGTGTCGCGCCCTGCCCCGAGCGGGGTGCGTGGCATGGGGTAATCGGGAGCGGCCCCTGCGCTCGTGCGGAGGGGCCGCCCTGTCGTGTGGATCAGGCGAAGGTGAAGCCGCCGGTCTTGGTGGTGTTGCCCGCGTCGTCGACCAGGACGACGTCCCTCGCGCCCGCCGTAACGGCAGGCGTAGTGACGGTCAGCTTCGTGGCGGAGATGACGTTCAGGGCGGTGCCTGCCACGCCGTTGAAAGTCACCGAGGTGACGCCATCCAGGTACTTGCCGGTGATGGTCACCACCGTGCCGCCCGCGACGCCGCCGGTGGCCGGGCTGATGCCGTCGATCACCGCCGCGGGATACAGGGCGTTGATCGCCGACTGCCGCACCACTTGCCCCGCCTTGAAGGCGAGGGTGCGGACGGACCCCTGGGGGACCGTGTCGTTGCTGGTGCCGGTGTAGTAGCTCCCCTCGTCGCTGTGACGCGTGGCGTATACGTCCTGCGTCACAACCACCTCGGGGTCGGTGATGCCTGCGGAGGAAGAAGGGAACGCCGCCTTGGTGATCCGGCTCCCATCCGCCTTGTAGAGCCCCATGCTCCACGCCTCTCTCTCGTATCGGTGTTGGGCGCGAGCACCGTGCCCCACCCAGGTGGCTACGGTCGCGCCCCGCCGAGAGGGGCACTTGCCCAATTGGGCAAGAACGATCTTGATGGGGTGCTCCAGCTACGCCTGACTCTTATGCGTCGCCAGGTACGCGACGGCAGCCATCAGGCGCTCGGGGTCATCGCGGAATGCACCGAGTCCCTTGTTGCAGTTGGCGCAGAGCAGGCCGCGCACGCACTTTCCGCACGAGCGCCCCTTATCAGGGCAGCAGGAGTGATCGTGATCGACGGAAAGGTCCATGACGAGATCCCCCCGTTTCGCGGTCTCAGGCTCTCCGCAGATCGCGCAGACGCCTGCCTGAGCGAGGTGCATCTCCTCGTACTGCTCCAACCCGATGTTGAAGAAGTTCCGCAGCATCCGACGCTTCCGGCCCTCGGGGTTCCGTGCGACGCTCGCCGCTTTGCGAGCCGCGAAGGCCTCCCGCTGCTCTGGCGTCATCGCTGCGCGTGCTTCACGCTGACGACGTGCCCCGCAGGAGCGGCACCATGGGCTGATACCGCTGGGGCGGGAAGCGTCACGGGTGAACTCGGCCTTGGCCTTGAACTCCTGGCACTGTGTGCAGTAGGCCTGACCATCCGGAGGCTGGCGCCGAGGTTCTGTCTTGCGAATCCAGGACCCATCCGAGCGACGGCGAGCGCTTCGGCATGCCCGGCACAGCGATTGCCCGTACCACTTGCCGCGCTCCTTGCGCCATCCGAAGTGCTCGTCTATGGACTTGGTCTCTTCGCACTCGGGGCACCTCTTCGTTGCCCCGATAGGTCTGTGGACGGGTGCTTCCGTAGACTCGCTCACGCGAGCCACCTCCCAACAGGTGATCGCCAAAAGCCCGGTGGGTGTTCCCGCACCTGCCGGGCCGTCTACTTCCATAACTCTATGGGCAGTTCTAGAGAATCCGCAGGTCATCCCACCCATCGGGCGTAACGCTGAAGACGAGTAGGCCTTGCTGGGAAACCTCTCCCGAGCGGACCGTGTACCAATCGGAACCGGAATCGAGCGTGGGAGCCTGAATGTGGAGGCGACCGTTGCCGAGCTGCTGCGCCCGGAAGTGATGGAAATGGCCCGTGATCAGGATCTGGGCGTCTGCCACTGGCTGGCGGCCGAAGGTCTGCGCCCGCCACCAGTCGCCGGCCTTGTCCGGACGCGGGTACTGGTGGCCGTGGGCCAGGCCGACGATGGTGCCAGCGACGTCGAGAGACACGGTGTCCCGCCACCGCTCCGGTATCACGAACGAGACGTGCCCGTACGCGTCGCTGTTGCGGGCGTAGGCGTCGGCAACCTGGGACATGACCTCGATGCCCCAGTCGTCGACGGGCGGGCCCACGGCGTTTTTCCCGCGGCGCACGCGGCCGTGGTTGCTGCCGCAGGTCGCGGCGACGACGCGGCCGAACTTCCCGGCGAGCCGGTCGAGGCCCTCGAAGGTGACGCGGCGGTGCACACGGATCATCTCGGTCAGGGTCAGGTCGTTGGTGAACGCCTGCTGCGTGGTGTTCTCGAAGCCTTCGACGCAGTCTCCGGCGTCGGCCCAGTAGGCGACGGACGGGGCGCGGCCCACGGCCTTGAGGTCCCGGATGTGGTCGTCGAGCCGGTCGAACCGGTCGGCGATCCGTGCGATGAGCTCCGGGGTGCCTCCGTCCCGGCCCACCTTCCCGGCCTGGGCGTCGGCGTACACCACCACCAGGGCGCGCTCCGCGGTGTCGATGGCCGGGCGTGCCTTCCGTCGGCGGCGCATCGCGTCCCGTACGAGGGCGTCGACGTCGCCGGCGGACTTCCATGCGGGTGCGGCCGGTTCGATGATGTACCGGCAGCGCCACACCGCGCGCGTGACCGCGTCCTCGCCCTGAGTGTCGCGGTGCCAGGCGGCCGGGTCGTGCTTGGCCTCGACCAGGCGGACGCGGAACCCTTCGGGGATGGCGAGGCCCATCTCCTCGACGCGTTCGCGCCAGTCGGCCTCTCCGGCGGGCGGCTTGTCGGCGGGCGGGGCCGTGACGACCATCGTGCCGCCCGGCTCGTAGCGCACGCCGGACTCCCAGCCGCGCGGCGCGGCGGGGTAGACGCGCTGCGCCTGGGTGGGGTGGCTCTGGTCGTGGGAGGCAGGCTCGAGGAGGGCCTGCAGGTCTTGGTTCAGGGTCATCGCTCGCACCGGCATCCGTTGGGCTTCCCGCGCCGCCGGTGTCGGTTGACGGTGTAGGCCGTCACGGCGTCGCTGTAGCGGCTGAGGGTCTCGGCGATGGCTGTGGCGGAGACACTGGTCGTGTCCAGCACCGTGCGGAGGGATGTGGCCACGTCGGGGTCTGCGGCTTCCAGGAGGGCACCGACGCTGCAGCGGGGGCCCCGGCGGACTGCGGGGGCGCCCGCGAGGGCGTCCAGCTCCTGGGCGAGGCCTGTGGGTTGTTTCTCGATCACCAGCGTCCTCCGTCGTCGTGATGGTGGTACGTGGGAGGGGGTGCACCCGTGGCTCGGGTGCACCCCCTCACTCCGGCGTGGGTCAGCCGGTCGGCGTGGTCCAGGTGCCGATGACGAAGGACTCCGGACGGGGGACCTCGAGCGCCAGGCGCTCGTCGGCGCGGAAGGTGATGAGGCCCTTCTCGTAGTTGTCCGCGTTCTCCGAGGAGACGGTCACGGAGACGTTCTCGCGGTCGTGGAGCTGCGCACCGAGACCGAAGGCGCCGATGAGGAAGTCGGTGTCGGCCATCGCGGTCGTTTCGACCACGTTCAGGCGCCACACCTTCTTCTCCGCGCCGATGGCGACGGCGATGGCGACGCGGAAGGCGCCGTTCTTGTCCTCTTCGACCTCGACGTGCTCCCACATCGTCGGGGACAGGACGATGCCGGTGGGGTCGTACTCGGCGAGCAACGCCTTGGTGATCGACCTGCGGATCTGGACGCTGTACTGGTCGGTCGCGAGACCGGTGTACTGCTGGACGCCCGGGGTGTTGTAGATGCCAGTGAGGGACTGGCCGTCGCCGACGGAGTGCAGCAGGTCCCAGTCCTCCGCGTACTTGACACCTTCGACCATGCGCGTGTTGATGAAGGTCTTCAGGCGCGGCTCGTCGGACAGGATGTTCTTGTGCGCGTCGAGCAGGTGCGCCACCTCGGCGACCGGGTACATCACCGGGGTCAGGCTCAGCTTCGACCGCGGGGCGCGGCCCCAGGTGTCGGTGTCCGCGCCGGTGGCCGGCGACGTGCCGTCCGCGGCGTACCGCTCCTTGACCTGGCGGGCGTTGTTCGTCCAGCCGGTCTCTCGCGCGCCGTACAGCACGGAGTTCTTGGTGGTCGACTTCGGGAACAGGTCCCGGATGTGGAACTTGCGGAACGGGCGCTCGGCGATCCCGAGGTTCTGAGCGGAGCCGAGGACCTGGTGGGTCACGGAGCCCGCGGACAGGGAGAAGATTGACTTCCCCTCGATGTCGGCGCGGATGTACGGCTTGTCGCGGAACTCGGCCTGCGTGGCGCGCTGGTAGGAGCCGGACTCGACGAACAGGTCGCCGAGGGACTTCTCCTCGACGCCGGAGCGCTGCCCGTAGTGGGTGGCCGCGGCTGGCGGCGCGACGGGGGCGTCGAGGTACTGCTTGATCTCGGTCAGGCCCTGCTCGGCGTCGATGAGGCTCTTGATCTCCGCGGCCTCCGAAGAGACCTTCTTGAAGGCCTTCGCCTGCTCGCTGGAGACGACGAACTGGCCGCCGTCCTCGACCTTGAAGGTCTGGCTGATGCGCTCGGCCTCGGCGGACTTGAGCTGGAGTGCCTTCTGTAGTTCCTCGATACGGCTGGTGGGCATTTGGGGTGCTCTCCCTGGTGCTGGGTGCGGTTGACGTGCGTCGCTCGCCCGGCCAGCACCGGGACGCCTCAACGCGAGGCGGAATGGAAAGGGGAGAGAGGGGTTAACGTCGCGTGCTGCCCGCTCAGTTCGTCAAGAGCGGGCAGCACATAGGGCGTGACCTGCGGTTTCGTAGGTGGCGGGCCGGTTGCCTGCATTCGCGGACGTGTGGCTGAGTCGCGACTCAGCCCTGCAGCAAGGCGAGTGCGGCCTTCACCTCGTCCGGGTCCAGCCGCACTGTGCCGGGGTCCTCCTTGTCCTGGTCGACGGCGTCCTCGGGGGGCGTGCCTTCGCTCGAGGTCCCGTCCTCGGTGGGCACTTCGTCGTCGCCTTCATCGTCGAAGGGGTACTCGTCCCACAGGTCCATGCCGGTCGGGCCGGCCGCGCGGTTGGGTGCCGGGGCGGGCTGCTTCGGCGGCTGGTCGACGTCGAGTCCCTTGGCAGACAGGGCCCTGATGAGAGCGCGCACCTTGTCGCGTACGCCTTCGAGTTGGCCGGGGTTCGCGTCCGAGGTGCTGATACGGGCGGCGGCGTCGCTGAGCGCGTCGACAGTGGGCTGTACGACGCGGGCGTCGATCTCCTCGTCCTCGTCTGCCTCGCGCGGGCCGTCGTCCTCATCGGGGACGACCACGGTTGCCAGCTCCACGCGCTGCGGCTGCCCCAGCGCCACGTCGTCCCCGTCGCCGTCTCCTCCGAGCGTGTACGGGACCAGGTAGTGCTGCTCGTCTTCGCCGTCGGCGTGGACGGAGGCGATGACGTGGTCCGGGTAGGTGCCCTGGATGCATGCCCACGTGCCTTCCTCCGCGGCGAGGAGGGTGCGGACGGCTTGGCCGAGTCGGTCGCGGATCTGCTCGAACGAGGCGGGAAGGGGTTGGATCGTGTTCACGGGCTCTCCAGGGGAAGCGAGGCGGGCTTTGGCTTCCAGGACGGCGCGGCGAGCGCTCTTGCTCTCGGCCGCGTGGGTGGCGGGGTAGATCCCCAAGGCGTCTTTGTGGCGCAGGTTGCAGTAGCCCTTGGCGTTGTCCGGGCTCATGTGGCGTCCGGCGATGCCCACGCAGCGGTCGAAGTCGCCGGGGGTGCCCCAGCCGATTTGGGCGCCGCCTTCGCCGTGGACGTACCAGTGCCGCAACTGCTCGGCGTCGCCGCGGTCCTGGTCCATGCCCCCGGCGGCCTTGGCCTCAGCGACCATGGCGCGGGCCGACTTGTGCTCGATCCGCGATCCGTGGATGCGGGCGGCCGCCACGGTGGCCCGCGCGGACTTCTTCTCTCCGCCGAGGGCGGCGAAGGTGTTCATCACACCAGCGGCGAACTGCTGGGCTTCGGGACTGGCCTGTGTGCTCGGCGGGCCCTGGGGCAGGGTGGCACCGGCCAGGAGCGACCAGGGGGTGTCTCGGCACTCCGGCCGGAGCAGCGACATGTCGGGGAGGGCGGTGATGGGCCACCAGGCGGTGACCTCTGTGGCCTCCCCGTCCGGGTCATCGGGGTTGGCCACGAGCCGCTCATCGTGGGGTCGGTTGAGCGAGACGGCCGACTCGCTGGGGATGACCGCGACATAGCCGCGATAGATGCCGTTCGGGGCGGTCCAGGAGCCGACGATGCTTGCCGTTCCCGGCAGGTCTGCGCCGGTCTCTTCCTGCCACTCACGCAGGGCCGCGGCGAGGGCGTCTTCGTCCTTCTCCCGGTGACCGCCGGGGAACTCCCAGGTGCCGGCCGCCGGATCGTCGTCTTCCAGGGCGCGCTGGATGAGCAATACGCGGCTGGTGTCGGCTGCCTTGAGGGCCAGGCCCGCGACCTTGATGCGGTCCTCGTCCTTCACGGCTTCGAGTTCGACGGGGCTCGGGGTGGCCTTGTACTCCATGCCGGGGTTGGCCGCGGCCTTCACCTCGAGCGCCCGGGTCATGGGGTGCGCGCCGTGCAGGACGGGGCTGACCTCGAACAGGTCGAGTCGGTGGATGACGCGGACGCCGTCAGCGCGGCGGGTGGCCCCGTCCGTGGGTACGCGGTAGCCGATGGAGAAGGCGGCTTCACCGTGCTCGTACCACTGCTTGACCTGCTCGTAGGTGTCGCGGCCCTTGCTGGTGCGTCGGTTGTACTCGACGGTTGCGACCAGGGCGCCGGCCTCGGCAGGCCAGTTGGGGATCTCGGCGAACCGGGGGTCGCCGGGCATCCACTCCTCGACGTCCAGGACGACGCCGACGGCATCCTTCCATTCGTGGTGCCAGACGGCTTTGACACGGCGGGTGGCGAGGGTGTGAGCGAAGGCACCGGGGACGATGAGGTCGTTGACCTCGTCGACCACACCAGTGACGGCGTAGATTGCCCGGCTGGTGCCTCGCAGGGTGCTTGGGTGTGACGATCTTGTGGGTGGAGCGCTCGGCACGGCGGGAAACCTCCGGCGGTGGACAGTGGGCCGCCGGGCACCGTGCCGTTCGCGTCTGTCTAGTGTCCTGTGCTGGCCGCAGGCTCCGCCTGGGCGTCCTCAGCCTCCGAGCGAGCCATGGACCAGCCGCGCATCCAGTAGCGATAGCCGAACTGCTGCTCCGCATTCCCGAGGCGGTCGTACGGGCTGGCGTTGCCCGGGTCGCCGGCCTGATAGGCGGTCTTGCCCTCCTGCTGCAACCGCAGGGCGGTCGCACGGTTCAACTGCACGTCGTCAGCTCCCTACTGGAACATCGAGTCCTGTACGCCGCGGTCGCTCGCAGGAGCGGCCTGGGGCGGGCTGGCGGCCTCGTCGGCTTTGCTGTGCGTTTGCGTCATGTGGGCGTCGTCGACGTCGATCGCCCACGCGTCCGGGTCTGTGTAACGCCACACCTGTCCCGTCCCATCCCGTACCCACCCGGTCAGTGTGCCGTCGGCGTCCTGATCCAGCCACGCCTGTTCGCCGTTGCTGCCGGTGTAGGAGGCGAAGGCGTTGGCCGGGTCCGTCTCGTCGCCCTCGTCGTAGGGATCACCCGCCCACTGGCGGGCGTCGTCGGACGGTGGTTCCGGGGCATCGGCCGGAGGCTCGTTGCCGGGCGGCTGCGTACCGTCGGCGGGCGCCTCGGTGGGCTGCTCCGGCGGTGCGGTCGGGTCCGGAGCAGCCGGGTCTGCTGGAGGTGCGCCCGGGGCGGTCGGATCGGCCGGATCGCTGGGCGTCTCCTCAGCGAGCGCCGCGGGGTCGAGGTCATCGTCGAGCGTCTCCTCGCCGGTGTCCGTGGTCTGTTCGTCGTCCTCTTCCCCGAACGGCTTGCCGCCCTTCTTGGGGAGAGCCTTGATGGCGTATCCGTATCTGGTCACGGGCGGAGGATGGAGGGGCGAAGCCGTTTGTGTCCCGGCCTCGCCCCGTCGCCTCACGGGCGTTCTTGCACAATTGTGCAAGCCCCTCGGATCAGCTCTCTGGCACGCGTGCCTGCCGGGGCGCGCCCTGCCCCTCGTCGATCAAGTGGGTGTGCTCGCGGAGTACGGCGAGCACGGTCGCCTCATCATCCCCGGCGACCGTCCGCACGGGGCCGGTTGGGGACAGGGTGATGGGCTCCCCCTGGTGGAGGTCCACCAGGGCCGCGGCGCGGTGCGACCCGATCGCCGGGCGGTCGGCCCGCCCGGTGACCTGGACGCTGTAGGTCGCTCCGTCATCGAATGCTCCGGTGACGGTGAACGGCATCATTGCTCTCCTCATCGTGTGGCGAGCAGGCCCAGGAGGAACGCCCGAAGGTCGTCGTCCAAGTACCAGTCGCCGTTGAACATCGACTGAACAGACCGGGCGAGGGTGTCACCAGTGTCCGGTTGCGTCTGCTGCCGCGACAGGAGACGGCTCAGGGCGCTGCGCCGCATACGGCGGGCGCCTGGCCGGCCGGTGTGGGTCTGGGTGAACCAGAAGATCCGCTGAGCGGCATCCAAGTCGCCCAGGTGCTGCGCGAGATGCTGCGCGAGCGCGTGCCCGGCGGTGCCGAGCCCCTCGTCGGCGAGGTCAGCGACTGTGATCCGCTGCCCGTCGGGCTCGTAGCGGCCCTCGTCGCCGTTCACAGCGGTCACGCGGCGCGCGGCCGGGGTGTTGAGCCACGAACGTGGCACGAGGCGCTGCACGCCCCGTACGGCCCGCTCGGCGTCCGGGGTGCTGTCCGGACCGAAGACGATGCTGGCGTTGCCCCCGGGGCCCATGTCGCGGATCTCGGCGAGCGCGGCCGCGACCGCATCGGGCACCGCCGCGGCGCACCGGGACCGCAGGTCCTCCCACTCCCGGCGCGCGGCCGCCGCTTCCATCCGCGCCGCGGCGATCTCCACCTCGAGGTCCGGGTCATCCGGGATGGTGGAGCCGCTGCGCGCGGCCTGCAGGTTGACCAGGCGCCGCTCGGTGGCGGCCACGTAGTCGTCCGCGTGCTGGAGCGTGCCGTGCGGGTCACCCCCGAAGTCGTCGCCGAGGGTGTCGGCGAGACGGCGAGTCACCGCCTCGTCGACGTCGCCGCCGGCCGCCCGCAGGGCCGCCATGTGGCGAAGCCCGGTCAGGCCGGGGCCACTGTCGGCGGCCTGGTCCGGGGCCCAGCGGACACGGTCGCTACGCCCGGGGAGCCGCCCGGCGGCGAGCTGCGCCCACGTCGTGGGCTGCCACCAGGTGACGCGCCGCTGCGCCTGTCCGAAGCGGCCGGGTTCCGGGAGCAGATCGGCCCAGTGGGAGACCCGGGCGACCAGGGACTCGCCGTCGGCCGCGGGCAGGTCGAGCGCGCGGTGCAGGCGCGCCAGGCGCCGGGACTCCGGCCATTCCCGGACTCGACGGGCGAGCCGACCGAGGAAGGCGCGGAGTCTCGCCGTGCGTTCCCGGGCGTCCCGCCACTTCTCGGCGATCTTCTCCGCTCCGGCCTTCACCAGGAGCGCGAGACGCTTGGCGAGGCGGACGAGGGCCGCGACGATCCGGGCGAGCAGGCCCGGCTGGCGGCCGGCCTGCGGCGACACCGCGGCGACGCGCCGCGCGATCTGGCGGGCCGTGGCCTGCCGGGAGCCGTCCATGTGCCCGGTGAGGGTCCGGGCGATCCTCTCGGCGTCACCCGGGTCCACGCCTGCCGCCTGGAGCTGCTGCAGCACGGTGTTTACCGCGTCGTCGACGTGCCCCGCGACGGTGCGGTTGACGTCCGTGTCGCCGTCGGTGTCCGGCCCGTTGGGGGCGCCTGCGATCTGGTCAGGGATGAGGCTGAGCAGATCCCGGGCACGGGCGGCGAGGTCCTCGTCGCTCTCGTCGGGCAGGGGCTCGAGGTCGTTGATCGTGCGCAGGGCGGCGCGCACCGTCGCGGCGTGGGCGTCCTGCCGGGCCCGCTTGAGTGCCTGCTGTGCTGCGGCCCGGTCCCGGCCGGTGATGCCCGCGGCGTCCAGGGCGGCGGAGGCGTCCTGTCGGGCTGCCTGCCGCGCATCGCGCAGGGCATCGGCGGTGAGGCGCTGGGCGATCTGCTCACGAAGGGCGTGGATGTCGCTGGGCGGCTCGGTACCGGCTATCGCCTCGTCGATGATGCGCGCGGCGACCGCCCGGGGGTGGTCGGCGACGATCCGGTCGACGTCGGCCTGCGGCGCCGGGTTCGGGTCGCGAGGCGCACCGGCCGGGGAGTCAGGGCCGGGGACGAGCGCAGTGTTGGCGCCGTCGGGCTGCGGCTCACCGAGCTGCCACAACGGCATTGCACTGTGGACCACACGCCGGCGCGTACGGCCGTCTTCCCCTTCCAGCAGAAGGGAACGGACTCCGCCGGGACCGTCCTGGACACCACGAACCCGGTAGACGGTCACGCCGTTGCCGCGGGTGTCCGGGAGGGCAATGGTGTCGTCTTCGGCGACCTGGGAAGCGTTGGACGGTCGCGGACGGCCGAGTTCTTCCGGAGGCGTGCGGCCAATGGCGCGGTCGAGGTGATCGGCGGCGCGCAGCGCGGCACGGCCCTCGGGCGTCGACTGGTCTGCCGAGTCGCGGAGCTGTGCGGCGAGCGCGGTCGCCTGCTCCGGGGTGACGGGCAGGTCCGCGGTGATACGCACGGCGCCCTGCTGTGCGTCCGGGTCATCGTCCGGGGCGTCGGCGAGATCACCGATGACGTCCCGGTCGGTCGTGGTCAGCTCCGGGTCGACGGTCGGGCCGGTGACCGGCTCGACGCGGTGCGGCGGCTCGTGCACCGTCAGGTCGTCCGGGGTGTCCGGGGCGTCCTCCGGGCCGAGGTCGGGGGCGTGGCCGTTGGCGCCCTGGGCCCGCGGGAGGACCGTGGTGGCGTCCACGTCGATCTGGCCCATCTCGCCTGTGGTGGTGTCGGCGTAGTCGATGGTGACCCGGTCGCCGTCCCGCTGGGTGCCGGTGACCGCCACGGTGGTGAGGGTGCCGTCGAGGTCCAGGACTACGACGTCGTCCTCCTTGAGGTCCGCGGCCGTCGGGTCGTCGATCCCGGTCACCGGGGCGGTGGCGGGGTTGGTGTCGTCACGGACTTCGCCGGCGACGCGGAGGTCTCCGGCGCTGCGGCTGATGGTGCCCCCAGCGGTAGTGATGGTGACGCGGTCGCCGTTGACCTCGTCGACGGGACCGAGGAGTGCACCGTCGGTATCGGTGACGATGTGCCCGGGAGTGACGCGCTGCCCGGATGCGGTCCAGCCGTCGGGGCGGTCGCCGCCGGTCACCGTGAGGGTGTTGGGCGACAGGCCGTCGGCAGTGTCGTTGTTGTCCCAGCGCACCGACACGGTGGTGCTGGTGGCGCCGGTGACGGTTCCTTCCCGGGTGCGTAGCCCGTCAACGCCGGTGACGGTGCTGCCCGGGAACAGGCCGCGGCCGTTGCGATCCATGGGCACCGTGTCGGGCAGGCTGCCGGTCTGGATGGCGGCCTGGGCACCGGTGGCCGGGGAGCCGGGCACGGTGTCGTCCGGGGCTTCGGCGCGGGCGGCGGTGGCGTTGAGCGGCGTGAAGACGTGGCCGCGCTTGCCGGTGCCGTCCGGGTTCTCCGTGACGTACGTCTGCCACATTTGCACGGTGCGGCCGTTGCGGGTGACCTCCACGCGCGTCGGGGCCGTGAAGACGTACCCGGCTCGCGTGACGGCGCGCCCGTTCCTCGTCCTGCCGTCCATGCGGACCATGTCGCCGGGCACGAGGTCCGAGACCCGGGCCCAGTTCGCGGGCTGGCCGCCCACGGGTTCGGGCTCGCCCTTCGGCTCGTCGGCCGGGGCGTCCGGTGTCGCAGGCTCTGGCTCCGCAGGGGCGCGGTCCGGGGTCGGCTCCGGCCGTGCGGCGGGCTCCGGGATGCTGGTGGGCTCGGCCTGCGGCGTCTCTGCCCGATTGTTCTGCTCTTCCTCGCCAGGGCGCGGCTGGCGGAAGGCCGTGGGCCGGTCCGGGGTGTTGCGGAAGTAGAACCAGTTGAACGGCGTCTCGCGTGTCTGGTTCTCCTCACGGGACGGGTCGATCTCCTGAGTCCTGCCTTCGATGCTCGCTCGGTAGTCCGTGCCGTTCGTAAACGGCCAGGTGCCTGTGCGGTTCATGTGCCTTGCCCGCAGCGGACCGGTGAGACGACCACGCTGGCTTACGGGGTGATCGGTGTCCTGATCCAGCGCAGAGATCTCGTCGCCGGCCTGAGCGTCGCGGACGTCGACGGGGATGGTGTACCCGTCGGCCTCCTGCTGGGCACGCCAAGCGTCGTAGTGCTCATCCAACTGCCGTTCGCGGTCGAGGTAGAGACGGGCGTCGTCCTGCCACGACTTGTGCAGGCCCTCGGCTTCGCCACGGTCGATGATCTGCTGGGCGACGGCTTCGCCAAGTGATTCCCCGTTGGGGCCGCGGAACGTACGAGCCCGCTCCGCCGCGTCCGGAGCATCCCATGGGAAGGGGTGCCCGTCCTCGTCACGAACTCCCTCGAGGATGCGGGCGTAGGCGCGAGCGTCGTCGCGGTTGAACGCGCGGGCGACAGGCTCCATCGACCCGGGCGCCATGACGTCCCAGCTTGCCCCTCGGTCGTCGTCACCGAGGATGGCCAGGTGACCGCCCTCGGACAGCTCGAGCGTGGGGTTGTCCGCGTAGCGGTCGCGGAACCGCTCCTCCGGGACCGCCGAGGGGTGGCTCGGCTCATCCAGTTCACCGCGCCGCCACCGGTCACGGACCTCATCGACGTTGGCGAACCGCGGAGCGTCCGAGCCCGTTGCCGCATCCACGTCCGGGACATCAGTACCTTCGGCCGTCGGCTCGGTGTCCCCGGTGGCGGGCTCCTCGGGGGACTGCCCGGCGTCCGCCTGCTGGCCCTGCTCCTCGGCCTGTCGGCGCTGCTCCTCCTCGAAGATTTCCCGGTCTCTGCGGTCGTTGTCGCGGTACTGCAGCTTGAACTGGTTGTAGGTGATCCGGCCGCCGTTGGCGTCGTACCAGTTGACCAGCTCCTCACTGGCGTACTGCCTCCAGCGCCCGAACTTGGCCAACTCGCCGCCAGAGAACAGCGAGCGCTCGTCCGGACGGTTGTCGCCGTACTTGTGCTTGCGGTTGAAGAAGTAGCCGTTCGTCTCCTCGATGGCTTGCTGGTAGCGGGCCTCGTCGAAGTCGGCGAACGCCGCGCGGATGATGTCCTCTTGGGTGCGGCGGGGTCGGGTGACGTCCGTACCCCCGAAGCCCAAGGCCTCGTCCATGGCCCTGCCACGCTTCTCCGCCTCTTCGGCGTCGGCCGGCGGCGTGTCCGGGACGGCGTCGCGAACACGCTGGTCGGTGTAGCCGTCGCGGCGGTCCATCTCCTGCATAAGGCGCATCTGGTCTTCGGGGGTGAGGTCGTCACCCCACGCCGCGACCAGCGCGTCGTCGTCCAGCTCCGTGAGGTCGTCCGGCAGGGCGCGCGTCGTCGGTTCGGTGTTGGCGGAGCGCTGCTGCTCGAAGTCGTCGAGGGCAGCGTGGAGGGCGAGCTGCAGGTTGCGGCCCTCGTTGTCGCGCCACTGGCGTACGGTGCTGGGTCCCCACGGGTGGTGCCAGTCGAAGGGCTGCCCGTCGCGGCCAGTGATCTCCTCGAAGCGCCCGGCAAGGGCGCGGGCCTCCTCGGGGTTGTCGGTGCGCAGGGTCAGGCCGGGCAGGTTGGTGCCGTTGCGGGCCTGAGCGAACCGCCACAGGGTGGTGCCGTCGTCCTGCGGCTCCGGCCATGTCACCAGCCCACCGCCCGGGGAGAGAACCATGCCTTCCCGCTCGGCGGCTTGAGCAAGGGCGGCGCGCCGCTCGGGGGTGTCCTCGGCCGCGGTGAGACCTTCGCCGTTCCTCCAGGCTCGGCGAACGGAGTCCACGTCACGGTGGCGGCCGCCGTCACGGTCACGGCCGTGCGGAGTGGGCCCGTTGCCGTGGCCACCGTCGGCGCCGGTGCCGGACGGCACGTTGAAGTCAGGCAGGTTCAGGTGCGGCAGGCCGGGCCCACCGAGGCCACCAGGACCGCCGGGGCCACCGTTGCCGCGGCGCCGGCGACGCCTGCGCCGGTTCCGTTCGTCTTCCTCGTCTTCGTTGTCCGGATCTTCGGCGTCCGGCTCGTCCTGCTGGTCGTCGGCGTTGTCCGGCTCATCGTCGGAGCTGTCGCTGTTCTCCTCGTCGTCGGACGGGGCGTCAGGAGTGTCGGCTCCGCCCCCGTCAGGGTCGGCGGCGCCACCCCCGAGGTCGCCGTCACGGCGCTGCCGGCGTCCCTCGTCGTCCTGCTCCTGGTCCTCCTCGCTGTCGCTGGTGTTGTCCGGGACGTTGGTCTCGTTCTCGTCGCGGTTGATCTCGTCGTCGCGGCGGTCGTTGCTGTCGTCGTCCTCGCCCCGCGCCATCCGGGCGGCGCGGCGGAACAGCTCGGCCGCGCGCTCCCCATCGGGGCCACCCAGTTCGTACATCTCGGCGAGGGAGTCGAGCCGGTCGGCGGCGTCGCGGAGCTCGGCGTGCGGGGCGTCGGAGTCCGCCGCGCGGTCCATGGCGTCGGTGACGTCGCGGATCTCCGGCAGATCGTCCCCGCCTGCCTCGTCGGTGGCCTGGCGCACCAGGTCGGACATGCGGTCGGTGCGGTCGTTGATGTCGCTGCGACCGCTGTCCGCGGTGGTCTCCGGCTCGTCGACCGGGGGCTCGTCCGGCTCGGAACGCAGCTCCGTGTCGTTCTCGGGGATCTCCTCGTCCGGGTAGCGCAGCCGTACTTGGGCGTCGGCGTTGTAGAAGCGCTCCTCACCGTCGTCGGTGACGATGCGGGTTTGGCCGCGGCCAGTACGCACCGGCGGCTCGGCCACGGTGCGCGTACGGCCGTCGGCGTCGGTGTACCGGTCGCCCGGCTCCAGGTCGGACGCGTTCCGCATGCGCGCCGGGCGCAGACCGCTGGTATCGCGGCCCTCGTGGTCGGCGATCATGTCCGGCGTGCCGAACAGGTCGTCAGGCTGGTCCTCGGGGTTGTCCGGGTCCGCGGTGCTGTCCGCCTGCCGGGTGGTCGGCTCGTCGACGTCGAAGAGGCCGCCAGGCTCCTCCGTGGGCTGCTTGGGCTTGGGCTCCGGCTTCGGCGCACGGCCGGCGCGGCGGGCCTCTTCCGCTTCGAGGACCTGCAGGCGGGTGCGGTCGACGCCGGACAGTTCCCCGCCGTTGGCCATCTCGCGTCCCATCAGGTCCACGATCTCGTCGCGTATCTCCCCGTCGTCCATCGACGAGGGAGCCTTCGACCCTTCGGGCCGTACGGCGTCGAGCTGGTCGCTGACCTCATCGGGGGTCAGGGTGACGGTGTCGGTGCTCTCCTGGTCGTCAGCTTCGCTCTGGTCGCCGCCCTGGTCGTCGTTGCTGTCGTCGCCGAGGTCGCCGGTGCTCGGGGTGTCGGCTGGCGGCTCGTCGTCGCCTCCGTCGCCCGCGCTGGCAGCGTCCGGGGTGTTCGTCTCCTCGATGTCCGGCACGTCGACGTCCGGGGTGGCGTCAGCGGAGTCGCCGTCGCTGCTCTCCCGCTCCGCGCGGCGGCGGCGCAGCTCGACCCCGGCCTCGTCGATGGCCTTGCGGTAGGCGCGGTAGGCGCGCACCTCGGACGGGTCCGACTCCAGGCCCTCGCCGCCTTCCAGCGCCCACGCCCACTCCAGGAGTGCGCGGTGCACCTCGATGGGGCCCGTCACCTTGAGCGTGCCCTTACGGCCCGGCTTGGCCTCCTTGAGCGCCTTCCGGGTGTCCGGGTCCTCCATGGCGGCGGTCTCTTCGACGTTGAGGAAGTCGACGAGTGCCGCCGGCAAGGTGAGCGTGACGAAGTCTTCGGGCTTGTCCCACGCGTACTTGAGCGGTTCGCCGGGCTCCTCCGCGTCCGCGGTGTCCTGGCTCTCCGTGTCGGCGTCAGGCTGGATGCTGGCGAGGGTGTCGGCCACCTCGTCCTGAGTGAGACGAACGGTGTCGTCCTGCTCCTGGTCGCCGTTCTCGTCGCGGAGGTCGCCCGTGCTCGGCGTATCGGCCGAATGCCCCTCGTCGCCTGTACCGCTGGCGTTGTCGGGCGCCGCGGTGTTTGTCTCCTCGACGTCCGGTGTGTCGGTGGAGTTGCCGTCACCGTCGTCGGCCTGAGAGGCGTCGTGCGCCGGTGGGTTGGGGGCCAGGCGCGCGAGGGTGTCGCGTACCTCGTCCTCGGAGAGGTGAACGGTGTCGTCCCTCTCCGGTTCCGGGTTCTGCTCGTCCCAGCGCTGGAGGTTCGCTACGGCCTCGTCGATCGCGGCCTGCAGCGGTGCCCGCTCCTCGCGCCGCTCCTTCGCGATCATCTCGCGGTCGTGCTTCTTGTACCGCTTCTTGTCGAGTTCGTTGGGGTCGATCTCGGGCTTGGCGTCGAGGTCGGTGATGCGGGCGACGATCTCCTCGAGCAGGTTGGCCCGTGCGCGCGCGTGGTCGATCTGCGGGGTGAGGTCTGCGGCGGCGTGCGCGGACTGGAGCAGGGCGATTTGCTCGTCCAGCTCGGGGACCTTGGCCCGGTCGGACTCCTGCAGGGCGGGTGCCTTGTCGAGGGCGTTGCCGAGGCGGGTGATCATGCCCGACCCGGCGCCCTTCTTGGACAGGTCGTCGACCGTGCGCTCGAAGTCGGAGTTCCGGAGGTCCGGGAAGCCGACGTGTGCGACGAGCTTGCCGTCCTCCCGCTTCTCCGTACGCACGCCGAAGTCAAGGCCGCGGAACTGGCCGATGATGTGCCAGGGACTCATGCCCTCGCGGTTGTGGTCGAGGAGCCGGGCGGTCACCTCGCGGTGCAGGGCCTTGCCAGCGTCGGAGCGCTCGCCGTACGAGGAGCCGCCGATGGTCATGGTGAAGCGGTCGCCGGCCTCTTGGATGCGGGGCAGGGCCCGCTCGCGGCGTTCGAGGCCGTCGCGGGTGGCCTGGGCCTCCTGGCGCAGCTCATCGAGGGCTTCGGCGCGGCGGATACGCTCGGCGGCCTCGTTGTGCTGGTCGATCTCGAGGTCCTTGAGCCGACGGCGGGCCTTCATGAGCTGGCTCATGTAGGGGTTGCCGCCGATCTCGGCTTCCATGGTCTCGTAGTCGAACTCGCCGCCGCTGATCTCCTGAACGACGTCGCTGGTGTCGCCGTCTTCCGGCTCGGGCCGCTGGATGTCGACCAGGCCCTCGGCCTTCGCGGCGACGAATCCGGCCTTCCAGCCGTCCATGGAGCCCTTGGTCGCGAAGATGTCGATCTCGACCTCGGGGTTCATGTTGCCGTAGCGCAGGATGCGGCCGTTGCGCTGCTCCATCTGCGCGGCGCCCCAGTCGAGGTCGACGTGCGTGAGGGAGATCATGCGGTCCTGGGCGTTCATGCCCGTGCCTGCGACGGCGCTGGAGCCGATGAGGACCGCGATTTCACCTTCGCGGGCCTTCCGGAAGAGCTCTGTCATGTCCTCGGGCTTGCCGGACTTCTTGGCATCCTGGACAAAGGCGATCTTGTCCTCGGGGACGCCCCCAGCAACCATGAGTTGCTTGAGGTGGGCGTAGGCGTCGAAGCCGCCCTTGTTGTCGCTGTCCGGGACGCCTTCGTTCAGGAAGACCATCTGGAGGGCGCCGCGGACGGGGTGGTCCTCGTCGCTGCCGTACGCGACCTTGTAGACCCGGTCCTTGTTGGCGTGGTAGCGCTCGATGTGCCGGTCAGCGACGGCCTTGAGCTTGTTACCCGCAGGAGCGTTGGCGTCGACGAGCCGCGGGTCGAGGGCGACGCTGGTGCCCTCGTTGGACACCGCGAGCATGTTGTCGTCGACCAGGGAGCCCTGGCGGTTACGGATCTGCTGAGGCTCGCCGTTGTGGATGGCGCGGCCGCGGGCCACAAGCCCCTTGAGACGCTGCTTCTGGTCGGGCGTGGCCTCGACCATGATCAGGTTGGGGGCGTTGCCCTTGAGCTTCGGCCGGGGAATGCCGACGTCGTCGGCGCGCTTGGTGTCCGCGACCAGGCCCCACATGGTCTTCATGGCGCGCTTGTTGTGGAACTCGGAGAACCGCTCCACGACGCGGAGGCCGGAGCCGTCGGGGGCGTTCTCGATGCGCAGGGTCTTGCGGCCGAAGGTGTTCGCCCACAGGTCCGGGGCGCCCGCCTTGTACGCGTCGAGCACCCACGGCGCCGCGAACTGCAGCATGGTGAACTGCTCGCTGATGCTGTTGGACAGCGGCGTGCCGGTGGCGAGCGTGATGGTGGCGCGGCCCTGGCGGCGGCGGTGCAGGTCGGTGGTCTTCTGGTGCAGGTCGACGCCGCGGATGGACGCGGGGTCGCCGCCGGCCTCCTTAGAGCGGAAGCCCACGCCCTTGTAGCGGTGCGCCTCGTCGACGACGAAGTAGTCGAAGCCGAGGTCATCCCAGTACGTCTCGCCCGGCTTCCGCATGGGCGCGGCGTTCTTGTTGATGTTCCGCTGGACCGTCGCGATGCGCTGCTCGATCTTCGCGACGATGAACGGGTGGTTGGGGTTGTCGGCGTCCTCGTACTGGCGGTCAAGCTGCTCGCGCAGCGCCTCCAGCTCCCGGAACTCGTACTCCTCCTGAGCCTCCGGACTCATCTTGATGGAGCCGAACGCCTCTTCGGTGAAGATGACCAGGTCCGGCTTGTTCGCGCGCAGCCACTCCAGCGTGCTGGAGCGCCGGTCACCGGCCAGGTCCGCCGAGGTGATCAGGTGGATATCGGCGTTCGGGTACAGGTACCGCGCTTCGTCCGCCCACTGCTTCGCCAGGTGATTGGGCACCACGGCCATGGGCTTTTCGATCTGCCCGGACGCCTTGAGCGCCTGGGTGCCCATGACGAGCGTCGAGGTCTTGCCGAGGCCCACCTCGTGGGCGAGGATCACGCCCCGCTCGAACTGCATCCGCGCGGCGCCGGCGAGCTGCCAGCCGTGCGGGGTCCTGTCGGGCGTGAAGCCCTCCAGGGTGGGCGACATGCCCTCGTACGAACGGACGACGTGCCCGTTCATGATGCGGTTGTAGGACTCGGTGAGGACCGTCAGCCGCTCGGCGTTCGCCGTGGCGTACTTGGCGAACTCGGCCCGCATCTGGTCGGCCTTCTGCCGGATCAGACGTGAGGTCGCCTCGTCGACGTCCTTGCGCTTGTCGTCGTGGTAGACGGTCAGCGATCCGAAGCCGAGGACCGCGCGGGCGATCTCTACGGCGGACTTGCCCTTGGTGCCCTTCTCCGGGTTGGCCGGGACGCCGTACATGACGTTGTTGGCCTCGGGCACGCGGCCGGTGTTGAGAACCCAGCCGTACCGGTCATCGTGCGCAACGCGCAGGGTCCGGTCACCCAGGTACTCCCGCAGGAAGCCCTGCAGCAGCTCCGGAGGCGTCCAGTGCGCGCCCATCTCGGGCGTGAACTGGCCGATGGTCCGCTCCGGCGGCTGTACCGCCTCCAGCGCAGCCACGTTGACCGCGTACGCCGGGTCCTTCTCAGCAGCCTTGCGGGCGGTGGCGAGCTTGTCGCGGACGGCACCGGACAGGTAGCCGCTGGCCAGTTCCAGGCGGCCTGTGTCCGGGTTGGTGAAGACCTCATTGCCGAGGCGCTTCAACGCCTCCTGCGGGTCGACGTCGAGGAGGCGCGCGACTTCCCCGAGGTCCACTTCGCCGTGCGCGGCGACGACCGCGGCCAGAGCCGCCTTCGGGTCGTCGGTCGACGTCAGTTGACGCCGGCGGGCGGCCGCGCGCTCGGTGAAGATGCGGGAGAGGACCGGCTGGCCGTTCTTGGCGTCCCACCGTTCTAGGGCGAGGACGGCCGCGGCGTCCGGGTCGGCGCGGAAGTAGCCCCACGCTGTCGGGCGGCCGCTCTTCGTGCGGTGCTGGCCGGGCTTGGACAGCGGCCCGTACTTCTCGACGTAGGCGGCGTGCAGGTCGCGGAGCTGGGCGCGGAGGGCTTCGGCGCGCTCCTCCTCGTCGTTCTTGCGGTCCAGCTCGCGCAGCTCAGCGGCGACGTCGCGAAGCCGCATGAGGTCGCGGAGCTGGGCGGTGTTGCCGTCGGCCGGGTCGATGAGGACCGGCTCAGCGCCGTTGACGTGCTGGTAGAACTGGCCGTCGTCGCCCTCGTAGAGGCGCCCGGTCCAGTCGTTGGCGTGCTTCTCCCGCGCAGTCTGCAGGTGCACCGGGGGCCGGTTGTCGCCGTCGGGGTGCGGCTCGTAGCCGCGGCCGTCGGCCTTCGCCTTCTCAGCGATCTCCTCGAGCGCGTGGCGGAGCTGTTCGGCTGCCTTGGCCGGGTCGCCCTTGACGGTGACCTCCGGTCCGTACGGGCCGGACTGGGTGGTCAGCGTGCCGAGGATGTGCTCGGGGTGCTCGTCGAAGTAGGCGTTGATGTGGTGCGGGGTGCCGTTGATGTCCCGCTCGGGGGCGTCCAGCCATGAGGTGTCGGCCGGCTCGGTGCCGTCCTCACGGCGCCGGAACACGAGCACGTCGGTGGTGACGCCGGTGCCGGCGTCGTTGAAGACGCCGGAGGGCAGACGGACGGCGCCCACCAGGTCGCCGTACTTGGCCATCTGGCGGCGGGCCTTGTCTCCCTTGGAGTCGAGCGTCTGGCGGGAGGTGATGACGGCGGTGATGCCGCCGGGCCGGACGAGGGCGATCTCCTTGGTGACGAACCCGTTGTGCAGGCTCTCGGCCGGGTAGCGCTTGTCATCGAAGGGGACGCGGGCGAAGGGGACGTTGCCGATCGCGGCGTCGAAGGTGCCCGGCCGGGCGTCGGTCTCGGCGAAGGACTCGTTCAGGACGTTGGCGTGCGGGTAGATCGCCTGAGCGATCCGGGCCGTTGTGGGGTCCAGCTCGACACCGGTCAGGCGCGCCCCGTCGGGTGCGACACCGAAGAACGTGCCCGCGCCGGAACCGGCTTCGAGGACGTCGCCGCGGTCGAACCCGAACGCGCGCAGGCCATCCCACATCGCCTCGGCGATGGGCTGCGGCGTGTAGTGCATGGACAGCACGCCGCGGGACGCCTGCCGGAACTCGACCGGCGTCAGAACGCGCTGCAGCTCGCTGCGGATGTCGCTGTACTCGGACCACCGCTCGTGGTCCTTCGCGAACTTGCCGTACCGGGTGCCGCCCTGCTGGTACCGCGGTTCCTTCTCGTTCGGCTCGCTCGCGAAGATGATCGGCACCGAGCCCCACCCGGACCAACGGGCGAGGATGCGCTTCTCATCGTCGGTGGCCGGCCGGTTCTCGGCCTCCAGCTTCTTGAGGACCTTGATGGCCTCGACGTTGGCGGCCGCACGCGCGCGTGCGCCCTTGGGCGCGTCGGCCGGGTCCGGCCTAAACCGCGCTACGCGTCGTACATCGCGTCCCTGATCTCCTGCAGGTGCTGCTCCATCGGCGTCTGCTCGGGCGCCTTCTCCGCCTCCGGCTCCGGCTCGGGCAGAAGCTCCGCCAGAACCATCGCCGTCGCGTCCGCCCTGATCTGCTTGAGCCGGCCGACCGCCGCGTCGTAGCCCTCCGGCTCCGGCACCGTCTCCTCCAGCGCCTGCTCCGCGACCAGAATCCGGCTCTCGATCTCCCTGGCCTTCGTCTCCACGAACGCCTCCGGATCGTCCATCGCCGCCCACTCCTGCGGCCGGTACATCCGCCAGTGATCCCGGACCATCGGGCTGAACATGTTCATCGTCGTCGCCTCCCAGCGCTGCACGGAGCGCGGCCTGCTGTGCCTCGATCTCCTCGCGGGAGATGACCTTCTGGTCGTCGTTCCCGCCATTCTTGCGGACTGCCTCACGGGCTGACTCAATCGCGTGCAGAGCCACGTTGATGGACGCCAGCCGCGTCTTGGCCTTCGCCCGGTCCGACTTGTCCGCGTCGCGGTCCGCGGCCTGCACGGACATGTCCCGCGACAGTTCTTCCGTCACCCGGTGCAGCTCCGCGAGGAGACCCTCGGGAATGACCAGGTTCCGGCCCTTGATGTGGTGGCCCTTCTTGTTGCTGGGCACCAGCGGGTTCACGCCGTCGTCCCAGCCGTACCGGTCCCGGAACAGGTGGAAGAGGTACTGGCGTTCCTCGGATGCGTTGGAGAGCCGGTCGCCGAGGCGAGCCGTCTGGTACAGCTCGACGAACATCTTCGGGACGAACACGCGACGCTCACGGCCCCAGGTGCGCTCACCGCGGGTGTCCGGGTCCTGGTCGTACGCGCGGACCATCGCGGCCAGAGCGGCAGCCCGCGACGGGTAGACCGCGCTGCCGTGGCCCCAGGAGTTCTTGCCCCAGGTCCAGCCGTACGCTCGACGGTCGCGGCCGAGGGTCTGGTTGTAGTCGATGTAGCCGTACCCGCTGCCGCCGTCGATGCTGATTTGCCCGTTGGAGTCGGGGTTGTCAACGCGGGCGAGGAGCTGCTCGACCTCCGGGGTGGTGTCCCGGCGGTTCAGCTCGGCCTCGATCGCGGCCATGCGCGCCTCGCGGGCGGCCTTGACGTCGTCCGCCTCGTAGGACGAGCGGCCGCGGCGCAGCTCGGTGTATTCGTCGAGCAGCTTCTTGGAGTCGACGGCGTCGGGGGTGTCCCGGTCCGTGATGGCCCGCTTCTCCCGCTCGCGCCGCTCCTGCTTGATGTCCTCCAGGCGGCCTTCGAGGACTCGCTGAGCCTCCGGGGATGCCTTGCGGAAGTCCCGCCGAATGAGTTCGTTGTACTCCTCGGACAGTTCGTCGTCGGTGAGGTCAGCGACCGGCGGCCGGTCGGCGATCTGCTCGGCGCGGCGCCGCTGCTGCTCGCCGACGATCGCGTCGTGCCGCTTCTGCAGGGCGGCGCGTACGGTCTGCTCGGCCTCGTGGTCGTCGCCGGCGGCCTGGTGCAGGGTGACCCGGTGGGCGACGTCGTCGCGGGCCTTGGCGAGGTCCTCCTCGGCCATCGTGGTCAGGTCGGTGTTGTCGTCGGCCAGTGCCTGCGAGCGGCGGCGCCGCTCGTGGTAGATGGCGCGCTCGACGTCGTTCGCAGGCTCGCCCCGGCGGGAGCCGTACATGCCGCGCTCCTGCTGCGACTCCTTGACCCGGGCCTCAATGTCGGCGTCACTGAGCTGCGAGGCGTCACGGATGGCGGCCTCGTCCCGCTCCTGCCGGCGGCGCTTCTGCTCCTCCGTGATCAGGTCGATCTCTTGGTTGATGCGCCGACGGTTGGCTTCCGAACGGGAGGTGCGGTACTTCGCGTACCGCTCGTTCTTCATGCGGTCGAGCTGGGGGTCGGTGGCGTCGCTGATCTCGCGGCGCAGCGCGGCGGTCTCGTCGCCTCCGTCCCCGGGGGCGTCGGGGGTGCCCTGGGTGGTCTCGTCGGTGACGTGGACGTTGCGGCCCTGGCGGGCGAGCTTGGCCAGAACCTCCGAGATGCGTTCGTCCCGGGTGGCGTCCGTCATGTTCGCCTGGGTCTGCCAGGAGCCGACCGGGCCCATCGTGGGTGCCCACTTGATGGCTTTGGTGGAGCCGATCGCGTCGTAGTCCCGCTGGTCGCCCTTGATGGTGCCGCGGAACACCATGACGCGCTTGGCGGGCTGGCCGTTCTTGCCCGGCTTCATCACCCACGCCGCGGTGACGCGGTCCCGCTTCTGCGGGTTCTGCGCGGCGAGGTGGAGGCGGGCCATGACCTGGGCGCCCTGCGGGGGGTACTGCGGGACGGGGACAACGACGCCGTCGATGGTGACCTTCGGCGGGTAGCCGCGCTCGCTGGTGGCGGCGACCTGCCCGTCGGGGCCGTACAGGGTGATCGCGCCGCCGTGGTTGACGTAGTGGTAGCCGTCGACACCGTCGACGGGCTCGGCGTTGCCCGGCAGCGCGGGCGCCTGCGGCACCTCCGGGGTCTCCGGTGCCTGTGGAGCGGCGGGTGTTTCCGGGGCGGCGGTCGGCGCCGGGTTGGCGGCCGGTGCTCCCTCCGCGGCGTTGCCGCGCTGGAACTTTTCGGCGGCTGCGTCGATGACTTCGCTGATCGAACGGTTGTCGTTGGACCGCCACGTCGCGATGCGGGTGTTGGGGTCCGACAGGTCCAGCGGCTTACCGTCGTCTCCCATGGGGGCGTTCTCGGTGAAGGACTGGGCGAACGCCTGCGCGTCCCGCTGGGAAGTCCACCGACGGCGGAGCGGCAGGCCGCTGCCGGTAGCGACCAGGTACCACTCCCCGTTCTGGTCCTGGCCGACGACGAACTGGCCATGGCCGACGAGCTTGATCCGGTCGTTGCTGATCAGTCCTTCGAGGTGCCGCGCGGCGCGCTGCTCTCGGAGGCTGTCCGGGCCCATGTCGTTGATCTGGTCGAGGCGCTGCTGCCAGTGGGCGCGAACGGCCTGGAGCGTGCTGAAGCGCTGTCCGTTGCCGTCGGCCGGGCTGTCCGCGGGGGCCCTCGGCGCGGCCGCGGGCGCCGGGGTGGCGTCGAACTCCTTGCGGGCGCGGATGATGGCGCCCTGGATGTTCTCGCCCTTGGTGGAGCGCCAGTCGCGGGCGGCGCGGTCCAGTTGCGGGTCGGAGAAGTCGAACGGCTGGTTGAACTGGGTGAGTCGGCCGTTGACGGCGGTCTTGTCGAGGTGTTTGGCGAACCGGGCGGCGTCCTGCGGGGTGTCGAAGTCGCCGGCGCCGTCCATGCGCTGTCCGGTGCCGGTGGCCGTGAGGTACCAGCGGCCGTTGTCGTCGCGGAGGATCGCGAAGCGGCCGTTCGGGGTCACCCGCAGGTCGTCGTCGTGGGCGACCGAGCGCAGGAAGGTGCCCATCTCCGGCTTGGTGCCGGGCTGTTCGGCAAGCTTCGTGAAGTGCCGCCGGACGGCCGCGGTGTCGGCGTACCGGGCTCCGGCGGCGTTCTGCTGGTTGGGAAGCGCGTCGAGGTTGACGGGGTGGGCGCCGTCTTCCGGCTCGTCCTGGTCGTCCTCGTCGTGCGGGCCGTCGCCCTCGTCGTCCCCGATCGGGCGGCCCTGGTCGTCGACGTCGTGGGGGTCGTTGGGGGTGTCAGGGTCGCCATCGTCGTCCCGGGCGACGCCGTTGCCGCGGCGCGGGTCCTTGTGTCGACGCTCGTCCTCGGCGACGACCTTGTTCTCGTCCTCGGTGGGCGCGGTGCCGTCGGGACGGGCGACCATCGTCACCCACTTGGCACTCGTGGTGTGCCGGCGTCCCCGGAACTCGTTGGGGCCGCTCTGGTCCTGGACGAGGACGCGGTCGTGCGGAAGGGCGCGCACGACGCGCGCGAGCTTGCCGCCCCAGAGCCTGACCGTTCCACCCGTCTCGATGAAGCGGCCCTTGCTGTCGCGGGGGTGCAGGGCAGGGTTCCACGGCCGACGCGTGACCTTGACCTCGAGGTCGCGATTCAGGTCCTGCGACTCAGCCTGTGCAGTGGGGCGATTCAGCATGCCGCGGACCATGCAGAGCGCGGGTGCGTAGCGTCGCGCGCTGGTTTTCCCGGGGTCCGTAAACCCGCATTGTCCGGTGGGGCCTTGGGTAGACTCCCCGGCATTCGTTCCGGTCAAGGGGAGGCTGGACATGGCCATCCGTGCGTTCGGAGAGACAAAGACCGCCGCAGAGTGGGCGCGCGACGACCGCTGTGTGGTGCAGCGGGAAGTCCTCCGCCGTCGCATGTACGACGGATGGGATGCGGAAGAGGCGATTACTACGCCCTCGCAGAGGCGGGCGGTGCGGTATTCCTCGAAGCGTGATTCGCCCGCTGCCGACCGGGCTAAGCCAGCACAGTGGGTCTTCGTTCCGGAGCCTCCGAAGCCCAGGAAGGGGCGGCAGGAAATCGCGGCATCAGGAGGCGAGGCGGCAGAGGCCGCAGCGCTCGAGGAAGAGCGACGTCTCGCCGCCCGCACCATCGCTGAGGCGATATCGCCCGCCCTGCGCCGTCGTTATCGGCCCAACGTTGAGGAGCAACCCCTGCGACGCCGCCGCAACATGGAGCAACTTGCCGCTGTCTACACCTACGTGGGCCCAACCGGCGAGCGCCGCTATGTCCGCCTGCGCACAGGAAGGGGCCACTCGTAACTCTTGGGTGATGATCCGGTGTAAGTGGTCCCAAGGGCATGAGCGAGGAGGCTTGCGGTCGAAACCGCTGAGCCGCATGGCCCTCCCTGCAGCATGAGTATTCGCACTACTGCGGCAGGTGGCTTCCCGCGCTGCGCAAGCGGTGTCGGTAACCCAGCTACATCTCACATGGTCTCGGTGAGGATGTGCAGGGCGAACCAGCCGCTGAATCCGAACCATGTGGCGGCGAATATGGCTCGGCCGACTCTGCTGGTGCGGGTGCGGAACAGGCGGCGGACGTTCTCCGACAGGGTGTCCTCATCGCGCTTGTTGGCCAGGGCGATGCCCTCGGCCAGGGCAAAGGCGGCGGTCCAGGCGATCCAAATGGCGGCCCACATGGCGGCTACTCCTTCGGTTCTGGGAGGGGGCGGGGGCCGTGGCCGTCGTACGGGGCGGCGTGGCCGGTGTCGATCAGGTCGGTGTTCAGGCATGCGCCGTCGGGGGACGTGATGGTGGCGAGCCATCGGCCGTACTTTTCGCGGCGGTGTGTCTCAACGACGAGGCCGGGGCCATGTTGAGCGAGCCAGTCGGTGACCCAGGCTTTCGCTGCTTTGCCCTCGTCGGTGTTCTTCTCGGGGGTGTTCAAGCCCACCAGGCGGACGCGTTGGCGTGTGCGGATGGTGAAGCCGAGGTCTATGTCGAGGTCGAGGGTGTCGCCGTCGACTACGTGCACGAGCGTGGCGGGGTAGGTGTTCACGTCAGTTCGCCTCCTCGGCGGTTGCGTAGTGGAGGCGGCATCGGCAGTTGATCGTCAGGGCGATCGGCGCGAATGGGTCGCCGGGGTAGCGGAGGCTGGAGCCGTCGACGGTGTACGGGGTGCCGACGGGGAGTGTCTTGCCGTTCAGCGCCTTGTGTGCGGGTCGTACGCGGTCGTCTCCGCGGGTGATCCAGGTTCGGACGACGCCGGGACCGGCCTGTTCGGCGGCGGCGTCTGCTGCGCCGTTGATGGTCGAGACGGCGCACATCTCGGCAATCCGGGCGACGGTGGCGGGCGCCTCTGACTGGTAGAACCACGTGATCTTGTTCTCGAGGTCGCTGAGTTCGACAGCTCCGTGCTGCGCGTCGAACAGGAGGGTGGCGAGGTCGCGGAGCATCGCGGTGATTGCCTCACCGGCGTACGCCGCGGAGACCAGTGCGGCCGCGGCCGCGGCAGGGGGAACGGCGTCAGTGCCGGTCAGGCTCTGTCCCACCTTGCGGGCGGTCGTGGCCGCGGCTTGCTGCAGGATCGAGGCGAGTGTGTTGGTGGTTTCCTCGGCCCAGCGGGCGGCGCTGACGACGCGGTCTTGGTCGAGGTTCGCGTCGACGTGCCGGGCGTCGTTGGCGTCCTGTGGCTCCCAGTAGCGCGTGTACTTACGGATCTTCGGCGCACGGAGCCGGGCGAGTATGACGCCTTCCTGGCGTGCCAGTAGCGCGGTGAGGGCCGCGCTCACGGCAGAGGAGAGGGCGTCGAAGTCGTCGTCTGTGACTTCGTATCCGTCGTCCTGGGGGAGGGCCTTGCTCTCGACCTTGGCGCGGACGGCGTCGACGTCCTCGGCGGCATCGCCGGGCTGGGTCTGCTCTTGTGCGCTCCGGGCGCGGTCGACGTCGGCGGCTGCATCGCCCGGGGTGGTGGCGGTGTTGGTGGCGCGGGCTGAGGCGACGGCGTCGGCGGCGGTGCCCGTGGTGCCGGCGGGCAGTGCGAGGGGGGCCTGCGCTCGTGCCGCGGCGACGGCGGCCGCCGCGTCCTGACCGGGCTCGATGGCGCGCGCGGCTGCCACGTCCGCGGCCGCGGAGTCTTCCGGAGCCGCGCCCTGGGGGAGCGGGACGCCGGTGGGCGCCGCGCCGGGAGTTCCGCCGGCGGCCGGGTCGGGGCCGAGGCCGAGGGCCGCAGCGTCCTGCGGGTTGGCGGGTATGGGCGCCTTCTGCGGGCTGATCCACAGGGCACGGGACTGCGGGACGTTGAAGGCTTCCCGGCCCGCGATCTCCCGGTACTCGTCGATGGTGATGAGGCCCTTGTCGAACTCCTCGCGGGCTTCCTGCCGGGCCTGGCGCCGGGGGAACTCGAGGGCCTGGACGCGGGAGGTGTCGTACCGGACGGTCCAGCCGTCATCCAGCTCAGGGTCGAAGCCGGAGGTCACCAGGTTGAGGTGGGGCAGTTCGGTGTGGTCCCAGAAGTTCCAGTCTTCCCGGTCAGCGTTGGCGTACGTCCGCTCGGATGCGTTACCGACGATGCTCTCGGGCACGCCGAACGCGGCCAGGATCTCGCCCTTGGAGATGCCGGCCAGCGTCTCGTACGCCATCTCGCGCGGCCGTGCGGAGGTGTCCACGTATGTGACGCCGCCGGGGCCGGTACCGACGAGGGTGAGCTGCCCGGCGTGGTGCGCGCCGGGGGCCAGGCGCTTCTGGATGCGGTCGACTTCGCGCGGGTCGACGCCGTCCAGATCGATACCGACGATGCCGCCCGGTCTGCCGTCATTGTCAATAAATGAGATGTTGTACGTGCGGGCCTTGACGTCCAGGTCGATGGACAGGCCCGCGGCCTCGAGCGGAGTGACGCCGCAGAAGGGGTCGGTGGGGTGGGGGTCCCTGATCCAGATGACGTGCTTGGGCAGCAGTTCCCGGACACGGCCGCTGTAGTCCGTGAACTCGAAGTGCTTGATGTAGTCGGCGTTCTCGTCGTCCGGGATGATCTGGACGCGGTCCGGTGGCAGAAGATCGAGCCGGGTGAGGGTGCCGCCGCGGCTGTAGGTCTTCTCGATGAACACGCCCTTTTTCGACAGAAGAAGCTGCGCGCTCAGCCGCTTCTTGAAGACATCGGCGGTCTCTAGCGGGTTGGCCTTCTTGTTCAGCAGGCGAAGGAGCGGGTGGTCATCGAGGGTCTCCTCGAAGCGCCGTTCGTCGCCTCCCCGGCCTATCTGGATCGGCAGGGTACTGGCGTGCTTGCTGATCGCCTCGATGGACTTGAAGGTCCAGATGCTGCGTTCGTAGCCCTCGATGATGACGCGCTCGAGGTCCCAGCCGTCCGCGCGGCCAGGGGTGCCCCACACGTTCGTGACGCCGGCGTACGTCATCGACACGTACGCGTTGCCCGCCAGGAGATCCTTCGTCTCCGTGGGCGGAGGAGGCGCAGCGGTCCGCGGGACGAGGAGGCCGCGGAGGCCGGGGAAGAGTTGGCGGGGCATCAGGCCCCCTCATCGCTGGACAGCCGCAGACCAGCGGCGACGGCGAGGAGGCTGGCTGCCAGCCATCCCAGCGGCGCCAGCAGATAGAACAGGAGGGCGGTCTGCCCCGCGTAGGCCGTGAATGCGGCCATGGCGCCGACGTCTTGCTGCCATCGCTGCTTGGAGTTGCGGCGGACGGCGACACCACTGGCGCACAGTCCGACGAGGGCGGCGGACAGGCCCGCGGCCCAATGCAGGGCGCCCAGCGCACCGAGGCCGCCGAGCACACCGAACGAGAGCAGGAGAAGCCCGAAGGCCTCCCGGCCGATCTTCGCGTCGGGAAGCACCGACCCAGTGATGCCGGTCGGGTCGTCGTTCGACGGCTGAGGTTGCTGAGTAGTCACGCCGCGCACCATGAACAGCGGGCGGCGTTAGTGTCGCGCGGTCAGCGAGCGGGCCGCGACACCCCGGACATGTAGGCGCCGATGCCGCGGCGCTGGATGGTGCCGCCAGGGACGACGCGGGCGTTCTTCGGCGGTACCGGGATCTTCCGCTTCGCGCGGGTGCTCTGGTCACCGCCGATCAGATGCCGGTTGTCGATCTTCGCTGCGCAGTCCTGGCCGGTGACTTCGTCGTAGGGGCGTCGGCAGCCCTTGCAGTAGACCTCGAGCGCATCGATGCGCTGCCCTTCAGTGGCCTTGAAGCTGCCGCGGCAGTCGGCCGTCTTGGCGATCTTCGGGGTGACCTCGACTTCCGCGGCGACTACCCAGACGTGGGAGAGGTCGGGTGCCTCTCCCTTGGCGGCCGGTGGCTCTGGACGGGGAGCGGCCTTCTGCTCGGGTTCTGGCGTCGAGCTTGGGGCCGGGGTCGGCACGGGGGGCCCCTCGGGCACGAGCCAGGAGAACAGGCTCTCCTGCAGGTGAGAGCGGCCAGTCTCGAGCGAATGGGGGGCTGTCGCGATCGTCACCGTTCCTCCGGATCACTGCCGGGTTGACTTAAGCGGTCAACCCGTTCACAGCGCGGAACGTCGGCGGGCGGTGATCTGTTACACCGACCGCTCATCAGCGGCGGTCGATTGGCGCCCTACAACGCCCTCAGCTCGGCTTGGATCAAGGCGCCTTCTCTCGCGTTCGGGCGTTTCTGTCTCCCGGTTCCGACGCCGTTTCCGGTTCACGGGCGTAGGGGGTGAAGTGGGCGGGGGTATCGTCGATGGGTAGGCCGGGGCGCCAGGCGGCGAGGATCTGGGCACTGCACTCGAACAGATCTTGCTGAGGCAGTTGGTCGAGGGGCCACCAGTCCCAGTTGCCCACGCTCTCGTCTGGTTGTGTGGAGGGCTGCCCCTGCCAGGCTGTGACGACGGCACCGACGGTGACGCGCACCACGTCGCCAACGTGGTCGACGAGCGTGCCCAGAAGGACAACGTCCTCAGAGCGGGCCACCAGGCCAGTCTCTTCCTTGAGTTCGCGTACCACCGCATCCTGTAGAGAGCCGTCGCGCGTCTCCACGGTCCCGCCGGGCAACTCGATCGTTCCGCGGCGGTGACGGCCCAGCAGCAGGCCCTGTTCACCGAGCACGATGGCGCCTACGCCGACCGCTGCATGAGGGATCGGAGGGCGCTTGGTGCGCGGCCGACTCGTAATACGTCTGGGGCGGTCCGGCAGGCGGCGGGCGCGAATGAGCTGCACAACCACGGGGTTGTCGGCCTCGGGAGCGCGGAGCAGCTCGTTATCCTCCACGCGGAACCCGTAGTCGACCAGCAGGTCCTCCCACAGCTGCGGCGTCAGCACCCACATCTGCACCGGGATCGGCTCCTGACCGATGATGCGGATCGTCTCCTCGCGGGGCGCTACCCCGGAGGAAGGTCCGTGCCCATGGAGGTTGGTGTGTAGGGCCGAGAAGACCAGTCGAGCGCCGTCTCCGAGCCCGTCCCTGAGCGCCGGCAGGAGGTAGTGCGGGTCGTTGCACGCGAGAGTCCCAATCGCGTACGCCGCGTCGTACGCCTCGGCGGTGCGGAGATGTTCAACGACGTCGGCGTTGAAGAACCGCACGCCGGGCACTTGGCTGAAGTGCTGGACCGCTCGTCGATGCTGGGTCGGCGACAGCTCAACTGCATCGACGAGGGCGCCGTGATCACGTGCCACGTGCACGGCCTGGTGTCCGGGGCCTGATCCGAAGGCCAGCACTCGTTTTCCGCGAAGCGGCCCGAGCACGTCAGCACCTGGTCCTACACCGTCCCAGAACCCCCACTTCAGTCGGTCGGGAACTGGTGGCATGTATCCGCGATCGAGCTGCATCTGGCCGTAGCGGACCCAGGTTTGCCTGTTCACTGTGTGCGCGTTCAACTCTGCCGTCCCGTCGTCGCGTCGGGGTGGCTGCTCACGGTCCGAGCGTCGCTGGCCTCGCCCTGCGCCATCAGGTCCCGAGAGGCGATGCGGTCCATGTGCCGCGCGAACACGGCCTCGGCATCGAGGTTCATGCGGGCCAGGGCGACCATGCCGGTGACGATGACGTCGCAGACCTCGGCTTCGACGTCATCCCACGTGTGCGAGTGCCCCTTGCGGGGGTTCTGCCCCATGGCTCCGATCACCGCTTCGGCGACCTCGCCTGCCTCCTCCTGAATCTTGAGGAGCTGGAGCAAGATGCGTTGCTCGCGGGGAAGGACCGAGTGGTCTTCCAACCGGCCAGCAAGGCGGGCGATCGTCTGCCAGGTATCAGCCATGCGTGTCTCGCTTCTGTGCGTGGGGGCGGCGGGGAACGACTCTGCGCCGGTACGGGTCATCGGTCTTGGGTCAGGGCCACGAGCTCGGCGAACAGTCCGTCGGAGTTGACCAGTTCCTCGTACTGGCCGTGCTCAATGACTCGGCCTTTGTCCATGACGAGGATGCGGTCGGCGAGGCGGGTGTTTTCCAACTGGTGAGTGACCACGATTGTGATGCGGCCAGCAGCGCCGCGTTTGATCTTCTCGAAGATCTGATGCTCACCGCGGGCGTCCATCTGGGAGGTGGGTTCGTCCAGGATGAGTACTTCAGGGCGCCTGTAGATCGCGCGAGAACAGGCCAAGCGCTGCCACTGCCCGCCGGAGAGTTCGGCGCCCCCGAAGACTTCCCGGGCAAGCAGCGTCTCGATACCGTCCGGCAGCGCCTCGACCGCCTCTCGCATGCCTACGGCGTCGATCGCTTCCCAGACAGGCAGGTCATCGCGGGTCCGCGGCTGCCCGAGCGTGACATTCTCGCGCACGCGCAGCGGCCACTGGGCAAAGAGCTGCGGCACGAGTCCTGTACGGGCCCAGACGCTGTCCTGGGAAAGGGTGGAGAGGTCTGCGCCGTTCCACAGAACGCGCCCCTTGTCTGCCAGGTAGATGCCGGTGATCAAGCGCAGGAGGGTGGACTTGCCGCTGCCGTTCTCGCCGACGATGGCCAGGATCTCGCCACGGCGCAGCGTGAGGGATACGCCGTCGACGGCCGGGCTGTCCTTGCCAGGGTATTGGTAGACCACGTCGTCGATCCGGATTTCCTCCACGGTCGCGGGAGCCTCCAACTCACCACGCTGTGGGGCCCGTTGTGCGGCGTCGTCGAGAAACGTCTGCATGTCGGTCAGGTAGAGGCTGGTATGGAACAGGGCCGCCCCGTTGATGACCACTTGGGAAAGCGCTACGAGCGTGGTCTGAACGGCGACGACCGCGGTCGCGGCAACGGCGAGTTCGATGCGCCCGGTGGTGGCCAGCCAGGCGAGGGCGGCCCAGGCCAGGAGCAGGAAGAAGCCGCCAGCCGTCGCGGACAGCAGGGTGATGCGCAAGGTGCGTGGAGCGGAGTCCAGCAGACGGCGGTCGATGCGCTCGGACAGTGACCGATACCAGAACAGCAGATAGCCGGTCATGCCGTTGGCGCGGACTTCGTCCCCGTGTTTCGGCGTGGTGGCCCACCAGCGCATCATGTGGCGCACATTGCGGTCCGACACGTTCGCGTAGTGCATTTCGTAGTCGACGCGCGCGGTGAGAACCGCGCCGACTCCGGCCGGCAGGACGGCGAGGAGGAGCAGCGGCAGCATCGCCCAGTGCAGCACGGACAACACTCCGCTCGCGGCCACCATCCTGATGAGAGCGGCCATGAATCGCTGTGCGTCGTTCACCATCACGGTCGTGCGCACCACGCCCATCTCGGCGGCTTCTTGCCGGTCGGCGAAGCCGTCCTGGGCGTAGGCAGCGACTTCGACTCGGCACACCGCCTCGACCAGCGAGGTGTCCGCATAGGTCGTCAGGTGCGGGGTGAGCCTGCGACCCGCGTACGAGGCGAGCGCGCTGGACAGCCGTCCGAGTGCCGCCGCGCCGGCCACGACGAGCAGCGCGGGTAGTGCCTGATGAAGACGGTCGGTCACAGCTCCGGGGCCAAGAACGGGTCGCATGGCGCGAGCGGTCGCGGTCAGACCGACTGCGGCGGCGGCGCCTGTGACCAGTTGGCAGGCGGCGAGGAGGAGAACGGCCGTGCGGTCGAGGTGCCAGGCCATTCGAGAGATGCGGCGCAGCACGGACGGCAGGCGAGCGCACATGTGGGCGAACGACACATCGCCGAGCGGGTTGATGGAGTACTCGCCGCTGTAGCGGATCTCCGCAGGTGGCGGAGGGGGTGGCGTCTCAGCGTTTGCAGTAGAGGCGTCAGTCACAGTCACCTGTGTCCCTCCTGGGGGGGTCGGGGGTCGCACCTGGATGGCTCGGCGATGCACGGCATAACGACGCAACAGCGGAATCGAACGCGCTCGATTTCGGACGCACTGGGGGCCTTGAGGCGCAAGGGAACGAACGTGTGGACGCGGTGATAGGGCCGTTCTTGAGTGGCGCGACTTGGCCGAATCGCCGACACCTGATGCGCCTGTGATGGATGAGGTTTCCAGCGAGTGTCTGCCTCCCAAGAGGCGACGGGCTGTCGCCACTGAGTCCGACAACGTCAAGTCGCCCAACTAGCAGGCATCTCCTGCTATTTGGGCGTTCGGTGTACGTGTGGAGTCACAGGAGGCTGCGAAGCGCGACTTCGCCCTTGTCGACAGCTTCCGTGAGTGCGTGCATGTGGTGCTCGGGCAGGCGCCCCGCCCCCAGCCCCGACGAGGCGATCGCGGTGTCCAGCTTCCGACTCTGCTCGCCGGTCAGGGACGAGCACGCGGCAGCGTGGGTCAGGACGTCCCGGGCGGCGCATGCATCCAGAGCAGCCGCGTTGGCGACTGCGTCGTTCAACGGGCCCACGTTGGGGCTCGTCCGGTTGTGGACCAGATCGAGCGCGGCGAGACCAGCTCGGGTCTGGAAGACGGCGGTTGAGGGGTCAGGTTCGGCGATCAGCGTGGCCACTTTGCTCAGCACGAGTTCCAGGTCTGATTGCGGCACGACTGCCGACGGGGGCCGACAGTAGACACGCAGGAGAGCCGCGATGGTGTTCTCCCACGGCTCAGTCGGGGCGGTGGCGTCGATCGTGTCGCGGGCCTGCTGATCGAGGCCGCGTTCCATCAGGGCCATGATCTCGATTTGGCGGCCGTCGAGGAGGCGGTTGCCGATGCCGCGGTACGAGGTCATGGCTTTGGCGGCCTCGGTCCATCGGCCGATCCGTGCCAGGGCTCTGGCACCGTCGACGAGCACGGTGATCCACAGCTCCTCGCAGACCTTGCGGTGGTCGGCGTCTGTGTCGATCAAGGCTGCGAGGTCGACGGTGTGGCCGTGGATCTCGGCGGTATCGCGTTTCTGGGCGGCGCGGTACAGCCGAGTGAGGACGTCGTAGGCGGCCTTGCCGTCGCCCTCGCGGGTCAGTAGCCGGGAGATGTTGATGAGGGGCATCAGCGACATCACGGCGATGCCGCCAGTGAGGCGCCCGGCGTCGGCGAAGACCCGGTGCTGCCTCCAGCACAGGTCAGCCGCCAGGTCGGGTAATCCGACGTCGGAGGCGATCAGAGCGGCGTAGTTGAGGACGCCACTGGCGCGGGCCACCAGGTCATGGTGACCCGCGTCAGCGGGCGCGATAGTCAGCCCGGTGAGGTGGGTGATTCGCTCGTCCAGCGGGAGCGCCGGCGCCTTGGGACGACGGACTAGCGGGATGCGGCTGGCTATCGCGGGGATCACGGGCTCAGCCCTTGCGCGGCCAGTCGACGACAAGGCGGCTGTACGCCTTGTCGATGATGAAGCGCGGGTCGGCGGCCGTGATCTTGTCGCGGGCGTCGCCGACGGCCATGCGGAAGGTGGGCTCCGGCGCGGTGTTGCCCCAGCCCTCATCCCAGTCGCGGATCTCGCCCGCGACCTGGTCGGCGAGTTCGGTGGCACGGGAGCCGTGGCCGATGACGCCGATCTCCCAGAAGCGGCCCTTGTCGTCCTCGCCCTCGCGGATGGCCAGGTAGGCCAGGCTGTCGCCGTCGAGCGCGGCCATGGAGCCCCAGCCGAAGTGTGGGGTGAAACCGGGGCGCTGGCCGGGCAGGCGGGACAGACCGTTGGGCAGCACGGAGGCCAGGTACAGGTACAGCCACTCCCAGGGGTCGCCCTGCCGGAACTTCACGCCGGTGTAGACCTTGGCCTGCTTCTGGTCGAGGACGGTGCGGATCGCGTCGCGGTCGACGGTCTGCTCGCTGAAGGTTTCCAGGCGGACGTTGCCCTCACCTTCCATGGGCACCAAGGTGTAGATGTCGTCGCAGACGCCCTTGCGCAGGGGCACGAAGGTCGACATTTCGCATGAGACGGTCTTCCAGGCGTCGCCGTCCCGCTCGAAGGCGAAGCTGCGGGAGATGCTGCCGCGAATCCGCATCGGCAGGACCAGGCGTCCGCCGGGGGCGAGCTGATCGAGGATCTTCACCGGCACGTCGCCTGCGCCAACCGTGAACTGGATGCGGTGGTACGGGGCATGCTCCGGGAGGCCGGCAGCACCGTCGGCCAGCACCGCCGTCACGTTCGTAGCCCCGGCCTCGGCGAGGTTCTTGCTCGCGCCGTCGACGAGGTCCTGGTCGACGTCCACGGTCCACACGTGACCGCCGGGAGCCACGAGCTTGCCCAGCAGGCGGGCGTTGTAGCCGGTGGCGGCCCCGGCTTCCAGGACCTTGTCTCCTGGCTGCGCACCGAGCTGTTCGAGCTGGGTGGCGACGATCGAGGGTGCGGAGATGCAGGAGATCATCTCGCCGTGCTCGTCCTCCTTGATGGACACCGCGTCCTCCTTGTACGCCGATTCGAGGTCGACGCCGGGAAGAAACTGGTGGCGCTCGGTGGTGCGGAAGGCATCGATGACGGCGGGGGTGCGCAGATGGCCGCTGCCGACAAGGCGGTTCACCAGGGCTTCACGCATGTCGGCGGCGTCAGTAACGGGTGTCACGGTGGTCTCCATTCGAGCGACATTAGGGTCCGGGGAAGTGAACCGGCGAGTAGACACGTCGGCCCCTTCGCCTGCGGCAAAGGCGACCTCGCGGCCTAGCCATGCGGTAGCGGCCTGCTCGGCGGCAGGTACTCCCGCACGGTTGAACGCGAAGATCGCGTGATGGGCGAGAACGGCGCGCAGGCCGCGTATCAGGCGCCCATCAGTGGCGAGCTTGCGCAGGCGAAGGCCAGCGTTCTCGAAGGCGGCGAGACGTTCGGCCCATCCGGGTTCAGCGTCCGGCCGCTGCGCCGAGTCGGCGTTCATCAGCCGCCGCATGGCGCTCACCGCCTGGTCGCGCGCGGGGCCGGTGGGCGGGATGACGGGCGGCCGCAGGGCGCCGAGTTTCGCCCAGACGTCCCCGGCCTCGAACGGGTCCAGTCCCGCCGAGCGGATCATGGCGGAGAGCAGCAGTACAGCGCACTCTCGGCCACCGGGCAGGCCGGTCTCGAACAGGGCGCTGGGGCTGTCGGCGCAGAACACGTCGTGCGCCACGTCCATACCCTCCGGGCCACCGAACGCCTCGGTCTCCGGCTCGTAGATGCCGCCGACCCATCCCGTGGCCAGATGGTCGGCGACGAGGCGGTCCAGCAGAGTGCCGACGGGACGCTCGGTGCGCAGCCGAAGACCTGTGTCCTTACGGAGGAAGTGGAAGCGCTGGTTATCCAGCGCGGCCGCCAGTGCCTGAGCGGCCTCACTACTCACCGCCCGCCCAGGAAACGCCACGCTGGCATGCCACCAGGTTGTATCGGCCGTGATCGGAAGGTTCTCGTCGTCGAAGTCCATCGGCTGGGGCTCCTTGTCGGGGGCGTCAGTTCGGTTGAGGGCGGGTCAGGTGATCAGCAGGACGCTGGTCCAGTCCGTGGTGTTCGTGCCGTCAACGGCCAGGTGCGCTCCGCTGCGGCCCTCCATGAAGCCGGGCTTGGGCAGTCGGTCTAGGTCCGCGGCCAGACGCCTGCTCAGGTCGTCAATCACTGGGGAGAAGCGCTCTGGCGTGGGGCTGTCAGCAGCGACGGCGCGAGCGATCGTCACGAGTCCGGCCCATCCGTGGCACAGCGTTGCGTCGACGATCCGGCCGAGGTGGGACGGGTCGGTCAGGGTCCTCAGGACGGTGGCCTCTGCCGCCTGCCGACGGATCGAATCGCCGAGCGCGAGTGCGGCAAGCTGCTGGGCGCGGGCGATGCCGGGTTGGCCGTAGCACCAGGACTGGCGCGCGAGCTGAGGTTCGGGCGGCGCGTTGACCAGCAGTTCGTCGTACGTGGTCCAATAACGGGTGCCGTACGTGTCGAGCCAGCGCGCGAATACCTCGATGGCGTCGAGTTGTCCCGGCACATGGACGTCGTGCCGCACGGCGAGAGAGAGCACCGCCAAGGGACCGGCGACGCCGTGAGCAACACCGTTGTTGCTGTGCCCGCCGGGCATCTCCTCCCCGCCAGGCCCAGCCGCGGACCACCAGCCCGGCAGCTCCCGGTCCTCGATGCGGACCGGCTGCGCCAGGGACACGAGGTAGGCCAGCACTTTCCGGAGCCGGGGCGAGTCCGCGCCTCGGGTCAGCAGCAGTGCGCCCAGCCCGGTCAGCCCGCGGATGAGGTCGAACTCTGCCAGATGAGGCAGCGTGCCCGCAGCCTTCCGCCGATGGGCGGCGGCCAGCCGGGAGTCCACGACGCGGTCGACGGCGTCACGGACTACACGGCCGGCATGTCCGGCGCGAGAGAGCACGAACTCCAATGCGGGGGCACCGTGGAACAGCGAGGCGTTGCCTCCGGCGCTGACGCCGCCCGCCACGGCCTGGGCGAGGTAGCGCCGCGCGGCCAAGTGATCACCGCGCTCGATGTGGAGCAGCGCCATCCCGAGGGTGCCCTCGGAGAGATCCTGCGTGCGGGTTGGAATCGCTGTTGCCGTCATGAGCGGGCCTTCAGGGGGACGACGAGGTTGTGGGCCCTGCCACCGATCCAGCCGTCCGCGTCTTGCGGCGGCGCATCGTGCAGGGTCGCGACGCCGATCGGGCTGGCAGCCAGGTGGGCGCGCAACAGGTCCAAGTGCATGTCGTGTCGCAGGTCGAGCGGGAGCTGTTGGTCGTCTTCGGCCAAGAGCACGCGGTCCGGCACGCGGAATCGGCTCATCCAGGCGTGCAGTTGCTCGGCCCACTCATCCAGCGACGCGGTGCGATCGGGCAGATCCCGGGCCCGCACCTTCCATCGCGCCGTCACCAGGATCGAACGGCGGTAGTGCACCGCCGGGGTGAACGGCAGAGTCCATGCCGAGCCCCAGTCGAACCAGGTCACCTGTGGCGTGGCGGCCCGGCTGATCTCGACCAGGAACCGGGCCAGTGGCGGAGTGTAGTTGTTCCACAGGAAGTTCAGCGCGGTTGGCGCGAGCAGTTCCAGGTGCGTGCCGGTGGCAGCCTCGGCGAGGTAGGGGCGGCCGTCGCGGAGGCCGACGGCCAGGTCGGAGGGGAACAGCACGCCTTCCTCGGGGTGCCGGAACTCGCCGACGCTGACCACCCTGGGCAGCACGCGCGGGGCGCGGGTGAGTAGGTCGGCCGGCACGCGTCCGGCGTGGAAGGAAAGCTGGGCCAGCTCCGCGCCGGGCTCGACGGTGGGCAGGTCGGTGTACGTCCCTCCGGTGTGCGGGAACAGGTGCCAGAACCGGCCCGTCATCGAGCCGGCCGAACGGGAGACGGTGGATACGTGGAGCCGGAAGTTCCCCCGTTCCAGGGCGCGGGTCGAGCGGGCGTTGAGGCGCATGCCGAGTTCGAGGTGGGGCGCGGTGGCGGTGGGCTTGCCCGCGGCGGCCTCCAGTTCTTCGATCATCGCGCCGGACAGGGGAACGGAGCGGGCGCCTTCGACGGCTGCGGTTCCGGCCAGTTCCAGCAGCAGCCGGTCGCGCCGAGCCATGGGGCGGGGAGGCTCGGACACCTGGCCGAACCCGTCGGGAAAGCCCAAGCCCTTTTCGGGGTCCAGGACCAGGTTCAGCGGAATCTCGGCGCTCTCGCCGTAGCGCTCGGTGAACTGCTCGATCCATCGGCGCCAAGCCGGGATGCCGTTGGGGTGCGCGGCGATCCGGGCGAGGACGGTCGCGGCTGTCTCCGCTTCCGTGAGGACCGTGCTCGGGAGCCGCACCGTGGCGTCCAGCCGCAAATCGGGGGCCGCCGTCCTTTCGCGGACCTCGTCACGCAGCGCGGGCGGCAACGTGTCGGTGGGGTCGATGACCGTAGCGGGTGCGCGTAGCGACGACCGGAGCAGTCGTACGTGCAGAAGCTCCCCGAGCAATCCGGTTCGTTGCTGTGCGGTCGTGGTGGGGAAGTCGGCGGCGAGCTTGTCGCCGAGGACCGAGTACCGGACCGGGGAGCGGGCGGCGTCGAGAATCAACTTGAGCGCGGGGCTCAGCGCGAGGGAGAACTCCGAGGCGCCCTCGGACGGGACGTAGACGCGCTCGCCGCGCTTCTGAACGAGGTTGTTGACGCACACGTCGACGTCAGCCATCCGCTTGCCGTCCGCCTCCCAGCCGCTGATTGCCACATCGAGCGCCACCGGGTCATGCCGGGCGACAGCCAGGTGCTCGTCGCCGACGCGGACCTCCGCCGTGTCGGCGAACTCGACGCGCGCGACGCCCGCGAAGAGACCGTACGGAGTGGGGCGGCGCGCGTATCGGATCGCGTACCGGGCGGTGGACAGTGCCGCCCGCCGCACCCGGCGCACTCCCGGAGACCGCCCGGCGAGCACTGCTTGAACCTGGCGTGCCAGATCTGGGCTGGCGCTGGTTACGGCTTGCTGGAAGGTGTCGTCGGCCCACACCGCACGCAGCCACGCACGCCACTGTTCAAGCGAGGCCGTGGGACCTGGCCAGGGAGGCATGCTCGGCTCGGTGAGGTTCACTGCGGCACGCAGCATTGGTTCTCCGGCGGCTCGGTACAGGCTGTGCCGTACGCGCGTCATCCCCTCACTCCGTTCTTGGTAGGCGGGGCGCGGGCCGGACGGAACAGCTCCGTCCGACCCACGCCATCGGGCTGACCTGTCTTACGAGGTGGTGCAGGCGCTCGGGCAGGAGCTGCCGCAGTTGTCGCCGGTGCTGCACATCAGCACCGTCTCGGTCGCAGGCGTCCCCTCGATGAAGGTGATGTCGAGCTGGAACGGGTCGTCGGTGACAGCGGCGCCGTCGACGGGCAGCTGCTCAATGGTGACCGGGTGCTCCAGTTGAACGGTCATTACGTGCCTCCTTGGGGCAGTGGGCTGATGGTGCAAGGGCTCCGGAGTCATCGGTTCACGCGGTGAACCGCGTGGACCCCGGCATCTGGGGTTGAGCAATTTCGTGTGGGGAGGAACCCGGTGGGAGGAGATGGGCTCCTCCCCACACGTGACGTCCGGCACCGAGCCGTCTTCGCAGGACCGGTTACCGGGTGGTGCACCCGCCCGTCGCCGACGACGGGCGGCGGTTGAGCGGGCCGGCTGCTTGCTCCCCCCCCACAGAGCGCGGCCGGGGCGCGATGTCTTGGCGCCACCTCCTCCTCGGGGGACGGCCTTGGATCCTCCGCGCACGGGCGCGGTGGTCCACATGGCCAGGGAGGAGGTCCCAGTCCTGGGGGTTATCTCCGTAGTGGTCTCGGTGCAGCGCGGGCCTGTTCTTCGCTGACCTGCCCGGCAGCGCGGAGCAGGCCCTTCACGAGCCGGGCGAGGTTCTGCGCGCGGTGCGTGGCCGCTTGTTGGCTGAGGGGGTTCGGGGGTGAGGCATAAAGCCGACGGTCGGCTTCGCCGAGGATGGTCTGTGCACTTCGCCCGGCCTCCGAGTCCGCGGGAATGCCGAGGCACTGGGTCCGCAAGTCCTCCGCGACGGTCCGGCCGAACTCGGTGAACTGCTCGACCATGCCCGTCGCGTCCTGGAGGGACGGGCGTTCAAGGCCCTTCACGTCCCAGGCGAGCACCGTCTCGACGTTCGCCAGGACCTCAACCTTGTCCGGGACGGAAGGGGTTAGCGCAGCCATGCAACCACCTGCTCCGCAGTCAGGACCTGAAGCTCCCAGGACCTCTTGATGGCGTGGGCGCGGTTCCTGGCCCGAAGATTGGTCAGGAGGTCACGGCCGTCCCTGCGGATGATGTCGACCGGTCGTTTCAGCTCGGTGGCCATCTGCGCGGCCGCCATGCCACGGGCGAGGAGCGGCACGAGGTCACGCTGGTCATCGGGCAGGAACAGCGCTTCGGGGTCTAGGAGCTGCGGGCGGGTGATGGCTTCGGTGGTGTAGGCGACGGCGAGCGCGGCAGCGTTCTCGCTCATGCCGTACAGCTTGCGCTTGGCGAGCTTGAGGTAGCCCGCAGCCGTGCCCTCGCGGATCTTGAGGTCCAGCGCGACCACGGCCAGCGTGCTCCCGTCGGCCAGGCCCTCGAGGACCTGCTGCTCCCTCGGGGCGAGGGTGATCCTGGCGACAGTCGTCGTGGTCACTGTTCTCCTCCTTGTTGGGCATGAGCGATCTGCCAGCACGACGCGTCGAATCTCACTTCCGCGGTGAGAAGTTGGGCCCCCTCCAGGTGACTCTGGGCCGTGGGGGAACACGTTCGGAGAACTCTGGAGAGGGAGTCTGTGAGCGATGCCGTACGAAGACAGCGATGGCGTTGGCGCTGTAGCCGTAGAAGCGGCCGAAGACCTCGTCGCTCGCCCACCAAGAGGGGCTGGGTTCTCCCCACTCGACGGTGTGGCAGGTGTCGCGATACGGCGACCAGCGGATACGCAGGTCCGGGAAGCCGGGAACGGTGCTGAGAAGCGCGCGGGCCTGAACGGCGTCCACGAGTTGCTCGAAGCTCGTGTATCCGCCGTGTCGTTCGCCGCCCACTGGGACGGCCAGCAGTGGGATGCGGAAGAGTGCGACCGCGACGCCAGCGTCGGCGAGACCGGGGTCCGCCAGCCGCTCGCGAAAGTAGTCGTAGTCGAACGCGTCCCGTGCGGCCAGGAGCCGCGTATGGGGCCTGGGGCGGGACGCCGTAGCCGTACTCATTCCGTTCCCTTCATGTACTGGGCCTCGACGAGCCGTTCAACGAGTTCGTTGACGACCCAACCGACCTGGCGCAGGTGCCCCTGGGCCTTGGCGGGCTCGGATGGAAGGGGAGAGGCCCGCAGGGTCTCGCCGCGGACGAGCAGGCGGGCAACGTCGTCTTCCTTCTCGCTGGCCTCGTTGGCGATTGAGATGGTCGCGAGCTGGCCGAGATGGGCCTGGAGGCGCTGAAGTAGATCCGGCACGTCCATCGCGGTGGGCGGTAAGTCGTCCAAGGCATCTGCGACGTCGTCCAGAAGCGCTTCCACATCGAGTGGCTTCCAGACCTTCAGCCGGCCAGCGAAAGCCGCCAGTACGTCGGCGTCGTGAGGAGGAGTCCATGGCTCGGGGGCGGGGCGCGGGCGCGTGGTCATCATCACGGCCTCCCCGCGGGGACGCGGAACCGGGCCCAGGTCTTACGGCCGTCGTCACTCACACCCCATTCCAGGGAGAGGACGGCGACGATGAAAAGGCCCCGGCCGGAGACGTCGCCGGGCTGAGCACTGCTGAGCTGAGCGGGCTCCGGGCTACCGTCCGTGACTTCGACCCGCACCTCATCGTCGGTGTAGAGGACCTCCAAGGCGACGTCGCCATCGCCGTGCTGGACGGCGTTGGTCACGAGCTCGGAGACAGCGAGCACGATGTCGTCCGCGATCGGCCCAGCCACCCGCCACAGCCGCAGGTGCGCGACCGTGATCCGGCGCATGCGCCCGACACGGTCTTCCTTCGGCGTGAAAGCCACCGCGAAGCCGCGGGCGGTCCGTTGCAGCAGTTCTGCAGCGAGCGTGGCGACGGCTGTGGCGGGGCTCATCGGGAGCCAGTCCCACTGCGCAACTGCGGGCCGATGCCGCCCAGTCGTAAGGCAATCACGGGGGTGGACCTGCCAGTAGAGGAGTTCATGTGGGGTGCTCCCGCTCGTCGAGTAGCTGGCCTACAAGAGCGAACCGCTTAACCGGTGCGATTGGCATGGGGTCAAGGGGCTGGAGGTGGTCAAGGTGATCAAAGATCATCTGAGGGCGCCCAGTTCGACGCGAGACGCAGAGCGGAGCTGCCCTCCATGTCGTCATGCCGAGCCGGCGTGACGGCTGATGTTCAGTCAACGACGCTCGGTGATGGGGGAACAGGAAGGGTTCCGGGTCCGTGCATCACCGCAGACCGGAAGACTTTGCGTTCCCGTTACCTTGGTTCTGGGCAGTACAAGGGTGGCGGTACTACTTTCAGTGCATGGGAGCGAACGTCATCCTTCAGAAGCGGATGGATGAACTCGGCTTAACTCAGGATGAGTTGGCGGATCGCTGTAACCAGGCGCTGTCGGAGGTCACCGGCAGAACGGGAGACATGTCGTCACGCACAATCCGGAACCTGCTCAACGGGACGACCCGGCGCCCAATCGGCCGCACTTGCGTAGCACTTGAGCGTGTGTTCGGCTGCCCGGTGGCGGACTTAGGGTTCAGCGCTCCCAGCTCCATGCACCATCCTCCGGAGGACCCCGTGCGGCGTCGCGACTTCATCGTTGCCACCACAGGAACGGCGACCGCCGCTTTGTCCGTTGGGAGACAGCGGCGCTCGGTCGGCATGACGGACGTGGCCCGAGCGTCCGCCGGCATGAACAAACTCGTAGAAGCCGACGACCGCCAGGGCGGACACCGATCCCTCGCCGCCGCAGCCCTCGCAGGCCGAGCCAAAATCCTGGAACTCCAGCAGCAGAACGCCAGCGAGACCGTGCGCCGCGCCCTGTACGCGCTCGCCGCCGAGTACACGACCATCGCGGCCTGGGCATGCATCGACCTGCGCGATTTGGACACGGCTCAGGCACACCTCCACGAGGCCACCACCTTCGCGGGCCTGTCCCAAGACGCCCCGACGGGGATGCGGGTATGGATCAACGTCGCGATGCTCGCCTACCAGCGGAAGAACTGGCCGGAACAGCTTGCAGCCGCCCAGGCGGCCAATGCGTCAAAGGCGGCACGCAGCGATCCCTTCTTCAGCTCCATGGGCCGCGTGCGCCTCGCTCTCGCCCATTCGTCGATGGGTGACCCCCAGGCCGCCAAGAGGGCCCTCGGTTCGGCGCAAGAGACCCTTCGGAAGGCCGTCGAGGACGACCGCCCGCGCTGGACCGCGTTCTACGGCCCGGCCGAGCTCAACCACCTCGCGGCCATCATCCTCAACCACAACGGGGAGTCCGCCGACGCCGAGGCGATGGCCCACCGCGCGCTCGCCAAGATCCCGGCAGAGTTCCAACGCAACCGCGCCTTGGCAACGTGTCAGCTCGCGCTCGCCCAGCTACGGCAAGGCGAGCCCGAGCAGGCCACAGCGACCGCGGCCACCGTCTTCCAGATCATGGACGGCGCTCCGCTCCCTGGACGCATGCGCACCCTGATCGGAGACTTCCACCGAGACCTGTTCCGGATGGCGCCGTCCACGGCGTACGCCCGCGACTGGGCAGACCGTATGCGAGAAGAATGGAGTCGAGCGTGACCAGGCTGATCGACCTGCGCCACTACAACCACGGAAGCCTCCCCGAAGGCTTCAGGCAAATGCTGATCGACGTGCACGCCGACTCTTACGCCGACGCCATGGATAACGAGTTCAACCAGCGGTTCCCCTGGTTCGTCGACCACTGGTCTGCGATGAATGGCTTCACCTGCGTCGTCGCGTTCGAGGGCGAGGAGCCGACCGGGTTCGCGTACGGCGCCCCGCTGCAGCCCGGCCGCGAGTGGTGGCGCTCCACCTCCTTCAAGCCGAACAACGGCTACACCGCGACGTACGCGGTCTCCGAGGTCATGGTGCGCCCGAAGTGGCGCAAGCAGGGTATCTCCGAGCGGCTACACGAAGCGCTGCTGAGCCGGCGCGGCGAGGACTTGGCCGTGCTCCTGGTCGACGTGACCCACCCGAAGGTGCAGGACATGTACGAGACATGGGGCTACCACAAGGCCGGCGAGCAGCAGCCCTTCGCCGACTCTCCGGTGTACGCGGTCATGGTCAAGAATCTGCGCGGCTGAGGGCGTACCTGTAGGAGCGCCCATGCGTGTGGGTATCACGGGGCACCTCGGCTCGCCTAGACCGCCCGGCGCGGGCTCATTCACACCTTGCGTACATACGTTCGAGAAGGCAGGGTTCCAGGGCACCACAGCACGTCATTAGCCCCCTTCACCGGAAGTGAGCGAGGACGACCATGGCCAACCGAGAACCGTCCAGCAGCGTCGGCGAGTCCGGGCTCCTGATCGCCGTCGAGCAACTGGCCCGTGTGCAGGACCGCTTCGACACTCAGGAGTCCGACCCCACCGGAACCTCCGCCGGGGACGACGGAGAGAACCGCGACGGCCTGAACCACCCCGAGGCGTAGGCGCCGCTTCTCCGCACCTGGGCCCGCCGTGGTCTGCGGCGGGCCCACCCCCTCACGCTTCCCGGAGGACATGTGCAGCACCAGCTTGTTCACGCCATCGAATCCGCGCTCGGTTGGGACGGCCCGACCCCCATGGGCTCCGCGTTCACCAGGGGCAGCATCCCCACCCCAGCCCTTCTCCCGAGGCTGATGACCCCGGTCCGGCTTCTCGACACCGTGATGCGGCGCGGCCTATCCCACCCCCAGTTCCGGGCGTTCCAGGACGGGCGTGAGCTTCACCCCGGCGAATACTTCACCGACACCGTCACCCGCCGCGGGCAGGGCATCCGCTTCGCGAACATGACGCGCCTTGGGGCGCTGATGCGCGAGGGCTGCACTCTGGTCCTCGACGAACTCGACTTCTTTGACCCCACCCTTGAGGTCGCCTGCCGGGCATTGCAGTGGTGGTCCCGCGAGCTCGTCCAGGTGAACGCCTACCTCACGACCCAGGACGCGGCTGGGTTCGCGTTGCACTGGGACGACCATGACGTAGTGATCATGCAGGTGGCCGGTGAGAAGTCGTGGGACGTGCGTGGTGTGTCCCGACCGGTGCCGATGTACCGGGACGCCGAGCCAAACAACACCCCGCCGGAGCAGTCCATATGGCGGGGGACGCTCAAGGCCGGGGACGTCATGCACATACCCCGAGGCCACTGGCACCAGGCCACCCGTACCGACAGCGGCGACGGGTACAGCCTGCACTTGACGTTCGGGTTCGTGAAGCGCACGGGAGTGAACTGGCTGACGTGGCTGGTCGACCAGTGCCGGCGCGAGGAGACGTTCCGTACGGACCTGGACCGGTGGGGCACGGCGGAAGGCAAGTCTGAGCAGACCGCCGCGCTCGCGGCCGCGACCGCCCGACTGGTCGAGGAGTTCCCTCCGGCTGCCTTCCTTGCCACCCGCGAGCAAGAGCGCACGGCGGCCCGGCACGTGCAGACCTCCGGCCTGTTCGGGCCGCCGACCGCCGTGGTGTGCGTGACCGAGTTCCCGCCGCTCGTTGAGCCGGACGGCGAACACGTCACCGTCACCGCCACGGGCAAGCGCCTCACCTTCCATGGCAAGGCCCTGCCCGCACTGCGCTTATTCCTGTCCGGCGCGCCGGTGGAGATCGAGCAAGCAGGCATTGAGACAGGCGTCAACGCTGGGGAACTCGCCGACATCCTGATCCGGGAGGGGCTGTGCGCGGAGCTGACCGACGAATTGTCCTCGGGCTATACCGGTCTGGTCCCTCCCGTGCTGTCCTCGAACGGGCTCTAGAGGCCGGTATCACCGCAGTCGATACGGCCTACAACTACAGCGGGTACGACGGACACCGGGCGCTTGCGAGTGAGGCGGGCGAACTCCTTGAGCGGTTCGAGGTGTCGACCAAAGTGGGGTACTTCCCCGACGGCCACGACCTCGACCCGGACCGGCTGAGGGCCGCCGTAGCCGAGGCAGGGGAAGCCCTCGGCCGGGTGCCCGACACGGTGCTTCTGCACAACCCCGAGCACGATCCAGAACGGTTCGCAGTCGCGTGCGAGACGCTCGCCGCCTGCCAGGCAGCGGGCCTTTGCCGGGCCTGGGGTGTCGCCACGTGGAACCCGCTGCCCCTGGCCCCCGTCGCGGCCGGGGTACCCGTACGGCCAGATGTGGTGATGGTGCGGGCTGGGCTGGCCGTGCCCGGCCCGGTCCTCGACGCCGCCGAGAACCTTGCCCACGAGCTAAGTGGCAGGGCGGTGTGGGGTATGGCACCCTTTGCGGGCGACCCATCAGATCCGGTCTGGTCCGGCGTCGACACCGGCTTGTTCCTCGAACCAGGGCAGCCAGCCGTATCGAGCGTCCAGGCCAGGCTGGCAGCAGCGTTCGCCGTCCCCTCCGTCAGCAGGATCGCCGTGGGAACTTCCCAGCCGGACCACCTCGCCGAGCTCGCCGCCGCTACCCGCATCGCGGCCAGCATGCAGACGGTTCACGCCTACCGCACACTGCTACGGGAACGGGCCGGACGCAGAGAGGAGGCCGCCCGTGCAGCCCACCATGGATGACCTGTCGACCATCAGCCACGAGGACGTCCTTGCCGAAGCGGAGAAGCGTACCGGCCGCGTCCTCGACCGCGACCGTGCCCACTACTCCAAGTACAACGGGACGGCCGGGTTCCGGACGTCGGCGGGCACGTGGGTGCGGCTGGCGTGGGTGCGGCCCGGCGCGTTCAGCGCGCAGTCGTGGACCGGACTGGAGGCATCCGTCGCGATCGAAGGCGTGCCGCGACCGAACTGGTTCGCGGGCTCAATGTGGCACGACGAGGGCCGGGGGGTGGTGTGGCGGGTCGATGAGATGAGCCTCGCCGCCGCCCCGGCGCTCTCGCCGGCCGGCACCGTCGACCGCGACCCGGGCCTGACAGACGCCTGGTGGGCCGACCTGCGTACGGCGCTCGAGAACCTGGCCCTGCACGAAACGAGCCGGGTATGCGTCCAGCAGGGCCACCTCTCCAGGCGGATTGGGGAGGTGTACGGCGACCAGGTCGACACGACAGTGGCGGAGTGGACGTGCGCACACGGCGACGTCGGATACGCCAACCTGACCGCCGCCCCGCTCACGCTGCTCGATTGGGAGGACTGGGGGCTGGCGCCCGCCGGCTGGGACGCGGCCTGTCTGTGGTCAGCCTCGCTGTCGGTCCCCGCCCTGGCCGCGCGTGTCCTCAACGAGTTCGCCGACGTCCTCAACACTCGGACCGGTCAGCTGTCACGGCTGATGCTGTGCGCGAACGTGGCGCGGGCGTACCGACGGACGGGGAAGGCGGGGCCGCTGACCGGGGCCATGGAGGCTGCGGCCTCCGATCTGCTGGCCTCCCTGAGCTGAACGTCAGCGAGCGGATGAACTCCTCACCGTGAGGCGGCCAGGGTGGCTTTCCGCCACCTCGGCTGCGCCAAGAGGCAGTTGAGCACTACGTTGGATCTGCACCCGTCCCCGAGCTGCTGCCGGGGCGGGTCCGGTCAACGTGGTCAAAGATCGTTTTCAGCGGCGGGGGCGCAGGATGGCGCGCGAGAGAAACGAGCGGCTGGCCGCACTCCTCCTGGATGCGGGCTGGTCACGAGCGCAAGCCGCCGCTGCGTACAACCGGGTCGCCGTCGAGACACTGAACGGTGACGTGCGGGAGAACTCCAAGATCGGACGCTCCCACGTCAGCATGTGGGTGGGAGGCACCGAGCCGTCGGGAATCGCGCCCGCTATCTTGTGCCAGGCGCTGTCCCGTCGTTTGAAGCGTGAGATCACGCCACAAGAGATCGGGTTCGCAGCTTCCACCTCACCAGCGCAGGGGGCGCTGGACTGGCGCGTTGATCCGTTGATCGCGCTGAACGACTTGGGGAGTGGCGTGGACACGGACCGGCGTCGACTGCTGACGGGTGGGGTCTACTCCGCGGCGGCCCTGATCCTTCCCGAGGAGACGTGGTGGGACGCGATGTCGAGGCCGCTGGCCGAGGAGCCCTCGGTGGGCAAACGGGTCGGTCGCGGCGACGTCGAGACCGTGCGCGAGCTGACCCTGGCCTTCTCGCGCATGGACCAGCGGCGTGGTGGCGGCCACGGCCGCTGGGCGGTCGACGAGTACCTGAAGCATGAGGCCCACGACTTTCTTCGGGGCCGGTTCGCCGACGACGCGACCCGACGTGCCATGTTCTCCGCCTCCGCCGAGCTTGCGTACGTGTCGGGCTGGATGGCCTTCGATAACGGCGAGCATGCGGTTGCGCTCCAGCGCTTCAACACCGCGGTGAAGCTCGCTGCCCGGTCAGGCGACGCACCCCTGAGCGGACACATCTTGCGTGCCATGGCGCACCAGGCGCTCGACCTGGGCTTTCGCAGCGAAGCCCTCCAGATCGCGCAGGCTTCGGTACACGGCGAGCGGTACGCAGCCGCCACACCCCGCGAGCGAGCGCTCCTCGGCGTCGTGCACGCGCGGACCCTCGCCGCGAGCGGCCACAAGGAGGAGGCAGCGCGGGCGCTGCTTCGGGCCGAGGACGACCTGTCGAACGCCCACGACGGGATCAGGGAGCCGGATCGGACCTTCTTCTTCGGGGAGGCTTCCTTGGCGCACGAAACCGCATGCACTCTGCGGGACCTCGGTGACCACCGACGGGCGGTCAAGCAGTTCCGTCGCTCCGTGCGAACTCGCGGCGCAGCGTTCAGGCGCACACACGCGGTCACCCTCGGGTACATGGGCGCAACGCAAATCGCCCAAGGCGGCGTCGAAGAAGCCTGCGCGACATGGATCAACGTCCTCGACGCGATGGAGGACGGCATCTACTCCGGCCGGGCCCGGCAGACAGTCGTCGACATGCGCCACCTGTTGTCGCCCTACCGCAAGCGCGGCATCCCAGCGGTAGGCGTGCTCGACGCCCGTGCAGCCTCGTACCTCGCCCAAGTAGATTGATCGCAACGTCATTGAGGCAAAGACGAAGGGCTGGGGCATGACCTTGGAGATCAAGCCGATCGGGGAAGTCGTCGAAGGTCGCACCGAGGTCGCTGACGATTACTGGGGCGGCATCGAGTCAGTGATCCAGCTCGACGAGGCCGAGTTTCCGCTCGACTCCGTGCAGGGCCTCGGGGAGTTCTCCCACCTGGTAGTGGTGTGGCACTTCAACCTGGCCTCGCCCGACGACGTCGAATACCACGCCCGGAGCCCACGCGGGAACACAGAGTGGCCGGCAACCGGGACGTTCGCGCACCGCAATCACCGGCGCCCCAACCAACTAGCGCAGAGCTTCCCCCGACTGCTCAAGGTCGACGGACTCACACTGCGCGTGACCGATCTGGACGCAGTCGTCGGCACGAAGATCTATGACCTGTCGCCGTACTTCGCCGAGATGGGTCCGCGAGGCACTGTCCATGAGCCCGCCTGGCCGGGCGAGATGCTGGCTGACTACTGGGCACGCAAGGCATGACCCCTGCGTAGCGGGGACCGATGTCGCTATCGCGATCCGGAGTGACCGTGCTCTGCGCCGTCTAGATCCTCTTGGTAGACGATGGCGACGGCACGCATGCCAAGGGCTTCGTAGAAGGCCCGGCCGCCTTGGTTGCGAGGCGAGCAGTGGACAACGAGTGGCCCGAGTTTCCGTTCGCGTGCCCACGCGCGAACGAAGTTGACCAGGGCGCGTCCTTCGCCGCTGCCGCGGTGCTCGGGATCAACCCACATCTCGTGAATCACGCAGCATCCGCGGTCGTCAGGTCCGGCGATGACGTAGCCGCGAGCGGTGCGGTGCTTCATTCCCTTGGGCGGGGCCGGGCGGTCGGGATCGAACGGCACGGTCATGCCTCCAGCTGATCGGCCATGGATGAGGCTGCGTCATACGCAGGACTTCCTTCGAGTTCCTTCGTTCGGGCTGTCCGGCGGTGCTCTCCGCCGGGGTGGTCTGGCCATGACGCCAGGTGTTCAGTTGTGGGTCTGTCGCGCGGGGCTCAGCCCGCGGCTACGTCTTCGGCGTGTTCTTGTCTGTGGCCGGCAAGCTGATGGGCTCCGGCCTGTGGTCGTGCCAGGCGTACGACCATTCGTGACGGACCCGCATTTCCGAGGCCCACGGGAAGACTTGACCGGCCAGGGCCTGCACGGCGCTGGTGATCGCCTCAGCGGCCTTCCTCACGCGTGAGCCATGGATGTTGACGCGCAGCCCGACGGGCACGTGGAACTCGAATGTGAGCCGTAGGACTCGGGGCGACTCTTGATCAGCCACCGGTACCCCCCTCTAGATCAGCAACAGCCCCATTGTGCCGATCTATCACGGAGATTGGAAGATCTCACCGAAATTCGTCAATCTCGGCGAGATGAGCGGCCGAGCGACAGGGGGAACCGGGATGATTCGGCCAGCGTGGTAGAAGCTGATCCCCCGCCACCTTCCCGCAAGCGGGGGCCAGTTGCGGGCTACGTACGGAGTGCCAGTGCTCGACCCTTGGATGAAGACGGTGATCATCGCCGTGGTCACCACGTTGGCGACCACCTTCGCGGTGTCGCGCTTTGCGCCGCGGCTAGAAGCGCGGTCGGTGCGGATCAAAGCGGCTTGGGCAGCGAGGGACACCTTCTCGGGGCACGTTCTGACGATTCTCTCCGCGACGGCCAGACTTCAGTACATGGAGCCGGCCGAGGCGCCGGAACCCGTGCGCAGCCGACTGCAGGGGGAGCTGGACCGGTGGGGGGAACAGGTGGAGGAGTCCACCCGCTACCTGATCGACCACGTCGAGCAGTACGTCTTGACCTACCCGTCGGGTCCGTTGGACCTGCAGCAGTTGCTGACGGGGGCGGTAGTGGCAGCGCGGGGGGCGTGGTTGACCGAACTGCAGGTGGTGGAACGGGCTCGCCGTGTGCAGGCCCTCTTTGAGCCGGTGCAAGGCATCTTCTTCGCGAAGAACTCCTACCGGGTGCGGCATCTGGCCGACGACCGCCGGCGCCTGCAGGAGTTGCTCCGAAGCATCAACGACGCGGGCCAGGACCCGGCGGGGCAGACGCCGACCCCGGAGGGAACGACACCTCCAGCCTGACCAAGTCCGGGTGCCGGTCGGACGGGCCGATCGCGTCGACCTGGCAGTGCAGCGTCACCGTGCGCCAGCCCTCGAGCGGCATCGTGGGATGCAGCTCGCCCCCGATGAGCTCGGTCAGCTCGTCGGGGGCGAACTCCCTCTTCCTGGGGCGCGTCACGACGGCCCCGTGTTCCGCAGCGGTCCGTATTTACGCGTCAGGGAGAGCGACGAAGACCCCACGACGGGCCTAAGCGGCAGCGGGCGGCTCCTCGTCGTCTACCCGGGGCCGCTCCTCGGGCTTCTTGAAGCGGTGCCACGCGTCGCGTGCTTTCCCGGCGGAGTCGATCACATCCGGGACCTGGTCGAGTAGCCCCTTCAGAGCGAAGAGGCAGATCGAAGCCACGCCAGCGACGGCGAGAATGAAGAGGATGGCTGCGCCGTCCACCGATCCCTACCTTCCCTGTCATGGGTCGGATCGGGTGCGCAGGCAGCCTCGATCCGAACCCTTACGGTTCGGACCGAGACACCCGCGCCGACGTGTGCGCAAATGTTCTCGGCTCTCGGCAGTCGCCAACAGTCCAAGCAAGCAAGCTAGCTCGGAGTCTGGAGGGTCCGCCTCATTGATTCCAGCTCACGCCGTGCGGGTGTGCATTGCGATTGCCGCAGTGCACCCAGCCGGAATGCTCGGGAAGCAGACCGCGAGGCCTCAAGTAGAGAGCCTGACGACTTACCGGTTCGAATGTAGCACGGCTCAAGGTATGTGCGGTCGAACGTAACTACACCGCAGCCTGGTCGAGTTGGGGTGGATTTGGGGAGTGTCAGGTCAGCAACTAAGGCCGGCTTCGCCGCCCGGCGTGGGGCGGGTAAATGGGCACGGCGAAGGCCGCCGGTAGCCCCTGATCACCGTCGATGTACGCCTTCGCTGTCGACGCCCAGTTCCCGGGGTCCCGCTTCTGGTTGATGGGGCGTGAGTGCAGCACATAGAAGATCGCCGCGCGTTGGAGACGGGGCAAACGCTGAAGGGTGATCATCTGTGCAGCGTCGGCGCGAAGCTGCTTCTTGATCTTGTGTTCGGTCATCCGGTGAAGGCACTGATTGCTTGTCAGCATCTCCTCCACGTACGGCATGAGGGTCGTTCGGACGTGCCCCACGCCGGACAGGTCGGAGAGCAGCGGCGGGATCTCGGGCCCCGCCGGGATGGACGGCGGGCCCGGGTGCGCGGCAGGCCTCTTACTGGCCTTCTTCCGTGATGCGGCGGCGGCCACGGGTGGTTGGGCGGCGCGTCGTCGCGCCAGGATCTCCTGGTATTGCAGGGCAGTGACGACGATGCGACGGGACATACGGTGTTCCTTCCTTCGGGATTCCAGCGGTGCTCTCCGCCGAGTTGGCGCGGCAGCAGGCCCGTGGCCACAGACAGGGGTGAGCAGAGAATCGTTCTGAGCGAAGAATCGAACGGCTCGAACGGCGGTCGTGTTACGCCTTGACGGGGGCTGTTGCAGCGACTGAAGCGACTAGTGCACGGCTCAACCACCGTGGAACGCTGGGGAAGGCGCGGATCAGTAGCCGGCGGGCCGTGATCGTGAGGGTGAGCGACGGGTTCGCCAGGAATCATCCGATGGCGGTGGCCACCGCGGCGGCCGTGACGCCGAGTGTGCCGAGGGCAGGTGGAATGAGGGTGGGTGCGCGAGGGTCAGGAGCGCGAGGGCGTACGCGAACAGCTTCAGCTTCTGCATGGCGGTGTCGTTCGTTCGGGGTTCGGGCGGTGCTGTCCGCCCTTCGGTGATGACCTCCCGTTGTTACTAATTAGTAGCCGACAACAACTGTGATTGTTGTCGCTAAAGTTGGCGCGACATCAGATCACAACGCGAGGCGGGGCAGAGGTGGCCGTGAAGCGGTGGGAAGACATGAACGAGTGGGAGAGCCTGGCTCATAGGTTGAGATGGGCCGGGCACGAGGCACGCGACGTCGAGAACCTGGTGCGCCTCGCCGGTGCACAGAAGGCCGGGGCCCGCGTCATCGAGCGCATCGAGCAGAAGCTGGCCGAGCACAACATCGGTCACCTGCCGACCAAGCTCCCGACCGACAGCACGCGCCGCGTCCTGCTCTACAGCAAGGATCACAACGGAGTCGGCTACCTCCTGAGTCTGGTCCACGAACTCGCTCTCCAGGACCCGGCGGATGAGCGCAACACGACGGTCCACAACCTGGACCACGTCCTCAAGGAAGCCACGTCGTTGAAGCTGAACGCCGACCGCCGTGCAGGAGGAGAAGGCCGGCCGTGGAAGCTGTGAGCGCCGTCAACGGGCAGATCGCGCTCGCCTTCTACGAGTTCATCGACGCGCGTCTCGACGAGGAACTGCACACCAAGTACCCGACGGCAGAAAGCACTCTGGCTGTGAAGGAGTACCGGGAGAAGTACCGCGCCGCGAAGAAGGAGCACGACGACCTGGTCGATAACAGCCACTACGGACCCTCTGCGGAGGCGCGGCAGTGAGCGCGACAAAGGGAAGCGGGCCGAGCATCAACTTTCCGCCCGTGCTCAACGGGCTCGACTTCTTGGAGAGCACTGTCGATCTGCTTGCCGCGCAGGAAGAGGTACCGCCCCGGAACCTGAAGTACGCCGTGGTGCACCTGGCATCCGCGGCCGAGACGTTGTTCAAGGCGCGGCTCGCGATGAAGAATCCCGCCCTCGTGTGGGCAACGCCAGACGGCTACGACCCGGCCAAGCATGCACGAGGGGACTTCAAGAGCTGCGGCTGGGAGGACGCCCGCAAGCGAGTCATCAAGGAGTGCGACCTTGACACCACGCTGCTGGAACCGCGGCACTTCAAGGCTCTCGCTCAGATGCGCAACCGCTTCGCGCACGTCGGAGTCACGGAGGGCTCCATCACCGTCGAAGTGCTCACGACGCCCGTGCTCGACAACTTGCTCACCTTCGTACGCGAGGACCTGCTGCCCTTGGTAGAGGAAGAGGAGCTGACGCTTGCCGAGGAGGCCGTGGAACGCATCCGCCCGGGGCTTGGCCGCATCCAACGTCTCGTAGACCGGCGCATGGAACCCGCCCGGGAGCTGTTGGGCCAGTTTCCCACCATCCTCGGTTGCCCTGTCTGCGCAGCTCTCGCAGTCCCCGTACAGGGCGGCGCCGATCTCACCTGCGTGGTCTGTGACTCCCACCTGGGCCCGCCGACAGAAGCAGCCTGGATCTACGCGGACACCTCAGAGCACGAGATCATCACGGGCGGTGGCCCATCCCCGGTGCACCAATGCGACGAGTGCGGCACAGAAGCCGTGACCGATGTCCCAATCGGAGGTGACGGCGAAGCCTCCACGCTGCTTTGCCTCTTCTGCGGGATCGAATGCGCTGGAGTCTGCGGATACTGCGGGCTCGCCGTCAGCACCTTCGCCATCCCGGAAGCGGACATGTGTGGCAACTGTGTCGAGCACAGAATGCAGCGCTACTGACCACCGCCATATCGAAAGACTGCACCCCCGATTGCTGGAAGTGGAGCGACCGATGACTGATACGCCGTGGAAGACGTACGCCGAAATGATCGCCGGGCAGGACCGGGGTTGGCGGCAGACGAGTGTGCAGGAGCTGCTGGCGGTGGCGGGCGAACGTAAGGCAGGGCGGCGCATCATCGCGGGCATTGAGCGCGAACTCGCGGGCCAACGCGTCGGGCACTTCCCTACGCAGCTCCCGACTGACCAAACTGCCTTCGTTCTGCTCTACAACCAGGACCGGCAGGGAGTCGGAAGCCTCCTGCACCTGGTTCAACAGCTCACCGAGACGGGCACGTCCACCAACTCGCAGATCATCACCCTGCACGCGCTGCTGCATCAGCTCCAGGCGAAGCCCGAGGAAGACGTGACCCCGGAATGAGCCTGCGCGACCAGGACGAGATCGTTGACGCCGAACTCGTCGAGGATGGTGAGCTGCTGCCCTATGCCGAGCCGGCCGGGCGGCCGCTCGTCGACGCGCACACGGTGCTGATGCCCGGCGAGGAGATCCCGACTAGCACGGATCCGGGCACTACGTACACAGAGCGGGACCTGTACGTCAGCGAGGAAACCGCCGCCGCCATCAAGGAGGCCGAGGAGGAGGGGTCACCCCAGCGGCGCACTGCCATGCGGCTGTTCGAGGCGTGGTGTGCGGAGCAGGGGCGGGTGGCGAAGCCGTGCACGACGGCGACGTACACCGAATACGGCCGTCACCTGATGGCGCAGGGCCTCAAGGTGAGCACGATCCGGCACTACATGTCCCTGATCCGGACGTCGATGCCGGCCGGGAAGAAGCCGGACAACAGTCTGTACCTGATGCTTCTGGCGCAGTACCGGCGGAAGAACAAGCGGGCTCTGCGCAGGAAGGAAGCGTTCCCCATCACGCTGCCGTACCTAGTCCCGATGATCGAGAAGGCGGAGGCCGACGACCGGCCGATCGGCTGGCGCGATTCGGCGATGTTCGCTTTCGGGTACCGGTTCCTCGGCCGCAGCATCGAAGACGTCGACCTGGACCTCGAGGACGTGACCATCCTCGACGACCGAGTGCTGGTGTGGCTTGCCGAGGACAAGACCCACAAGGGCGAGGAACAGACGCTCGTCCTCCACGACCGGCCGGACCTCAACTTGATCTTCCGGTTGCGCCGCTGGGTTGGCTACCTTGCCGAGCAAGGCATCACGACCGGCCCTGTGTTCCGAGAAGTTCTACGGAGTGGCAGAGTGGCCTCGCCGGAGACCCGGGCGAGGCGGGGTGCCACCAAACGCGGCGCCTACCTGCGCCCGCAGACCGTCAACGAGCGGGTAAAGCTGTGGTTCGCGGCGGCCGGGCTCAAGACCGATGGCAGGCCCGTGTCCTCGCACAGCCTCCGCGCTGGCGGTGCCACCGACCTCGGCGTGAACGGCGCAACGGACGAAGAACTCGAGGAAGCAGGGCGCTGGAAGAAGGGTTCGCGCATCCCACGGGAGAGGTACGTGCGCCCGGCCAAGGACACGTCCAAGGACCCTTTCAGGAAGATCCCGGTGCACAGCCCGGAGGCTCAAACGTCGAAGTGATCCGCCCAGATCAAAGGGCCCTTACCCGTTCCACGGCTCCGGAGAACGCGACGGAGCGAGTGATGTCCCTGGGGTGATCAGACTTCCTCTGCGGTGGGAAACATCTGATACCAGGAGAGTTCGTGACCAGGTTCGTCAGTGAACCACGCCCAGGTGTTAGGGGCGAGGTCTTTGAGGCGCTTCCTGGCCGGGGCGGCGTTTCGAGACCTGAAGGCGCTGAGAAACGAACAGTGATCCGGTTTGATGTTTTGCTGTGCGGCCCACTCCAAAAGCGCCTTGCGGCGCCCAGTAGTCACGGCTCCGTCTGACGCTACGGCTTCGATGATCCAAAACACGACCGGGTCTGGGTTCGCGTCGGCGATCAAAACGTCGGGGAGTACGTCTTTGGGATCAATCTTGATGCCGAGCGCCTGAAGCATCTTCTTGTCCCCGAGGTGGACTTTGTCGCCTGGCTCAGAGATTGCCAGAACTACCGGCTGCCCCAGGCGAACTGGAGCCCACTCCTCGATGACGCCCTTGATTATGAGGGAGGAGCCGCCAGGTTCGAGAGTCCGAGTCGTGCCGTCGGGGAGCGTTACAACTACGGCATGCTGGGCGGCCTCCGCGTTAAGGGCGCGGAGCGCTTTGAGTTTGGTACCAGGGGTCATACGCTTGTCGCGCCATTGGGCGGCGGCTTCTCTGAAGAGTTCATCCGGCATGTCGGGATCGAACAGGTCTGCGAAGTCGTCGAGCAGTGACCAAGTGGGTTTGCTGCTGTTACTGGGAAGCCCAGACCGCTTTCGGATCGCGTTATGTTCCCGCCAGGCCCGGAAAGTCTCGTCGCGAAGGGTTTCGCGACTGTTGTCTTTGTATTTGGGCTGGAATGGGATGCCCCATGATTCTTGGAGGTCCTGCACGTACTTCTGATTCTTCAGCGCGGCAGCGCGCCAGGCGAGGCGCTCATCGTCTGCCTCGTGCTCAAGCGTGGCCGTGGACATCCATACGACGGTGGAAGGACGTGCCCACTGGACGGTCTCCGCCTCGTCGCTCGAACTGCATACCGCTTCCACGTAGATCAGAGCGGCTACTGCCATTCCCGCCAATGGCGATGAAAGTACCGTGTCGAAGGCCGCGCGGGGGAAGATGACTTGAAGTCGCCGTTCGGCTTCTTCGGGACTAATGATCTTCCTCAACTCAGCTGCCTTCCGGCCGGTAAGCGGCGGCAACGGCGGCTTCGAGCGCGTCGCCCTCAAGGTCGTTCCACTTGGCCACCACATCACGGTCGGGCAGCGGGATCGATTCCAGTTCGTATGCGCTAAGCGCGACGGAACCCGAGATGCAGCGCACTACCCTGTCCAGTGCTCTTGTGGCCAACAATCGCGTCATAGCTTCGTTTGTGAGTACGGGGTCAGCAGCGGTAGGCCGCAGAACGTTGACGTGGTTCTCAACCGTGACCCGCCCATGGCGAACTTTCAGCGCTTCGTCGTCGAGGAGAGCGGCTACAAGTCTTCGTGACTGTTCAGGAGCCGTCGTGCGCTGTACCAGGATTGCCGGCTCATCCAAAACCATGACCTTGAGGTCAGACGCCGCAGTGAGCGCCAGGTATCGCATCGAGTCACGAGCCGCGTCACGGTGCAAAATGCCACCGTCGAGATCTGCTGCCCAAATGACGTGAGACCGAGACGGACCCCAGTTTGCGTGCAGGTCGGTGCTGCGGCGATTCCAAACAAGTGGCCCGGTCGAAGCGCGCCAACCTAGTGAGGCGAGGGACTCCGTCATGGCGGAGGCAGCAGCAGCCACGGGCGCGTCATCCGACCGGCGCGGCAATACCCATGGCTCGCCGGTCCTCTGTGTCTTCACACTCGCGATCGTGGTCTCTGCGCTGCCTAGGCTGCTGATCCGCGTCTTCTTCCGTCGGCGACGCTCGAAAGTGGCCAGGCAAGTCTCTTGCAGGACGGAAGTAAACACGCCGCTGCGGTCCTCAACGAACGTGACGGCACTCATCCCAGCTTCGCGGCCCAGGTAGGTGCGCAGCTTTGAGAAATAGCGTCCGCTGGTGAAACTCGTGGGGACAAGGGCCGCCAGAACGCCCGTCTCGTCCAAGGAGGCCACGGCCGCTGCCATGAAAAGGCCGTACAGGTTGGCGTGCCCGTACAGCACATGCGCGTAGCGGTCGCGTTCGCCGGGCGAGAGTCGAACGCGACCGTATGGCGGGTTCATCATGACGACTCGCGCCTGCTGGTCGGGGGCGGCAAGCCCGTCGCCAACGCGAGCCAGCGACGGCAACGGTTTGCGTACCTTCTCGGGGACGCGGGCGAGGGTGGGAAGCATCTCCGCCGCCAGAACGACGTTGGCGACCCATACGGCAGCTGGGTCGGTATCGACTCCCTGGATCAGGTTGGGGAGACCCGCCAGCGTCAGCGCCGGATCGACGCCGAAGGAGGCATGGAGATGTTCCCTCAACGCTGGTAGGAGAAGGGCTCCGGCGCCACATGCTGGGTCGCGCACCAACCCGGGAAGAACCTGCTTCTGCGGAGGAAGATCCAGGGACGTGCGTGCCAGCCTCCACAAGTGTGAGGCGAGCTCGGGTGGCGTGTAGTGACGGCCGTGGCGCGCGCGCGTGGCAGACGAAAGGGCCTCCACATACGCAGCGCCCACCTGCTCTGGCGTAAGAGATCCCCAGGAGTCGCCTAGGGGAGGATCGCTCGGAACGTCAACGGGCGGGTCTGCTTGGAGCGCCGTTTCGATGTCCAGCCAGCGGCCGGTGAGGCCCGCTGCCGCAGCCTGAGCCCGCCACCAGGCTGGAATTGCGGCCAGCACCGCGGTAGCCGTAGGCGTCAGCTCGGCGGGGCCGCTCTCCGCAATCTCACCGCGAGAACCTCTGGAGCCTAGAGGACGCGCGGCCGAGGCGTTCTCCACAGCCTCTGACAGAGCCGCGACGACGAGTAGGTCGGCCATCAAGTGGTGTCCTCCGGGATAGGAATCGGGCCAACACTACCCAACGGATCATGCCACGTCTGGCATTGGGGGAGAGCAGGCCGGCGAGACCAGGCCAGTGCCCCGTGAGGACGCGAAGCTAGTGGTCTGAGTCACGCACTGTTCGGTGGCTGTCCCGCCAGGGGCGGCTACTGCACCAGCAAGTAAGGTGATCACAGGCCCGGTACCGCATCCCCCGTCGGTACCGGGCTCCTTGTGCGTCGTGGATGATCAGGCCGCCTTTCCGCGCTGCTGCGCGGCCAGGACACGGCGGACGATTGGATTCGCTCCTGGTGCGGAACCAGGGCGGCTGGCGTCAAAGTGCGTAGTCGTGCTGAATGTGCTCGCCCTGGGCGCGGGCGGCGATGGAAGCGACGGCCTGATCGAGGGCGTCGAGGAAGGGGTCCGCGGCGGCGTCGAGGACCGCAGTCCGCACGAACTCCTCAATGTTCTGACCGGCCGCCGCTGCGGCGCGCTGCACCTGGTCGAGCTCAGCGGCTGTCAGGGGCGCGGAAAGAGCCTGAGCCTGAGCGAGATCCATACGGGGACAGTACCAGCGTCCTGCGGACCTTCCGGTCGCTCTAATTGAGCAGACCGCGGCGGCGTGGCTGGTTCAGCGGCTCGGGCTCGTACACGGCCAGCAGGGCGGCCTCGGCCCGGTCGGGACTCTTCATCCCGCGGGCCTTCATGGTCTTCTTCGACTCGATGATGCTGTACCCGGCGGTGTTCGACCCGAGCTTCGGGGTGGAGAGCTGGATACCGGCCTGCCGGTCGACGCGGAGGCGTAGCCGGCCGGTGCCGGTCGACGGGTCCGGCTGCAAAAGTGCCCTGGTCGCGAGCCACATCTCGTCACGCTTGCGGTACGGGCGCATGACGGCGCCCGGGTCGTCCTGGGTGGGGGACTCGGACACCATGACGCCCACGATCTGCGCGTGGTGGGTGCCGTTGTCCGCCCAGACCTCCAGCATGCTCGTGGCGCCGTGGCCGATGCCGTTCTTGTCGATCTTCACGCGGACGGGGTGTGGAGAGTTCAGGGCATCCGCGAGGCGCTGCGCGGCGCGGATCTCCTCGAGGATCTTCTCCGCGACCTTCACCTGGTTGTCGTTGGCGGTGCCGGAGCTGGCGTGCCGCATCTCGATGGCGTCTCCGACCGCCCTGTAGATCGTGAATTCGTCGCCTCCGTCGGCGGCGACGTCGACGCCGAGCCTGATCCAGGCGCCTTCCTTCACGGTGTGCTTGGCGCTCTCCCCTTCCAGGCCGAGGTCACAGAGTCGGTGCCAGCCGGGGCCGGTCGGGTCGTCGTTGTTCTGGGCGTCCTCGACCCAGGTCACGGGTATCGCGAGGCCGCCTCCGCCCTTGGGGAACTTGGCGTGGACCTTAGCGATGACGTAGGGGTGATCTTCGCCGTACTCACGGATGGTGCGGTCCACCCAGTCCTGATCGGGGAGGTGGATGGCGAGGGAGTGCGGGGGGACGCCGTCGGGGCAGTCGTTGCAGTATGGGACGCGTTCCTTGGTGATGGCCGGGGAGTCGAAGGTCGCGATGGGGATGGTGACCGTGGACGGTTCCTCGGGGTCCTCGCCCTCCTCGCACAGCGTCTCGAACCAGCTCCGCGGGTCGTCCATCGCGGGGTTGCCGATCGCCAACATCCTCGCGTCGCCGGTCAGGAGGTTGTTGGTGCCGTTGCCGATGGTGCGGGCGATACCGCCGGCCTCGTCGACGACGATGAGCAGCTTGGGCGTGCCGTGGATGCCCTGCATCGCGGCTTCGTCGTTCTCTGGCGCGGTGAAGCCGTACGCGACGATGACGTCGTTGCCCCACTGGTCGGGGATCTTCCACTGGGTGGTGTCGCAGTATCCAGGCAGGCCCGCGCGGGCGACGGTCTTCCTGATGTGCGGCCAGAGCTGGTTACGGACCTGCCGGAATCTCGTCGCGGTGGTGACGATGACCATGGTCCCGGGGGCGTTGACGGCTCCGGCCCAGGCGACGAGCCTGCCCGCGATCCAGGTTTTCCCGACGCCGAAGCCGGCCGGGACGGCGATGCGCTTCTTGAAGGGGACGGCGTCGACGATTTCGCGCTGACGGCTCCAAATGCTCTCCCCCAGCACGTCCTCGATGAAGCCGCTGGGGGTGTCGTGCCAGAGCCCGTACATCGAGCCGGTGGCCCGTTCGACTTCGCGCATGACGTGCGGCCGTTCGCGGGCGGTGATGTCGTGCTTGAAGGCGTGGCGGCGGGCGGCCGCGGGGGCGCGGAGCAGGATGTCGGCGATGTTGGAGGCGTCACGGGATACGACGCCGGGCTGACGCCGGTTCCGCAGGTCCCGGGCTGGTGGGACCACGCGGGGGCGTGCGGGGGGCGAGAGCTTCGTGCGGGACATGGCGGGGAAGGTGCCGCCGGCAGGGATCTAGTGTCGCGGCCTGGCCGGGGCCCATGCCCAGACCGCCGACCAGGCCGCGAGATCCGGCACGATCTTGAGAAAGAAGCCACCCCGCCAAGGGGACTTGTGCCGGATGTCTGTTGCCGGGGCGAGGGCCCTGCACCGGGGAGGTGGAGCAGGGTCTTCGCCCCGGCCGAGGGGGCGCGGCTGGAGTGCTTTCCCCGAGGGGGTGTCGGGGGCAGAGGGCCAGCCGCACTCTGTAGTACGTCGCGCGCCGAATTCCGTTACGCTTTGTCGGCGGTCGGGGGCTTCCTGCGCCAGAACTCGGCGCGGATGTCGTCGAAGGGGGAGTTCATCACCAGCAGGCGCTCGACGCTGATCGGGCGGCCGTCGAAGGTGACCAGTACATCCGGTGCAGTGCCGTCGAGCTTCCCGCCCAGCCCCCTGATGAGGGCAAGGAACGCGGCGACGGCTGCGCACTCCAGGCAGCAATCCTCCCGGGTTCCCTCGTCGACGGGCGCGGCCGGTTCCGGCTCCTCGGCGGCGGACTTGTCGGTGGCCGCGGCGGCGCGGGTCGCATCGAGGCTGGCGATCAGGTCCTGCTCTTCCTCGGCGCTCCGTATCGCCTGGCGGAAGATCTCCATCTCCGACTCGACCACGGTGCGCTCCATCGGGGAGAGCTGGAACCACGGGGTGGATTCCTGGCCGGCGCTCCGGAGGAACGCCCGGCGGGTCTCATAGAAGTGCCGGGTCAGGTTCGGCGGAAGCATCGTGCGCGTGGGCATGGATCGCATCGTCATGTCTGGGGGAACGCCAACAGCCGGATTTTGTGACACCCCTCCTCCTCGGCGCCCTGTCGCTGCGGCTGTCCGGTGGTTCGTTCGAGGGCCTTCGGAGGTCGATGCGCGCCGATGTCTGAGCGAAGCGAAGGCATCGGAACTCTTACTTCATTGTGGTGCTTGATCTTGTTACTAAAGGCGCCTGATCCACCGGCACCCGGTCTCCCGGCGGCCCCTACACCGGAAGCCGGATTTTCAGGCCCCGGTGACCGGCGCCTGATTTTCAGGCGCCGGTCTGACCTGCGGTGCAAAGGGAAGGCCGGCCCCGAAGGTGCTCGGGACCGGCCGCTGGAACGAAGAGGAGCAGTCAGCTTTCGCGCGCCAGGCGGGCCGTCCGCTGCTGCTGCCAGATCAACTTCTTGGCCACGCCGGCGTGCTCGGCGATCTTCTCGCCATCCCAGCCGTAGGGCTCCTCGGACAGGGCGAGGGCGGCCTCCCGCATGAAGACCACCGCGGCTCCGCGGCGGGCGCGCGCCGCGGCCACGACCCGGGCCAGTCGCGGCAGCTCGTCGGAGGCGTTCTCGACGCGCGGCACTCCGGCCTCCTCGGCGAGCTTGGCAAGCTCCGGGGTCGGCACGTGGGCGGGAACCGGCTCCAATTCGACGTGCCCGCTCTCGGTTCGCTTCCAGTTCCTGCCGTACAGCGCCTTGCTCAGGATCTCTCGGTAGGCGGTGGGGGCGACGCCGATCGTCGTGGCGAGGCCCTTGACGCGCTCGTAGAACCACAGGGAGGCCACGGCCTTGTCGCGGTCCTCGAGGTGCAGGGCGATCTCGGCGTCCGCCTGGCGGATGATGTCGGCTGCGCGCTCAATCCGGTCGTCAGGGCGGGCGATCCGGCCCAGCTCCGCGTTCACGGCCCCTTCCTCATGCTCGCGCAGGGCCTTGAAGTCGGTCCGTTCGATCTTCTTCTTCGAGTAGGTGATTCCGGCGGTGGGCATGGCTGGCGATTCCCATCTCAAGCTGTGACGCTTCTGCGCCTCGCGCAGACCGGGGTACCCCCGCGCCTGCGCACAGCCCGAAAGAGTACAGCAACGAGACTCCCGTGTCAGAGTGGAGCGCGACGCACCGACACTGACCTGCACCGGAGCGCCGCGAACGCCACGCCGCCCACGATCAGGACGCGCCCTTGCCCGTCTCGTGCCAGTGTCTGGCCGGGGGCTGGGTCGCGGGGCGTGTCCGTGACCGCGATCCGCCCTACGCCGAGGTTCGGGCCGTTCGGTATGCGCACAGCCCACAGCAGCACCGGACCAAAGCGCAGCCCGCGCGGCCGCCGCACCCGGGTCTGCATCGTGATCCGAGGGCTCACCGGGCGCTGTCCTTCCGGCGGGCCTCACGTTCGGCGTTCCGCCGCTTGTAGTCGGCCCACTCGTCGCGCGGGAGCAGAGCGCAGACCATCAGCGAGCGGCGCCCGATGCTGACCTGCAGACCGCTACGCCTGGCGTCGGCCTCCGGCCCGTACCGGGTGAAGCCGACCGCGAAGGACGGCGGGGAGTTCTTGCGGCTGACGAAGAACACACCGGCGGTGAACCGGCCGACGTCGACGAAGTGCGGCCGCCGCACGGACAGCCACAGCTCACCGATGAGGAACACGATGGCCGTGACCAGGGACACCGCCCACCACAGCAGGAGGGCGAGCAGCACGGACACGGTCCACTCACCGACGCGGAACGCGCGGGAGCGGGTCAAGGTCGGCCGGTAGCGGATCGTGCCGGGCAGCCACCGGTACCCGAAGAAGTCGGCGCCGTCCGCCCAGGAGTGGTGCATGGTCGAGCGCGCGGAGTACGACGCACCGTGCGGCTCGTCGTGCCCGGCGCGCCGCTGGCAGCGGAGACCGACCGAGGAGAGCGCCCAGGAGGAGCACTGCCGTCGCCAGAGCCGCCCGAGGCGCCTCATCGGGCGGTCGCCACGGTCGTGGAGCGAACACCGTCAGGGGTGAGCCGGTACTCGCGGCCGTCGGGGTAGCGCACCAGGACCTTGTCGGGCAGCTCCGGCCGGCGGACCTTCCACCCGGCCTCGTACGACTCCCGGGGGTGGTCCTCGAACCAGCCGTTGCACGTCGTGCACGCGGTCAGGAGGTTGTGGGCCTGGTTGATGTACTCCTCGCGGGCGCCGCCCATGCCGCGGTTCACGCGGTGGTGGATGGTCAGGTCCTCCCGTGTCCCGCAGCGCACGCAGGCGCCGCCGTCCCGGTCGTAGACGATCGCTTTCACCACGTCGGTGGGGCCAGTCCGTCGTCGTGCCACAACACTGGTCTCCTCGTCTGCCCCGGGCGCCGGACCGCTGAGTCGCGGTCCTAGTCGGGCACGCCCTGGGCGAGGCGGGGAGAGTGGAGCGCCGACGAGCCTTGCGTCGCGCCCTACCCGCGGGCGTCGCGGCGCAGCCGGAGGCGGCACAGCTCGGCGTACTCGGCCTTGGCCTCCACACCCATGGAGTCGAAGCCCTCCAGCCGGGCAGCCTCGAGCGTCGTGCCAGTACCGGCGAACGGGTCCAGGACGAGTCCGCCGGGCGCGGTGAGCAGCCGGACCAGCCACCGCATCAGCGCGACCGGCTTCACCGTGGGGTGCACGGTGCCGTCCGGCAGGCGCGGCCGCTCGCTGGTGGGGGCCTTGGCCTGGTAGCGGAACGCCGGGTAGAAGCGGGAGGCGCCGCCGGAGTCCGCGCCCCGGACCGGCTTGCACGCAGTCTGGCCCTTGAAGTCGCCGTAGACGTCGCGGAACTTGTCGGCGTTGCGGCGCCGCGGGTTCGCCCCAGAGGTAAGCCGCCCCGACTGGCCGTCCAGGTCGGCAACCGGGCAGCCGTCCGCGCAGCCGTCGACGATCCATCCCGCCTCGTCGACGGCCCACGCGTGCGACAGCAGAACGTTGGTCGGCCAACGCCCCTCCGGGTCGCCGGGCGGGGTCTTGCACGCCGCGGTGTTCATCGCCCCGGTCCCGTACGCCAGGACGTTGGAGGCGACCGTGCCCTCGAGCGTCTTCCGCGCCAGGACGATCGGCTCATGGCTGGGCTTGAGGGCGGTGTTCCAGCCGTCCCAGCGGACGGCCGCGGCGGTCGCTGGCACGGTCACGTCGAACGTGTCGGACTGGAGCTGCGGAAACACCCCGGAACCGCCCCGTTTCCGGTGCCCCTTGCCGATGACCTCCCGGTCATCCCACGCCTCCCCGGGCGCGTTCTTCCGCCCGTTCAGCTCGTGCACCAGGTTCTCGACGCTGAACGGGGCCTCGAACCCCATCTCCGCCTTCAACTGCTCCCACTGTTCGACGGTCGGGACGGCGGCGGTCTTGGTCTGCGTCGTCCAGTGCTGCGCCATACCGTTGAAGCCGAACAGGGCGTCGATCTGCGGGTTCGTCCAGCCGACGGAGTCGCGGAGCGCGGCGAACTCGGCGGTGAACCGGCGGCGGGCGGGGCGGTCGTCGCGGCGCCGGTCGATCAGCTTCCCGACGTCCTGGCCCTTGGGGAAGCCGGTGCCGTACAGCCAGTGCAGGGAGTCACGGATCTCGAAACCGGCGTCCTCGACGGCCACGGCCATGCGGTGGTATGTGCGGGTCGCGCCGAACGCTGCCAGGTGCCCGCCCGGCTTGAGGACGCGCAGGCACTCCGCCCACATGTCCACGCTGTACGCGATGCCGGAGGCGTCCCACGCCTTCCCGAGGAACCCCAGCTCGTACGGCGGATCGGTCACGATCGCGTCCACGGAGGCGTCCGGGAGCGTCCGAAGGTGCTCGAGGGCGTCGGCGCAGTACACGACCGGCTCGGGGCCTGTCAGCTCCTCCACGGGTATCAGGGCTTCCTGCCCGGCGGGGGCGAGGTTCGTTGCCGCCACGAGGTTCGTCCGTCCTGCCCCGGCTCGTCGGGCCGGCCAGGAGCGGCGGCCACGGGAGGACGGCTGGAGCGAGGCGGGACCATGGGCCGCCGAGGAGGCTTACGTCGCGATCAGACGCGCGTGAAACTCTGTCCTGGCGGGTTCTTACGGCCTTCGAGGCTGTAGAAACCCGCTCATGGGCTGCCGCCACTCGTTGGTGGCGTCACGTCGCCGGAGCACCTCCTGCACGACTTCCCCCGCCTCCCTGTCGAAGGCGCCGTCCCGGAGCATCACTCGGTGGCACACCATGTCGCTGCTGTCCTCCTTGAACTCCATCCACTTGCCGCTGTCGTACCGCTTCCAGTGACGGTGGACCTCAAGGATCCCGAAGGCCTCCAGCGGCCTATGCGTCTCGTACGCGTCCCGGCCGAGGCCGTAGAAGCCGTGGCGTACGTTGCTCAGCACGAAGCCGAGGGTCATCGGGGTCCCGCCCTCGGGCTTCACCTGCATGCCGTCGAACTTCAGGACGTCGAACCACATCAACAAGGCCGCGATCTCGCTGTTGGTGAGCGCGTAGATCCAGCCGTTGGTGAAGAACCCCACGGGGATCTCAAGGAAGTGCTCGTCATCCGCCGGCACCGTGTACGGGATGCTCGCGGCGCCGGTGTCCTTGCTTTTCCCGTTCTCGCACAGGAGCAGGACACCGCGGCTGACCTGCCCCTTGGTCCCGGTCGCCGACCTGAGCAGCTTCATCCCCTCCAGCGTCTTCATCGCCTGGGTGATCTGCCTCAGCTTGTTCGTGCGGACCGAGGACGCCTGAACGCCGGGACCGGCGTACTTGGCGACGGTCGCCACCAAGCCCTCCCACGAGTCGGTCGTCCGGGCGTCCGGCTCGATCGGATACGGCTGGGGCCACTCCTTCCCGATCGTCGCCTCGCACTGCGCAGCGAACAGCATCACGAGGTAGAGCTTCAGGGTGAGCCCCTTGGGTGTGATCATCTGTGCCGAGAAAGGCCGCTCGGACCGAGGCAGCGGCTTGCGTTCGTCCTCGACTGTCCCGCCGAACTTCTCCAGCCGCACGAAGGACCGCCGCACGCGCACGGTCTGCGGCTTCCTGCCGCGCTCGTAGATCTCGCGAGTCTTCCTGACCGCCTCCGGGAGATCGTTCCCCATCAAGGCCGCCAGTTGCTCCATGCGGACCTCGACCTTGCCGTCCCTCTCGTGGGCCACAGCCCCGGCCTCCTCAAAAAAAACTGCTACGGTTTATCCGCTACCGATTGATCCGCATGTCGGGTTACTAGTCCAGTTGTCATCTATCTGGTTTCAGCTCTATTTACCTGAGACTCAACGCATGCGGATCAATCCGTAGCCCAGTGTACCCCGAGGGCCTGTCAAGCCCGCGCACCATGGATCTCACGAGCTGGAACCCTCCAGCCGTAGAAGTCCCGCAGGCCCCGGGCAGAGAGCCGGCAAGCAGAACTGCCCTGGGCCTGCGCCTACAGGAAAGAGGTGGTCCATCCTGACTACCAACGACGGTACCCCAGCAGATCCGGCACAGCACCAGCCCATCGTCTCCGTGAGCAGGAGGCGTTCCGAGGGGGCGTTCGGCTGGTGTCAGCTCGGATTCTCCGCTCTCTGCGTCGGCTCCGGGGTCGCCCTGTGCTTCACCGGCTTCCCCTTCGTCGGCGGCCCGCTCATCACCGCCGGAACGTGTCTGCAGATCAAGGTCGAGGTCAACCTCTGATGATCTGAGGGGCGGGGCGGCGTGGAGAAACCCCTCTCCACGCCGCCCCGCCGGTTCGCGGCACTCCTGATAGTGAATCCGGCGGCCGCGGTCGCGTCTCCCTCGCTTCCCCCGGTCAGGCGGTGCGGTATCCGGAAAGCGCCCGCTCGAGCGCGTCGAGCATCGTCACGATGTCGTCGACCTTCACGTAGGAGATCCCGAACGTGACGGTGCCGTCGGCGTTCACGTCGAACTCGTACTCGCTGTAGGTCTGCTCGTCCTCGTAGTGGTACTGGCCGGGCTCCGCCTCAGCGAACCCGCCGGGACCCTCGTCGAACCAGTCGGCGCCCCAGCACTCCGTCATGGCGGCGCCCACGGCCTCCTTCGGGACGTTCTCGAACTCGATCGTGGCGCGCCCGTGGTCGTCGAGGCACACCTTCCCCTGCCCCTCTCCGGGCGTCACCCAGCGCAGCGTCGGCCCGAAGCACTGGCAGCGGTCGGCGGGGTTCAGGGCGGGGAACGCCGCGGTGAAGGCTTCCTGAGCGGTCTCCTGGTGAAGCTCCCATGCCCCGTACCAGCAATCGAGTGCCTGTGTGACGTGTGGCTGCACATGTCCTCCCGTCTGCCCAGGTCAGGGGGCCGCCGGGCGGCGGCCGCGGGACGTGTCCCGGGTGACGGCGCACCGTGCCGGCCGCGGAGGGCTTACGTCCGGGGAAACCGCAGGTCAGGCGTTGAGACGTCGATCACGTGTCCCTCGCGGGGCCCCGATCGGCGCCATGACGTGGGGCCCCGCGGGCGCGGCGTTCACGGGGAGGCAAACAACAGCCCGCGCCACCAGGACCAACGACCGCACCGGGCCGGGGTCACCGCCTGGCCGGCCGCGGGGTGCCGGGTACGGCTGCGCCCCGGTCGCGGAGTCGTGCGACCGGGGCGCGGGTGGAGCGGGTGAGGGGCTACGCCTCGCTACCGCCGGAGCTGCCGCCCGTGGTGCCGGGGCACTCGGGGTCGAAGATGTTGCACGCCCCGTCGGTCGGGTCCGAGGGCATGGTCGGGGTTGGCGTCGAGCCGCCGGACGTTGAGCCGCCGGACGGAGTCGGGGCGCTGGGGCTCGGCGTACGCGTTGCGGTGGGCGACGGCTTCGGGTCGGACTTCGCCGACGAGCCGTCCCGGACAACACCGAGCACGCCGAACACGACCGTGACGAGGAGGTTGACCAGGAGCAGGGCCAGGATCGCGCGGCTGTAGCGCACGCAGGTGCGGCAGGTGCCGTCCGAGATGAGCTCGGCGGGGTCCAGCGCAGCCGAACACGGGGAGCTGCAGGGGGCGGGGTCTGACACGGCGGGTCCTTCCGTACGGGAACTGGGCCCGCGGACGGTGTCCGCCACGAGGGGCTTGTGTCGTGCGCTGGCTGGCTGAGGGGTGGGGCACAGCTCGCATCCGGTGCAGAGGCCGAGGTGCCACCCGCACTCGCGGGCGGTCACCGCTTGCCCAGGGAGATCCGCGGCGGGGCTGCGGGCGCCTTCGGTGCCGCAGGAGCCGGGGCCTTCGGGGCAGCCGGGGCCTTGGCAGCGGGCGCCTTCGGCGCGGGCACGGCGGGCTTCCTAGCGGTGCTGCCGGTCTTCGAGGAGTTGGTCGTGCCCGCGGGTATCCCGCCGTACGGCTGGCACGTCACGGGGTCCACGGTGCCCGCGAGGGCGGGGGCGCAGCGGCCGGGGCTGCTGTCGCTGTCGTCGTCGACGGCGTGGTCGACCAGGAGCGCAACCAGGATCACCAGGGCGAGCACGATCACACCGACCGCCACGGAGATGATCAGGCGAGACTGGCGGTCGTCGGACGGGGGCTTGGGCTTCACGGCGCGGCCTTCCAGGTGGAGAGATGAGGCCGCGGATGGTGGAGGCCAGGAAGGGCTTGCGTCGCGTCCTGCCTGGCAGGCGCCCGGAGCGTGCCGTCTACAGTCGGAGGCATGAGCACGATCCCGGAGCCAGAAGCGGCCCGCCCGTGGCGCCCCGAGGACGGGCCCAAGCCAGAGGTGTGGACGTGGCCGAACGCCGATCGTCCGTCGCTGAAGGTGTGGTCGGCCGGGGCCTGGCGGTCCGCGCGGGTCATGGCGCGGCAGAACTGGGCGGACGGCAGCGTGCGCTACCAGGTCGAGGTGGACCTACGCGGCGACACAATGGTCACGATCCGCACGTACCAGTGGCCGCAGCCCGGGTTGCGGAAAGCACACGGAAGCGGCTCGGCGCCGTCCAGGAACACCGATGGGATACGGGTGAGCCGGTAAGAACGCTGTCACCAGCCGCAAACGGCGGTGATCTTGCGGCGGTTTCACCAGGTGAGTATCGAGGAGGCCGACCCGAGCAAGGGGGGACGTCTTGGCGTCCGAAGGTCAAGCTCGATCAGTCGGCCGCACTTCCCGTCGCTGCGGCATTCCTCTCAGTAACGTCTCGTACGAAATCCTCAGCGACTTCGCGAAGCTCTTCGTCGGAGGCTCCAGGGCGCGCAGCGGCGAACATGGCACGCGTCTCCGGATCGCCAAGTAGCCCCTCGACCTTGTTCTTCTCCTCAGGCGTAAGGGGCTCGCGGCTCTTGGACTTCGGCTTCAACTGCACCACACCTCCACGGTACTGCTCAGCTACAGAACGGGCACTTTCCGCGCGAGGAGCCGAAGATTACCTTGTCGATGAAGCTGAGAACCTCGCGCCTGCACGTGGCGTCGCGGTCGGCAGCGTCGTAGACGGTCTTCACCTGCCAGAGCAGCTTGTAAAAGATCTTCAGGAAGTGGTCCTGCGTGCGGTCATCATCCCATTCGTGAATCTCGTAGAAGAGTTGGCAGATCAGAAGTTCGTCCGGCCACCCCCGCATGGCGAAAACGTCACTCACTGGGCGGGCCTCCTTGAGATTCCGCCGGGTGAGGCTGGTTGAAATAGCGCCTCATCAGTTCCGCAGACACGAGACCGGCTGTTGCGCCCACTGTCGCAGGGACCAGAAGCCAACCGACGACGCGGAGCGCGATGACCAGTGCTTGCTGGCCAGGGTTAAGCGACAGAGGCGGATTGAACGGATTCAGGTATCCGATCATGAACTGGGCTGCGCAATCCAACGAATCAAGGGACCAGGCCGTCAGCAGGTACAGAACCGTGCTGAACAGGAAGGCCCAGAAGGCACTCTTCCTGAACCAGATGAAGAGAGGGCGGTACCACCACTTGTACAGGGAGGTCTTGATCTTGTGGCGCCGCCGACCAGACCCCGGCTGTGGCAACGGCGGCGGCTCCCTGTCCATGACCAAAACCTAGAGGGGGAAACGACGGGTCGCCCGACAAGGGATCGTTTCGGGTGAATCGGCGAGCGTGGTCAGCCCGTGCGTGGCCGTCGTTTGCGGCTGGCGACACGGTTCTTACCGGCGCCCCGACACGGCAGAGGGAATACCGCAGGCGCGGCCTCGCCGGGCGCAGAGGGGGCCGCAAGGGCGTTCGACGGCAGGTAGCTGATCAGGCGGCGACGTCGACGTCGTCGCGGACCAGGGGAACGACGCCTTTGGCGTGCTTGAGTGCCCGCCGGGCGGCGACCAGGTCAGCGCCCTTGATCCCTTCCTTCTTGCAGTGCTCCCACCATGGGTGGCACTGCACGGCGGCGGTGGCCTCCCGTAGGGGCCTCGAACAACCGGTCGTACTCGGCAGCCTCCTCGGGTGTCCAGCCGGGCGACGCGGCCGCCCGCGGCGCTCCCGTCCCCGCTCCGTCTCCTCCGTCCAGCGCGGGCGTGGCTCACGGGACCATGGAAGGGTCTTCTGGTGGGCGTGGGGCGCGGCGTACAGCTCGGCGGCCGTGCGCTGGGCGGCGCGCAGGTCGGCGGGGAAGTCGTGCGGGTCGAACGGGGCCGGTTCGGTCGCGGCCGGCCGGGGGGGCGCTGGTGTCCTCCGTGACGGGGGCAGGGGCAGGGGTGCTCATGGTTCGGAGCCTAGTTCGAGCCAACGACAACGCCCGGCCTCCGCGGGGGCGGGGGCCGGGCGCGCTGGGGGTTAGCCGATCAGCTCGTAGTCGTCTGGACTGAGCATGTCGTCCATGTCGTAGAGCTGGGCGAGGTAGTCACGGATCAGAGCCTCGCCGAGGGCGCCGAACATGCCGGACAGGACGATGGCGGCCATGACCGGTGAGACGACGTCGGCGGCCTGCTGGAAGGCGCTAGTGCGGCTGCCCTGCCATGGGTAGGAGCGGCGGAACCCGACGAGGAGACCGGCCTCCGCCTCGGTGAGCCGGTAGCCGTCGCTCTCGCGCTTCCAGGTGCGGGACTTGCCGGTGAGGCACCAGGACGGGCCGTCGGCGGAGAAGCTGTTGCCGCCCTTGGCGCGGCCGGTCTTCGGGTCGACGGGGCGGTTGCCGCGGGTGTTGACGCGCTCGCCGGGCTGCCAGCCGAGGGCCTGGGCCATGGTCGTGGCGGGGAGCGGGCGGATGCGGCGGGTGACGGTGGGGGTGTAGCGGCGGGAGGCGATCATGTAGACGCGCTTGCGGCGGGAGGGCAGGCCGTAGTCGGCGGCCTCCAGGATCTCGCGGTTGGTGTAGAACCACTCGGCGCAGGAAAACTCGCACGACAGGTCGTCGAGGATCTCCTCGGGCAGGTTGCTGGACTGCTCCATGGCCATCCACTGGATGGGCGCACCGGCGGCCTGCAGGGCGAGGGGCCAGATGACGACCTCCAGCATCAGGGCGATGCGAGGGTCGCTGACGTCGGCGGCCATCTCGCGGACCTCGTCCCAGGTGGCGCCGGAGCGCGGGGCGAAGCCGTCGCCGTGGCATCCCTTTCCGTCCGGGGCGTCGGGGTCGCAGCCGCATTCGTCGTCGTAGTCGTTGTGGTGCCACTCCATGGGGATGAACCCGGCGGCCTCGCCGACGTAGGCGATGGCGTCGCACAGGAGCTGGATGTTGCCCTGCTCCAGGCCGGAGAGCTTGCCCGCCGGAGAGAAGGTCGGGCACGGCGGGCTGATGATGACCGCGCGGGTGTGGCGCAGGGCGATGTGCTCGGGGTCCAGGGTGGTGATGTCGGCGCAGATGCGGCGGTGACCGGCGGCGCGGGCGGTGGCGCAGGCGTCTTCGGAGATGTCGACGCCGACGGAGTCGACGGCCACGCCGAGGACGGCGGCGATGCCCTCGGACCAGCCGCCGGGGCCCGCGAACAGCTCGACGACGCGGATCGGGTCGCCGGGGAGAGGGGCGAGCAGCCACTCGGCGGGCCACGGGGCGGCGGCCTCTTCGAGGATCGGGCGGACCTTGGCGGGGATGGGCAGACCGGCCTTGCGGGCGAGCGTGGCGACGTGGATTGCGGTCTTGACCTTGGCGGGCAGGTCCCTCATCTGCGGTGTCCTTCGTTCGGGCTTCGTTGGTGGCTGCTCTCCACCAACGCCACGCACAATACAGCAATGAGACTCGCGTGCCGCGGGAGCAGGGAAAAACCCGGGTGAACTCGCACGGCTGCACTCCAATGCCGTGGCGGTGCGCCTGGCCCCGGGCGAGCAGTCTGGGGCCGGGCACACCGCTCAGGCAGTCGGGCTGGTCTGGCAGTGCCGCCCGGCGTGCTCGGCGATCGGGGTCAGGCACACCGCGCACCGCGGACCCTCCTCGGCGGACCCCTCGGCCCCGAGGCCGGCCTCGGCGCTCAGCCGCTCCCAATCCATCTCGGCACGCCACCGGATCGCCTTCTCCGCGCAGCACTCCGACCGCCAGCACACGCACCGGTAGCAGTCCTGGCAGGTCTGCCGACGGTCGCAGCCACACCGGCAGTCGTGCGGGCGGCACCCCTCCTTGTGGTCCACCACCGGGTTCAGCACCGCGGCGAGCAGCGGCAGAGCGGCGTCCAGCATCGCGACCGCGCGGCGGCCCGCCTCCTCCTCGTCCAGGAGCGTCCGGTTCTCCTCGTGCATCCGGTACAGGGCGCGCCCGATCACCGTCGGGTCGTGCCGCGGGCATCCCTCCTCGCCGGGCTTCACCTCCGTGCGGCACGTACGGCAGAACACGCCGAGGAACGGGTGCGGGGCCACGCCCGCGTACCGGGCCCACTGGTCCAGGAGGACGCCGTTCGCCTCGAGTGTGGAGTCGAACAGGGGGCGGATGCGGTCCAGCTCACCGAGCAGGTCGCGCAGCTCTGGCGACGAGTCGGCCGCGGCGCGGATCTCCTCCAGGCGCTCGGCGGGCAGCGGGTCCTCGCCGGGGCGGTGGCCAGACTTGGGCAGGCGGCGCCACTCATACCCGTCGACGACTTCCGTCCACATGAGGCTGGTCGGCAGCCCGCCGTCGACGCCAGGAAGGTCCCCCTCCCGAGCGGCGCGTTCCATTACGCGATCGGCGGTCTCGTCTCCGCTGCCGGTGAGCGTGAACTTCTGACCGGTGGCCAAGTTCGTTGCGATCACGGTGAACTCAGACAACGTGGTGTGTCCTTCCAGGGGTGGGGTCCGTCCCGAGGCCGGCCTCGGGACGCCGGGCGGTCAGCGGCAGAGCTGCGGGGCGAGGGAGATCAGGAAGTCCGCGCCGAGGCCGTGGAGGTCGACGGACGCCGGGGTCGTGTCGTGCGCGCGGGACACGGGGTCGAGGGCGGGCGCGGCGTACCCGTACGGCCCGGGGCCGCGGCCGGTGCTGAACGCGAGTCCGCCCTGCTCGGTCTGCTCGACGTGCCCGTGCCGGGCGAGGACGGCGGCCAGGCGGCGCTGCAGACGTCCGCGGACGCGGGGGATCTCGGGGCGCCCGTCGGCGGCCGGGGGCAGGAAGTAGGTCACGGCCTTCTCGACGGCGCGCACCGGGCCCTGTATCTGGACGTCGGCCACGGGGTTCGTGCCGTGCAGGGTGACGGAGTACCGGGCGCCGGACGGCGCACCCCACGCCAGGGTGGACGTGTTCGCCAGGAGACCGATCCGGTTGTACGTCGCCACGCCCTGCAGACGCATCGCGTGCCCGATCTCGTCAAGCAGCTCCAGCCGCCCCATCACGCGCGGTCCGTCGGCGGCGGCGCGTCCGGCGGCCTCGTCGTCGAGGACGGGCAGGACCAGGCGCAGCACCTCCCGCGCGATGACGGCCGGACTAACGCTCTCGAGCTGGAGATCGGGCCGGGTCGGCTCGCGGTCGGGGAGCTGCCAGCCGATCTGCGTGTCCCAGGTGCGCGCGACCAGGACCAGGGCGCGGCCACCCTGAACGAGGCGGGCGGCGGGGTACCGGGCGGTCCACCACGCGTCGTAGGGCTCGACAGTCCACGGAATGCCGGCCCGCTCCGGGAGGAAGGCGGCGATGCGTCCGGCGAGGGTCTGGGCGGGGCAGCCGGGGCGGGCGGGGGCGGTGGCGATCGGGGTCATGGCAAGGGCCTTTCGAGGGGGCCGCGCCCCCGGGAGCAGTCCGGGAGCGCGGCCGGGCGGGAGGGGGTCAGACCAGGTACGCGACGGTGGTGAGCAGCAGGTCGACGCCGATACCGCTGATCTCGGCGACCACGCGCCGGTCGTCGTCGGCGCGGTCGGTCGGCTCGTCGGCGGTGGGGAGCGCGATCCAGCCGGAGGGCTCTCGGCGAGCGCCGAACTGGACCTCGCCGTCGTCGACCGGGCGGAGCTGCGGAAGCCGGTCGGTGAGGTTCCGGGTGAAGGCGCTCCCGGCGTGGTCTTCGGCGTGTCCGGCGTACGGGGTGACGACGACCGGCAGGAAGCCGTACAGGCCACGCACGGGCCCGTCGTACGTCAGCACGAGGTTCCGGTTCAGGCCGTACACCCACAGGCCCCAGGTGCCGCCGCTGTCGGCCGTCCACATCAGGCCGGGCCCGTTCACGCCCTCAGCCGGAACGGCATGGGCGCCGTGGTCGATGAGCGAGAAGCCGACTTCCAGCAGCTCCGTCGCGCGGTCGGAGAGGACCTGGTCCCAACCCTTCGCGCGGGCGGTCTCCCGGATCTCGTCGGCGTCAAGGGCGGGGAGGACGGAACGCAGCACGCGCGCGGCGAGGGTGAGGGCGGGCGCCGGGTCGGTCGCGTCGACCACCACGTCGGGGGTGACGGCGAACGCGCCGGGCCGGTCGGCGAAGACCTCGATGCGTCCCGCTTCCTCGGCGACGATCAGGGCGCGACGGCCGTTCGTGAGCCGGGACGTGGGGACGTTGTTGCGGATGCCGTACGGGGCCGGGCCGACCGTCCAGCGGGCGCCCCGGCGGGCGGGCAGAAGCGCGGCGAGCGGGGCAGCGATCTCGGCGGGGGTGACGGCGGACAGGGTCACTGGGGTGTTCCTTCGTTCGGGCGGGTCCGGCGCGGTGCTCTCCGGCCGGGTGATCTGGTCATGCGAGTGGTGCTTGCGTCGCGCCCCGGGGCGGCTCGTACGTCCGGGCCCCGGGGCGCAGCGGGGGGTGTGACCGTGGGCCGGGCGGGGGCGGCTTGCGTCGCGTCCCGCGCAGCGGGGGCGCCTACGGGCGGCAGGTGGCCGTGGAGGGGGCGGTGCAGTCGTCGGGGCAGGCGTGGACGTGCGCGGCCTTGAGGAGCGCACGGGCGGCCTTGGCGCCCTCAGCGCGCGTGGGAGTGCCGTCGTTGCCGTGGATCAGCTCGATGCGGAGCACCTTGCCGCTTCTCCGGCCGATGTGGATGGTGCCGAACGTGCCGTGCTGGCCGCCCGCATTGAGGCTGATCCGGCGGGTGACGTTGCGGTAGCCGGGACCGGCCCAGGTCGGGTGGAGTCCCTTGCTCTCGGCGAGCCGGATGACGCCGACGGTGTACGGGGTGAGGCCGGTGAGGTCGAGCGGCGCGGGCTCGACGGTGGGCTGCTTGCACGGGCGGGCAGCGTCGACGGCCACGGCCTCAGCGAGGCGGGCGTGCTTCCAGTGCAGGGTGAACGCGGCTTCGAGCGCGGCGGTGATGCTCTCCGGGTCTTCCTGCGGGACGGTGATGGCGAGGTAGTGGCCGTGCAGGGCGAGGAGTCGGGCGAACAGGTCGCCTTCCTGGGCGATCAGCACGGGGCCGCCGGGGAGCAGCGACGGGGGCAGCTCGATGTCGTTGCCGAAGACCGGCGCGGTGACGTACTGCGTGAAGTGGGGCGGGAAGCCGATCGCGGGGTTGGCGGCGGCGATGTGGCAGGCGGTGATCAGCGCGTACGAGGCGTCCCAGTCCATGGTGTTCGTGATCACGATGCCGTCCACGGTGCTGGGTTCCTCGGTCTCCAGCGAGTGCGCGGCGGTGTCGAGCAGTTCGGCGATCTGGGTGAGCGCGGCGCGGCCGGTGTCGTCGAGGACGACGGTGGTGGAGGTGGCGCGGGTGCGGGCGATGGCGGCGATGGTGCGGGCGCGGTGGGCGGCGGCGAGGGCGTTGGGCAGCGCGGGCATGGGTGTCTCCGTCTCCGGTGCTTGGTGAGGTGGGGGCCGGGGCGCGGCGGGCGGAAGGGCCGCGCCCCGGCGGTCAGGGGGTCGCTGAGGCGGCGATCAGCGCGGCGCGGACGGCCTTGTACTCGGCCTTGCGCGGCTTGTACTGCGCGGCGATCTGGGCGACCTGGGCGCGGGTGTACCGGTAGGCGGTGACGGCGTGGCGCTTGAAGCCCTGGGCGGTGCGGCGGATGCGGGCCCGCTTGCCCTTTAGGCCGTTGGTCCGGGCGGTCTTGGCAACGCCCTGGAGGGCGTTGACGACGCCCTTGACGGTCGCGCGGTCGGCGCCGGTGGCGATGACGTGCGTGGCCAGGGAGCGGGCGGAGTTGCGGACGCGGCGGGCGGCGCGGGCAACTTCGCGGCGGGCGGCGGAGGCGGCGCGGTGGGCGTGGACGCGGTCGCGGAGGATGCGGCGGGCGGTGACAGAAGCCATTGCGGTGTTCCTTCGTTCGGGCTGTTGGCGGTGCTCTCCGCCAACAACACACACAATACAGCAATGAGACTCGCAAGGGGAGCAAGTCCACGGGAACTGATCGAAGTTTTTCCAGGTGGAACGGCGCGCGCGGGAGCTGTTGGCGCGCGCCGCTAGTCTCACGGCTGCACTGCTCTCACTGGCTAGAAGAGGGTGCCGGTGTCCTCGGTGGACGGTGTGGCCGGCCTGCGGGTGCGGGCGGGGCGCGCGGGCGTCGGGTCCTCCCCGAACAGAGCATCGGTCCCGTTGGAGTGCGCGACGGCGGGCACGGCGCGGCTGACGGCGCGGGCGTCGACCAGGGCGAGCGGGGCGGAGTCGTCGAAGTCGGCGCGCGCCATGCGGCTCCAGTCGCGGCCCTGGGGGTTGGCGGTCACTGCGGTCTCTCCTGTCGGTGCTCGGGCGGTGCCGGGGCGCAGGCGGTGCGCCCCGGCGGGTCGGTGGGGTGTCTAGGTCAGCGCTGGGGGGTGCTTGCGTCGAACTGCGGGCCGCACACGCGGTTGCCCATGCGGTGGCAGTTCCACCCGCTCTCGTCCTCTTCGATCCGGCCGTCACGGTTGTCGTCGCCGAGGGCATCGGCCTGCCCGTCGATCCAGCCGTCTGCCCACGCGACGGTGCCCGGGTCGTTGGCGTCGCCGATGATGTTCGGGTACGTGGGCTTGGTGCTGTCGCCGAGGGCGGCCACGCCTGCCTTCCAACCGGCGTTGTACGTGGCCACGGTGTCGTCTTCGGCGGGCGGCGTGATGGTGACGGTGCGGGCCGGCCGGGGCGCGGCGTGTGGGTCGGCGCCGGTGCACGAGCCGAGGAGTCCGAGGGTGGCGATCGTCAGGCCAGCGGCCAGGATCGCGGCGGGACGAGGGCGACGGAGCAGGCGGGACAGGCGCATGGACGTGTTCCTTCGTTCGGGCTTCCCCGGGGTGCTCTCCCCGGGCCGCCGGGTGGCGGGGCTCCAGAACGTAGCAGGACCCCCGTAGGAAGTACAGCCATGAGACTGCACAGGTGTGCCGGGCACTATTTCACCAGCGCGTTTACGGTTTCTTGCGGGTTCCCAGTTGCGCCAGAGTCGCATTGCTGTACTGTCGTCCTAGCGGGTTCACCCCGCAGCCCCGGAGAGCAACCGGGGCCCGCCCGACCGAAGGAACGCCACAATGCCCGTGTCCCTCAACAAGACCCCGCAGCTCCTGTTCTTCTTGGCCGTCGTCGCCTACCCGGGCACCGAGAAGTCGAAGGTCTACCGCGTCACCCTCGCCCGGGATGAGGACTACGACGCACTGCTCGAGGAACTGCACGGCCTCGCCGCGGTGGTGGAGGCCGGGGAGCTGTGCATCGTGATCGCCGGAGACCGCTCCGCCGCGTACGCCGCCGCACACCAGGGCAGCACCAGCGAGGCCATGCTCGACAAGTGGCTCGGCCAGCAGGGCGTGTAGCCGCCCCCTCGACCGCACCGGCCCGCCGTCCCCCCGGCGGGCGGTGCCCCTCACCGGCCCGCCCGGTGCAGGCCCAGGGCGCACCGCCCCCTCACCAGTCCCGGAGAGCACCGGGACGCCCGAACGAAGGAACACCATGGCCACTGTCACCGCCGCCCCCACGCTCGCCGTCACCGACGTCACCGTGACCACCGACAACATGGGCCGCGCCTACGCCGTCATCCCCGACGCCGTCGCCCGCCCCCTCGCCGTCGCCGCCCTCCAGGGCATCGACCCGAACGCCCGCGGCATCTTCTTCGAGTCCGACGCGCACCCCGCCGACTCCTGGGTGGCTACCACGGTCCGCACGATCTTCGACGCCGTGCTCGCCTCGCCCGTCGCCGCCGAGGTTGACCACGCCCACGGCCTGTGGCTGTACCGCAAGTTCGACGGCGGCACCTTCTACGGGTTCATCGTCGGCGAGTCCGGTTGGGACGCGGACGCCCGCTGGTGGCGCGACTACCCGCAGGCCGGCGACCTCCGCGTCCGGGGCTGCGCCTCCATCGCGTCCAAGGACCGTCGCGCGCTCGCCGGTACCTGCACCTTCTGACCGCCCCGGCCGGCCGCGCCGCCCATCGACCGTGGGCGGCGCGGCGCACCCCATACGCGCACGCGCGCGTGTGTGGACGGTCCCAAAAGTCCCAAAACCCGGTCTGCCAGCGCTTTTCCCGCTCTCTCGGCGTCCGGCCCGCCGGTGGTCTGTTCGCCGCTCGGAGGAAGGTTCCAGCCCCCATGCCGCTGCCGTTCTGGCTCCAGTCCCACCTGCCCGCTCAGCCGTCGCCCCGGTACACGTTTGAGTCGTTCACCGACGAGGTGGCCCGCCTGACGGGTCTGCCGTCGCCGATGGTCACCGGGGAGTTCGAGCGCAGCTCCGAGACGGATCACGTCTGGATGCTGTGGAAGTCCGACCTGGGCGGGGCGTACCTCCGTCTGGACCGGCCGGACTCGGGTGAGTACGTGGTCCTCAGCGTCCGGTGGAGCCAGGCGCCGGACCCGGCGGACGTCGCCGCGATGGTCCGGGTGTACGAGCGCTGTGGCCGTCGTCGGTCCCTCCAGCCCCTGATGGCCCGCGTGTTCGGGCCCCGCTGACGCTCCCTCCCTCGCAGCTCCCTGCCCCGCCCGGCCGTCGCCGGATCTCCCGGAGGAATGCCCGTGTCTGCCCCTGCCCTGTTCGACCTGCCCGCCCCCGCTGCGGCGCCCGCGGCCGCGCCTGCCACGTTCCGCCGGTTCGGCATCACGGTCTTGTCGTACGGGCTCGGCGCGGACAGTACAGCGCTCCTGCTGATGTTCCTCGCCGTGCTGGCCGAGATCGAGAGGGACCTGGTTCTCCGTCGCAAGCGAGCCGAGGAGGAGCAGTGGCTGGGCGAGATTGAGGGCATCGACATGACCTTGACCTTCGTCCGCACCAAACAAGCCGACGCGGCCCGGACCGCCGCCAGAACCACAGTCCTGCTTGGCCTGCCCGGCACTCGTCACCCGAGCGGGTGAACGTCGCCGGATCCTAGGCAAGGCGACCGGCGAGGCCGGAGGGATGTCCGAGCGTCGTGCTCTACTGGTGAGGGTGCAGTCGCTTCCGCATCAATACGCATACAACGGGGGTGAGTTCGTGTCGTCCGTGCTGGACGCCCTGTCTATTGCTGCCACGACGGGCAGCGTCGTCGCCGCAGTCGCATCCAGGTATATCGCGCACCGAATCGGGCGCCGAGAGGCTGCCCGGAGCCGGCAGCGAGGGATCGTCGCCGAGCTGGCACGCAGTCTGCGAGCTGGGGAGGTCCCACGAGACCTGGGCCGACTTGGGGGGTCGGGCCGATGAACCGAGGCCAGAGGGATCAAGATCTTCGGGACATCTATCAGCTCGTGCTGCAGCGGACGGACTTGGACGGAGCAGGCAAAGCCGCGTTGCTCGAGGCATGGAACGCTCGCGAGCAGCGCGAGCACGAACGGGCGCAGCGGGCAGATGAGCGGAAGCAACAGCGCTTCGAAACTGCGATGGGCTTTCTCGCACTGATCGCGTTGCTCCTGGCCACCGTTTGGCTGGCCCAGAGTGGGCACGCCTGGGTCGCAGTCGCACTCATCCCACCGATGGTGGTGGTGGTTGCCAAGTTCCTCGGTCGGCCTGTCACCGCGTCGGAGGCAAGCCTGATCGGCTCGGGGGTCAGCGGCGCCTTCCGTGGCCTCCGGGAGGCCATGAATGGTGCGGCATCCCAGCCTGCGCCTGCCGCTGGCTCAGTGCCGACCAACGGTCCGGCCGGTCCGCCAGTTCCATAAGGGCAGCGCGACGGCAGGGACGGAGCCTCCGTCCCTGCCGTCGTCGCGTCATCGGCGGTCTCCGCTGCTCCCGGCGCACCAAGACCTCGGAGGTTCTCCTTGACTTGGTGCAGAGGAGCTCCGTCAAGTTCAAAGGCTGGTGCCTGGACGCGCGAGCGGCCGCCGAGTTCGGCATGTCGTCGTTCCGGCGGGTCATCGGCTACCACGCCGGGGAGATGGACCGGGCGGACAAGGACACCGCCATTCAGCGGGAGCTGAACGCCGAGGCCGGCCGGACGATCTGCGAGCCGTACTACCCGCTGATCCACGCGCGCATGAAGCGGGCCGCCGTGGAGGCGTACGTCCTCGAGCGGCTCGGCGAGAAGATCCGTAAGTCCTACTGCTGTGCCCTTTCAGTGGCGTCTGTGCCTCCAGGGACACGCACGAGGAGCGGCTGAGGGCCCATCCGCACATCGCGGCCGACGTGTTGCGCATGGAGTACGTCTCCCAGTCTCTGAACGAGCGCGTCGCCCTGTACGGCACGAAGTCGTTGCGGAAGCGGCTCACGGAGGACGGCACCAGCAGACCCCGTACGCGGTGTACGAGGTGCGCAGGATGTACTTCGCGGCCCGTACGGACGACTGCCGCCAGTGGCACGGCAGGACGTGCCGGAAGCCGCGCTGGTGGTGCCGTGAGCCTCGTACCGAGACGTGCCGCGCCGATCACCCGGCCGGGGACTTCGCGCCCTGGTGCTCCGGCCCGGAGGGGTGCTGGGGGAAGACGGCGAAGGGGCAGGCGTGGCGGTCGGTGCGCACTGTGTTCGAGGGGAGCCGGGCGGAGGCGGAGGCGCACGTGCGGGCCCTGGCCGGCGAGCACGGCATGACGCTGGAGCAGGGCGAGCACTCCGGTATCTATCGGGCGCACTACCTGACCGCAGGCGACAGCTACCCAAACGGCATCCGCGTACCTGGTGGCGGCGCCGGCCAGGGTGCACGACAAGCAGCGACCGAAGTTCGAGGAGCGGTTCACGCAACTGACGGGCCGAGATGGGACCGTGGGCACGCCGCTGCGGGAGTTGCCGGAACCGACCCCACCGCGCCGTACAGGCGGTGTCGTCGTCCGACGGGCGAAGACCATCGGCGGCGTCATGCTCATCGCGTGACCCTTCGGCTCAGCAACGCGACTCCCGAACCTCGTTCCCTCCATCTTCCCTGGGGCTACTACACACGGGAGTCTTATTGCTGTACTCTCTGAGGTGTTGGCGGAGAGCACCGCCAACAGCCCGAAGGAAGGAACACCGCAATGAACGCTGCCCTGGCTGTGAAGCCCATGCCGCAGCTCACCGTGCAGTACGGGCCGATGCGCACCGTCCTGCACTCCGACGCCACCACTGACACCCCGCGCGAACAGGCTGACGCCTACCGCTTCAACATCCTGGGCGGCAAGGGCCTGCGCGAGTCCGTCATCAACGACGCGGACGGCGACGCGGTCGTGATCATCCGGTGCGTCGAGTACATCGACCCCGTCACCCAGCAGACCCGCTACGGCGTCGACTACTGGTCGACCGCCCGCTACTGGGCCACCGACCACGGGGCGCGCGCGATCGCGGAGAAGGCGTACGAGGACGCCGTACGGGACGAGTTCGCCCGCCCGACCCCGGGTCTGTGCCTCTCCCCGAAGCGGTTCATGGGCGGCCTGGCCCACTTCTTCGACGTCACCGACGTCATCTGACCGGTCCGGTCCCTCTCTCGCCGGGGCGCGACCCTACGCGCCGTGCCCCGGCACCCTCCCCCAAATCACCGCACCACTCCGAGGAGCAGCACGCCCATGAACAGCAGCACCGAGACCGCGAACACGCCGCAGACCACCCTCAAGGACTCCAGCCAGCTCGTGAAGGGGGACATCGTCTCCGAGCACGGGATGCGCGTCCGGCTGGACAACCTGACGACCGTGGAGCGCCAGGGCCTGACTGTGTACTGCTGGGTCGGCACCGTCCTGAACATGGACGAGGTCCGCGAGGCGAAGCATGTCCCCCTCTCCTTCCTGCGTACCGACAAGTGGGAGCCCGGCAAGGGTTGGGTGACCGACCGAGAGGACGTGTGGACCGTCCAGGGCAACAAGCTCGCCACCTGGGCCGTCGAGGTGTCCGTCCCCGCCGAGCTTGCCGAACTGCACGGCCAGTTCGCCGACGGCTACACCGCCGAGGACATCAACGCCGTGTTCGGCCTCATTCGCGATGCTGGCGGCCCGCGCCTGGTGTGCGTGTGGGACTACTTCGACGAGTACGGCTACGGCGGCAACTCCGAGTTCTACGCCGAGACGAAGACCGGTCTGCATGAAGTTGAGCTGACCGTCCATCAGTGGCTCAGCGGCGAGCAGGACTCGCCCGGCCCGATCGGCATGTGGGTCTGCGCCCTGGCCACGGAACCCGCCGAGTTCGCCGGTGGAGACGACTTCCACAACTACGCCCGGCGACGGGACTGACCCGCTCGTCCCTGGCCGGGGCGCGCCCGTGCCCCGGCCCCGCGGCCCCCTCCCGCCTGCTCCACTCACCTAGAGGACTTCACCATGCACGCCACGATCCGCGCCCACCGTGCCCGCAAGGCCCGCTCCCCCCGCTGGGCCGACCGCCGTCCCCGCCCCGCCGGCGTCCGCTCGACGAACCCCACCGTCAGCGCCGCCCGTGCCTGCCTCGCCCGCTCGTACCGGTACGGGGAGCGCCGTTCCACGCCGTGGCTCAAGACGCGCGTGACGCGGGGGGAGACCGCGTTGCGCTTCGGGGCGTACGGGCGTCCCGTCCCGTTCCCGCCGGTCGACCGCTCGATGCTTCCCTGCGAGGAGCGCATGGGCCGCCCGCAGCGCCGGTAGCCGCCCGTACTCCGCCGGGGCGTGGCCATCGCGCGCCCTGGCCCCCAACGGCCCCTCTCCGCCCGCCTCACGCCCCCAGGACGCTCGCCATGCAGACCGCCACCCTGTTCGACCTCCCCGCCGTCCAGACCCCGCAGGAGACCCCTGCAGGCACCGCGCCCGCGAAGGCGAAGCGGAAGAAGCGGGCCGTGCACCCCTCCGTGCCCTTGAAGCCGTCGACGACCGTCCCCGACGAGCTGATCCGGGACGCCGACTGGGTAGTCGTCTCGAGCTCGGGCGCAAGGCCCCATACGCCCAGGTTTTCTTGTGTTCTTCATCAAGATGCGACCGCGCTGAACGTAGGCGCACACTGAGAGAAGACAGCTTGGATCTCACTGAACCCTCGTGGGGCCTTGATATGACTGTGAATCCTAGGGCTGTGGCTGTTGTCCACGGGCGAAACCAGCAGGCTACTACTGCCATCTTCAATTTTCTTTCCGCCTTGGGGCTGGAACCCCAAGAGTGGGAGCATGCGACAGCCAAGCAACCGGGAACAGCCTTCACCCACGAAGTCGTGGAGAAACTCTTTGACGACATGCAGGCAGTAGTTGTCCTGATGACTCCCGATGACGACGCTTATCTGCGTGATTTCCTTCGAAAGCCATCGGATCCGAACTACGAAGCAGAGCCTACTGGCCAACCTCGACAGAACGTCCTACTCGAAGCAGGTATGGCATTTAAAGCGGAGAGAGGTCGGACGCTAATCGTCCATGTTGGCTCCCTGAGAGCCATAAGTGATTTCGCCGGTCTCAATGAGGTCCGCATAAACGGAGACAGTGAGAGCATCTCACAAGCACTGAACAAATTGGCCGTAAGGCTAGAGCACGTAGGATGCGCCACTAGGCGTGGTGAGCGTTACGCCGATCCCAGCGGTTTTCGAGCGGCGCTCGAGCAGATTTCGGACTATGAAGCGCGGACGCCTGACGCTCTCAATGCTCCCAACGCTAGGGGCGAGACGATGGCGGTCACCATTGAGAAGATGGGTCTAGTCGACATCGAGGACCGCAACGACGACGCCCACCTACTCCCCCCTAGCGACTTTTACGCAAGGGCTCAATTTCAGGTGGCCATATCCGGCCCAAGTCTTTACCGCACATTGGACAGCAATAGGAAGATGATCCATCGGCTACTCGGACAGGGTGTGCATGTCTATCTCTTGCTTTTGGATCCGTCATCCCCGGACCTTCCGCTCGTCATAGCCCGAGAACAGGGGCACCCCGTAGGGGAGGACATATGGAATTCCATTCGAATCATCGAAAACAATTTCGCGGCATCCCGAGGGCTTCACGTCGGGCACATGGAAAGGATGCCTGGATTTACAGGCGTCATGATTGATGGCGACATTGCGCCTACCGGCGCGAGCCCGGCCGACAGTCAATCTCAGCTTCGCGTCCAGCCCGTTCTCCTATATAGCACGCATCATGAGGGGCTAGTTCTCACTCTCAAGAAGATGGAGCATCCATGCGCATATGACTTCTTCGCCAGCGACCTCCGAGAGCAGTGGGAGAAGTCAGCCAAGGGGCTGCCGCAGCGGACTACCTGAACATACTGTGCAAATTGAACGCTGAACATTTTTGGCTTAGCGCATAGGCGGACACACGATCAGGGACTGGCGTTCCTGATCGTGCTCTTTGGTCCGGTAAAGCCTGAGCTGCATGTTCTGTGTCCTCGGGTGCATCGGCGACTTGGTGAACGCCGCGCGGCGTGAGCCGGTGGCGGCCGCGGCCTACGCCCGGACGGAAGCCATCGTCGGGGCCGACTTCAAACACGGTCTGTCGATGCGGGAGATCATCCGGCGCGCGGCGGAGCTGGAGGAGCAGGAGGGGCCCGCGGCTCGCCCGCCGGCCGGTACGGCGATGGCCAGGTACGTCGGCAAGGCCACGACCGCGCGGTACCTCGACCGTCTGTCGATGCTGCGCAAGCAGTACGACCTCGCCGCCTGATCCCGCCCCTGTCAGACCTGCGCCTGTTCCTTCGGGGAGAACGAACCGTGTCCGAGACCCACCTGCTCTACAGCTACGCCATCACGAAGATGACGCCGAGCCAGCGGAAGGCCCTGCTCGCCGGTGTCGACGCCGGGGGGCGTCTGCCCGACGGTGTGGTGTCCGCGCGCGTGCTGGAGTCGATACCGGAGACGTGGGCGCGCACCGACGAGGAGACTGGCAGCCGGTTCCTCACTCTCCAGGGGCGGGCCGCGCTCATCCCGTTCGACCGGTACAGGCAGCTGCGGCGCGCGAACCCCGAGACCGGGGCGGTGCACGGGCTGAACCATCGGGACGGGCAGGGGCTTCACCGTGACGGCCTGGTGGTCTTCCAGAGCCATGACGGCCGGATCGCTGGGCCCACCGACCACTGGATGACCAACGCCTACCCGTACATCACTGAGCGCGGCCGGAAGCTGGTGGGGATGCCGCTGACAGCTCCCGCGCTCACCGCCCGTCTGCCCATCGGCTCCACGGCCGTCTGGAGGCGAGAAGGCCGTCCGGACGAGCGTGTGCAGGTCGGCAGTTGGCTGTTCACGGACGGCACCGTGCGCGTCACGCCGCTCGCCTGGTCCATGCCGCTCAGCCCCGGCACGTGGGCGCCGGCCGCTGAGCTTCACCCCTGCTGAACCACCCCTGCAAGATGACACCCACCGATCCGACGACGGAGAGATGACGATGACCGAGAACCCGCGTACGGAGCCGATGGACCTGGACAAGGAGCTGGAGGCGATGCGCGAGAAGGCCGCTGAGGTGCGCGCCCCGCTCCCTCACGGGGTGGAGACGTGGGAGGCGGTGAAGGCCATCGAGGCGCGTGCGACCGCGGGCTGGCACTTGGCGGACATGTTCATCGGGCTCGACGTCGTGGCCACGGCCAGCAAGCGGGCGCCTCGAGCGTGGCAGCCTGGTCGGGAGCTGTCGGACGGGGAGATTGCGGACTTGGTCGAGCGGCACCCGGACCTGGCGTCCCTCGGGGACGACTGGGTGCGCAGGCTGGCCGGCGTCGGTGTCGCGCCGTTCCAGATGGTCAACCTGGTGCGGCGGGTGCAAGGGCGTAGGGGATTGCCGGAGTTGAAGGCCGGTGACGTCGTGGAGGCCACGTTGTCGGGCGGTACGCCGCGGACGGTCCGGTTGAAGCTCGACCGGACGCCGTGGCCGATCGGCCCGGACGCCACGACGGTGAGCGACGGGCAGTCGGTGACGGCGGTTGTGACGGCCTCGATCCGAGTCGTGGAGGACGACGGGACGACGACCGTGCGATGGGCCGACGTTGAGAGCTGAGCGCCGCTGAGCGTTGCGGGGGCCGTCCGGTTGGGGCCCCCGTTTTCGGGGGGTCCCCTTCCCCGTGGGTCTCATTGCTGTATTGTGTGTGTTGTTGGCGGAGAGCACCGCCAACGAAGCCCGAACGAAGGAACACGCGTGTCTTCTGCCGTCCTCTTCGACCTCCCCGCGACTTCCGCGGACAGTGCAGCCATGCGACCGGCCGCCCCGACGAACCCCGGGCGCCGCTCGTACGACGACGTCGACCGCGTGACGTACCTGGGCACGCATCAGCCGTCGTGGCTCGCCCGGCCGGAGTTCGGCGAGGACTGCGTCCCCCTGTGCGTTGCGAACCACCGTCTCTCCGGCCGCAAGACCCTGCCGCGGGCCGTCACCCCGTGGATGCTGGACTCCGGCGGCTTCACGGAGCTGTCGAAGTACGGGCAGTGGACCGTCAGCCCGTACGAGTACGCCGCGGCGGCGCGCCGGTACTACGACGAGATCGGCATGATGGACGTCTGCGCCATTCAGGACTGGATGTGCGAGGACGAGATCCTGACGAAGACCGGCCTGACGGTGGAGCGCCACCAGTACAAGACCGTGGCGTCCTTCCTCAATCTCCTGAGCTTGGACGCGGATCTGCCGTGGATGCCCGTGCTCCAGGGCTTCACCCTCGATGACTACCTGCGCTGTGTGGACCTGTACGAGCAGGCCGGTGTCGACCTCACCCTTGAGCCGGTCGTCGGCATCGGCTCTGTGTGCCGTCGGCAGACCACGAACGAGGCCGTACGCATCATCGAGACCCTGTGGTCCATGGGCATCCGCCTGCACGGGTTCGGCTTCAAGGTCACGGGCCTGCGCGAGACCTCCCACCTGCTCTACTCGTCCGACTCCCTGGCGTGGAGCCTGAACGCCACCAAGCGGGCCCCGATGCCCGGGTGCACGCATCAGCACTGCGGGAACTGCCCGCGGTACGCCCTGGCGTGGCGGAACCGTCTGCTGAACTCCCTCCCCGATCACCGGCAGCTCCTGACGCTGACCGCCTGATCCCCCGGTCTTCCGGGGCGTCCACCCTGGGGGCCCCGGCCCCACCGGCGGGGAGAGCACCCCGTCACCGACCCGAACGAAGGGACACCACCGTGTACCAGAGGCCCGACCTGAACGGCCCGCTCGCCAACCTGCGGAGCAACGTCGAGGCGTGGAAGACCAGCCTTGCGCGGCACGCCTCCGAGGAGCGCAGGGGCAAGGGCCTCGCGTGGGACGTCGAGCTGATGGAGGAGCGGGACGACCTCGCCGCCAAGATCGTGGAGGACTTCGCCACGATCGACGCCGAGCTGTCTAAGCGCTGGGTCATCGACAACGCCGCCCCGTCGGCGTGGACCATCGACCGCCTCACCGACGAACAGATCGCCGCCGCCAAGGCCGACTGGCCGGAGCTGGGCATGTTCGCCGACTGCACCATTCGCCAGGTCGCTGACGTCCTCGGCATCCGCATGGTGCGGGCCATGGCGCAGGAGGCCGTACGGCGGGCTCCCGCCGTTCTCAAGGCCCGCGACTCCCAATAAGCGCCTCGCGGCCTTCCACGCGGCAGGCTGAGCACCCGAGCCCGCTGCAACATGCGATGGCTGAGATTCAGGCGCTGTACGCCCGTTACCCGCAGAGCTCCATCTGTTGCCGCTGTGCGAGGCACGGTTCGAGGCGCTGCGGGACGACACCACCCGGTAGTCGTCTCGTACGGCCGCGGAGCCGATGCTGCCCGCTGCCCAGCGGATAGCAGAGAGGGGCCCCAGGCGATCCTGGGGCCCCTCTTCTGTTCGGGCCGCCTTGCCTCACCCCGTGAGGCAAACTCAACTACCAGCCAATTCCTTCCGTTGGCGAACCCGCTCACGCAGCGCGCCCAGCATGGGAAAGGTCAAGCCCAGGAAGAGGAACAACACGGCCAGGCCGCTCAGCGAAGGGCTCACAACCTCCTCGACGTCCAGGGGCCACGGGTCGCCCAGGATGTAGAAGATGATGTAGGAGCCCTTGGACAAGGTGTACGCAATGCCAAGCGTCGCGGCCATGGAGGACAGCGCGTAGCCGGCGCCGCTCCAGGGCCGGATGCCCCAGTTGCGCTGCGCGGTCCGTCCACACATGAAGGCCAGCTCGCCGCACGTAACCAGGACGTACGCCAGGTAGATCAGCAGGTATGCGGCCACCGATTCGTTGTGCACGTACGCGGTGGTGAACTCGACGCCCGGCTCGTTCGTCGCCAGGAAAAGTGGCACCATGATCGCCAGCTCCACCATGGCAGCGAAGGTCCGCTGGAACATCGCGGCGCGCAAGTAGTCGGGGCGGTAGGTCAGGTCCACCATCGTGATCTGGAGCGCGGCGCACCAAAGGATCGCGCAGATGTGAGCGATCAGTTTGCCAACGTTGGCGACGCCGGTGGTGTCCTCCGCTGCCTGGGCGACCACGGGGACGGCGAAGAAGACGCCGACGGTGCAGATGCCGAAGGCGGCGGCGATAGACCAGGTTGACACCCGCGGGTTGCCGATGGCTCTCCTGGTGCAGAGAGTTGTGACCAGCAAACCGACCACAGTGCATGTCCCGAAGACTATGCCGTCCACTTAGAGCCCTTCCAATGCATCGGCCGCGTACTGGGCGGCCTCGTTCTTACTTCGCCGGCGTTGACGTCGGGCCGGCTTCTCAGCGGCCTCCCTGCGCGGTACCGGCGCCAGACCGAGGTCGGAGCGTCGTCGCTCCAAGTCTGCAATGACATTCTGCAACTCACTCTCGGGCAACCCGTTTAGGAGAGCTAAGACACGGCGCGCAGACGGATCCTCGAACGACTCAAGCGCGTCTAGGTCGTCGTAGCTGTCGTGAGGAAGCAGGTATGCGGGCGGTACGCCGCCCAGGGCTTCGCACAGGGCCACGATCGTCGAGACGGTCGGGTTGTCCTGCGAGCCATTCGCCAGTTTGGCGACGGCGGCGTGGGAGACCGATACGTGACTGCCGGGAAGCGCATCGACAGAGGCGGACAGTGACCGCGAAGTGTATGCCCGGCCGTTGGCATCCCGTCGGCTGGCCATGAGTGCCTTGAGCTTGTCTGCCAGCGACGGATGGTCGGGCCTCACCGCGCACCGGGCTTGCCGGGCATGGCCGGAAAGCCGTCCGACCGATGACTGCACTCAACCACGTACCGTCTCGCTCTCTTCGATCTTGTTCTCTGTGTACTTTAGTTGACACGGGTGGGTGTGGAGGGCAGGATCACGGATTGTGCGAAGGTTGCGCACAATCCGCTTCTGGGTCGTGGTCCCGTAGGGGTCCACTGGCCTGCCTTCCGGGGGGTGCAGGGGGCACCGGTTTGCTGTCCGGTCCGATGCCCGGGAGAGCACATTACTGAGGGGAAGCAGGCGTGAACGAACCTGGGCGATGGGGAACGCCCGTCCTTCCGTACTTGGCTCGCCGGCGTCTGCGCCGCTTGCGGCCTTGCGGGAGGGTGGCGGCCCTTCTCTCCGCGTCACAGGGCGCTGACCTGCGCACTCATGCATATCGAACTAACATTCGCCCACGAGTTATCTGACGGGATGGATCAGCCATGACGATCTCCGACGCCATGCCTCAGCTCTGGGCCTCCAGCCTGCAGTCCGCCGCAGTCAGACCGGGCGCTTCCGCGCAGCTGGGCTTGCCGAACCCTGAGAACTCGATCGAGTTCCGTCTCGGCCCCGAGCACACCCCCGCCCAGAGCATGCGCCGCGCACGCGCTTTCGTTGCGAAGGTGCTGCCGGCGCTGCTCGCGGGCGCACCCAATGCCAAAGCCGTCGAGGAGGCGACGCTCGCCGTACTGGCCGAACTCGTCGACATCACCGCGCGACACCGTGCCGGCATCGATCTGAGCGGCCGGGTCTCGTACGACGGGGAGCACGTCTTGGTCACCGTCGGAGCGATGGATCAACCGTTGCCTGGCCCGGAGGAAGAGCCGGGTCTGTACCTCGTCCACCGCCTGGCCGACGACATTGGCCAGCATCGCGACGATGGCGAGGGGTACGAGACCTGGGTGTCCATTCCGGTTCGGTCGAAGGTTCAATAGGCCTATGTGGCCCGGCATTTCTGCTCACTTGCCGTTTCGGGAGGGGCGAGACTTCGGCCCCGACTCCGGCCGTGGACTCGGAAATCGGGGCCAGGCCCGCCGTTAGGCGACCGCAGAACAGGCCTACGGGCGTCCATGGGGAGCAGAGTGGAATCGATCCGTTGGTGTTTGGCCGGAATGACTTGATGTCGGGTGGCATTTCGGTCGAGGCGGATTGTGGACTGGCGCGGCTTGGGGCTCTGAATTTTGTAGGTATCGCGTCCAGAAATGCCGCCCTATGTCGCCGATCGCTGCGAACATGTGATGCGAATCACAGGCGGCGTCCGCATGCTGGACACACTTCCAGGTCGGGCTGCCCCCTGCATGACGGTGCGCGCCCTCGTTCCTGCTCTTCGGAGACTGACAGACCTAAGGGGTGACAGCCTCCGGGAGGCAGGCTGTTTTGGCGTTAGGTGTGGTTACACGCGGCAACTGTCAATGTGGGTGACTTCACGCCAATCGGCGATGATGGGGCTGGCCATGGATTCGCGGTAGACGACTACTGCGCGGCCGTAGGGCCAGGCGGTGTCGTTGTGGAAGTCCTGCTGGGCTTCCGAGCAGGTGCCGAACATCAGGCCGCGTACGATGTCGGTCCAGTTGGTGTCGTCGTGGTAGTCCTGCCCCTCCGGGTATATCCCGGGGCCGAAGGTGACGAACATGGTCTGCGCCGCGGGGTTGAAGGTCACTGTCACGCTGTCATCCACGTACTGGGGTCCCTGAATGATGGGGGCTGCTTCCTTGACCAAGCGCTGGGCGGCGGCCTTTTCCGCAGGTGTGGCGGGCACCCGGGCGGCGACCCATTCGTCGACGGTCGGCTGGGCATTGTCGCTGCGGGTGTATGCAGGTGACGGAGCAACAGCCTGCGGGTTTTCCGAGGCGAGTTGTGCCGGGGAGACGGACGGCGTGGGGCTGCCTGGACGGCTGGGGGAGTGCTTCGCCGTAAGAGTGGGGGTACCGGTTACGGCTGTCGGCCGGCTACTCGATGCAGAGGCCTGTTCCTGTGCGGCATGGGATGACTGAGAGGCTGCGATGGCGCCGCCGAGACTACCGAGAATGGCAGCGGCTGCGCCGACTGCCAGATACAGCCGGGTACGGCTACGGCGTGACGGTCCAGGCCAGGCGGGTTCGTCTTCGGACGGCAGGTCCCAGTGCAGGCTGACCAGATCGGATATCAGCGTGGGCGGCTGGTGGTCGGCCGGGGAGATGACGGCGGTTGCCTGGGCCGCGAGCAACGTGGTGCAGGCGCCTTCGAGTTCGGCGGCACTCGGCCGGTCGGAGGGCTCCTTGGACAGGGCCTTTTCCACCAGGCGTCCAAGGTCAGCCGGTACCCCGTCCAGATCCGGCTCGGCTGACATCACGCGGAAGGCGACAGCGTCCGCAGCGCCGCTACCAAAGGGAAGGCGGCCGGTGGCGGCGTAGGCGACGAGGGCTCCCCAGGCGAAGACGTCGCCTTCGGGACCGACCGCACCGGTGCGGTAATGCTCGGGGCTGATCCAGCCTGGTGTGCCGGTCATCACTCCGGTGCGAGTGACGGAAGTGCCGTCGAGGGCGTGGGCGATACCGAAGTCCAGCACCTGCGGGCCGGACGGGGCCAGGATGACATTCTGCGGTTTCACGTCCCGATGGACGATGCCCGCCGCGTGCACCGCGGTCAGTGCGGCTGCGGTGCCGGCTGACAGCGCGTACAGATGCGCTCCGGCCAGGGGGCCGTTGGCCGTCACGTGTCGGTCGAGGGTGGGGCCAGGAATGAAGGGCGTAGCAAGCCACGGGGCCGCACCTTCGGTGTCGGCGTCTTGGACCGGAACCAGGCATGGCCCTATCACCCGCTGGGAGAGCTGTACTTCCCGCCGGAACCGAGCACGGAACTCATCATCTGCAGCCTGCGCTGGATGGATGACCTTGACGGCCATCCGCTCTCCTGTCGCGCCGAGCGCGGCGTACACAGTGCCCATGCCACCAGCTCCAAGTCGTCCCACGACGCGGTAAGGACCTACACGGCGCGGGTCGCCCTGCTGCACCGGCTGAACACGACATTTCCCCCTGGTGATCAACGGCGCACATCGGGCCGAAGAAGCGATCAATCGTATCGTCTGCCACACTCTGAGCGCGGTTCGACCGCTGCAGAACTTGTGCCGGAGACGCTACTTCGAAGGCGTGGAGCACGACGGGTAGCGTGCGTAGCCATCAAGGTAGCCATGGAGAGGGGCATCCTGCGTGTTTACGCAGGTGATAGCGCTGCGGCGACTCTCCCTGATGTACGAGACGGGCTGGACGACCTGGATCCAGTTCGCGGTGTTCCTCGCGGCCGGATTCCTGGTGTACGTCCTCTACGGCCGCCGGAACTCCACGCTCACCACGGCGCGGGACGCCGAGGTCACGCGGGACGCCGCTGACGCGGTACGACAGGCAGTCTGAACCAGACGGCCTTGCCCGACTCGGTCGGGCGGTGGCCGCAGGACGAGCTGAGGGCGCGGAGCAGCAGCAGACCGCGCCCGTGCTCCTGCCAGGGGTCGGGCTGCTCGACGACGGGCCGGGTGAGATGGCCGGGCGGCGCCGGGTCCGGGTCGTGCACCTCGACCTGGCAGCCGGTCGGCCGCAGCTCCACCACCAGCTCTATCGGGCCGTTTCCCGAGGTGTGCTCCACCGCGTTGGCGACCAGCTCGGCCGTGAGCAGCTCAGCGGTGTCGCTGTCGGCCGCATGCTCCAGTTCCGCCAGTGCCGTACGGACCAGCGCACGCGCCACCGGCACCGCGGCGGCGGTGTGCGGCAGCGCGATGCGCCACGAGGCTGGGGCGGAGGGGCTCTCGTACAAGGCGGTTCCGTTCATGGAGCAGGCTGTCCTGCTTTCAACCCAAGAGATGGTACGGCGCCCCGCTTCAGCGTCTCTCAAGGGGCACCGCAGGGGGCCTGTGGCCCCGGTACCGGGCGGCTTACCCCCTACCACGTTCCGCCTAGCGCGGCCGCTCCCACTGTTACCTCCCTGTCGACGACCCGTGACCGGCGTGACCGCACTCGGCCAAATGCGCCACTCGTGTCGCGTACTCGTGACGACAGTCATAAATGGGTGATAGCTTCATGGGGTAGAGCTACGTGAGGCACCGCCGCCCTGGGAGGCCGCCGTCATGAGTCCCTTCACCGGCTCCGCCGCCCGCACCTCCGACTGGGAGCACCTGCGGGTTGAGATCGCCGACGGAGTCGCCACCGTCACCCTCGCGCGCCCCGAGAAACTCAACGCCCTCACCTTCGGCGCCTACGCCGACCTGCGCGACCTGCTCGCCGAGCTGTCCCGCGAGAGGTCGGTCCGCGCCCTGGTGCTGACCGGCGAGGGCCGCGGCTTCTGCTCCGGCGGCGACGTCGACGAGATCATCGGCGCGACGCTGTCCATGGATACCGCGCAGCTCCTCGACTTCAACCGGATGACCGGACAGGTCGTGCGGGCCGTACGGGAGTGCCCGTTCCCGGTGATCGCGGCGGTGCACGGGGTGGCGGCCGGAGCGGGAGCGGTACTGGCGCTCGCGGCCGACTTCCGCATCGCCGACCCCTCGGCCCGCTTCGCCTTCCTCTTCACCCGCGTCGGCCTGTCCGGCGGCGACATGGGCGCGGCCTATCTGCTGCCCCGCGTGGTCGGCCTCGGCCACGCGACCCGACTCCTGATGCTCGGTGAACCGGTGCGGGCGGTGGAGGCCGAGCGGATCGGCCTGATCAGCGAACTGACCGAGGAGGGCCACACCGACGAGGCCGCCCTCGCCCTGGCCCACCGCCTCTCCAACGGCCCGGCCCTCGCCTACGCCCAGACCAAGGCCCTGCTCACAGCAGAGCTGGACATGCCACTGGCGGCGGCGGTGGAACTGGACGCCTCGACACAGGCGCTGCTGATGAACGGCGAGGACTACGCGGAGTTCCACGCGTCGTTCACAGAGAAGAGGCCACCGAAGTGGAGGGGGCGGTGACCGTGGAAGCCGACGGAAAGGTGCCGACCCCAGGGGCGCGGGGCCCTGTCGATATGCGGCTCCGCCGCGGGGCGCGACCAGCCACAACGAACCCGCAGCCGCCGCACATGTCTGGCCACCCCCAACGCATCGCAATCATCGGCGGCGGCCCCGGCGGCCTGTACTCAGCCGCCCTGCTCAAACGCCTCGACCCCGCCCGCGAAATCACTGTCTGGGAACGCAACGCCCCCGACGACACCTTCGGCTTCGGAGTGGTCCTCTCCGACGAAACCCTGGGCGGCATCGAACACGCCGACCCCACGGTCTACGAGGCACTGCAGAAACACTTCGTCCGCTGGGACGACATCGACATCGTCCACCGCAACACCCGCCAAACCTCCGGAGGCCACGGCTTCGCGGCCCTCGGCAGAAAACGCCTCTTGGAAATCCTGCACGAGCGCTGCCGCAACCTGGGCGTGGAGCTGCGCTTCCGCAGCGAGGCACCGTACCCGGCCTGGCTCGCCGAGGCATACGACCTCGTCATCGCCGCCGACGGGGTGAACAGCACCACACGTGAGGCCTACACCCATGTGTTCCAGCCCCATGTGGCCACCCACCGCTGCCGCTATATCTGGCTGGCCGCGGACTTCGCCTTCGACGCCTTCCGCTTCGAGATCGCCGAGACCGAGCACGGCGTGATGCAACTGCACGGCTACCCCTACGCCCGCCCGTCTCCCGACCACCACCCCTCAACGAGGCACTCCGGGCCGCAGAATCAATTCGGCGCCTCCACCGTGATCGTCGAGATGCGCGAGGAGGTGTGGCGGGCCGCCGGGTTCGACGAACTCGGGGAGCAGGAGTCGGTCGAGCGCTGCGCGAAGATCTTCTCGGACGCGCTGGGCGGGCGGCCCCTGCGCTCCAACAAGTCCGCCTGGATCAACTTCCGCACCGTCGTCAACGAACACTGGTCCTACGGCAACATCGTCCTCCTCGGCGATGCCGCCCACACCGCCCACTTCTCCATCGGGTCCGGCACCAAGCTGGCCGTCGAGGACGCCCTCGCGCTCGCCGCCTGCCTCGAGGAACAGCCCACCCTGGCCGAGGCGTTGACGGCCTACGAGACCGAGCGCAAACCCGTCGTCGCCTCCACCCAGCGCGCCGCCCGCGCCAGCCTGGAGTGGTTCGAGAACATCGCGCTGTACCTGCGCCAGCCGCCCCGCCAGTTCGCCTTCAACCTGCTCACCCGCAGCCGCCGCGTCACCCACGACAACCTCAGGCTGCGTGACACCGGCTTCACCGAGTCCGTGGAGCGCGAGTTCGGCTGCCCGCCGGGTACGCCCCCGATGTTCACCCCCTTCCGGCTGCGCGGCCTGACCCTGCGCAACCGGGTCGTCGTCTCGCCCATGGACATGTACTCCTCGGTCCACGGCATCCCCGGCGACTTCCACCTCGTCCACCTGGGCGCCCGCGCCCTCGGCGGTGCCGGTCTGGTGATGACCGAGATGGTGTGCGTCAGCGAGGAGGGCCGGATCACCCCCGGCTGCGCCGGTCTCTACACCGGCAGACAGGGCGAGGCCTGGCGGCGGATCACCGAGTTCGTGCACGACCGGTCACCGGGCACGGCGATCGGCGTGCAGCTCGGCCACAGCGGGCGCAAGGGCTCGACGAAGCTGATGTGGGAGGGCATCGACGAACCTCTGCCCGACGGCAACTGGCCGCTCGTGGCCGCCTCCCCGCTCCGGTACAGGCCCGAGAGCCAGATCCCGCGCCAGCTCTCCCGCGCACAACTCACCGACATCCGGGAACAGTTCACCTCCGCCGCCTGGCGTGCCGCCCGCGCCGGCTTCGATCTGCTCGAACTCCACTGCGCCCACGGCTATCTGCTCTCCGGCTTCCTCTCCCCGCTGACCAACCGGCGTACCGACGCCTACGGCGGCTCGCTGGAGAAGCGGCTGCGCTTCCCGCTGGAGGTGTTCGACGCCGTACGCGGGGTGTGGCCGGAGGAGCGGCCCATGACCGTGCGTATCTCCGCCACCGACTGGGCCGAGGGCGGCACCACGGCCGAGGACGCCGTCGAGATCGCCCGCGCCTTCGCCGCCCACGGCGTTGACGCGATCGATGTGTCGACCGGGCAGGTGGTGGCCGAGGAGGAGCCGGAGTACGGGCGGTCGTACCAGACACCGTTCGCCGACCGGATCCGGCACGAGGTCGGTGTCCCGGTCGTCGCGGTCGGTGCGATCTCCTCCTGGGACGACGTCAACTCGCTGATCCTGGCCGGGCGTACGGACCTGTGCGCGCTGGCCCGACCTCACCTCTACGACCCGCACTGGACACTGCACGCCGCCGCCGAGCAGGGGTACGAGGGTCCGGGCGTCGTGTGGCCCGACCCGTACCGCGCTGGCAGCCGGCCCCCGCAGACCGGACGCACGGACGCCCCCAAGCCGCGGCTCACCCTGGAGAGCTGACCTCGGCCATGCCCGCGGTCGGCGTCGCGCCGTCCGCCGGGTCGATCAGAGAACACCCGCTCGGCCGGCTGCTCGTACGGGTCGTCGACCCCCGTGAGCCCCCTCAGTTCCCCCGTGGCCTGCTGGGCGTACAGGCCCTTCACATCCCGTTCGCTGCACACCTCCACCGGGGTGGCGACATGCACCTCCAGGTAGGGCGTGGCGCTCTTCTCGTGCCGGGCCCGCACCGCGTCGCGGCTGTCGGCGTACGGCGCGATGACCGGCACGACGGACAGCACGCCGTTGCGCGCGAGCACCTCGGAGACGAGCCCGATGCGCTGCACGTTGGTGTTCCGGTCCGCCCGCGAGAAACCGAGTCCGGCGGAGAGGAAGCGGCGTATCTCGTCGCCGTCGAGGACCTCCACCCGGTGTCCCTCGGCCGCCAGCCGGTCTCCCAGGAGGCGGGCGATCGTCGTCTTGCCCGCGCTCGGCAGCCCGGTGAGCCAGACAGTGGCTCCCTGAGCCCTTGCCGTGGTGGGCGTGTTGTCGCCGGGCTCACAGCCCGGCGAACGTCGCTCCTGCGTCCCGCAGCCGCTCGTGGAGTCCGTGGAACACCTCGGCCGACCGCGCGCCCGGCCAGTTCGCGGGCAGCAGGTGCACGGGGAGGCCCGGGTCGGTGTAGGGGAGGTGGCGCCAGGTGTCCAGGGCCAGGAGGTAGTCGCGGTAGGCCTCCTCGGGCGGGGTGTCCGTGCGCCGCTCCCAGTCGTGCAGCACGCCCTCGTGCGCGTCGAGGAACGCCTCGTGCTCCTTGGCGATCGCGGCCAGGTCCCACCAGCGGGCGACCGCCTCGACCGTGGGCGCGAAGCCGAGGTGCGCGCCCCGGAAGAAGTCGACGTACGGGTCGAGCCGCAGCCGCTGCAGGGTGTGCCGGGTCTCCTCGTACAGCCGCGCCGGGGCGATCCACACCCCGGGGGCCGCCGTGCCGAAGCCCAGGCCCGCCAGCCGGGAGCGCAGCACGTGCCGCTTCTGCCGCTCCGACTCCGGCACCGAGAACACGGCGAGCACCCAGCCCTCGTCCTCGGGCGGTGCGGTCGCGTAGATACGCCGGTCGCCGTCGTCGAGCAACTGCCGTGCTTCGGGCGAGAGTTCGTACCCGGCCGCGCCCTGCTCCGTACGGGCGGGCCGCAGCAGGCCGCGCCGCTTGAGCCGGGACACCGACGAGCGTACGGAGGGCGCGTCCACGCCGACCGCGGCCAGCAGCCGGATCAGCTCGGCGACGGGTACCGGACCGGGTGTGAAGCGGCCGTACGCGCCGTAGAGCGTGACGATGAGGGACCGTGGTGCGTGTTGCTCGGACACGTTGATCATCTTAGGTCTTCGGCATCACGGCTGGTCACCTTCGGTACGGAGGCGATAGCGCTGGAGCTTGCCGGTCGCCGTGCGCGGCAGCGCGTCGAGGAAGACGATCTCGCGCGGGCACTTGTACGGCGCCAGCTCGGACTTGACGAAGCCGCGCAGCGCGTCGGCGTCCCGCTCCGCGCCCTCCTTCAGCACGGTGTACGCCACGACCACCTGTCCGCGGGCCTCGTCGGGCTGCCCGATCACCGCCGCCTCGACCACGTCCGGGTGGCGCAGGAGCGCGTCCTCCACCTCCGGTCCGGCGATGTTGTACCCGGCCGAGATGATCATGTCGTCGGCGCGGGCGACATAGCGGAAGTAGCCGTCGTCCTCGCGGACGTAGGTGTCGCCGGTGACGTTCCAGCCGTAGCGCACATAGTCCCGCTGCCGAGGATCGGCGAGGTACCGGCAGCCGACCGGCCCGCGCACGGCGAGCAGTCCGGGCTCCCCGTCCGGCACCGGATCCCCGTTCGCGTCCTGCACGCGCGCCTGCCACCCCGGCACCGGAACACCGGTCGTCCCGGGCCTGATCCGCTCGTCGGCGGCGGAGATGAAGATGTGCAGCAGCTCGGTGGCGCCTATGCCGTTGATGATCCGCAGGCCGGTGCGCTCGTGCCAGGCCCGCCAGGTGGCGGCGGGCAGGTTCTCCCCGGCGGACACACAGCGTCTGAGTGACGAGATGTCATGGCCGTCCAGGTCGTCGAGGATCGCGCGGTACGCGGTGGGCGCGGTGAACAGGACCGAGACCCGGTGCTCGGCGATCGCGGGCAGCAGCCGCTTGGGGGTCGCCTGTTCGAGGAGCAGCGCGCTGGCGCCGGCCCGCATCGGGAACACCACGAGCCCGCCGAGGCCGAAGGTGAAGCCCAGCGGGGGACTGCCCGCGAAGACATCGTCCACATGTGGTTTGAGCACATGCTTCGAGAAGGTGTCCGCTATGGCGAGCACATCCCGGTGGAAGTGCATGCACCCTTTCGGGCGACCGGTGGTGCCGGAGGTGAACGCGATCAGCGCGACGTCGTCGGACGCGGTGTCGACGGCGGGGTACGGGGTGCAGGGCGCCGGGCGGTTGAGGAGGTCGTCCGGGGCGTCACCGCCGTACGTCGTGATGCGCAGCCCGGGGATCTCGGCCTTGGCGAGGTCGTCGACGGCGCGGATGTCGCACAGCGCGTGGCCCACCCGGGCGATCGAGCAGATCGTGCCCAGCTCGTGCGGGCGCTGCTGGGCCAGCACGGTGACGGCCACCGCGCCCGCCTTCAGCACCGCCAGCCAGCAGGCCGCGAGCCAGGGCGTGGTGGGGCCGCGCAGCAGGACGCGGTTGCCGGGGACTACGCCCAGGTCGCGCGTGAGGACATGCGCGATGCGGTCGACGTGGGCGCGGAGGTCGCCGTAGGTCCAGGTGTCGCCGGTGGGCGCGTGGAACACGGGACGCGCCGGGTCGGCGTGGTCCAGGAGCTCGACGGCGCAGTTCAGCCGCTCGGGGTAGTGCAGCTCCGGCAGGTCGAAGTGGAGCTCCGGCCACTCGTCGGGTGGTGGCAGGTTGTCGCGCGCGAAGGTGTCGACGTGCGCCGAGACGTTCATGACGGTTCGCCCCCTTGCCTGGTGGGCTCGCGTGGGCTCGTGGTGCGCTCGCGCAAGGAGCGTATCGTGTTGGTGACGGCAGTCAACAGTACGCGATACCGTCGAATGGGGGTCGATGGCGGCCCGCCGTGGAGGGAGGACCGGCAGTGCCCGCATTCTCGCTCGAACCGGAACAAAATGCCTGGTGCGCCGAGCTGCGTGTCCTGGCCGCGGAGCGGCTGCGCCCGCTTGCGGAGAAGGGTGAGCCCGGCCGGGTCGACCGGGCGCTCCTCGCGGAACTGGGCCGGCTCGGTCTGCTGTCGCGCCTGTTCACCTCGGGCGCCCTGGATCTCTGTCTGATGCGCGAGTCCCTCGCCCAGGCCTGCACGGAGGCCGAGACCGCCCTGGCCCTGCAGGGCCTCGGCGCCCACCCGGTCCACGCCCATGGCACCCCCGCCCAGCGGGACCGCTGGCTGCCCCGGGTGTCCGACGGCAGCGCGGTGGCCGCGTTCGCGCTGAGCGAGCCGGGGGCGGGCTCGGACGCGGCGGCGCTCGCCCTGCGGGCGGAACCGCGGGGAGCGGGGCGCTGGCGGCTCACCGGGCAGAAGTGCTGGATCTCCAACGCCCCCGAGGCGGACTTCTACACCGTCTTCGCGCGGACCACCCCCGATGCCGGTGCCCGCGGGGTGACCGCCTTCCTGGTGCCCGCCGACCGGCCCGGCCTCACCGGTTCGCCCCTGGAGATGCTCTCCCCGCACCCCATCGGCAGCCTCGACTTCGATGCCGTACTCGTGACCGAGGACGACATGCTCGGGGAGGTCGACCGCGGATTCCGGGTCGCGATGGGCACACTCAATCTCTTCCGCCCGAGCGTCGGTGCCTTCGCCGTCGGCATGGCCCAGGCGGCGCTCGACGCGACCCTCGCCCATACGGCCGGACGGGACGCGTTCGGCGGCAAGCTGAGGGATCTGCAGGCGGTCGCTCATCAGGTGGCGGAAATGGCGCTCCGCACGGAGGCGGCCCGCCTGATGGTCTACGCGGCGGCGACGGCGTACGACGAGTCCGCCCCCGACGTCCCCAAGCGCGCCGCGATGGCGAAGCTGCTGGCCACCGAGACCGCGCAGTACGTCGTCGACGCGGCCGTCCAGTTGCACGGCGCCCGGGCGCTGGAGCGGGGCCATCTGCTCGAACACCTCTACCGCGAGGTGCGCGCCCCGCGTATCTACGAGGGTGCCAGCGAGGTCCAACGCGGCATCATCGCCAAGGAGTTGTACGCCACCGCCGACCGGGAGGCCCGTCCGTGACGACCGAGCGCGTCAATCCGCCCGACCTGTCCCCGCCCGCCGGCTTCTCCCACGCGGTCGTCGCCACCGGCGCCCGGGTGGTCTTCCTCGCGGGCCAGACCGCCCTCGACACCGACGGCAAGGTCACCGGCGACACCCTCCCCGAGCAGTTCGAGAAGGCGCTCGGCAATCTCCTCACCGCCCTGCGCGCGGCCGGCGGCACTCCCGCCGACCTCGCCCGCGTCACCGTGTACGCGACCGACGTCGCCGCCTACCGCACCCAGGCCCCCGAACTCGGGCGGATCTGGCGCCGGTTGGCGGGCCGCACCTATCCGGCCATGGCGGTCGTGGAGGTCGTACGACTGTGGGACGAGCAGGCGCTGGTCGAACTCGACGGCTTCGCGGTGCTGTCCTAGAGCCTTTCCGAGAGCCTTTCCGAGCCGGGGCTCAGGCGGCGACCGTCTGCCGTTCGGCCGGTGCCCGGTGCGGCGGCACGACGCTGCCGTCGGCGTGCAGCTCACCCGTGTCGTCGAAGACGATCCCCCCGTCGCACAGCAGGCTCCAGCCCTGCTCGGGGTGGGCTGCGACGATGTGCGGGGCGCCGCTGTCGTGAGTCGGGGTCCGGTGGGAACACATGGCACACCTCCGCGTCGGATGTGACGGGTGCCTGCGGCCTGTTCGCCGCCCGGCACGAGTAGACCATGCCCCCCTCGTGAACTCCTCGGAACGGCCTGAAGCGAAGTGTGACAACTCGCGGACAACTCCCTGACCGTTCCACGACCGCCGTGACTCGCCCCCGATGGAGTGACGTTCACACACCGTGCCGTGCCCGCCCGGTACCAGTGGGAACCCCCCACTGCACGATCGGAAAGGCCCCCCATGTCCGTACGTCCCGCCCTCGCCGCGGCCGCCGCCGGAGCCGCCGCGCTTGCGCTGCTCTGCGCCGCCGTCCCCGCGACCGCCGACCCGAACGAGACCGTCACCGTCGATCCGACGGGCCGCGTCGCGGCGGACGGCACCGTGACCCTCTCCGGCACCTATCGCTGCACCGGCGGCACGGGACCGGTGTTCGTCAGCAGCACCGTCGGCCAGGACTCCTCGACCGTCCGCTACGGCATCGGCGGCACCGAGGCGGTGTGCGACGGCGCCGCACACACCTGGGTGAACACCGGCAAGGTCGAAAAGGACCGGCTTCGGCCCGGCGCGGCCCGCGTCGAGGCCACCGTGATGGAACTGCGCCCCGAGGGTGGTCTGCCGCTGCCGTACTTCCACGCCCACCAGGAGCAGGAGGTGACGCTCGGCCAGGGCTGAGCGCGCGCACGCGGCGGCCCGGCGCACCTGGTGCGCCGGGCCGCCGCTCCGCGTTCAGGCCGCTCCGCGTTCAGGCCGCTCCGCGTTCAGGCCGCTCCGCGTTCAGGCCGCTCCGTGGCTCATGACGTCGTCCGTGCAGGCGATGTGGATCGTCAGGTCGGCCGGGGCCGAGCGGCTGAGGAAAGGCCAGGTCTGGGCCTTGCGCGCGGTGATGATCCAGCCGGTGGCGTGGTCGTTCATACGGTCCTCGGTGACATCGGTCCGGTCCGTGCCGAGGACCGCGTCCTGCTTGGCGCTGATGGTGTATCCGCCGCTGTAGGCGTGCTGCGCGGCCGGGCAGAGCGCCTCGTGCGGTCGGCCGTCGGCACCGCCGGGGACGAACACCGAGAAGTGGTGCGGCGGTTGGGGCGGGTCCGCCACGGCGGGGGCAGCACAGACGAGCAGGGCCGCGGCTCCCGCGGCCACGGTGACGGCGGTACGTGTTCGGGGCATGGGGGTGCTCCTCGCAAAGGGGACAGGGGACTGGCCGGGACCATTGCAGCCGTCGTCCCGTCCGGGCCTCCGCCGGACACGCAGCGTTGCACCCCATCGGGGCAAAGCGGTCAATCTTTCGAGAAAGCGGTCACATATCGCTACGCTGTGTGATTTACTGGCGCCATTCCGTCACTCTACGTGGTCGCCCTGCACTGCCCCGTACCCGGCTCAGGGCATCCCGTGTCCCCATGAGGAGTCCCCATGCCCCGCAGAGGGAGGTGGACGATCGCGGCGGGCTGCGCCGCGGTCGTTCTGTCACTCACCGCCCCCGCCGGCCGCGCCGCCCCGTTCCGTCTCGTCCCCCTGCCGTCGTCGGCACGGCCGGCCGATCCGCACCCGCACGGAGTGCACATCTCGAAGGCGGAGCTCGCCGAGGAGATCCGCCCCGACGAGGTCAAGGCATTCGGCAGGGCCCGCGCCGAACAGATGGCCCGCGACCGCATCGGCCTGCGCGCCGTCGACCGGGGCTACCCCCAGCCCATGCGGAACCGCAGCCTCAAGCGGCTCACCGACTCGCAGCAGGAGCAGAACGCGGCGTTCGACCCGGCCACGTTCGGGAAGTTCACCGACTACTTCGCCAGCCCGGACTACGGCGACCACGTCGCCCTGCTGCCCACTGGCAAGATCCTGCTGTTCTCCTTCGAGGCCGTCGAGGACAGCCCCAACAAGGAGACCGCGCCCACCGAGGTCATCGGCCGGGACAACGCCGGACGCGCCTATGTCTGGGACCCCGCCAAGGGCACCGGCGCCGCCGCCTTCAAGGCCGTACCGCCGCCCGTGGTGAACATGGACGACGGCCTGGACGAACCGCGTGCCGCGCCGATCTTCTGCGCCGGGCACTCCTACCTGCCCAACGGCATGGTGGGCGTCTTCGGCGGCAACCTCGGCGGCAACCACGGCACCGGCGCCCACCTCGCCCTCGTCTTCGACCCGTGGACCGAGACCTGGTACCGGCAGCAGGACATGGCCGAGGGCCGCTGGTACCCGTCCGTGGTCACCGGCGCCGACGGCCGGCAGTTCATCACCTCCGGCCACGGCGACACCGGCTGGGGCAAGCTCTCCATGACGATCGAGCGCTTCCCGGCCAAGAGCACCCCGGTCTCGACGGACCCGAAGACCAAGCCCGTCGGCCAGGCGCTCGACAAGTGGCCCGTCAACGCGGAGTACATGGCCGACTATCCGCATCTGTTCTCGCTGCGGGACGGCCGGATCTACGGCTTCGGCCGCAACTACAACGAGCAGTTCGTCTTCGACCCGGCGACCGAGACCAGCCATCCGCTGCTCAGCCGCCCCGGCGGCGGCATGCGCAACTACGGCTCGGCGGTGGCCCTGCCCGGCACCACCAAGGGTCAGGGCCCCGACTCCGTGCTGATCCTCGGCGGCGACCGCAACGACCCCAAGACGTACAAGTTCTCCGGCGGCCGCTGGACCGAAGGCACTTCCCGGGCCTTCGGCCGCACCCAGGACGACACGCTGATCTTCCCCGACGGCCGGCTGTTCACCGTCAACGGCGGCTACGACATCCGCGACTACGGCAACGGCCTGTACAACCCCAACGCCGACGAGAAGTACCGCCAGACCGAACTGCGCGGCCTGGACGGCGCCTGGCGGCTCGGCCCGGTCCAGCGGCTGCCCCGCGGTTACCACTCCAACGCCGTGCTGCTGCCCGACGGCCGCATCATGGTCACCGGCGACGAGCTCCAGGAGATCGCCAACAACCCGGACATCAAGGCCGGGATGAACGGCACCATCGAGATCTACGAGCCGCCGTATCTGCACCAGGGCGACCGCCCGACGCTGACGGACGTGGCGAACCCGACTGTGGGCTACAACGCCAGGCTGAGGGTCAGCACGGACACGCCCACCCGGGCCGCGAAGGCCGTCCTGATGGCGCCCATCACCTCCACCCACTCCGTGGACACCAGCCAGCGCCGCATCGAACTGGACATCTCCAGCCGCGCCGGCAACAAGCTCGAACTGACGACCCCGCCGTCCGCCAACGACGCACCGCCCGGGTACTACCTGCTCTTCCTGCTCGACCAGCGGGGCGTGCCCAGCGTCGCCAAGTGGGTCCAGCTCCGCCCCTGAACCCGCCGTCCCCGGCCGTTCCGTCCCCGACGCTCTCGTCTTCGTCCCCTGCCGCCGGACTCCCGGGCGGCGGTGCCCCTGCCGCCGCCCGGTGCCGTCCGGTTCCTTCCCTCGTCCGTCCCACCAAGGGAGTTCCATGTCCGCTCAACTACCGCTGCGCGACAGCACAGAGATCCAGGGCGACATCCTCGCCGGGTTCAAGAAGGACTACATGACCCTGCTCTTCCTCCAGTTCGGCGACGTGGCCGCCGCCCGGAACTGGCTGGCGGAGCTGGTCCCCCGGATCGCCACCACGGAACAGGTCGCCAACTTCAACGCCAAGTTCCACGACGCCCGCGAGGCCTCCGCGGGCGACGACCCGAAGAACCTCAAGGCCACCTGGCTGGGCCTGAGCCTCACCCATGCGGGGCTGCAGCGCCTGACGGGCAAGACCGAGGTGTTCGCCGACGTGCCCCTCGGCGGCACCGTCGAGGCGTTCGTGCAGGGGTCCGCCACCCGTGCCGGGGCCCTAGGCGACAAGGGCTGCAACGCCCCGGCGAACTGGGCCTTCGGCGCCGACCACCGCCCGCCCATCCACGCCGTGCTGACCATCGCCGCCGACCTGGAGACCGACCGCAACACCGAGCTCAACCGGCAGCTGGAGGCCGCCTCCCGGGCCGCCGTACTGATCGTCCACCAGCAGAACGGCGCCACGCTGCCCGGCAAGCGCCGGGGCAAGGAGCACTTCGGCTTCAAGGACGGCGTCAGCGAACCGGCCGTGATCGGCTTCGACGACCCGGCGAAGGCCAAGAGCGACCGGATGATCCCGGCCGGCCAGTTCGTCCTCGGCACCGACGACACCCCCCTGCCCGACGGCGCGCCCGACTGGATGAAGTACGGCTCCTTCCAGGTCGTACGGCGTCTCGGCCAGGACGTTCCCGGCTGGTGGGCACAGGTCGGCACCGAACTCCAGAAGCTGAGGGAAGCCAAGGTGGTCGGCCAGGACACGAAGAGCGAATGGCTCGCCGCCCGTCTGGTGGGCCGCTGGCGCTGCGGCGCCTCGGTCGCCAGGTTCCCGGACGCGGCGCCCCCGCCCGGCACCGATGCCGACAACGACCTCAGCTTCAGGGACGACCCCGACGGCGTCATCACCCCGCTCTTCTCCCATCTGCGCAAGACCGCCCCGCGCGACGGACTGGTCGACAAGGGCGAATTGGTCGACGAGAAGTTCATGGACGTACGCCGCATCATCCGGCGCGGCATCCCCTTCGGCGCCCCGTTCGACCCCGCCAACGAGGACGGGCGAGGCCCCGACGAGCCCCGCGGTCTGCTCTTCGTCTGCTACCAGGCCGACCTGGCCCGGCAGTTCGAGTTCATCCAGGCGGACTGGGTCAACGATCCCAACTTCCCGCACGACCGCGACCCCATGCCCGGACCGGACCCGATGATCAGCGGTCTGCTGCCCGACGTCACCACCGGCGAGATCGCCTTCGAGAGCCGCACCAACGGCGACCGGAAGACCACCGTGCTGTCCTTCCGGCCCTTCGTGACCACCGAGGGCTCCGTCTACGCCTTCACCCCGTCGATCACCACCCTGCGCGGCCTCACCCAGGGCCGGCTGCAGGCCGCGACCTCGATCGGCGGCACGCAGAACGGAAGCCAGGAGTGGACGACGACGGGCACCGGACAGACCCGCCCGCCGCAGCCGCCCGTGCAACCCGGCCCGGTCGACGAGATCCTGCCCTGGCCGGACACGGAGGAGCGGGCCTGGACCTTCTCCGGCCGCACCGTCCGTGTCGTCGGCACCGGCGCCGCCGAGACCGGCGCGCTCACCACGGGCAGCGACGACCGCACCGGCGTCGTCGTGGACACCGCCGCGGACCTCTCCACCTGGCCCGCGCTGGCCGGGGTCGAACAAATCGACGCGATCGTGCCGGTCCCCGACGAGCAGTCCGTGAACGGCGAGAGCAGCTACTGGCTCTTCCACACCGTGGGCGGCACCCAGGTCTACCGCCGCATCTACATCTCCTGCGACGCCCGGCACGCCTGCCGCAGCGTCGGCGACGACCGGGCACTCAGCGCCTGGCGCTCCCTCAAGGACGTCACCCGGGTCGACGCGGTACTGCCGGTGCCGGACCAGCGCCGCGTCGACGGCAAGACGCAGTACTGGCTCTTCCACACCACCGCGCAGGGCCGGCGCTACCGTCTGATCTCCATCGCCGACGGCGGCATGCACACCGACGAAGTGGTCCGCGGCGACCGCGACCTGACCCAGTGGACCTCCCTGCGGGGCATCACCGAGGTCGACGCCTTCCACTTCGTCCCCGGCAAGTACCGGATGAACGGCCAGACCTGGACCTGGGTCTTCCACGACCGGCGGTACCGCCTCATCAGCATCGCCGACGGCTTCGGCCACGCCGACACCCTGCTCCGCGAGGACCGCCCGAATACCGCGTGGTTCCGCGGGGTCTGACCACCCGACCGAACGGACCGGCCCGGCGGAGCGATGCTCCGCCGGGCCGGTCCGTCGTTCCGATCCGGGACGTCAGATGTCCCGGAAGATCTCGATCTGCGCCCCGATCGAGTTGAGCCGCTCCGCGAGGTCCTCGTAACCCCGGTTGATGACATACACGTTGCGCAGCACGGAGGTGCCCTCCGCCGCCATCATCGCCAGCAGGACGACCACCGCGGGCCGCAGCGCGGGCGGGCACATCATCTCGGCGGCGCGCCAGCGGGTCGGGCCCTCGACCAGCACGCGGTGCGGGTCGAGGAGCTGGAGCCGGCCGCCGAGGCGGTTGAGGTCCGTCAGATAGATGGCCCGGTTGTCGTAGACCCAGTCGTGGATCAGCGTCTTGCCCTGGGCGACCGCCGCGATGGCCGCGAAGAACGGGACGTTGTCGATGTTCAGGCCCGGGAACGGCATCGGGTGGATCTTGTCGATCGGCGCCTCCAGCTTGGAGGGCCGCACGGTCAGGTCCACCAGTCGGGTGCGGCCGTTGTCGGCGACGTACTCCGGGGTGCGGTCGTGGTCGAGGCCCATCTCCTCCAGGACCGCCAGCTCGATCTCCAGGAACTCGATCGGCACCCGGCGCACCGTCAGCTCGGACTCCGTGACGACCGCGGCGGCCAGCAGGCTCATCGCCTCGACCGGGTCCTCGGAGGGGGAGTAGTCGACGTCGGCGTCGATGTCCGGCACACCGTGCACGGTGAGGGTCGTCGTGCCGATGCCCTCGACCTTGACGCCCAGCACCTCCAGGAAGAAGCAGAGGTCCTGGACCATGTAGTTGGAGGACGCGTTGCGGATGACGGTGACGCCGTCGTGCCGGGCGGCGGCCAGCAGCGCGTTCTCGGTCACGGTGTCGCCGCGCTCGGTCAGCACGATGGGCCGGTCGGGCCGTACGGAACGGTCCACCTGGGCGTGGTACTGGCCCTCGGTGGCGGCGATGTCGAGCCCGAAGCGGCGCAGCGCGATCATGTGCGGCTCGATGGTCCGCGTGCCGAGGTCGCAGCCGCCGGCGTACGGCAGCTTGAACCCGTCCATACGGTGCAGCAGCGGGCCGAGGAACATGATGATGGAGCGGGTGCGCACGGCCGCGTCGGAGTCGATGGCGTCCATGTCGAGTTCGGCCGGCGGCACGATCTCCAGGTCGACGCCGTCGTTGATCCAGCGGGTCCGCACGCCGATCGAGTTGAGCACCTCCAGCAGGCGGTACACCTCCTCGATCCGGGCGACCCGACGCAGCACCGTGCGGCCCTTGTTGAGCAGGGTCGCGCACAGCAGGGCCACGCAGGCGTTCTTGCTGGTCTTCACATCGATGGCCCCGGACAGCCGGCGGCCGCCGACCACTCGCAGATGCATCGGGCCCGCGTAGCCCAACGAGACGATCTCACTGTCCAGGGCTTCACCGATTCGAGCGATCATCTCAAGGCTGATGTTTTGGTTGCCGCGCTCGATGCGATTGACAGCGCTCTGACTTGTGCCGAGCGCTTCCGCGAGCTGCGCTTGTGTCCAGCCACGGTGTTGCCGGGCGTCACGGATGAGCTTGCCGATGCGTACGAGGTAGTCGTCTGCCATGAGGCTGAGGCTATCTCAGATATGAGATGGCGCCTGTTGAGGGGTCCATTCGGGTGATGAGGTGTCAGTGTACTTCTTGATGAAGGGGATTCATCAGGTCATATCGCACAGGAGTCTTGCGTACTGATTTGCGAAGAACATCCCGTGTGGGCCGTGTGGGCCATGCCACTGAATATCGGGGCGGTGGATTCGGTCCGGGCATGACCATTCGGCCCCTGTGTACTAGAGTTATCTCGACATCGAGATATCTGGCGAGGAGCACCGCAGCCGCCACCCTGGTAAGGGTTACCTAACTTAGCCTTACCTTAGCGGATTGGCCCAGATGCCGTGGCGGCAGGATCGTGGTGAGTACGCGCACATCAATGAAGGAGACTGTCGTGTCGGCGAACAGCTTCGACGCCCGCAGCACGCTGCAGGTGGGCGACGAGTCGTACGAGATCTTCCGGCTGGACAAGGTGGAGGGCTCGGCCCGGCTGCCGTACAGCCTCAAGGTCCTGCTGGAGAACCTGCTCCGCACGGAGGACGGCGCGAACATCACCGCCGACCACATCCGCGCTCTCGGCAACTGGGACTCGCAGGCCCAGCCCAGCCAGGAGATCCAGTTCACGCCGGCCCGCGTGATCATGCAGGACTTCACCGGTGTCCCCTGTGTCGTGGACCTCGCGACCATGCGTGAGGCCGTCGCGGCGCTCGGCGGCGACCCGGCGAAGATCAACCCGCTCTCCCCGGCCGAGATGGTCATCGACCACTCCGTCATCGCCGACAAGTTCGGCACCAGCGACGCCTTCAAGCAGAACGTCGACCTGGAGTACGGCCGCAACCGCGAGCGCTACCAGTTCCTGCGCTGGGGCCAGACCGCGTTCGACGACTTCAAGGTCGTCCCGCCGGGCACCGGCATCGTCCACCAGGTGAACATCGAGCACCTCGCGCGGACCGTCATGGTTCGGGGCGGGCAGGCCTACCCGGACACCCTGGTCGGCACCGACTCGCACACCACCATGGTCAACGGCCTCGGTGTCCTCGGCTGGGGCGTCGGCGGCATCGAGGCCGAGGCCGCCATGCTCGGCCAGCCGGTCTCCATGCTCATCCCGCGCGTCGTCGGCTTCAAGCTGACCGGTGAGCTGCGGCCGGGCACGACGGCCACGGACCTCGTGCTCACCATCACCGAGATGCTCCGCAAGCACGGTGTCGTCGGCAAGTTCGTCGAGTTCTACGGCGAGGGCGTGGCCGCCACCTCGCTCGCCAACCGCGCCACCATCGGCAACATGTCGCCGGAGTTCGGCTCCACCGCCGCGATCTTCCCGATCGACGGCGAGACCCTGAGCTACCTGCGCCTGACCGGCCGCTCCGACCAGCAGGTCGCGCTCGTCGAGGCGTACGCCAAGGAGCAGGGCCTCTGGCTGGACCCGCAGGCCGAGCCCGACTTCTCCGAGAAGCTCGAACTGGACCTGTCGACGGTCGTCCCGTCCATCGCCGGCCCGAAGCGCCCGCAGGACCGTATCGTCCTCGCCAACGCCGCCGAGCAGTTCAAGACCGACGTCCTGAACTACGTCACCACCGCCGACGAGGCGGGTGAGGAGTCCTTCCCGGCCTCCGACTCCCCGGCCGTCCACCCGAACGGCGCGCCGTCCAACCCGGTCCAGGTCACCGCCCCCGACGGCACGACCTACACGATCGACCACGGTGCGGTGACGGTCGCGGCCATCACCTCCTGCACCAACACCTCGAACCCGTACGTCATGGTCGCCGCCGCGCTCGTCGCGAAGAAGGCCGTGGAGAAGGGCCTGACCCGCAAGCCGTGGGTCAAGACCACCCTCGCCCCGGGCTCGAAGGTCGTCACCGACTACTTCGACAAGGCCGGTCTGACCCCGTACCTCGACAAGGTCGGCTTCAACCTGGTCGGTTACGGCTGCACCACCTGCATCGGCAACTCCGGCCCGCTGCCGGAGGAGGTCTCCAAGGCCGTCAACGACCACGACCTCGCGGTCACCTCGGTCCTCTCCGGCAACCGGAACTTCGAGGGCCGTATCAACCCCGACGTCAAGATGAACTACCTGGCCTCCCCGCCGCTGGTCGTCGCCTACGCCATCGCGGGCTCCATGAAGGTGGACATCACCAGGGATGCCCTCGGCACCGACCAGGACGGCAAGCCGGTCTACCTGACCGACATCTGGCCGACCGAGGCCGAGGTCAACGACGTCGTGGCGAACGCCATCGGCGAGGACATGTTCAACAAGTCCTACGCGGACGTCTTCGCGGGCGACGCCCAGTGGCAGTCCCTGCCGATCCCGACCGGCAACACCTTCGAGTGGGACGCCGAGTCGACCTACGTCCGCAAGCCCCCGTACTTCGAGGGCATGGAGATGGAGCCGGCCCCGGTCAGCGACATCGCCGGTGCCCGCGTGCTCGCCAAGCTGGGCGACTCGGTCACCACCGACCACATCTCCCCGGCCGGCGCCATCAAGGCCGACACCCCGGCCGGCAAGTACCTCACCGAGCACGGTGTGGAGCGTCGTGACTTCAACTCCTACGGCTCCCGCCGTGGCAACCACGAGGTCATGATCCGCGGTACGTTCGCCAACATCCGCCTGCGCAACCAGATCGCGCCGGGCACCGAGGGCGGCTACACCCGCGACTTCACCCAGGCGGACGCGCCGGTGTCGTTCATCTACGACGCCTCGCGCAACTACATCGAGCAGGGCATCCCGCTGGTCGTCCTGGCCGGCAAGGAGTACGGCTCCGGCTCGTCCCGCGACTGGGCCGCCAAGGGCACCGCGCTGCTCGGCGTCAAGGCCGTCATCGCCGAGTCCTACGAGCGCATCCACCGCTCGAACCTCATCGGCATGGGCGTCCTGCCGCTGCAGTTCCCGGAGGGCGCCTCCGCCGAGTCCCTCGGTCTGACCGGTGAGGAGACCTTCTCCTTCTCCGGCGTCACCGAGCTGAACAGCGGCACCACCCCGCGCACGGTCAAGGTCACCACCGACACCGGTGTCGAGTTCGACGCGGTCGTCCGCATCGACACCCCCGGTGAGGCCGACTACTACCGCAACGGCGGCATCATGCAGTACGTCCTGCGCAACCTGATCCGCAAGTAAGCGGCAGCGCACGGCGGAACAGGGCCGCATCCCCGGTGACGGGGGTGCGGCCCTTCGCCATGTCCGGGCCGGGTACGGCGAAGGGCCGCATAGAGGTCAGCACGAAGGCAGCACGAAGGCAGCACGAAGGCAGTGCGAAGGTCATCACCCACGCTCAGACGGAACACAGGCTTCCCCCAGCGAACCGGGACAGGATCGGTACATGAGCCGCCGCCCGTGGGCCCGCTCGCTGCGCACACGCCTCCTGGTCCTCGTCACCGCCACCCTCGTGTGCGTGTGCGCCGCGCTCGCCCTCACCACCGTCCTCGCCCAACGCGCCTATCTCATGGGCAACCTGGACGACCGGGTCAGCGACGCCGCCGAGCGCAGCGTGGGCGGCGCCGCGCTGCACCCCGAACTCCCCGCCGACCTCGCCTTCCTCGGCGAGGGCGGCCACACCGAGGGCCTGCTCGCCGCCCGGCTCGACGCAGCCGGGCACCTCGTCTCCGCCGCGGTCGTCACCCGGGACGCGGCCCCCCGTACCCTCGGCTCCGCCCAGCGCGCCGCCCTCACCGGCATCCGCCCCGACGGCTCGCTGCACACCCGGACGGTGCCCGGACTCGGCACCTACCGGGTCACCGCCCTCGACGCGAGCGGCATCCGCGTGCTCACCGGCCTGCCCATGGACGACGTCCGGGCCACGCTCGGCACACTGGTCGAGATCGAGGCGGTCGTCGGCGCCGCCGGACTGGCCCTCGCGGGCGCAGTCTGCGCGGTCGTCATCCGGCGCCAGCTCCGCCCGCTCGGCCGGGTCGCCGCCACCGCCGTCGAGGTCTCCCGGGTACCGCTCGGCCACGGCCGGGTCAGCGGGCTGCCCCGGGTCCCCGAGCGCGACACCGACCCAGGCAGCGAGGCCGGGCAGGTCGGTGCCGCCCTCAACCGGATGATCGACCACGTCGAGGCCTCGCTCGCCGAACGGCGGCGCGGTGAGGAACGCATGCGCCGGTTCGTCGCCGATGCCAGTCACGAACTGCGCACCCCGCTCGCCTCCATCGCCGGGTACGCCGAGCTGATGAACCGTGTCGCCCCCGACCTCGCCTGGAGCCGGGTCCTCGCCGAGTCGGCGCGCATGACGGAACTGGTCGAGGACCTGCTGCTGCTCGCCCGCCTCGACGAGGGCAGCCCGCTGCACAGCACCGAGGTGGACCTCGCCGCGCTGGTCGCCGAGGCGGTGTGGGACGCACGGGCCGCGGGCGCGGGCCATGTCTGGCAACTCGGCCTCTCCCCGGACACCCCCGCACTGGTCAGGGGCGACGAGGCCCGCCTCCGACAAGTGGTGGCCAAGCTGTTGGCCAACGCGCGTGTGCACACACCTGTTGGCACGACGGTGACCGCCTCCGTCCGGTCCACTCCCACCCAGCACGTCATCCGCGTCCACGACGACGGCCCCGGCATCCCGCCGGAGCTCGTTCCGTCCGTCTTCGAGCGTTTCACCAGGGCGGACACTTCCCGCACCCGGGCCGGGGCGGTGGAAGGCGGATCGGGGCTGGGGCTGGCGATCGCGGCGGCCGTCACGGCGGCGCACGGGGGGCGTATCGACGTGCGGAGCGAGCCCGGCCGCACGGAGTTCACGGTCGTGCTCCCGTCGGCCGGCGACTCGGGGGCGGACGCGCCGACGTGCCGGCCCAGGGCCTCACTGCGGTGAGCACCGGCCCGGATCACGGTCCCGCGTCACGCTCTCGTTGCTCGCCGCTCGCCGCGCTCGCCGGTCGTGGGTCAGTCCGGGAAGAGGTCCTCCGGGATGTCCAGCAGACCGACCTCGTCGAGGTCCGGTGGGGCCAGTTCGGCCCAGATCACCTTGCCCTGCGGGGTGTACCGGGTGCCCCAGCGCTCGGCCATCTGGGAGACCAGGAACAGGCCGCGGCCACCCTCGTCGGTCGTCGCGGCGTACCGCAGATGCGGCGACGTGCTGCTGCCGTCGGACACCTCGCAGGTCAGCGTGCGGTCCTGGATCAGGCGTACATGGATCGGCTCGGAGCCGTAGCGAATGGCGTTGGTGATCAGCTCGCTCAGGACGAGTTCCATGCCGAAGCCCAGCTCGGACAGGTCCCACTCGTCCAGTTTCTCGGAGACGGCGCTGCGCATCCCCGACACGGCGGCCGGATCGCGCGGCACGTCCCAGTCGGCGACCTGGTCGGACGGCAGTGCCCGGGTGCGTGCGATGAGCAGGGCGACGTCGTCCTTGGGGCGCCCGGGCAGCAGCTCCTCCACCACCGCCCGGCAGCTCTCGTCGGGAGACCGGTCGGGGTGGCCCGCCAATGCCTGGCGCAGCAGCTCCATGCCCACGTCCAGATCGCGCGCACGGTCCTCGATGAGGCCGTCGGTGTACAGGACCAGCTGGGTGCCCTCCGCGATGTCCACCTCGGCCGTCTGGAAGGGCATGCCGCCCAGGCCGAGCGGGGGTCCGGCGGGCAGGTCGGGGAAGGTGACGGTGCCGTCGGGGTGGACCAGCGCGGGTGCCAGGTGTCCCGCGCGTGCCATGGCGCAGCGGCGGCTCACGGGGTCGTAGATCGCGTACAGGCAGGTGGCGCCCACGACCTCCAAGGCTTCCGCGCACGCCTCGTCCTGGTCGATGCGGCCGACCAGGTCGTCCAGGTGGCTCAGCAGCTCGTCCGGCGGCAGGTCCAGCGTGGAGAAGTTGTGCACCGCGGTCCGCAGCCGCCCCATCGTCGCGGCGGCGTGCAGACCGTGCCCGACGACGTCGCCGACGGCCAGCGCCACCCGGTTCCCCGGCAGCGGGATCACATCGAACCAGTCGCCGCTCACGCCCGACTGGGCGGGGATGTAGCGGTAGCCGACCTGCAGGGCGCTCAGCTCGGGCAGGGCCCGCGGCAGCAGGCTGCGCTGGAGCGTGACCGCCAGGGCGTGCTCGCGGGTGTAGCGGCGGGCGTTGTCGATGTTCACCGCGGCACGGGCGACCAGCTCCTCCGCCAGCGACAGCTCCTCCTCGTCGAAGGGTTCGTGCCGCTTGGAGCGCCAGAAGTAGGCCATGCCCAGCACCACGCCGCGGGCCTGGATCGGCGCGGAGATGAGCGAGTGGATGCCGTACGCGACGATCTCCCGCGCGCGCTCCGGGTCCTGTGCGCGCCAGTCCGGCGCGTCCGACAGGTTCGTCACCAGCTCGGAGCGGCCGGTGTCATAGCCGCGTGCCTGGGGTGTGGAGGGCACGAGGTCGATCAGCCGGCCCTTTTCGTAGAGCGGATGGTCGTCCCGGATGCCGCACACGGCGACCCGCCGCATGTCGGTCGCCGCGGGGGCCGGTTCCTCGCCGTGGATGACGGCGTCCGCGAGGTCCACGGTGACGAAGTCGGCGAAGCGGGGGACGGCGACCTGTGCCAGCTCGTCGGCGGTCTGGAGCACGTCGAGGCTGGTGCCGATGCTGAGTCCCGCGTCGTACAGCAGCTTGAGCCGCTCCCGGGCGAGCTCCGCGCGGCCGGACACCGCCTGGAGCTCGGTGGAGTCGCGGAGCGTCACCACGGTTCCCCTGGGGCCGCCGTCGCGGTCCGTGGGCCGCTGGTTGACCGCGAGCAGCCGCTCCCCGGCGAAGTGCACCTCGTCGGTGGCCTCGCGCCCGGAGACGAGCAGGTCCACCATGTCGGGTTCGAGGTCGGACAGCTCCCACACGTGCCACCCCTCCGCGTCCGGGGCCAGCTCAAGGAGCCGTCTCGCCTCGTCGTTGGCGAGGAGCAGCCGCCCGTCCTCACCGACGATCAGCACTCCTTCCCGTACGGAGTGCAGCACCGTGTCGTGGTGCTCGTACATGCGGGTCATCTCGTCCGGCGCCAGGCTGTGGGTCTGCCGCTGCAGCCGCCGGCCCACCAGCGCCGTCCCGCCGGCCGCCACCACGAGCGCACCGGTTCCGGCGGCGAGGATGATCGGCAGCTGCCGGTTCACCTCGCTGGTCACGTTCTTGACCTTCATGCCCGCGGACACGAGGGCGACCACCTTGCCGTCGGCGTTCTCGATGGGCACGGTCGCCTGCACCTCATGGCCCAGCGGGCCGTGGACGCTCTCGGTGTAGACCTTGCCTTCCAGCGACGGCTCGATCCGTCCCACGAACCGATGGCCGATCCGGTCCGGCAGGGGATGGGTGTAGCGGATGCCCTTGGTGTCCATGACCACGATGAAGTCGACGCCCGCCGACTTACGTCCCGCCTCGGTCAGCGGCTGGAGCACCTTCGACGGTTTCTTGGTCTTCAGCGCCTCCAGGACGCCCGGGGAGTGCGCGAAGGTCTGCGCGACGGCCACGGAGCGGCGCTTGGCCTCCGTGCTGGTGTCCCGCTCCGACTGCAGGACGAGGGCGAAGACGGCACCGACCACCAGCAACGCGACCAGCGTCAGCTGCAGTACAAAGACCTGCCCGGCGACGCTGCGCGGGCTCTTGCCGGCAAGCGAGCGCCAGGAGAAGCGTCGAAACCGGGCGAATCGGTCCGCCATGCGACATTTGTAGCACCGGCGATTCCCCCTGGCTATGGCCCGGTCCAATGTACGGACAGCGTCATCCCCTTCACGGGCGCCGCTGCCGCCCCTTTTTCACAGAAAGCCCCTTTTCTCACCAGAATTTCTTACCGGAAACTTGCCTTGCCTCCTGGGGGGTCACCCGCCCCTGCGTATCGGGCGTTTACAGCTGTCGCAGTCCGCGCTACTTTCGCAGGAGAGTGGGGTGGGAGCGCTCCCACCCGGTGGACCGGAACCCGCCGTGCGGGCCGCTCCCGCCCCACGCGCCCCTCGGCGCGCATCCGCACACCTTCGGCACGGCCTTCGACCGTCCACATGATGAAGGTGGAACTGTCATGCCTACGACAACACTGAGCGGTCCCTGAATCGCGGGGCGTCCGCGATTACCGCACTCGGCCTCTTGCGGCAGGGCCAGACTGCTCTGGCCTCGGCTGAGTGGCGGACGTGGGCGTCGAACTCCTTGCGCAGCAGCCGGGCGGAGAGGCCCTTGAGGGAGTTGACCAGCTTGGGCAGCCGGACCTTGGGCGGGTGGTGCGCGAGTAGGTGCACGCGGCCCTCTTCGCCGTTGAACTGCTTCAGTTCGGCCTCGAAGTCCTCGCCGACCTCTCGCATGATCTCTTCGCAGCACATCGGCATCTCACCGGTCATGGCCCTGCGCCGGTACTTGGTGACCAGCGCCAAGTGGGCATGCAGGTTGTAGACGACATGACGGCCGGTGCGCGCATCGGGATTTGGATTCCAGCCTGGTGTCATGAGCCAAACCCGTCGGCAAGGCCGGGCGGCACGTCATCTACGCGGGCAGGACGTGATGGTCCACAACACCGACTGGAACGGCTCGCTGAGTCAGGGTCAGAGCGCGACGTTCGGCTACGTCGTCCAGGGCTCCGGCGGTGACAGTGCGACGACTCTGCCCTGCCGGGTCGGCTGAGTCGCTCTGGGCGGACCCGGTGGCGGTGCACACCGGGTCCGCGAGCCGGGCGGGCGAGGGGGGTGCGGCCCGCCCGGGTGGAGCGTGGCTTGTGTCGACGCCGCGATGGCGACAACGTTGTCTATCAGATCTGTGCATGACTCTACCGCCCCAACCGACAACGATGTCAAGCGAGTTGGGATCACCCACCAGAGTGATCCCGGGGCGCGTCGGCAGTGGTGCACGCGGTCTTCCGTGGTACTGCCGACGCGCGTTACTGTCCCTGCGGCTTGTGCGACCTGTGATGCGCGACCCGTCCGAAGGAGGAGGGGCCGCGTCATGCGTTTTCGTCCCACGTCACTGCTGCTCGCCGCGGTACTCGCGGTGGGCGGCGGCACCCCCGCCCTGGCGGCGACCGCCGAACCGCCCGATCTCGTCAAGGACCCCACCGCATACGTCGATCCGTTGATCGGCACCAAGAACGGCGGCAATGTCTTCCCCGGTGCCGTCGTGCCGTTCGGCATGCTCTCCTGGAGCCCCGAGAACACCAGGGGCGACGCCATGCGCACCGCCGCACCCGGCGGTTACCAGTACGACGCCACCCGGATTCGCGGCTTCAGCCTCACCCATATGTCCGGCACGGGCTGTGCGGGCGGCAGCGGGGACATCCCGCTCTTCCCGTACGCGGGCAAGGTCACCTCGTCCCCGGCGAGCGACACCAAGGACGCCGTCTACGCCTCCGACTTCAGCCACACCGACGAGAGAGCCGAACCCGGCCACTACAAGGTGGGTCTCGCCTCCGGCGTCACCGCCGACCTCACCGCGACCGCGCGCACCGGCTCGGCCCGCTTCACCTTCCCGGCGGACAAGCCGGCCTCGCTGCTCGTCCGCACCGCCAACTCCGAGGTGGGGTCGGCCGATTCGACGGTCACGATCGACCCGGCGACCCGCACCGTCTCCGGCTCCGTCACCTCCGGCGACTTCTGCGGCTACCTGGATCCGGAGGGCCAACGCGCCTACTACACCCTCTACTTCACCGCCCGTTTCGACCGCGCCTTCACATCCACCGGCACCTGGCAGGACGACCGGCTGGAGCCGGGAGCCACGACGGCCTCCGGCGGCACGGGCGGCTTCGCCGAGGGCGGGCGGCCCGTCGCGGGCAAGGGCGCGGGCGCGTACGTCGAGTTCGCGCCCGGAATCGGGCCGGTGAACGTCAAGGTCGGTATCTCGTACGTGAGCCGGGCGGGCGCCGAGGCGAACCTCGCGGCCGAGAACCCGTCGTACCGCTCCTTCGACTCGGTCGAGGCCGCGGCCCGGCAGGCCTGGCGCCACCGGCTGGGCGCCATACGGGTCGGCGGCGGCACGGACACGGACCGCACCACCTTCTACACCGCCCTCTACCACTCCCTGCTGCACCCGAACGTGATCAGCGACGCCGACCGCAGATACCGGGGCAGCGACGACGAGGTGCACCGGGTGGGCCGCGGTCACCGGGCCCAGTACGGCACGTTCTCCGGCTGGGACGTCTACCGCGACCAGGTGCAACTGCTCACCCTCCTCGACCCGCGCACCGGCTCGGACATCGCCCAGTCGCTGTACGAACTCGCCCGGCAGAACGGCGGCATCTGGGACCGCTGGCTGCACGGCGCGAGCGGCACACACGTCATGAACGGCGACCCGTCGCCCACCGCCCTGGCCGGTATCCACGCGTTCGGCGGTACCCGCTTCGACCTGCGGGGCGCGCTGGACTCACTGGTGAAGGCGGCGACCGTACCGACCGACAAGGACCTGTCGGCCGCGGGCAAGCCGGTGCTGTCGGTCGGGCAGCGCCCCTCCCTGGACAAGTACCTCTCCCACCACTACATGCCGTCCGTGTCCAACGCCTGGGGCGGCGCGGCCGAGACCCTGGAGATGTCCACCGCCGACTTCTCGCTCTCCGGGCTCGCCGCGGCGGCGGGGGAGAAGGACACGGCGGCGGCCTTCGCCCGGCGCGCCCAGTGGTGGCAGAACAACTTCAACATCGCCGCGGACCCCACCGGCGGCTACATCGCCAACCGCAAGGCCGACGGCAGCTGGGTCACCGGCTTCACCCCGGACACCGGCAACGGGTTCGTCGAGGGCACGGCCGCCCAGTACACCTGGATGGTCCAGCACAACCCGGCCGGCCTGTTCGCGGTGATGGGCGGCACGGACAAGGCGCTGGCCCGGCTCGACGACTTCTTCCACAACGCGGACGGCAGCTGGGCCTTCACCGGCAGCGGCGGCGCCAAGTCCGAGCTGGACAACGAGCCGTCCCTCAACGTCCCCTACCTCTACGACTACGCGGGTGCCCCGTACAAGACGCAGGAGACGGTCCGCGCGGCGATGAGGCAGCTCTGGTCGACGCGGCCCGGCGGCATCCCCGGCAACGACGACCTCGGCGCCATGTCCTCCTGGTACGTCTTCTCCGCGCTCGGCATGTACCCGCAGGTCCCCTCCCGCGCCGAACTCGTCCTCGCGTCACCGCTGTTCGAGCGCGTCGAGATCGACCGTCCGCAGGGGAACGACATCTCGATCCGCGCGAAAGGAGCGGCCGCCGACGCGCCGTACATCCAGTCCCTGAAGGTCGACGGCCGTACCAGTGACCGGCCTTGGCTCCCTGCCTCCTTCGTGCGTGACGGCGGCCGCCTGGACTACACGCTCTCCGCCGCCCCGAACCGGGCCTGGGGTGCCTCCACCCCGCCCCCGTCGTTCCGGGAGGGCGAGCAGCCGTACCAGATCGGCGTCGGCCCGACCGCGGCGACCGTCGCCCCCGGCGGCAGCACGAAGCTCGGCATCCACGCCCTGTCGCTGAGCGGCGGCACCGGCCCCGAGGTCCGCTTCCGCGTCGAGACCCCGGACGGCATCACGGCCACGCCCGCCGAGGGCACGGTCACCGACGGCTCGCAGGAGATCACCCTCTCCGCGGCCGACAGCGCCCGCCAGGGCTTCTACGACGTCAAGGTCACAGTGACCTCGGGCGACACCTCCTACGGGCAGCCGGTCGCGCTGACCGTGGCCGCCCCCGGCACCCTCCTCGCCGCCTACAACAACACCGGCGTCTCGGACGACGAGGGCGATCACGACGAGGCCGACTACGACGGCGGCGGCTGGAGCTACTCCCGCCAGGCCCTCGCTGCGGCGGGTCTGACCCCCGGCGGGCAGGGGACGGTGGGCGGGCTCACCTTCACCTGGCCGAACTCGCCCACCGGCCGCCAGGACAACGCCGCCGCGGCCGGCCAGAGCGTCGAACTGCCCACCCCGGCCGCCAAGTTGTCCTTCATCGGCAGCGGGGTCAACGGAAACCAGCAGAAGAAGGCGACCGTCACCTACACCGACGGCAGCACCGAGGCCGTCGACCTCTCCTTCACCGACTGGACCGTCGGCGGAGGCGGCGGAACCGTCCAGTACGGCAACGAGGTCGTCGCCAAGAGCGCGTACCGCAATGTCGCGGGCGCGGACAAGGACCCGGTGGCGACGTACGTCTTCGCGACGAAGCCGTTCGAGGCGCCGTCCGGGAAGACCATCAGGAGCGTGAAGCTCCCGGACGACACGGATCTGCACGTGTTCACCCTCGCGGTGGGCTGAGCATCCCGTCGGCCGCCCCGGCGCACGAGGCCGCCCCCGGTTCTTTCGGGGGCGGCCTCTTCTCACGCTCTTCTCACGGCACGACGACCCGGACCTCATCGGGCTTGGGGAACGGCATCATCTCCCAGCCAAGCGGCCAGCCACCGTCGAGCACCTCACCGGGCTCGGACTCCAGCAGCCGCGGCACACGCCGGTGCCACCAGCCGAAGCCCCGCTCCCCCTCCCGGCCGGGCCAGGGGACGGTCGCGGCACGGAACTGTTCGTCGATCCGGTCGAGCAAGGGCTTTTGGGCGGTGCGGATCTCCGCGGGCAGCACCGGCCAGAGCCGGGCCAGCCGGGTGCGGCACCAGATGTCGTGGCCGAACTCCGGCGCGCACCATCCATAGCCCTCGTCCAGTCCGCGGACGACGGCGGCCCATGCAGCGAGGAGCCGGTGGGCTTCCTGCGTCTCCTGCATGGGCCGACTGTCTCACGGTGGAACGGGTCAGGCCAGCAGCTCCACCTCCGCCAGCGTCGCCTCGCCGTCCAGGACCAGGCGGTACTTCGCGTACGAGATTGGTGCGGTGACCGTGAAGGCCCGGGTCTGCCGGTCCCAGGCGAACGACTCTCCCGTGCGCCGGTCCAGGGTCTGCCAGGTCGTGCCGTCCGCCGAGCCCTGCAGCGTCCAGCCGGCCGGTGCCTTGCTGCGGTCCGCGGAGGACGTCAGCGTGTACTGGACGGCCTTGGCGGCGCCGCCCACCGGCAGGTCCACCGAGGTGACCGTGGCGTCCGTCGCCGACGTGTTGTCGAACAGGGCGCCGTCGCCCTTCAGCACGTCCGCGCGCGGCGTCGGGACCTTGTCGCCCCGGGTGATGGAGACCGGGGCCGCGTTCTTGCCGGTGCCCCAGGCCGAGGGCTTGGCGCCCATGCGGAAGTCCAGCACCCCGCCCTTGGCGAGCAGCGAGTGGGGGAGCGAAGTCGACGTCCAGGGGTGGCCGTTGACGGTCAGGCCCTGTACGTACACGTTCTTCGCGCTGTTCCTCGGTGCCCTGATCACCAGGTCCCGGCCGTTCTCCAGGTGCACGGTCGCTTTCGTGAACAGCGGGGAGCCGATGGCGTACTCACCGCTGCCCATGACCAGCGGGTAGAAGCCGAGCGAGGAGAACAGGTACCAGGCCGACTGCTCGCCGTTGTCCTCGTCGCCGTGGTAGCCCTGCCCGATCTCGCTGCCGGTGTAGAGGCGGGAGAGCGCCTCGCGGACGTGCTGCTGCGCCTTCCAGGGCTCGCCGGCCGCGTCGTACATGTAGATCACATGGTGCGCGACCTGGTTGGAGTGGCCGTACATGCCCATCCGCACGTCCCGTGCCTCGGTCATCTCGTGGATGACGCCGCCGTAGGAGCCGACGAAGTCGGGGGAGGCGGTCTCCGGGGTGGAGAAGTACTCGTCGAGCTTGTCGCCCAGGGCGCCGCGGCCGCCGTAGAGGTTGGCGAGGCCCCGGCTGTCCTGCGGGGCGGTGAAGGCATAGCCCCAGCCGTTGGTCTCCGTGTAGTCGTAGCCCCACACCCGCGCGTCGTACTTCGACGAGTCCAGGCGCCAGTTCCCCTTGGCGTCACGGCCCTGGAAGAAGCCCGCCTTGGAGTCGAAGAGGTCGACGTAGTCCTGGGCGCGGTTGAGGAAGTACTCGGACTCGTCCTTGTAGTGCTTCTCCTTGGTCTTCTCGTAGAGGGCCTCGCCCATCTTCGCGATGCCGTAGTCGTTGACGTAACCCTCCATCGCCCACGACAGGCCCTCGTGCGTGTCGGTGCTGGTGTAGCCGAGGAAGGGCGAGGTGCTCATGCCCTTGCGGCCCACGCCCGAGGCCGGCGGGACGACGGTGGCGTTCTTCAGGGCCGCGTCGTACGCCGCCTTCGCGTCGAAGCGGACGCCCTTGACGTATGCGTCCGCGAACGCGACGTCGGAGGAGGTGCCGGTCATCAGGTCGGCGTAGCCGGGGGAGGACCAGCGGGAGGTCCAGCCGCCGTCCTTGTACTGCTGCACGAACCCGTCGACCATGTCACCGGCCTGACTGGGTGTCAGGAACGAATAGGCGGGCCAGGTCGTCCGATAGGTGTCCCAGAAGCCGTTGTTGACGTACACCCTGCCGTCCACGATCTTCGCGCCGGTGTGCGTCGGCGTGTCCGGGCCCGGCATGGGGGAGAACGGGGAGGCGTACTGGTCCTTGCCGGCCACCTTCTCGAAGCCGGAGTTGGGGTACAGATGCAGCCGGTACATGCTGGAGTACAGCGTGGTCAGCTGGTCCGGGGTGGCACCCTCGACCTCGACCTTGCCGAGCAGCCGGTCCCAGGTCCGCTGGGCGCGTGCCTTCACCGTGTCGAAGGAGGTGCCGTCGGGGATCTCCTGGCGCAGATTGTCCTTCGCCTGGTCGATGCTGATCAGCGAGGTCGCCAGGCGCAGGGTGACGGTGCGGTCCGCGCCCGCGTCGAACCTCAGATAGCCCTTGACACCGCTGGAGCCGCCGTCCGTCACCGGCTTGTCGAACTGCCCGTACACGAAGAGCCGGGTCGCTCCCGTGGACAGGCCCGACTTCACGTCGGAGTAGCCGGTGACGATCCCGTGGTCCTTGTCGAGGGTGAGGCCCGCCTGCTCGGTCACGTTGTCGAAGAGCACGCTCGCGTCGTCGCCGGGGTAGCTGAAGCGCAGCGCGGCGGCGTGGTCGGTCGGGGTCATCTCGGCCCTGAGCCCGTTCTCGAACCGTACGCCGTAGTAGTACGGCCGTGCCGTCTCGTTCTCGTGCCGGAAGGCCAGTGCCCGTGCCGTGCGGCCGGTGTCCGGGGTGCCGGCGGCGGCCGACGGCATCAGCTGGAAGGTCTGCCGGTCGCCCATCCAGGGGCTGGGCTCATGACTGGCACTGAACGCCTGGATGGTCGGCAGGTTGGCGTCGTTGTCGGCGCGCGCGTACTCGTAGAGCCAGCTCAGCGAGGACGCGTTGGTCACCGGCGTCCAGAAGTTGAAGCCGTGCGGCAGGGCGGTGGCCGGGAAGGTGTTGCCGCGCGAGAAGCTGCCGCTGGAGTTGGTGCCGCGGGTGGTCAGCGCGTAGTCGGACAGATGCGCCCTGGGCGGCTCCGGGGCGATGGGTCGCAGAGCCACGTCGTCGATCCAGCCGCGGAACTTGGCGGGACCGTCCGGGGAGTCGTAGGCCAGCAGGATCCGGTCGACCGTCCTGCCCGCGGCGACCGAGCCGATGCGCGAGGCCACGTTGTTCCACTGGTTCACGTACAGTGCCTTGGCCGCGCCCTGCCCCCGCGGGGAGAGCGGGAAGCCGTGCTGGTCCCTCGCGCCGAGGCCGCTCAGATAGGTGCCGTCGGTGAAGGCCAGGTCGACGGAGACGTTCGTGGCGTCGTAGTCGCGGTCGCCGTCGGCCATCGACGGGAAGATCCGGTACGCCAGCTGTGTGTCCCGGCCGACCTTCACGTTCACGTCGAAGACCTTGTTGTACGAGTACGCGTGGCCGGCCCCCGTGTGCCGCCCGGCGTACCGCAGGGCCCGGGTGCCGGTGAAGCCGGCGCGGGCCTTGGCGGTCGGCGAGCCGCTCGGGCCGCGGTCGACGAGGGAGAGCATGTCCTGCGGGACCGGGCCGGTGCTGCCGCCCGTCGAGAACTGGACATCGGCGAGCTGCACGATGTCCGAGGCGCCGTTGTTCTTCGTGATGTCGAGCCGGAAGTGCCGGTACTCGGCCGGCTGGGCGAGGTCGTACGACTTGGTCTGGAAGCGTTCGGAGAAGGCCTCGCCGGAGCGGGTGTCGAGGGTCTTCCAGTCCTTGCCGTCCGTGGAGCCCTTAAGGGTCCAGTCCTTCGGGTCGCGCTCGTCGTAGTCATTGGCCGACGTGAGCGCGTACGTCATGAGTTCGATGGGTTTGTCCAGGTCGAACTCGACCCAGCCGGTGGGCTCGAAGGCCAGCCACTTCGTGCCCGGTTCGCCGTCGACGAGGTTCTCCTTCACCTCGCCCGCGCCCGAGTTCTCGGCGCTCGCCCGTACATCGGTGACATGGTCGGTCACATTGCCCGGGATGCCGGTGCTGTAGCCGCCGTCGACGCCCGAGGCGCGCTTGCTCCCGTCCGGCTCCGTGTCGACGGTGTTCAGCCAGTCCGGCGCCGGGTCATCAGCTTCGAACGAGGATGCGAACTCCCGGTCGGCGGCGGGCGTCTGGGCGGGCCGGGCGACCGCGGCTCCCTGCGAGGCCACCGCCATGGCGAAGGCGGCCGTGAGCACGGCCGCCGTACCGAATCTGTGCCGAGTTCTCCGCTGCAACAAAACGGGTTCCCTCCCTGCGCGGGCTTCAGACAACGTTGTCAAATTCGTGCGCAGGATCCAGTAGGTGGCCAAGTGGCCGTTGATGTCAAGGGTTTTGGGTGTGGCATTCAGGGGCCTATGTCGCGGACTTTTCCGGCGGCGCGGTCACAGGTGGCTCATATTTCCGTGAGGTCTCAACTCGGAAAAGACCCATGGCCAACCTTGCGTTCGATCTTGCTCCGTCGGCCGGAAGTGGACTATACCTGTCGGCGTTTCCTGCACGACCCAGCGCTACCCGACCGCGGTGCCGGGGAGGATCCGGTTCACCGCCTGAGTCCTGGAGAAGGCGAGGACTTGAGCATGGGATCCCAATCCGCAGCGAACCACGGTGCCGAGGGTGTAGGCCGCCGTGATCTGATCAAGCGGTCCGCCGCACTCGGTCTGCTCACCATTCCGACGGCGGGCTTCCTGTCCGCCTGCGCGAGCGGCGGCGGCGACAGTTCCAACGACGGCGGTGACCAGGGCAAGACGTCCAAGTCGAACCCGTTCGGCGTGAAGAAGGGCGGCAAGCTCGACGTCGTCATCTTCAAGGGCGGTTACGGCGACGACTACGCCAAGGCGTGGGAGTCGGACTACCAGAAGAAGCTCGGCATCACCTCCACCCACACCGGCACCCAGGAGATCACGGGCAAGCTCCAGCCGCGCTTCAACGCCGGCAACCCGCCGGACATCGTGGACGACTCCGGCGCCCAGCAGATCAAGGTCGACGTCCTCTACAAGAACGGCCAGCTGCTCGACCTCGCCGCGGTGCTCGACGCCCCGTCGGTCGACGACCCGGCCAAGAAGGTCCGGGACATGATCATCCCCGGCACCCTGGACGCGGGCATGCAGGAGGGCAAGATCGTCGCCCTCAACTACATCTACACCGTGTGGGGTCTGTGGTACTCCGGCAAGCTCTTCAAGGAGAAGGGCTGGGAGGAGCCCAAGACCTGGGCCGACTTCCTCACCATCTGTCAGGACGCCAAGAAGCAGGGCATCGGCGGCCTGGCCCACCAGGGCAAGTACCCGTACTACATCAACGTCGCCATCATGGACCTGATCGCCAAGACCGGCGGTCTGGACGCGATGAAGGCGATCGACAACCTCGACCCCAAGGCGTTCGTCGGCTCGGACGCGGCCAAGGCCGGTGTCGAGGCGATCTACGAGGTCGTCGAGAAGGGCCTGCTGATGCCCGGTACCAACGGCCTGACCCACACCGAGTCCCAGACCCGCTGGAACCAGTACAAGGCCGCCTTCATCACCTGCGGCTCCTGGCTGGAGAACGAGCAGCTCAAGCAGACGCCCGCGGACTTCGACATGAAGTTCATGCCGATGCCGCTGCTGCCCGGCAGCAAGCTGCCGTTCGAGGCGATCCGGGCCGGCTCCGGTGAGCCCTTCATCATCCCGGCGAAGGCGAAGAACCTGCCCGGGGCGAAGGAGTTCATGCGGCACATGCTCTCCAAGGAGTGGTCGACGCTGTTCGCCAAGGAGGCCAACTCGCTCACCATCCTCAAGGACGGCGTCGACCCCAGCGTCAAGCTCCGGCCGGGCACCCAGTCCACGGTCGAGGCGTCCAAGGCGGCCGGTGACAACACCTTCCGGTACCTCTACACGGAGTGGTACAGCGAGATGGGTGCCGCCATCGAGGCCGCGTCCAACGAGCTGATGGCCAAGCGCATCCAGCCGAAGGAGTGGCTGAAGCGGTGCCAGGCCGCGGTCGACAAGCAGGCGAAGGACCCGGCCTCCAAGAAGAACCACCGGGACTGACCGCACGCCGTATCCCGGGCCGGAGCGATCCGGCCCGGGGGAGGACACCAGGGGCAGGAAGGCCAATGCGCAAAGGGCAGTACAGATTCGTCGCGGGATTTCTCTTCGTGCCCGTGGCGCTTTATGTGATCTTCGTGATCTGGCCGTACATCCAGACGTTCGGCTATTCGCTGACCGACTGGAAGGGCCAGTCGCAGACCTTCAAGTTCGTCGGACTGGACAACTACAAGGCGCTGTTCCAGGACGACGTCTTCATGCAGGCCATCTGGCACAACATCCTGTTCCTGATCTTCATCCCGGTGATCACCATTCTGCTCGCCCTGTTCTTCGCCTTCATGGTGAACGCGGGCGGCCGCAGCAGGGCGGGCGGAGTGCAGGGCGTCGCCGGATCCCGGTTCTACAAAATCGTCTACTTCTTCCCCCAGGTGCTGTCGCTGGCGATCGTCGCGGTGCTGTTCAACGCGGTGTACCGCAGCGACGGCGGCGGCCTTCTCAACGGCTTCCTGATCAAACTCGGACTGGTCGACACCGACAATCCGGTGGAATGGCTCAACGAGCCCAACCTGGTGCTGTGGATGCTGATCGCCGCCGTGGTCTGGCACGGCGTCGGCTTCTATCTGGTGCTGTTCTCGGCCGCCATGCAGTCCATTCCGAAGGACATCTACGAGGCCGCCCTCATCGACGGCGCGGGCCGCAACCAGTCCTTCTTCCGCATCACCCTGCCCCTGCTGTGGGACACCGTGCAGACCGCGTGGGTCTATCTGGGTATCGTCGCCATGGACATGTTCGTCCTGGTTTCCTCCATGACCCAGAACATGGGCGCGTACGGCGGCGGCCCCGATCACCACAGCGACGTGATGTCGACGGTGATGATGCGCAACTTCCAATACTTCGGGAAGAGCGGCTACGCCTGCGCCATGGGCGTGGTCATGCTGGTGCTCACCCTGGTCCTGTCCGTGGTCATGCTGCGCGCCACCCGCCGCGAGCGCGTCGAGTTCTGAGCGGGAGATACGACGACATGAGCGCACCTTCGAAGGAGACCGAGGCCGTTCCCGCCGAGCGGCCCGTCGACAAGGTTTCCGCACGTCCCGGCGAGCAGCGCGGCGAGGGCATCGTCCTGAACGTCTTCTCGCACGGCTTCCTCGCCCTGTGGGCCCTGCTGATCGTGCTGCCGCTGCTCTGGCTGGTGATCAGCTCCTTCAAGACCGACGCGCAGATCGGCGGCTCGGCCTTCGGCTGGCCGCACAACTGGTCCTTCGACGTCTTCCACCGCGCCTGGAACAAGGGCATCGGCGACTACTTCCTGAACACGGTCATCGTGCTGGTGTTCAGCGTGCCGCTGACGATGCTCTTCGGCTCGATGGCCGCGTACGTCCTGGCCCGCTACCAGTTCTGGGGCAACCGGCTCCTCTACTACTTCTTCGTCGCCGGCGCGATGTTCCCGGTGTTCCTCGCCCTGGTCCCGCTGTTCTTCATGGTCAAACGGCTGGACATGCTGAACACCTACCAGGGCCTGATCCTGGTCTACATCGCCTACTCGATGCCGTTCACCGTGTTCTTCATGCACGCCTTCTTCCGGACCCTGCCCACGGCGGTCTTCGAGGCGGCGATCCTGGACGGCGCCTCGCACACCCGGACCTTCTTCCAGGTGATGCTTCCGATGGCGAAGCCGGGCCTGATCAGCGTCGGGATCTTCAACACTTTGGGCCAGTGGAATCAGTTCATCCTGCCGACGGTCCTCATGCAGCCGCAGAGCGGCTCGGACCCCGAGCGCTATGTCCTCACCCAGGGCCTCATCCAGCTCCAGCAACAGCAGGGATACGCATCTGACCTGCCCGTTCTCTTCGCGGGCGTGACGATCGCCATGATCCCGATGCTGGTCGTGTACCTCTCCTTCCAGCGTCAGGTGCAGGCCGGACTGACCTCGGCGACCCTGAAGTAGTGCCTGTTCACAGGCGCTCGGCGTAGCGCTTCGAAACGGTCCGTACGCGCGCCGTTCCCGGGTTCGGGGGCGGCGCGCGGTCGTGTGGGCAAGACCCCGGAAACAGTTCAACCTCTTGACGGGAGCCGACCCGAACGGCTCAGCTTAGAGTTCACTAGTTGGACATAGACGGGACCTCGCCGAGGCGGTCCCGTGCGCAGGAGGTCGTCGTGGAGACTCCGGGGTCGCAGTCGTCACTGCACCGAGCCAACCTGGAGAGGGTCGTGCGCGCCGTACGACTCGCCGGGTCGCTCACGCAGGCGGAGATCGCACGGACCACGGGCCTGTCCGCAGCAACGGTCTCCAACATCGTGCGGGAACTGAAGGACGGCGGAACGGTCGAGGTCACGCCCACGTCGGCGGGTGGCCGCAGGGCCCGCAGCGTCTCCCTGAGCGGGGACGCGGGCATTGTGATCGGTGTCGATTTCGGCCATACGCATCTGCGGGTCGCGGTCGGCAACCTGGCCCATCAGGTACTGGCCGAGGAGTCCGAGCCGCTGGATGTGGACGCCTCCGCGGCACAGGGCTTCGACCGGGCGGAACAGCTGGTCAACCGCCTGATCGGGGCAACGGGAGTGGATCGGTCCAAGATCGCCGGCGTGGGTCTGGGCGTACCCGGCCCGATCGATCTGGAGTCCGGCACGCTCGGCTCGTCCGCGATCCTGCCGGGCTGGAGCGGCACCAGACCCGCCGAGGAGCTGCGGGGGCGGCTCGGCGTGCCGGTGCACGTGGACAACGACGCCAACCTGGGCGCCCTGGGCGAGCTGGTCTGGGGCAGCGGCCGGGGGGTTCGTGATCTTGCCTACATCAAGGTCGCGAGCGGTGTCGGCGCCGGCTTGGTGATCGAGGGGAAGATCTATCGCGGCCCGGGCGGCACAGCGGGCGAAATCGGGCATATTACCCTGGATGAGTCCGGCCCGGTCTGCCGCTGCGGCAACCGCGGCTGCCTGGAGACGTTCGCGGCCGCGCGCTATGTGCTCCCGCTGCTCCAGTCCAGTCATGGCACCGACCTGACCATGGAAGGCGTCGTGCGACTGGCCAGGGACGGCGATCCGGGCTGCCGTCGGGTGATCGCCGACGTCGGCCGCCACATCGGCAGCGGAGTGGCCAATCTCTGCAATCTGCTGAACCCGAGCCGGGTGGTCCTCGGCGGTGATCTCGCGGAGGCCGGAGAGCTGGTTCTGGGGCCCATCAGGGAGTCCGTGAGCCGCTATGCGATCCCCAGTGCCGCCCGTCGGCTCTCCGTGCTCCCAGGGGCGCTCGGAGGTCGCGCGGAGGTGCTCGGCGCGCTCGCTCTCGCCCTCAGCGAGATGGGCGATTCAACCCTTTTGGACGGAAGTCTGACCGCCGCGGCACCTGCCTTCACTTAGAGAACGCATGACGCCGTTGCCATCTCGTTAAGTATTTACTTCTTGACGTCGAACTTGCGGCCGAGTTGACTTCGAGCCACCTCGGCCGCAGCGTTGCGGCCCTGTCAGGGAGGCACCCCCAAATGAACGCAACGATGCGCAGAGTCGTCATCGGTACGGCCGCGGTTTCGATGGCACTGTCCATGGCCGCTTGTGGCAAGGCCGGCGACAAGAAGGACGACTCGTCGAGCAGCAACAGCTCCTCCGGCGGCAAGACCATCGGTCTGCTGCTCCCCGACAGCGTGACCGCGCGCTACGAGAAGTTCGACCACCCGCTCTTCGAGGCGAAGGTCAAGGAGCTCTGCTCGGACTGCAAGGTCGAGTACGCGAACGCCGCCGGTGACGCGGCCAAGCAGGCCCAGCAGGTCAGCAGCATGATCACCAAGGGCGTCAAGGTCCTCGTGATCAGCGCCCAGGACTCGGCCGCCATCAAGTCCTCCATCCAGACCGCCGTCGACAAGGGCATCAAGGTCGTCGCGTACGACCGCCTCGCCCAGGGCCCGGTCTCCGCGTACGTCTCCTTCGACAACGTCAAGGTCGGCGAGCTCCAGGGTCAGGCGCTGCTCGACTCGCTCGGCTCCAAGGCCACCAAGAGCTCGAAGGTCGTCATGATCAACGGTGACGACGCCGACCCGAACGCCGGTCAGTTCAAGAAGGGTGCCCACAACATCCTCGACGGCAAGGTCGACATCGCCTACGAGCAGTCCGGCCTCTGGAAGGACACCGTCGCCGCGCAGAAGATGAAGGCGGCCATCACCCAGCTGGGCGCCAAGAAGATCGCGGGCGTCTACGCCGCCAACGACGGCATGGCCGGCGGTATCGCCACCACGCTGAAGGGCGCCGGCATCAGCGGCATCCCGCTGACCGGTCAGGACGCGGAGCTCGCGGGCATCCAGCGCATCGTCGCCGGCACCCAGTCCTCCACCGTCTACAAGGCCTTCAAGCCGGAGGCGGACGCCGCCGCCCAGCTCGCGGTCAACCTGCTGCAGGGCAAGGACATCAAGTCCCTCGCCAACCAGGAGCTGACCAGCGGCTCCGGCGACAAGGTGCCCTCGCAGCTGCTGACCCCGGTGTCGGTCACCAAGGCCAACATCAAGGACACGGTGATCAAGGACCAGCTGTACACGGTCCAGGACATCTGCACCGCCGAGTTCGCCAAGGCCTGCAAGGCTGCCGGCCTCGAGTAATCACTCGGCCCAAGCCCGGTGAGGCGCGTACGAGCCTCACCGGGCCCCGACCGCTCACGGCGGTCCCGCGAAACCCCTCCGACGCCCGCCCCGGCCTCCATACCCCGCTGCCGGGACGGGCGTCGGACGGAACCGTTGCCAAGGGCAGCGGATTCGCGCATGTTCATCTTGTAAACCTCGTGCTTCGTGCACGTCCCTCCGCGCCTGTCCAAGCGCGGCATCCCCGCCGGTCAGGCGGCGAAGGAGATGGTTCACGTGTCCGCTACGCCCGTGCTGGCGTTGCGCGGAGTCTCCAAGCGGTTCGGTGCGGTCCAGGCCCTCACCGACGTTGAGCTGGAGGTCCACGCCGGAGAAGTGGTCGCCCTGGTGGGCGACAACGGCGCAGGAAAGTCGACCCTGGTCAAGACGATTGCAGGTGTCCACCCCATCGATGAGGGCGTCATCGAGTGGGAGGGCAAGCCGGTCAGCATCAACAAACCGCACGACGCCCAGGGACTCGGCGTCGCGACGGTCTACCAGGACCTCGCGCTGTGCGACAACCTCGACGTGGTCGGCAACCTCTTCCTCGGTCGCGAGCTGCTGCACCGGGGAGTCATCGACGAGGTGTCGATGGAGAAGCAGGCACGTGAGCTGCTGAGCACGCTCTCGATCCGCATCCCCAGCGTGCGTATCCCGATCGCGAGCCTCTCCGGCGGTCAGCGCCAGGTCGTCGCCATCGCCCGCGCCCTGATCGGTGACCCGAAGGTCGTCATCCTCGACGAGCCCACCGCCGCGCTCGGGGTCGAGCAGACCGCGCAGGTCCTCGACCTGGTCGAGCGGTTGCGCGAACGCGACCTCGGCGTCATTCTCATCAGCCACAACATGGCGGACGTGAAGGCTGTCGCGGACACCGTCGCCGTCCTGCGCCTGGGCAAGAACAACGGCTCCTTCCCCGTGAAGAGCACCAGCCACGAAGAGATCATCGCCGCGATCACGGGAGCCACGGACAACGCCGTGACTCGTCGTGCGGAGCGTCGCACCACGGAGGCGGCAAAGTGAGTGACACGTCCAAGGTCGAGAAGGTCGACCCCGCCGCCCCGGTCCAGGACACCGTGGCCCCCGCCGACGACCCCACGGCCGCGCCGGTCGCCGTCGTCGACCCCCGCCTGCTGGTCCGCGAAGAGGGCTTCAAGGGCTACATCACCGAGTTCAAGCGCAAGATCAAGGGCGGCGAGCTCGGTTCGCTGCCGGTCTTCGTCGGTCTGGTCGTCATCTGGACGATCTTCCAGCTGAAGAACGACCTCTTCCTCAGCGCCGACAACCTGTCGAGCATCAGCTACTTCCTCGCGGCCACCGGCATGCTCGCCATCGGCCTGGTGTTCGTGCTGCTGCTGGGCGAGATCGACCTCTCCGTCGGCTCGGTCAGCGGTCTGGCGTCCACCGTGTTCGCGGTCTTCGTCGTCAACCACGGCATGAACGGCTGGCTGGCGCTGGTCCTGTCCGTCGTGACCGGTATCGCCATCGGCGCGCTGCAGGGCTGGTTCTTCGCCAAGATCGGCGTACCGGCGTTCGTCGTGACCCTGGCCGGCTTCCTCGGCTGGAACGGTCTGATGCTGTGGCTCCTCGGCGACAGCGGCACCATCAACATCCCGGCCGAGTCCGGCCCGGTGCACCTGCTCGGTCAGAGCTCCTTCTTCATGGACCAGGCCATCGTCGGCGCCTACCTGCTCGCGGGCCTCGGTGTCGTCCTGATGGCCGTCGGCTCCTTCAACGAGCAGCGCCGCCGCCGCGCCGCCGGTGTGCCCTTCCGGCCCACCAGCGAGATCCTGATCCGGGTCGTCCTGCTCGCCATCGCGTCCTTCGCCGCCGCAGCCGTGCTGAACAACGCCTCCGGTGTCTCCAACGCCCTGGTGATCTTCCTCGCCGCGCTGGTGATCGTCGACTTCGTGCTGCGTCGTACGACCTACGGCCGGAAGGTTTTTGCAGTCGGTGGTGGCATCGAGGCCGCGCGCCGTGCCGGTATCAGCGTGCCGATGGTCCGGATCACCGTGTTCGCCATCTCCGGCGGCTTCGCGGCGATCGGCGGTATGTTCTTCGCCGGCCAGACCGCGAGCGCCACGCTCAACGCCGGTGGCGGCAACACCCTGATGCTCGCCATCGCGGCGGCCGTCATCGGTGGTACCAGCCTCTTCGGCGGCCGCGGCTCCGTCTGGTCCGCCCTGCTGGGCATGCTGGTCATCCAGTCCATCCAGACCGGTCTCGACCTGCTCAACATGAACACCTCGATCCAGTACATGATCACCGGTGGAGTGCTTCTGGGTGCCGTCGTCATCGACTCGGTCTCCCGCAGGAGCCAGAAGGCGGCGGGCCGCGCATAACGCGCAATTCCCTCGCCGTAGCTCACAACAGAACCCTGTGCCCGGCACCAACGGCGGTGCCGGGCACAGCTGTGTCTCGGGAACCCTTCTGGTGGGTACGGCCGTTCGCGTGACGTACGACGCACAGCCCGGGCGTCGGTCGCAGAGGCGGAACATTAGACTCGACAGGCCCGGCAACAGCTCGATCAGCTCTACTGCAAGGAGGCACGGGTGCCGCTGCTGACCCGCATCAGGGGACCGCGCGATCTGGACCGGCTCAGTCTGGAGGAGCTGGACCAGCTGGCAGAGGAGATCCGGACCTTCCTCGTCGACGCCGTCTCCAAGACAGGCGGACATCTCGGACCCAACCTGGGCGTGGTCGAGCTCACCATCGCCCTGCACCGTGTCTTCGAGTCCCCCAAGGACAAGGTGCTGTGGGACACGGGCCACCAGTCCTACGTGCACAAGCTGCTCACGGGCCGGCAGGACTTCTCCAGGCTGAAGATGAAGGGCGGTCTGTCCGGCTACCCCTCGCAGGCCGAGTCCGAGCACGACATCATCGAGAACTCGCACGCCTCGACGGTCCTCGGCTGGGCTGACGGTCTGGCAAAAGCCAATCAACTCCGCAAAAAGGACAGTCATGTCGTCGCCGTCATCGGCGACGGCGCCCTCACCGGCGGCATGGCCTGGGAGGCGCTCAACAACATCGCCGACGCCAAGGACCGCCCGCTGGTCATCGTCGTCAACGACAACGAGCGCTCGTACGCGCCGACCATCGGCGGCCTCGCCAACCACCTCGCGACGCTGCGCACCACCGACGGCTACGAGCGCTTCCTGGCCCGCACCAAGGAGGTCCTGGAGCGCACCCCGGTCGTCGGCAAGCCGCTCTACGAGACCCTGCACGGCGCGAAGAAGGGCCTGAAGGACTTCATCGCCCCGCAGGGCATGTTCGAGGACCTCGGCCTGAAGTACGTCGGCCCGATCGACGGCCACGACATCGAGGCCCTGGAGTCGGCACTGGCCCGCGCCAAGCGGTTCGGCGGCCCGGTCATCGTGCACTGCCTCACCGAGAAGGGCCGCGGCTACCAGCCCGCCCTCCAGGACGAGGCCGACCGCTTCCACGCCGTCGGCAAGATCCACCCCGACACGGGCCTGCCCATCGCCAGCTCCGGCGCCGACTGGACCTCCGTCTTCGGCGACGAGATGGTGAAGCTGGGTCATGAGCGGGAGGACGTCGTCGCCATCACCGCCGCGATGCTCCAGCCGGTCGGACTCGACCGGTTCGCCAAGGCCTTCCCCGAGCGGGTGTACGACGTCGGCATCGCCGAGCAGCACGGCGCCGTCTCCGCCGCGGGCCTCGCGACGGGCGGGGTGCACCCCGTCTTCGCCGTGTACGCCACCTTCCTCAACCGCGCCTTCGACCAGGTGCTGATGGACGTGGCCCTGCACAAGTGCGGTGTGACGTTCGTGCTGGACCGTGCGGGTATCACCGGCACCGACGGCGCCTCCCACAACGGCATGTGGGACATGTCGATCCTGCAGGTCGTGCCGGGGCTCAGGCTGGCCGCGCCGCGCGACGCCGACCAGGTGCGCGCGCAGCTGCGCGAGGCCGTCGAGGTGAAGGACGCGCCGACCGTCGTGCGCTTCTCGAAGGGCGCGGTCGGTCCCGCCGTACCGGCCCTGGGACGCGTCGGCGGCATGGACGTGCTGCGCGAGCCGGGCACCGACACCCCGGACGTGCTGCTGGTCTCCGTGGGCGCCCTCGCCCCGATGTGCCTGGAGATCGCCGGCCTGCTGGACCGGCAGGGCATCACCACCACCGTCGTCGACCCGCGCTGGGTCAAGCCCGTCGACGAGGCCATGGCCCCGCTCGCCGAGCGGCACCGCGTGGTCGTCACCGTCGAGGACAACTCCCGCGTCGGCGGCGTCGGCTCGGCCGTCGCCCAGGCCCTGCGGGACGCCGGCGTCGACGTCCCGCTGCGCGACTTCGGCATCCCGCCGCGCTTCCTCGACCACGCCTCCCGCGCCGAGGTCATGGCCGAGATCGGGCTGACCGCCCCCGACATCGCCCGCCAGGTCACCGGTCTGGTCTCCAAGCTGGACGGCCGCTTCGACCGCCCGACGAGCGAGGTCGACTCGGTGGAGCCCGCGCGCGACTAGCAGCAGGGAACTCGGGGAGCGTCCTTCCGGGCCGGTTTCGCCACTGTCAAGAGTGGTGAAACCGGCCCATTTGCGTGAATGAGCACGCCTCGGGGCATACGTACCACGCCCCCTCTCGATCATGTCGAGGACGACAAGCGTGGGAGGTACCCCGTGAGCAGTTCCCTCTTCCGGACGAAAAAGGTGGAGCAGTCCATCCTCGATACCGAGGAGCCAGAGCACGCGCTCAAGAAATCCTTGTCCGCGCTGGATCTGACCGTCTTCGGCGTCGGTGTCATCATCGGCACCGGCATCTTCGTCCTGACCGGCAAGGTCGCCAGGGAGAACGCGGGCCCCGCGGTCTCCCTGGCCTTCGTCGCGGCCGGCGTCGTCTGCGCCCTCGCCGCGCTCTGCTACGCGGAGTTCGCCTCCACGGTCCCGGTGGCCGGGTCCGCGTACACCTTCTCGTACGCGTCCCTCGGTGAACTGCCCGCCTGGATCATCGGCTGGGACCTCGTCCTGGAGTTCGCGCTCGGCACGGCGGTGGTCGCCGTCGGCTGGTCCGGCTACATGCGCTCGCTCCTGGACAACGCCGGCTGGCACCTGCCCGACTACCTCGCCGGCCGGGACGGAGCCCACGGCTTCGGCTTCGACATCCTCGCCGCCGCGCTGGTCCTGGTGCTCACCGCCATCCTCGTGATCGGCATGAAACTGTCCGCGCGGGTCACCGAAGTGGTCGTCGCCATCAAGGTGACGGTCGTCCTGATCGTGATCGTCGCCGGTGCCTTCTTCATCACCAGCGCCAACTACAAGCCGTTCATCCCCAAGGCCCAGCCGGTGGAGGCCGGGGGCACTCTCAAGGCGCCGCTCATCCAACTGATGGCCGGCTGGGCGCCGTCCAACTTCGGCGTGATGGGCATCTTCACCGCCGCCTCCGTCGTCTTCTTCGCCTTCATCGGCTTCGACGTCGTGGCCACCGCCGCCGAGGAGACCAAGAACCCGCAGCGGGACATGCCGCGCGGCATCCTCGGCTCCCTGCTCATCTGCACGGCGCTGTACGTGGCGGTGTCCATCGTCGTCACGGGCATGCAGCACTACACCGATCTGTCCGTGGACGCCCCGCTCGCCGACGCCTTCAAGGCCCTCGGACACCCCTGGTACGCGGGCGCGATCAGCTTCGGCGCCGTCATCGGCCTGACCACCGTGTGCATGATCCTGCTGCTCGGTCAGACCCGGGTGTTCTTCGCGATGAGCCGCGACGGTCTGCTGCCCCGCTTCTTCTCCATCGTCCACCCCCGGTTCCGGACCCCGCACCGGCCGACCATCCTGCTCGGTGTGCTCATCGCGGTCATCGCGGGCTTCACCAGCCTGAGCGAACTCGCCGAGCTGGTGAACATCGGCACGCTGTTCGCCTTCGTGGTCGTCGCGCTCGGCGTGATCATCCTCCGCCGCACCCGCCCGGACCTGCACCGCGCCTTCCGCACCCCGTGGGTGCCCTTCATCCCGGTCCTGTCCGTCGCCGCCACGCTCTGGCTGATGCTGAACCTGCCCGCCGAGACCTGGCTCCGGTTCGCCATCTGGATGGTGATCGGCTTCGCCGTGTACTTCGCGTACGGCCGCTCGCACAGCCGCCTGGGACGCCACGAGGAGACGACACCCGACGAGGTCGACAGGCGGCCGGGCGGAGACACCCCGTAGCCGGCCCCGTGGACGCACCGGCCCCGTATGTCCTGTTTCGGTGGAGACCGCGGGGCCGGATAGCGTGCTCCCCATGTCCGCCGCGTCGCTCGCCCCATCACGTTCCGTAGTCGCACGAAAGGCGTACTGGACGCGGCTGCTGCCGCTGCTGGCGGCCCTGGCCTGTGTGACCCGTGTGCCGTCCTTCGCGCGGCCGCTGTGGAACCCCGACGAGGGCTTTCTCGCCGTGCAGGCCCGGATGCTGGCACACGGCGGGCAGTTGTACGAGACGGTGGTGGACCGCAAGCCGCCCATCGTGCCCTGGCTGTACCAGGCCGCGTTCGCGCTGGGCGGCTCCGGCTCGCTCACACCGGTGCGGATCCTGGCCGTGCTGGCACAACTGCTCACCGCCGTCCTGCTGGCCTCGCTCGCCCGGCGCCGGTGGGGCGACACCGCGGGCCGGACGGCCGGGGTGCTGTATCTGCTGGTCTCCGTGGGGCTCAACCCCGAGGACGCGCAGGCCGCCACGTTCGAGGTGTTCATGCTGCCCTGCACGGCCGCCGCGATGTGGTGCGCGGACCGCCGCCGCTGGGGCACGGCCGGCGCGGCCGTCGCCTGCGCCCTGCTCACCAAGCAGACCGGCGGGGCGGTGCTGGTGCCGGTGCTGTGGCTCGCACACCGGTACGGCGCCCCGCGCGGCGCGGTGCTGCGGCTGGCCGCCGGGGTGGCCCTGCCGGTGCTGGGCGCAGCCCTGGTCACCGATCCGGCCGGCTTCGTCTTCTGGACGGTCACCGGATCAGGGGCGTACGCCTCCTTCACCGGGTCCGAACTGCACGCCCTGGTCCGGGCGCTGACCAACACGGCGATCCTGGCCGTGGCCTGCGCGGGCCTGATCCCGCCGGTGGTACGGGTACTGCGGCTGGCCCGCACGGGGGCGGCCGACCTGTGGCTGTGGCTCGCCTCCTCGGCCCTGGCCGTGCTCCTCGGCTTCCACTTCTTCGGCCACTACTACCTGCAGCTCATCCCGCCGCTCGCCCTGCTGGCGACGGCCGCGCTGCAGATCCTGCCCCGGCAGCGGCTGACGGCGTCGGTCCTCACCTCGGCCTGCTGCTGCGTCCTCTTCCTGGCCTGGGGTCTGCTGGCGCCCCGCCCCGAACTCACCCACGCCCAGCGCCTGGCCTCCGCCGTGGCCCACCGCACGGCGCTCACCGACCGGGTCCTCGTGTGGGGGATACACCCGGAGACGTACTGGCTGTCCCGGCGCACCCCCGCCAGCCGCTATCTCACCGCGGGGCTCCTCACCAACTTCAGCGGCGGCCGGGGCAGCCCCCAGGTCGGCGAGAAGTACGCCGTTCAGGGCACCTGGCCCGTCTTCCGCGAGGAAATGACCACCCACGCACCTGCTTTGGTGGTCGACGACTCCAGGGGCAAGCCGTACGCCCCGGAACGCGTCCCGGGCCTGCGCCGGCTCCTTGCGGCACGGTACGAGCCGGTGGGGGAGGTGGACGGGGCGGTGCTGTACGCGCGGGTGACGCGGGACTAGGGCATGCCCCCGAGCACCGCCCGTGGGCCCGTCACCTCCGCGTCCAACTCCGTCACCCTGCGCCGCAGTTCGCGGTCGGCCGTGATGACCAGGGTGGGGCGGCCGCGGTTCTCCTCGACCAGCTCGACGATACGGTCGTCGCCGCTGCCCCGCGCCGACTCCACCCGCAGTCCGGGCGCGGACTGAACGCCGCGCGCCGCGCCCTCGACGACCAGCACGATCTCCACGGGGTTCGGATGACCGGGCAGCCCCTCCGACGCCAGCCGGTCCCGCAGCCGCTCGGCGGCCCCCCTCCGGTCCCGCCACCATCCGTCGGGCACCGACCCGACCACGTTCGCGGCATCGACGATCACGAGCAGCGGCGCATCCTCGTCCATACGCCAAGCGTCCCACGGCGACGCGCCCGGAACACCGACAGAACACCGGCGCGTGGCCGCTCTCGGGCTTCCGGCAGGGGCGCGGGTGTTGGCGGAGAGAGTCGGACGGGGCTGTCGGCCCATCGTGGGCGCCTTGGTCCTCCGGCCGGCGGCGTCTCCCGCTTGCACCCTGGGCGAGCGCCACCGGGTTCGTGCAGCGCACCCGCTGCGGTGACCGGCAGGGTCGGGCCCAGGTCAATCGTTCGTCCGGCATAGAGTGATGCGGTGAACGGCGACTGGCTCATACGCGGCCGTGACGGCCGGCTCAGTGTCTACCTGCCGTCGGGCGAAGCCGTCCTGTGCCGGGCGGAGCGCGGGCCCGGTGGTCCCTGGGGCGCCCCGCGGAAGGTCGGCGGCGACCAGCGGCTGCACCCCGTGCTCGGCGTCGGTCAGGGCGCCGACGGCTACGCCCATCTGGTCTCCTGGCGGCCCACGGCGGCCGGTGAGTCGGGCCTGGTGCACTCCACCCACTTCCGGCCGCATCTCGCCGCCCTGGACTGGGCTCCGGTCGGACACCCCGACAAGAAGGGCGAGCGCACCGGCACCCCGGCGGTCGCCGTGGACGCACAGGGCCGGGCCCATGTCTTCGTACGCAACAAGGGCGGCGGAGTGAGCCTGCTGGCCCAGAAGGAGAAGGGCGGCTGGGATCCCTGGCGCGACCTGAAGGGCCGGGACGTCCAGGAGGAACTCGCTGCAGTGACGGGGGAGTCCGGCCGGGTCGAGCTCTACGCGACCGTCCCCGGCGCCGTACTGCACTGGCGCCAGGAGGAGGCGGGCACCGAGCCGGTCCTGGAGGAGGCGCTGGAGGCACCGGCCCGCCCGGGCACCCTGCACGCCCTGGCCACCTCCCCCGACAGCACCACCCTCTTCTACACCGCCGACTCGGGCGACATCTGCGCCTGGCGCCCCGGCGGCAAGCCCGTCGCCCTGCTCCCGGCCGCCGGCGACGGCCCGGTCGCGGCGGTCCGCTGCGAACTGGACGGCCACGACTGCACCCTCCTCGCCCAGCGTTCGTCGAGCGGCCGCGTGGCCTTCGCCGCGTATCCGACCCAGGACGAGACGGCGGGTGCCTGGTGGACCGAGTCGGGCCCCCAGCTCCCCGCGGACGCCGTGGTGGCCCTCGCGCTGGACGAGAACGGCCGCGTGGCCGCGGCAACGTTGTCCCCGTCGACCGGCCAACTCCTGGTCACCCGCCGCAAGGAGGAGCCGGGACTGGCACTGGAGGCATGGCGGGAGGTCTGAGTGCGCGAAGATGACCGCGTGGACACCGAGACACTCATCGACACATGGCGCCGTCTCCTCGCCGGATCCGGAAAATCGTGGGTGCTCTTCGAGCACGGCACCTGCGTGGTGCTGGAGGAGCCCGAGGGGCAACTCGACGAGCGGGCCACCGAGCTCCTGCGGGAGTTCGGGCCCGTGCAGGTGGCCGGGCCCGCGGGCGACTTCCGCGTGCTGGAGCTCAAGAACGACGAGGGCTGGCTGGTGACGGGCCATCACCCGGACGTGGTCACCTTCGTCGGGCTCGACGAACCCGCCGACCTCTCGCACCTGGCCGTCGGGATCCATGGCCGGTCCAAGCGCGACCAGGACGGCCGGGAACTGCACGTCGTCCATGTCGAGGACGCCCGTCCGCCCGCCTCCTGAAACGCCGATGCCCGGCACACCACTCGGGTGCGCCGGGCATCGTCCGTGCGTACGGAACGCCGCGGAACCGGTTACGCCGGGACGCTCGCCGTGCCCGGAGCCAGGAACTTCTTGCCGTTCACCCGCTCCGAGACGCCCTCACGGTCCAGGTACGGCGTGATGCCGCCCAGGTGGAAGGGCCAGCCGGCGCCGGTGATCAGGCACAGGTCGATGTCCTGGGCCTCGGCCACGACACCCTCGTCGAGCATCAGACCGATCTCCTGGGCCACCGCGTCGAGGACGCGGTCCCGGACCTGCTCCTCGGTCAGGACGACATCGCCCTGCTTGAGCAGCGCCGCGACCTCGGGGTCCAGCTCCGGCTTGCCGCTGTCGTAGACGTAGAAGCCGCGCTTGCCCGCCTTGACGACGGCCGCGAGGTTCGGGGAGACCTTGAAGCGGTCCGGGAAGGCCCGGTTGAGGGTCTCCGAGACGTGCAGACCGATCGCGGGGCCGACCAGTTCCAGCAGCACCAGCGGGGACATCGGCAGGCCGAGCGGCTCGATGGCCTTCTCGGCGACCTCGACCGGGGTGCCCTCGTCGATGACGTTCTGGATCTCGCCCATGAAGCGGGTCAGGATGCGGTTCACCACGAACGCCGGGGCGTCCTTGGTGAGGACCGCGGTCTTCTTCAGCTTCTTGGCGACCGCGAAGGCGGTGGCCAGCGAGGCGTCGTCGGTCTGCTCGCCCCGGACGATCTCCAGGAGCGGGAGGACGGCGACCGGGTTGAAGAAGTGGAAGCCCACGACCCGCTCGGGGTTCTTGAGCTTCGACGCCATCTCCGTCACCGACAGGGAGGAGGTGTTGGTCGCGAGGATCGCGTGCGCCGGGGCGACCGCCTCGACCTCCGCGAACACCGTCTGCTTGACGCCGATCTCCTCGAAGACGGCCTCGATGATGAAGTCGGCGTCCGCGAAGCCCTCGGCCTTGTCCAGGACACCGGTGACCAGCGCCTTGAGGCGGTTGGCCTTGTCCTGGTTGATACGGCCCTTGCCGAGCAGCTTCTCGATCTCGGCGTGGACGTAGCCCACACCCTTGTCGACGCGCTCCTGGTCGATGTCCGTGAGGACGACCGGGACCTCCAGGCGGCGCAGGAAGAGCAGGGCGAGCTGGCTGGCCATCAGGCCCGCGCCGACCACGCCGACCTTGGTGACCGGGCGCGCCAGGTTCTTGTCCGGGGCACCGGCCGGGCGCTTGCCGCGCTTCTGCACCAGGTTGAACGCGTAGATGCCGGAACGCAGTTCGCCACCCATGATCAGGTCGGCAAGCGCCTTGTCCTCGGCGTCGTAACCCTGCTGCAGGTCGCCGTTCTTGGCGGCCGCGATGATGTCCAGGGCACGGTAGGCGGCCGGTGCCGCGCCGTGCACCTTGGAGTCCGCGATGAAGCGGCCCTTGGCGACGGCCTGGTCCCAGCCCTCGCCGCGGTCGATCACCGGGCGCTCGACCTCGACGTCGCCCTTGAGGACGTTCGCGGTCCAGATCAGCGACTGCTCCAGGAAGTCGGCGCCCTCGAAGATGGCGTCGGCGATGCCCAGGTCGAAGACCTGCTGGCCCTTGAGCTGCTTGTTCTGGTTGAGGCTGTTCTCGATGATCACCGAGACGGCCTTGTCGGCGCCGATCAGGTTCGGCAGGATCGTGCAGCCGCCCCAGCCCGGGACCAGACCGAGGAAGACCTCGGGCAGGGAGAACGCCGGGATCGCCTTGGAGACGGTCCGGTAGGCGCAGTGCAGACCGACCTCGACGCCACCGCCCATGGCGGCACCGTTGTAGTACGCGAAGGTCGGGACGGCGAGGCCCGCGAGGCGCTTGAAGACCTCGTGGCCGCCCTTGCCGATGGCGAGCGCGTCCTCGTGCTTCTTCAGCAGCTCGACGCCCTTGAGGTCGGCGCCGACCGCGAAGATGAACGGCTTGCCGGTGATGCCGACACCGACGATGTCGCCGGCCGCGGCCTCCGCCTCGACCTGGTCGATGGCGGTGTTGAGGTTCGCCAGCGAGGCCGGGCCGAAGGTGGTCGGCTTGGTGTGGTCGAAGCCGTTGTCCAGCGTGATGAGCGCGAAGCGCCCGGCGCCGAACGGCAGGTCGAGGTGGCGTACGTGCGCGGACGTCACGACCTCGTCGGGGAACAGCTCGGCCGCACCCTTCAGAAGCTCAGCGGTGGTGCTCACTTGTCCCCCTCGAAGTGCGGGTTCTCCCAGATGACCGTCGCGCCCATGCCGAAGCCGACGCACATGGTGGTCAGGCCGTAGCGGACGTTCGGCTGCTCCTCGAACTGGCGGGCCAGCTGCGTCATCAGACGGACGCCGGAGGAGGCGAGCGGGTGGCCGTAGGCGATGGCGCCGCCGTACTGGTTGACGCGCGCGTCGTCGTCGGCGATGCCGTAGTGGTCCAGGAGGGCCAGGACCTGGACGGCGAAGGCCTCGTTGATCTCGAAGAGACCGATGTCGGAGATGGACAGGCCCGCCTTGGCGAGGGCCTTCTCCGTGGCCGGGATCGGGCCGTAGCCCATGACCTCGGGCTCGACGCCCGCGAAGGCGTAGGAGACCAGGCGCATCTTGACCGGCAGGTTGTTCTCGCGGGCGAAGTCCTCGCTCGCGATGATCGAGGCGGTGGCGCCGTCGTTCAGACCGGCCGCGTTACCGGCGGTGACCCGGCCGTGGACGCGGAACGGGGTCTTCAGACCGGCGAGGTTCTCCAGGGTCGTACCCGGGCGCATCGGCTCGTCGGCCGTGACCAGGCCCCAACCGGTCTCGCCGGCCTCGGGGTTCGTACGACGCACCGAGATCGGCACCAGGTCCTGCTGGATCTTGCCGTCGGCGTACGCCTTGGCGGCCTTCTCCTGCGAGCGCACCGCGTACTCGTCGGCGCGGAGCTTGGTGATCTGCGGGTAGCGGTCGTGCAGGTTCTCGGCGGTCATGCCCATGAACAGGGCGGACTCGTCGACCAGCTTCTCGCTGACGAAGCGCGGGTTCGGGTCCACGCCCTCGCCCATCGGGTGGCGGCCCATGTGCTCGACGCCACCGGCGATGACGGCGTCGTAGGCGCCGAACGCGATCGAACCGGCGGTGGTCGTCACGGCGGTCAGGGCGCCGGCGCACATGCGGTCGATCGAGTAGCCCGGGACGGACTGGGGGAGACCGGCGAGGATGCCGGCCGTGCGGCCGAGGGTCAGGCCCTGGTCACCGATCTGCGTGGTCGCGGCGATGGCGACCTCGTCGATCTTCTTGGGGTCGAGGCCGGGGTTGCGGCGCAGCAGCTCCCGGATCGCCTTCACGACGAGGTCGTCGGCGCGGGTCTCGTGGTAGATGCCCTTCGGGCCCGCCTTGCCGAACGGGGTGCGGACGCCGTCGACGAAGACGACATCCCTGACGGTACGAGGCACGATGGCTCTCCTCCAGGGTGCGGGATGGCACTGCTGCGACGCGCAAGAGCTGAGCGCGCGCTCAGGGCTCATGCTACTTGTGGGTAACGTAGCTGCACACCCCTGACGCGGGGAGCGGCGAACGTCACATCGGCGGGGATGCGACCGTCATCGGGAAACGCGTGGAAGCGCGTGGACCGGGCCGCCTGGTCAAAGGCGGCCGTCCTTCCTCGTCCGGGGCGTCCCAGGATCTTGGCGTGATCTCGACGCCGCGGTGCGTGACCAACCGCTGTGGCGGCTACGCGTCCTTCACCGACAGTGCGTCGACGAGCGCCGGCGTCACCTGCGCCACCTGCCACGGCCGCGCACCGTACCCGGACAGCGCACCGCTCACGGAGTCGATGTCGACAGACTTCGGCGGCTCCCAGCAGAGCCGCCGCACGGTGTCCGGAGCGATGAGATTCTCCTGGGGCATGGTGAGCCGCTCGGCCAGGGCCGACACCGCGGCGCGCGCGGCGGAGAGCCGGGCCGCTGCGGCCGGGTCCTTGTCGGCCCAGGCCCGGGGCGGCGGCGGCCCGGCGACGGGCTGTCCCGGCTGCGGCAGCTGCGCCTCCGTCAGGGCCTTGGCCCGGTCCACCGCGGCCTGCCACTGCTCCAGCTGGCGCCGGCCCATCCGGTGCCCGAACCCGTTCAGCCCGGCGAGCGCGTGCACATTGACCGGGAGGGACAGCGCCGCCTCGACGATCGCGGCGTCACCGAGCACCTTCCCGGGCGAGACGTCCCGCCGCTGGGCGATGCGGTCCCGCGTCTCCCACAGCTCCCGCACCACGGCCAGCTGTCGCCGGCGCCGCACCTTGTGCATCCCGGACGTGCGACGCCAGGGGTCCTTGCGCGGCTCCGCGGGCGGGGCGCCGGCGATCGCGTCGAACTCCTGGCGGGCCCACTCCAGCTTGCCCTGCCGGTCCAGCTCCTTCTCCAGGGAGTTGCGCAGGTCGACGAGCAGTTCGACGTCCAGGGCCGCGTACCGCAGCCACGGATCGGGCAGCGGCCGGGTCGACCAGTCGACGGCGGAGTGCCCCTTCTCGAGTACGTATCCGAGCACACCCTCGACCATCGCGCCCAGGCCGACCCGGGGGAACCCGGCGAGCCGGCCGGCCAGCTCGGTGTCGAACAGGCGGCTGGGCACCATGCCTATCTCGCGCAGGCAGGGCAGGTCCTGGGTGGCGGCGTGCAGCACCCACTCCACACCGGACAGGACCTCGCCGAGCCCCGACAGATCGGGGCAGGCGACGGGATCGATCAGCGCGGTACCGGCGCCCTCGCGGCGCAGCTGCACCAGGTAGGCGCGCTGGCCGTAGCGGTAGCCGGAGGCGCGCTCGGCGTCCACGGCCACGGGGCCGGAGCCGGCGGCGAAGGCGGCGATCACCTCGGACAGCGAGGCCTCGTCGGTGATCACCGGCGGAATGCCCTCGCGCGGTTCGAGCAAAGGGATCGGCGCCCCCGCCGCTGACGATCCGCCGTCGTCCGGAGGGGTCCCTCCGGTGGTGCGCAGTGGCATGTCGGCTGCGGTGTCTTGGGCGTCGGTCACCTGTCAAGGGTATCTGTGTGTGGACAGCGCCCGTCGACGGAACGTTCCGTCGACGGGCGTCAGGGGGTCGTAAACCAGTCAGGTCGGTGAAACATCTCGTTCACGTGAGTGAACGAACACGGTAGGTGGGTGCGGGGCCTCCGGCGGGTTCGGCGTACGGTTTCGGCCGGTTCAGTGGATGATCCCGGTGCGCAGGGCCACCGCGACCATTCCGGCCCGGTCGCCGGTGCCGAGCTTGCGCGCGATGCGGGCGAGGTGGCTCTTGACGGTCAGTGCGGACAGGCCCATCGAGACGCCGATCGCCTTGTTCGACTGGCCCTCCGCGACCAGCCGCAGCACCTCGACCTCGCGGCCGGACAGTTCGCGGTAGCCACCCGGGTGGCTCGGGGAACCCGGGGGGCGGCGGTGCATACGGGCGGCGGTGGCGCCGATGGGGGAGGTGCCCGGTCTGGTGGGGAGCCCGATGTTGGTCCGGGTCCCGGTGACGACATAGCCCTTGACCCCGCCGGCCAGGGCGTTGCGCACGGCGCCGATGTCGTCGGCGGCGGACAGTGCCAGCCCGTTCGGCCAGCCTGCGGCACGGGTCTCGGAAAGGAGGGTCAGGCCGGAACCGTCGGGAAGGTGGACGTCGGCGACGCAGATGTCGCGGGGGTTGCCGATGCGGGGACGAGCCTCCGCGATGGACGAGGCCTCGATGACATCACGCACACCGAGCGCCCACAGATGACGGGTGACGGTGGAGCGGACGCGCGGGTCGGCCACGACCACCATGGCGGTCGGCTTGTTCGGGCGGTAGGCGACCAGGCTTGCGGGCTGCTCAAGAAGAACGGACACCAGGCCTCCTGGAGTGCGGGACGGGGCCGGCTCTGGGGATGAAGCCGGGACGAACCGTGCTTTCAAGGTCACAGCTGTCTTCGGCATCAAACCTGTCCGCCTTTAGAGAATGATCACGATCTAGTGAGTAACAATCCGTGCAATTCGGACACGCGATCGATCACCCGAAGATCGAGTCGGCTCAAGTCGTGGCGATTACGGGACTGAAAGTGGCCGTATCGACAAAGAGATGGTCAACGAGATGATGATCAACCGAAAGCCGGCGGTCAACGGGACTGCGGTCCCCTGCGGCGCTGCGGAAGGGTCACCACCGAGGCGTCGCCCGGGGCGGCCGGCGGCAGACCCGCGACCTGGGCCAGCAGATCGCACCAGGACGCCAGATGCGCCGCGCTGTCCGGGACTCCGCCCAGGCCCTCACGGGGCGTCCAGGAGGCACGGATCTCGATCTGCGAGGCGGCCGGGCGCTCGGCCAGCCCGCCGAAGTAGTGCGAGCTCGCGCGCGTGACCGTGCCGCTCGGCTCGCCGTACGACAGCCCGCGCGCCTGGAGCGCCCCGGTCAGCCACGACCAGCACACCTCGGGCAGCAGCGGGTCCGCCGCCATCTCCGGCTCCAACTCGGCGCGCACCAGCGTCACCAGCCGGAAGGTGCCGTGCCAGGCCTCGTGCCCGTCCGGCTCGTGCAGCAGCACCAGACGGCCGTCGGCGAGTTCCTGGTCGCCGTCGACCACCGCGGCCTCCAGGGCGTACGCGAACGGGGCGAGCCGCTGCGGCGCCGGCGTCGGCTCCACCTCGACCTGCGGCCGCAGCCGCGCGCTCCTGATCGCCTCGACCGCGGCCCGGAAGGCCGGCGGAGCCGCCTTGTCCTTGTGCCGCTCCGCCTCCCCCGTCTCCTTCGCGTCGTCCATTTCGCCAGCGCCGTCCGACAGTCGTCCCTGAGCCGCAGCCATGCGGGGAAGATTAAGGGGAACGGGGCCTCCGCGCAGGGAGAGACACCCTCAAGGCCGCGGCCACGTCGGCTTCCGGACCGTGCGAGACTTGCCGTCGTGAGTGCCAACGCAAGCCCCACGGGCCAGCAGCCGACAGCGACGTACGACAGTGCCTTCCTCAAGGCGTGCAGGCGCGAACCCGTGCCGCACACCCCCGTGTGGTTCATGCGGCAGGCCGGGCGCTCGCTGCCGGAGTACCGCAAGGTGCGCGAGGGCATTCCGATGCTGGAGTCCTGCATGCGGCCCGAGCTGGTCACCGAGATCACGCTCCAGCCGGTGCGCCGGCACAACGTGGACGCCGCGATCTACTTCAGCGACATCGTCGTACCGCTCAAGGCCATCGGCATCGACCTCGACATCAAGCCCGGCGTCGGCCCGGTCGTCGAGCGCCCGATCCGCACCCGCGCCGATCTGGCCCAGCTGCGCGACCTCGGCCCCGAGGACGTCTCCTACGTCACCGAGGCCATCGGGATGCTCACCCGCGAGCTGGGCTCCACCCCGCTGATCGGCTTCGCCGGTGCTCCTTTCACCCTCGCGAGCTACCTCGTCGAGGGCGGTCCGTCCCGCACGTACGAGAACGCCAAGGCGATGATGTACGGCGACCCCGAGCTGTGGGCCGACCTCCTCGACCGGCTCGCCGAGATCACGGCCGCCTTCCTGAAGGTCCAGATCGAGGCGGGCGCGAGCGCGGTCCAGCTGTTCGACTCCTGGGCCGGAGCCCTGGCCCCGGCGGACTACCGCCGCTCGGTGCTGCCCGCCTCCGCCAAGGTCTTCCAGGCCGTCGCCGGGTACGGCGTCCCGCGCATCCACTTCGGTGTCGGCACCGGTGAGCTGCTGAAGCTCATGGGCGAGGCCGGCGCGGACGTCGTCGGCGTCGACTGGCGCGTCCCGCTGGACGAGGCCGCCCGTCGCGTCGGCCCCGGCAAGGCGCTCCAGGGCAACCTCGACCCGACGGTGCTGTTCGCCACCAAGGAGGCCGTCGAGGCCAAGACGCGCGAGGTGCTCGACTCGGCCGCCGGTCTTGAGGGCCACGTCTTCAACCTCGGCCACGGTGTGATGCCCTCCACCGACCCGGACGCCCTGACCCGGCTCGTGGACTACGTCCACACGCAGACCGCCCGCTGACTCACCAGGTGTGCCGGGGCCGGGCCTGCCTGCCGAACAGCAGGCTGCGCGGCTCCGGCGGCGGCGGGGTGCCGGGCTTGAGCGGCCAGGCGAGCAGCATCCCCGCCACGAAGCCGACCACATGCGCCGCGTAGGCCACCGTCCCGGCGCCGGAGACACCGTGGCCCGACGAGTACACCGCCTGGAGCACGAACCAGAAGCCCAGCACCAGCCAGGCGGGCAGCCGTAGCGGCAGGAAGATCAGGAACGGGACCAGGACCCACACCCGCGCCCTGGGATACAGCACCAGATAGGCGCCCAGGACCCCGGCGATCGCCCCGGACGCGCCGATCAGCGGGTCGCCCGAGGAGGCGTTGAGCAGCGCGAAGCCGTAGCCGGCCGCGTAGCCGCAGACGACGTAGAAGAGGAAGTAGCGGATGTGGCCCATCCGGTCCTCGACGTTGTTGCCGAAGATCAGCAGGAAGAGCATGTTGCCCAGCAGGTGCAGCCAGCTGCCGTGCAGGAACATCGCCGTGAACACCGACAACTGCGGCGACTTGGCGTAGCGCGGCGGGGCCACCACGCACCCGGGGCCGTGCGAGCCCAGCCCCACCTCGCCCGTCGGGACCAGCCGGGGCAGCTGATGGTGGATCAGTTCTCGGGGCACGGCCGCGTAGTGGTCCATGAACGCCTGGAGATGGCACAGCTGGGCCAGGTCACTGCCGCCGGCCACGGAACCGGCTATGCCGGGCGTGGACACGAAGACGAGGACGTTCGCGGCGATGAGCGCATACGTCACCCAAGGGGTGCGGCGTACCGGGTTCACGTCATGCACGGGGATGACCACACAGAAGTAGTGCCCCCGATGCGGCCCGCGAATCGATGAACGGGCCCGCCCGTGCACGCGTATCACTGGTCAACCGACGTGAGGATCAGGCGATGAACGAGCGAGTTGCTCCTGCGATGCAGGCTCTGCCCGACGGGGAGGCGGAGCTCTCCCTTGTCGTGAAGCTCCCCTGGGAGGATGTCGCCAGACTCGGCCAGGAGGCCGGGCGGCTGGCCACGCAGATGCAGCGGCCGGTGACGCTGGACGAGGCCGTCAGCAACCGTCTGCGGTCCACCCGCCCGTCCGCCGCGCACGCCAAGCCGGCGGGCGAGCAGCCCGCACCGGCGACCTCGACGAGCGCGGGCGTGACGGCACTCCCGCGGATCAGCGGGTCGGCCTAGGCGCTGTCGCGCACCTTCGCCGCCGCCTTTCTCGCCGCCACCAGGACCGGGTCCCACACCGGCGAGAACGGCGGGGCGTAGCCCAGGTCCAGGGCCGTCATCCGTTCCACCGTCATGCCCGCCGTGAGGGCCACCGCGGCGATGTCGACCCGCTTGGCCGCGCCCTCCCGGCCGACGATCTGCACGCCGAGCAGCCGTCCCGTGCGGCGTTCGGCGAGCATCTTCACCGTCATGGGGGAGGCGCCGGGGTAGTAGCCCGCCCGACTGGTCGACTCGACGGTGACCGTCTCGAAGCGCAGACCGACCCGGTGCGCGTCCTTCTCGCGCAGGCCGGTGCGGGCGATCTCCAGGTCGCAGACCTTGCTCACCGCCGTGCCGACCACGCCCGGGAAGGTGGCGTAACCACCGCCCACGTTGGTGCCGATGACCTGGCCGTGCTTGTTGGCGTGGGTGCCCAGCGCGATGTGCCGCTCCTGGCCGGAGACCAGGTCGAGGACCTCCACGCAGTCGCCGCCGGCCCAGATGTTCTCGTGGCCGCGGACCCGCATCGCGAGGTCGGTGAGCAGACCGCGCCGCCCGCCGAGCGGAAGTCCCGCCGCCTCGGCGAGGGCGGTCTCCGGGCGCACGCCGATGCCGAGCACCACCACGTCCGCCGGGTACTCCGCGTCCTGCGTGGCCACCGCGCGCACCCGGCCGTCCGGTCCGGTGGGCATCCCGACGACCTCGGCGTCATTGACCATGGTGATGCCCAGGCCCTCCATCGCCTTGTGCACCATGCGGCCCATGTCCGGGTCGAGCGTGGCCATGGGCTCCTTGCCACGATTGACCACCGTCACCTCGTACTCCCGGTTGATGAGGGCCTCGGCCATCTCCACGCCGATGTATCCCGCACCGACCACGACCGCTCGGCGTCCGCGCGTGCGTGCCAGCGTGTCGAGGAGTGCCTGGCCGTCGTCCAGGGTCTGTACGCCGTGCACTCCGGGGGCGTTCACGCCCGGCAGGTCGGGGCGGACCGGGCGCGCGCCCGTCGCGATCACGAGCTTGTCGTACGACGTCCAGGACTCGGCGCCGGAATCCACGTCACGCGCGCGTACCCGCTGCCCGGCCACGTCGATCTCGGTGACCTCGGTGCGCAGCCGCAGATCGATCCCGCGCGCGCGGTGCTCCTCGGGCGTGCGCGCGATCAGCCGGTCCCGGTCGGGGACGTCGCCGCCCACCCAGTACGGGATCCCGCATGCCGAGTACGAGGTGAAGTGGCCGCGCTCGAACGCCACGATCTCCAGCTCGCCGGGTCCGCGCAGCCGGCGCGCCCGCGACGCCGCGGACATCCCCGCGGCGTCGCCGCCGATCACGACCAGCCGTTCCGTCCCGCCCCGCCCACCGCTCATGCTCATGTGAACACGCTACGGGGACGGGCCATTTCGGGCTCGGTCAGCTCTCCTCGCTCTCCTCGCTCTCATCACCGGGTTCCCGGCCGCTCGCCGGCAGCGGACCCGCCCCGGCCGCGGGAGCCGCACGCAGCGGCAGCCGGCGCCGTACGATCCGCAGCCACACCAGCACCAGCAGCGCCACCAGCGCGGCGAACGGCAGCACCGCGCCGAGGGCCAGGGCGATCCAGCGCAGCATCGTGACGAAGACGTGCCAGCCGCCGGACACCGCGTCCACGAAGCCGGGGGAGTCGTCCTTCGCGGCCTTCTTCACCGGCGTCTCGGACAGCGACAGGGTGATGGTGGCCAGGCTCGTGCGGTCCTTCAGGGACGCCTGCCGGGCGAGCAGCGCCTCCAGGTCGGCCTCCCGGTTGCTCAACTCCCCTTCCAGGGTGACCACGTCGCTGAGCTTGGTCGCCCTGTCCATCAGCTCCCGGACCCGGGCCACGCTGGCCCGCTGCGACCGGATGCGGCTGTCGACGTCCACCACCTGGTCGGTGACGTCCTGCGCCTTGGACGTGCGGTCGATCAGCTTGCCCGTGCCCTGGAGGTCGGCGAGGACCTCGTCGTACTTCTCGACGGGGACGCGCAGGATCACGCGGGTGCGCTCGTGGCCCCGGGCATCGCGGGTGGTGCTCTCGTTGCCGATGTAGCCGCCCGCGTTCTCGGTGGTGGTACGGGCCTCGTCCAGCGCCTTGGGCACGTCCTTGACCTGCACGGTGAGGGAGGCGGTGCGGATGATGCGGTTCGCGGTGAGGTCGGGTGCCTTCGCCGCGGAGCCCTTCGCGGCGTCGCCGGAGTAGCTGTCGGCGGCGCCCCGCTGGGGCGCGCTTCCCGCGGCGGCCTTGGCGTCGCTCGTGCCACCGCCGGAGGAGTCCGAGCCGCCGCAGCCCGCGAGCGCGAGCGTGGCGGCGAGCAGGATCCCGGTCAGGGCCCGGGTCGGTCGTACGGAACGTCGTGTGCGCATGTGGCATGCCCCCGAGGGTCGTGACGATGACGCTCCTTGGACGCCGGGCCGGGCCGGGACGTTTGGCGGGGCGAGTCCCGATGCGGTCACGGTCGGGACTCGGCAGGGCCACATGGCCCTGGCGGGAGTGCCGGCCGGGTCTGAGAGGGTGGAGCCATGAGCGGATCACCTACGGGCACGGGTCATGTCGTCGTCATCGGGGCCGGTATCGCGGGGCTGGCCGCCGCGCACCGGCTGCTGGAGCGCGGGGCGCGCGTGACCGTGCTGGAGGCGGGCCGCAGACTCGGCGGCAAACTGCGCTCCGGGGAGATCGAGGGCGTGCGGGTCGACCTCGGCGCCGAGTCGATGCTGGCCCGCCGCCCCGAAGCGGTCGGGCTCGCGCGCGAGGTGGGCCTCGGCGACCGGCTCCGGCCGCCCGCCACCGCGGCCGCCTCGATCTGGACCCGCGGCGCCCTGCGCCCCATGCCCAAGGGGCATGTGATGGGCGTGCCCGGCACCGCCTCCGCCCTGTCCGGTGTGCTGTCCGACGAGGGCCTCGCCCGTATCGAGCGCGACGCCGACCTCCCCCGCACGGAGGTCGGGGAGGACGTGGCGGTCGGGGAGTACGTGGCGGCGCGGCTCGGCCGCGAGGTCGTCGACCGCCTCGTCGAACCCCTGCTCGGCGGGGTGTACGCCGGCGACGCCTACCGCATCTCGATGCGGTCGGCGGTCCCGCAGCTCTTCCAGGCCGCCCGGACCCACGACTCCCTGACGGAGGCCGTCCGCGAGATCCAGGCGAAGGCGGCGGCCGGCGGGCAGACCGGGCCCGTGTTCATGGGCATCGAGGGCGGTGTCGGCGCGCTGCCCCTCGCCGTCGCCGAGTCCGTCACCGCGCGCGGGGGCGAGATCCTCACCTCGCGGCCGGCGACGGAGCTGCGCCGGGAGGCCGCCGGCGGTTGGCGCGTGACGGCCGGCGACCGCGTCCTGCACGCCGACGCCGTGGTCGTCGCCGTCCCCGCGCCCGCGGCCGCGGACCTGCTGGCCGCGGAGTCCCCCGGGGCCGCGGCCGAACTACGGGCCGTCGAGTACGCCTCCATGGCCCTGATCACCCTCGCCTATCGGCGCAACGAGGTCGCGCTGCCCGACGGCAGCGGCTTCCTCGTCCCGCCCGTGGACGGCCGTACCGTCAAGGCGTCGACGTTCGCCTCCCGCAAGTGGGGCTGGATCGCCGAGGAGGACCCCGACGTCGTCGTCCTGCGCACCTCGGTCGGGCGGTACGGCGAGACGGAGATCCTGGAGCACGAGGACGCCCACCTGGTCGACGTGTCCCGGCACGATCTGAGGGCGGCCATCGGCCTCGACGCCACACCCGTGCGGACGGTCGTGACCCGCTGGACCGACGGCCTGCCGCAGTACCCCGTCGGCCACTACGCGCGCGTGGCCCGCATCCGCGAGCACGTCGCCAAGCTGCCGGGGCTGGCCGTGTGCGGAGCGCAGTACGACGGCGTGGGCATCCCGGCCTGCATCGCGAGCGCGTACGCCGCCGTGGACCGGCTGGGCGGCGATTCGAGCGGTGTGCAGGAGCTCACCGCCAACCCGGTGCAGAGCCTTCATGGCGGAGCGGGAGAATAAGGGACATGAGTGACGACGCACCCACCACCGAGACCGGCAGGATCCCGAACAAGGGCAAGCTGGCCAAGGACCTCAACGAGGTCATCCGCTACACCCTGTGGTCCGTCTTCAAGCTGAAGGACGTGCTGCCCGAGGACCGCGCGGGTTACGCGGACGAGGTCCAGGAGCTGTTCGACCAGCTCGCCGCGAAGGACGTGACCATCCGCGGCACGTACGACCTGTCCGGTCTGCGCGCCGACGCCGACGTCATGATCTGGTGGCACGCCGAGACCAGTGACCAGCTGCAGGAGGCGTACAACCTCTTCCGCCGCACGAAGCTGGGCCGCGCGCTGCAGCCGGTCTGGTCGAACATGGCGCTGCACCGTCCGGCGGAGTTCAACCGCTCGCACATCCCGGCGTTCCTCGCCGACGAGACGCCGCGCAACTATGTCAGCGTGTACCCCTTCGTGCGCTCGTACGACTGGTACCTGCTGGCCGACGAGGACCGCCGCCGCATGCTCGCCGACCACGGCAAGATGGCCCGCGGTTTCCCGGACGTCCGCGCCAACACGGTCGCCTCGTTCTCGCTCGGCGACTACGAGTGGATCCTGGCCTTCGAGGCCGACGACCTGCACCGCATCGTCGACCTCATGCGCCACCTCCGCGGCTCGGAGGCCCGCATGCACGTCCGCGAGGAAATCCCGTTCTACACGGGCCGCCGCAAGGAGATCGCCGAGCTGATCGCAGGGCTCGCCTGACCGGCTGCGGAGTTTTGTGGGTGGGCCCGCGAGGAGCTCGGTGAGCTGACGCGGGCCTGCCTGGTGGGGCGCGCGGTTTTCTGGGTCGGCCGGGGGGCGGGGGTGTCTGCCGGCGGGTGCCGTGCGGGCCGCCGCAAGGTGAAAGGCGAGTTGACCGCCGGGCTTGCGCGATCGGCCGCGTCCTCATCCGGGTCGGCCGGGGGGCGGGGGTGTCTGCCGGCGGGTGCCGTGCGGGCCGCCGCAAGGTGAAAGGCGAGTTGACCGCCGGGCTTGCGCGATCGGCCGCGCCCTCATCCGGGTCGGCCGGGTGCCGGGGGTCACCCCCCGGCGGGTGCCGTGCGGGCCGTCGCAAGGTGATCGGTGGGCTGATCGCGGGCCTGCCCGGTCGGGGCTGTGGAGCTCGTCGGTCCCGTCCGGGCCCGTGAGGGCTCAGTGCTCGTCGGCCTTTCCCTTCAGGGCGTCCCGTTGCGACTGGTGCTGGGAGGGGGCGGCCGGTGTTCGGGGCCTTGGTTCCGGGTGGGCGGCGCAGGACGCGTGGCGGTTCGGGAGGCGGCCCTGTAGGAGGTACGCGTCCAGGTGGGCGTTGACGCACTGGTTGGGGCCGCCCGCGACACCGTGTGTGCCGGCGTCCCGCTCGGTCACCAGGACCGAGCCGGCCAGCCGCCGGTTCATCTCCAGCGCCCCGTCATAGGGCGCGGCAGCGTCCCGCTCGGCGGCCAGGATCAGCGTCGGCGGCAGCTCGTCCGGCCCGGTCCGCACGTCGAGCGGCACCTGCCGGGGCGCCTTCCAGTAGGCGCACGGCAGATTCGCCCACGCGTTGTCCCAGGTCTCGAAGGGCGCCACGCGCGCGAGCCGGGTGTTGTCGCGGTCCCAGACCGCCCAGTCCGTCGGCCAGGGCGCGTCGTTGCACTCGACGGCCGCGTACACCGCGCTCGCGTTCTCGGCCTCGGCGGCCGGCCCCGCCCCGCCGGCCGGTGAGGCGATCTTCACCAGTGGCCCGGTGTCGCCCTTCAGATACGCCGACAGCGCCTCGGCGCGGCTCGGCCAGACGTCGTCGTAGTACCCGGCCATCAGGAACGCGCCCTGCAACTGCCCCGGCCCGACCTTGCCGCCCCCCGGCTCCGCGGCCAGCGCCGCCCGCACCCGGTCGTAGCTGCGCTGCACCTTCTCGGCCGTGGCACCGAGCCCGTACACGTCGTCGTGCCGGGCGACCCACTCACGGAAGTCGGTCCAGCGATTCTCGAACGCGGCCGACTGCTCCAGGTTGCTGCGGTACCAGATCTGCGCCGGGTCCGGGTTCACGGCCGCGTCCAGCACCATCCGCCGTACGTGCGAGGGGAACAGCGTCGCGTACACGGCCCCGAAGTAGGTGCCGTACGACGCGCCCATGAAGGTCAGCTTCTCCTCGTCCAGTGCGGCACGCAGGACGTCCAGGTCACGTGCGTTGTTGAGCGAGTTGTAGTACTGCAGTCCGCTTCCGGCGCGCTTGGCGCAGTCGTACGCGTACGCCTTCGCCTCCGCGATCCGCTCCTTCTTGTACGACTCCGAGGGGTGCGTCGGCGCCTGCGAGGGCCCCTTGAAGAACCGCTCCGGGGCCTGGCAGGACAGCGGCGCCGACCGGCCCACCCCGCGCGGGGCGTACCCGACGAGGTCGTACGCGGCCGCGATCCGCTGCCACTCGGGCAGTGCGCCGACGAGGGGGAAGGCCATGCCGGAGGCGCCCGGACCGCCGGGGTTGTAGACGAGCGAGCCCTGCCGGGGCACCTTCCGCTTGCTGTTGCGCGGGTCCTTGTGCGTGGCCGCGGTCCGGCTCACGGTCAGTTCGATCTGCTTGCCGTCGGGATGCGCGTAGTCCAGCGGGACGCGCACCGTGCCGCACTGCAGGCTGTCCGGAAGGCCGTCCGCGGCGGGGCACCTCCCGAACGCGATGCCTTGCGCACGGGCACGCGCGGCGGCGACGGCCGTGCCACGCGTCTCGGTCGCCGCGCCCGGGACACCCGAAGCACCGGGCGCGCCGCCGGCCGGCGCGGCGGCGAGGGTGGTCAGCAGCAACGACCCGGCGGCCGAGTAGAGGGCGGCAGTTCGCATGGCGAATCCCTTCGGTGCGCCGCAGCACTGGCACTGCGTCAACAAAAGGGATATTTCGTTCGGGTGTCGGCGAAGGCAAGCACCACCCCGCCGGTGTCGGCGTCAATACTCCCTGTGCGCCCCCGCGGACGCGGTCACTCCCGCCAGGGCTGGTCGCGATGGGCGAACGCCGCGCGCAGCTCCGGTTCGCCGATCGCGCGGATTCCGCGCACGGCGACGGAGGTCAGATAGGTGCGGTCGTCACCCGCCCCGGTCGCGCGCCGGGTCAGCGCGCCGAGCAGCCGCTGCCCGGCCGGGGAGGCCCAGCGCGAGTACGGGTGCACCTCGACCCTGGCGATGGCCAGGCAGCTCAGGGTCAGGGCGAAGGGAAGCGCGAACCAGGCGGCGACCAGGTCGCGCGGCATGTCGGTCTGAGCCGGCGTCAGCAGCGCGGTCGCGCCCAGGACGACGACGGCCAGCGCGGCCACCCGCACCTGACGGACCCCGGACGCCACGGTCGTACGTGCCCCGTCGGGCACCGCGAGCCCCGCCCGGACCAGCCCGTCGGCGATGCTGCGCACGGCGTCGGCCCCGGCCGCGGCGGAGCGCACGGGCTCGATACGGGACTGGCCCTCCGGCCCTATGGCCCCTATGACGGACCGCTCCATCTCGTCCCGGCCCCGCGGGTCGACGACGGTCGCCCAGCCGGTGTGCGCGAGCAGCAGCCGCCGCTGCCGAGCCATGGAGACCATGGTGAGATCGGCGACCCGTGCGGGTCCGCCCGACAGGAACGCCGCCTCGTAGAGCGTCAGATCGTGCCCCCGGTCCGCGGTCGCACCCTCCGCGTCGACGGCCGCCGCACGTACGGCGGCCAGGCACAGCCGCGTACACGCCGTGCCCGCGACGGCCCAGGCCAGCAGCAGGAGAAGGACCCAGAACATGACGTTTTTCTATGCCAGGGGCCTGGGAAACACCATGCCCTTTTCACCATCCGGACGGAGTGTTGTCGGTACGTGACGTTCCGCTTCCCGGGTGGATCAGGAGCCGTCGCCCGGCGGCGGGCTGGAGGCGGCCGGCGGAAGCGAGTACGTGGGCGAGGGCGGGGAGGCGATCGGAGTCGCCGAACCGGGCTGGACCACCGGCGGCGACGGCACGGGCGAGGCGGCGGCCGCCAAGTCCCGGGCCAGCGCGGCGAAGTCCACGTAGCCGGTCGCCTCCAGCACCTTGATGTGATCCAGCACGGTGGTGTTGGCGTCGTCGGCGAGATCGCGGACCAGCGAGTTCTGGGTACTGGCCCGCACCTGGGCGACGACCGAGAACACCCTGCCGTGGGCCAGCCGCAGGATGTTGGCGAACTCGCGGTCGAAGTCCTGCCCCTGTGCCGCGCTCAGGGTGGCGAGCCACTGTTGCTGCTGCTCGTTGGGCTGGTTGGGCAGCGGCAGGCCGAGCCGGGTGGCGACGGTACGGACGTGCGCGTCCAGGGACGTGTGCCCGGCAATGAGATGCTGCCCGGCCGCCCGTACGGCCGCGGTGGTGCCCTTCGTCTCGGCCAGCTGACCGGCCGGCAGCTCCCACAGCCCGGCCAGCCGGACCTTGGTGACGAAGTCCCGGTCCGCCTGGGACAGCGGGCCGTACTGGGTCGTCACGGACTGGGCGTTCAGCACGTCGGCGCCGGTGCCGGCGGTCCCCGTCCGGTCCGCGTACGACCAGACGGGAAACAGCAGCGCCGCCAGCGTCGCGGCCAGGCCCGTGATGATGAGCCCGGTCCCGCTGAAAATGCCTCTGCCCTTGATCGGGGGTCGCGGTCGCATGGTGCCTCCTGCTTGCGGCACCGCACGCCAGTGCGCTCGGGTGGGTGCGAGTTGGCATATTACTGCGGAGTCAGGGCCAACCGCCGTGCGGGCGCAGGGACAGAGGGTGTGCGAACCCGTCAAATGGGATGCCGGTGTTACGGCTGTCACCCTCTCCGCAGCAGCACCCTCCGCGCCGCCCGGGCCGCCCGCACCACCGGCCGTCGCGACCGGGGCACCGGCCCCGACCGCTCCAGCCACCACTCCCGCAGCTCCCGCCGCACCCCCGCGTCCTCGATCCGCCCCGCGAACAGCAACTGCCCCGCGAAGTCCAGCGCGTCCTGCCGGTAACCCCCGGTCATCGGGTGCCCGTGGGCGTAGTCGAGGAACGCCGGCCGGTACTCCGCCCCCAGCATCACCGCCAGCTCGGGCGCGATCTTCGCCACCACGTCCGCCCGCTTCGCGGCGAGCGCCCGCGCCTGAACCCCCATCCGCACCCGGTCGAACCCCTCGGGCACGGGCGTCCCGGCGACCAGCGAGGACAGCACCGCGGTCTGCGCGAGCGCGAGCCGTTCCCGGGTGTCGTCGTCGGCGGCGGCGACGGGCGGGGTCACGGCACCGGCCCGTGACGCCGCCCCGGAACCGGAGCGCATCGCCCGCCCCTCCTCCACCGCTCCCCGAATCGACTCCAACTCCCTCTCCAGCTCACCGGGTTCGGGGAAGTTCTCGTCCCGCTCCAGCAGCACGCCGGGCGGCGCCACCCGCGAGGCGAGGTTGGTCAGGATGTCGAGCACCGGTCGCGGTACGGGGTGGGCGTGGCTGTCGTGCCAGACGCCGTCCCGCTCGAAGCCGCCCGCGACATGCACATACGCGATGGCCTCCAGCGGCAGCTCGGCGAGCGCCTTGGCCGGGTCCTCGCCCCGGTTGACCTGGTTGGTGTGCAGGTTCGCCACATCGATGAGCAGCCGCACCCCGGTCCGCTCGGCCAGCTCGTACAGGAACTGCCCCTCGGTCAGCTCCTCGCCGGGCCAGGAGATCAGCGCGGCTATGTTCTCGACGGCGAGCGGCACGGGCAGCGCCTCCTGGGCGATGCGCACGTTCTCGCACAGCACGTCGAGGGCGTCCCGGGTGCGGGGCACGGGCAGCAGATGGCCCGCCTCCAGACGCGGGGAGGCGGTCAGCGGACCGCCCGCGCGCACGAACGCGATGTGCTCGGTGACCAGCGGCGCGCCCAGCGCCGCCACCCGCTCGGCGAGTGCGGTCAGCCGCCCCTCGTCGGGCCGGTCCGCGCCGCCGAGGCCGAGCGAGACACCGTGCGGCACCACGGTCACCCCGCGCCCGCGCAGCCGCAGCAGCGACTCGGGGAGGTGGCCGGGGCACACGTTCTCCGCCACGACCTCCACCCAGTCGATGCCGGGCATGCGCTCCACGGCGTCCGCGATCTCCGGCCGCCAGCCGATCCCCGTTCCCAGTCGCCGCATGGCCCTTCCCCCTCCTTCGCGTGACGGGGGTATCACCCCGGCGCCCGGCTCCGAACCACACCGCCCGCACCTTCAGAGCAACATTTGAGGTTCGCGGCAGAGCGGGATCCGAGATGCGCGGCCCGGAACCCGGCCCGGACCCGGCCTACCCGGGCACGCCCCGCGAGTCCACCGGATCCCGCCGCAGCGCCGGATGGTCGGCGACCACCGTGCAGGAGCCCGGCGCGATCTCCGTGAAGCCCGCGTCCCGTACCAACGGCAGCCCGCTGTCCGTCAGCCGGCCCCACTCGGCCGGGTCCGCGGTCCGTACCGAGAGCGGGAAGCCCGCGGCACGCCAGGCCGCGCGCTCCTCGTCGGACAGCTCCCACCAGGCGAGTTGGGCGCCGTGCCCGGCCTGGGCCATCGCCTTTCCGGCCGACATGCCGAGTTCGGGATTCATCCAGAGCACGGGCTGAGCACGGTCGGGTCCGGCAGGCGGCTCCGGGTCGTCGAGGTCGGTGCCCGACACCTGGAGCTTGGCCAGGTCCTTGGGCCAGCCGTCGAGCGGGACGGGCGGGAAGACCCGTACCTGCGCCGACCTGCCGGTCACCGTGATCCCGGGCAGCGCCTCCGCCCGCCGCCACTCCGCGCCACGGGCCCGCCGTACGACCTTGCGGATCCGGGCGTCCTGCCAGTCCCGCACGGCCTCGGCCCACTCGCCGTCTCCCAGCGCCCGCTCGTCGGCGAGCAGCACCAGCACGGAACGCGCGGCGGTCTCCAGCGCATCTGTACGGGCGGGCGGCGCACCGCGTTCGATGCGCACGACCAGCGGCAGCACGAACTGCGGCGCCTCGTCACGCGCACTGCGCTCGGACCGGAAAGGACTGTCACCGGGGGATGTCGAAACGTGGCTCACAACAGCCAACCCTAAAGCCGGACCAAAATGGCCCCATGCGACGTGATCTTCGGCTGGCCCGTGTAGGCCGCCGCTACGGCATACGCGGCCCCTGGGTGTTACGAGGCATCGACCTCACCGTCACGCCCGGCTCGCTCATCCGCGTGGAAGGAGCCAACGGCAGCGGCAAGTCCACCCTGCTCCGCATCCTCGCCGGGCTGGACGCGCCGACGGAGGGCCGTATCACCGGCCGCCCCCGCACGGCGTACGTCCCGGAGCGGTTCCCCTCGGCGCTCCCCTTCACCGCCGCCGGCTATCTCACCCACCTCGGCACCGTCCACGGCCTGTCCCGCCGGACCGCGGCCGGCGCCGCCGTCGCATGGCTGGACCGCTTCGGCGCCGCCGCCCATGCCGAAACGCCGATGGCCCAGCTGTCCAAGGGCAGCAGCCAGAAGGTCGCGGTGGCCCAGGCCCTGCTCGCGGAGCCCGAGTTCCTGGTGCTGGACGAGGCCTGGACCGGTCTCGACGCCGCGGCCAGGGCGGAACTGGAGCGGGCGGTCGCCGAGCGCACGGCCGCCGGATGTGCCGTCGTGTTCGTCGACCACGACCCGCACCGCCTGGCCGGGGCGCCCGACGCGACGTACACCGTCGTCGACGGCGCCCTCAACCTCCGTACCGGGAAGGAGAGTTCACCGGCCGGCCGGTACGCCGTCGTCATCGCGCAGGGCCCCTCGGGCGGACAACTGCCCCCCGACGCGGCACGGACGGTCACCTCGGCCGAGGAGACCGAGCCCCGTACCCACCGGCTCACCGTCCCCGAGTCCCACTCCGACGTCCTGCTCCGTGCCCTGCTGGCGGCCCGCCCGCCCTGGCACGTGGTGAGCGTGAGCCCCGGTACACCCCCCAAGACGCCGCCCGATCCCGAAAGCCGCCCATGACCGCACTCCTGCGTTACCAGACCGCACTCCTCGTACGCTCCCAGCGCTGGCTGCCGCCCGTCGTCCTGTACGCGGCCTTCCTCGCCGTCGGCGTGCAGAGTGGCCAGCCGGTGCTCGACTCGCTCGGCTACACGGCCGCGGCGCTGCTGCCGGTCGCCGCCTGGCTGGTGCGGATCTGTGTCACCAACGAGCCGCCCGCGGCCCGCGCCTGCGTCGCCGCCGCGGCCGGACCGGCCAGGGCCCACCTCGCCTGTCTCCTGGCGGCTCTCCTCGCGTCGGCGGCGCTCGGCACCGTGGCGACCCTGGCCGTCACGCTGATCAGCGACCCGGCGGCCAACGGCCATCGCGCCCACGTCCCACGCTTCGAGGCGGGCGCGGCCGGGCTCCTGGCCGGCCTCTCCTGCGCGCTGCTGGGCACGGCCGTCGGCGCGCTCACCAACTGGCCGCTGCTGCGCTCGCCCGGCCGGGCGGTGCCCGCGATGCTGCTGGCCGCGCTGCTGTCGGTGGTCGTCGCGGGCTCACCGGCGCAGGCGGCGGTGAAGGGGCTGGTCACCGGCTCGCAGTCGGGCCGGGTCCCGGTGCCGCTGCTGCCACTGGCCGCGGCGGCGCTGTTGACCGCCGCGGCCTTCGCCGTGGCCTGCGCGCTCACCCGCCGCCGGTCACCCTGAGCAGGCCGTGCGCTGCGCCTCCTGCCACTCACAGACCGGGCACAGCGTGATGCCCCTGTACGACGCGGGGTACTCCGTCGGCTTCCGGCACAGCACGCACTCCGCGTACGGCGGCCCGTCCGCGGGCTGCGACTCGGTGGTGTCGATGATCGTGCAGTAGTCCTCGTCGCTCATCTCTTCAGGGTAGGCCGGTCACCGGTGGCCACCGGTCTGGCCGATCAGCTCGGACACCTTCACGAACCTGAAGCCCCGCTTACGCAGTTCCGGTACGACCGTGCGCACCACCTGCTCCGTCGTCGGGGCCGCGCTGCGGGTGCAGTGCATCACGACCACCGAGCCGGGCTTCACCCCGTCCAGCACCTGCCGGGTGACGGCGTCGGCGTCGGTCGCGAACGCGTCCCCGCTCACCACGTCCCACTGCACCGCGGTGACGCCCAGGCCGCTCAGTGCGCGCAGCGCCTTCTGGTCGTAGCAGCCGCCGGGGAAGCGGAAGTACGGCATCGGCTTCGCCACCCCGGCCCTGCGGATCGCGGTGTACGCCCGCTCCACGTCCGTCCGCATCTTGTCGTCGCCGACGGTCGGCAGGCCGTAGCAGTCGCCGGTGAAGGCGTAGTGGCTGTAGGAGTGGTTGGCGACCTCGAACAGCGGGTCGTTGCCGAGGGAGCGGGCCTCGGCCGGGTACTGGTCGGCCCACCGGCCGGTCATGAAGACGGTGGCCGGGACCTTCAGATTGCGCAGCGTGGCGATGAGCGCCGGATTGTCGAAGTGCTCGCCGGAGGCCGCTCGCGGGCCCTGGTCGGCGGTCATGTCGGCGTCGAAGGTGAGGGCGACGGTCTTGCCCTGTGTGCGCGGGCCGTTCGTGAAGACCGGGGTGAGGCCGCCCGGGCCCGGGACGAGGGTGGACGGTCGTGAGGGGGACGCGGAAGCGGAGGTGGAGGACGATGTGGGGGCCTGGTGGGCGGCGTGCGGGGCGCTCGCGGTGCCGCAGGCGGCGAGGGCGGCGCCCAGGGCGCAGAGGGCGGTGACACGGCGTACAAGAGTGAACACCGTATGAAGGTATGATCGTAAATATGCTCATTCGACCGACGCGCCCTGCCGGTCGTACCGGAGTCACCCGCTCGGCCGCTCCGCCCGGTCAGCGGCCGTAACGGCCCGTCAGGGTGCCGGTGGCGAGGGTGTGGTCGGTCAGGGCGCGTCGGACGTCGTCGGGCGTTGCGTCGGGGGCGAGGTCCAGGCGCCGGTCGGCGGCATAGACCGTGACGACGTAGTGGTGCGGGTTGTCGCCCCTGGGCGGGCAGGGGCCGCCGTAACCCGTCTTGCGGAAGCCGTTGCGCCCCTGCGTCGCGCCCTGGGGTGCCTGCCCGGCGGCCAGCTCCGTGGTCCGCGGGCCGATGTTCCACGCCAGCCAGTGCGTGAACGTGCCGTGCGGGGCGTCGGGGTCCTCCATCATGAGGACCAGTCCGGTCGTGTCCGCGGGTACGCCGGAGAAGGCGAGCGGCGGCGACACGTCCTCGCCGTCGCAGGTGTGGCGGCGCGGGATCGTGCCGCCCTCGGTGAACGCGGAACTCGTCACCGTGATGCGGTGCGAGGCGGTGGGTGTGGGGGCCGGGCTGGGGGCGGACGAGCCGCCGCTGTCGCTCCCGCAGCCCGGGAGCAGGCCCATGGCGGCCACCAACGCGATCAGGAAGCTCCGGCGCATGCCCGGAACGTTAGCTCCGGGGGGCCGCGGAGTCACCGATGCCGGTGGGTTGCTGCGTGCCGTCGACGGCGGCGGACTGCTGCGCGTCGCCGGTGCCGACCGGCGGTTGCGGTTCGCTCTGTTGCGGTTCGCTCTGTCGCAGTTCGCCGCCGGCGTCCGCCGGGTGCGAGCCGGTGGTTCCGTCCGGCTGGTGCGACTCGGCGAGCGCGGCCGGCTGCTGGCCCCTTTCCAGGAAGCGCAGCAGCTCCACCGGGATGGGCAGCACCAGCGTGGAGTTCTTCTCGGCCGCCACGGCCATCACCGTCTGCAGCAGACGCAGCTGCAGTGCGGAGGGCGTGTCGGCCATCTGCTGCGCGGCCTCGGCCAGCTTCCTGGAGGCCTGGAGCTCGGCGTCGGCGTTGATGATCCTCGCCCGGCGCTCACGGTCGGCCTCGGCCTGCCGGGCCATGGAGCGCTTCATCGCGTCCGGCAGCGACACGTCCTTGATCTCGACCCGGTCGATCTGCACGCCCCAGCCGATGGCGGGGCTGTCGATCATCAGCTCCAGGCCCTGATTGAGCTTCTCGCGGTTGGAGAGCAGATCGTCGAGGTCGCTCTTGCCGATGATCGAGCGCAGAGAGGTCTGTGCCATCTGGGAGACGGCGAAGCGGTAGTCCTCGACGTTGATGGTCGCGGCCGCCGCGTCCACGACCTTGAAGTACACGACCGCGTCGACCCGCACCGTCACGTTGTCCCGAGTGATGCCCTCCTGGGCGGGCACGGGCATCGTGACGATCTGCATGTTGACCTTGTAGAGCCGGTCCACGACCGGGACGATCAGCGCGAGTCCCGGCGAACGGATCTCGCCCCGCAGACGGCCGAGCCGGAGGACCACCCCGCGTTCGTACTGCTTGACGACCCGCATCCCCGCGGACATGTACACCAGTCCGACGGCACCGGCCGCGATGATCGCCCCCAGCAGTTCCTGGAACATGACGACCTCCTCCATAAGAGGCCCTTTGTATCCACTCCTGCAACGATATGCCCGGTATCTGGTCTGCGGCCACGCCCCCCATGCCGCGGGACTCGGCCCGGGGGTCCGGGCGGGCTACTCGGCCGTCACGAGTGCCTTCGCGTCCCGGGCGAGTGCGGTGAGGCGGGATATCGCGCGGAAGTACTTCTTGCGGTAGCCGCCCTTCAGCATCTCCTCGCTGAACAGCTTGTCGAAGGGCAGCCCCGAGGCCAGCACGGGGACCTCACGGTCGTAGAGCCGGTCCGCGAGGACCACGAGGCGCAGCGCCGTCGACTGGTCCGGCACCGGCCGCACACCGACGAGGCACACCGCCTTCAGATCGTCGGTCAGCGCGCCGTACCGGCTGGGGTGCACCTTGGCCAGGTGGTCCAGCAGATGCGGGAAGTCGTCGAGCGAGGCGCCCGCGGTGGCGTACGCCGCCTTCGTCACCTGCTCGTCCGAGTACGGCGCCGGTGCCTCGGGCAGGCCGCGGTGGCGGTAGTCCTCGCCGTCGATGCGCAGGGCGCGGAAGTGGGCGGACAGGCCCTGGATCTCGCGCAGGAAGTCGGCCGCCGCGAACCGGCCCTCACCGAGCCTGCCCGGCAGGGTGTTGGAGGTGGCGGCGAGTGCGACACCGGCGTCGACGAGCCTGCCGAGCAGGGTGGACACGAGCACGGTGTCGCCCGGGTCGTCGAGCTCGAACTCGTCGATGCACAGCAGCCGGTGACCGGACAGGGTCTGGACGGTCTGCTGGAAGCCGAGGGCGCCGACGAGGTTGGTCAGCTCGACGAAGGTGCCGAACGCCTTGAGCGCGGGCTCGGCCGGCGTGGCGTGCCAGAGGGAGGCGAGGAGGTGGGTCTTGCCGACGCCGTACCCGCCGTCCAGATAGACACCGCGGGGTCCGGCCGGCGCCTTGGGCGCCTTGGCCTTGCCGAACCCGAAGAATCCCCGTCGGCCGGTGCCGATGGCGTGCGCCCCGCCGAGACCGGCCGCGAAGCCGTCGAGGACCTGTACGGCCTCGGTCTGGCTCGGCTGGTCCGGGTCCGGGAGGTACGTGGCGAAGCGGACCGAGTCGAAGCGCGGCGGCGGCACCATCTCGGCGACCAGCCGGTCCGCGGGGACGTGCGGCTCGCGGGCGCACAGGGACAACGGGGTCGCGTCGGCTATCGGGCTGAGGGCGGACGCGGCGGTGGATGACGACACGGTTACCCATGCTAAGCGCCGTGTCACACTGCACGACATGCGACGCCTGTTCCCTGTGACCGACGAAACAGCAGCCCAGCCCTTCGGTGGGGGCACCGAGAGGGAGGGTGCGCAGGCGGCCGAGGGGGGCGGTGGAGCCGGAGTGACCGGCGAGGTCCTCGGTGACCGGGAGTGGAGTCTTGCCGAGCTTGCGGCCGCATACGCCTACCCCGAGCCGGCGGCCGGCGGGCGGGGGACCTGGCTGCGGGCCAACATGGTGTCCACGCTCGACGGGGCCGCCCAGCACGAGGGCCGCTCGCAGCCCATCTCCAGCGCGGCCGACATGCGGATCTTCGGCACGCTGCGGGCGCTCGCGGACGTCGTCCTCGTGGGCGCGGAAACGGTACGGCAGGAGGCCTACCGCCCCGCACGCGCGCGTGCGGAGTTCGCGGACGCCAGGAAGGCGGCGGGGCAGGCCCCGGCCCCGGCGATCGCGGTCGTCACCGCGAGCCTGGACCTGGACTACTCGCTCCCGCTGTTCACCTCCCCCCAGGTGCCCACCCTGGTCCTGACCGGCGCCGCGGCGGCGCCGGACCGTGTCGCCGCCGCCGAGAAGGCGGGCGCGCGGGTGGTGATCGCGGGCGACGGTGCCGGAGTGGCGCCGGCGCGGGCCGTGGCGGCCCTCGCCGGCCTCGGCCACACCCGGCTGCTCACCGAGGGCGGCCCCCGGCTGCTGGGCCAGCTGATCGCCGCCGAAGCGCTCGACGAGCTCTGTCTGACCCTCTCCCCGATGCTCACCGCGGGCGACGCGCAGCGCATCGCCGGGGGGCCGGCGGTCGCGGTGCCGCGGCGCTTCGAACTGGTGTCGCTGCTGGAAGAGGCCGGGTTCCTGTTCGGTCGCTACCGTCGGTCATGAAATCAGCGGAATCTACCGTTCCGCTTGGCTTTCGACGGGCACACTAAATCCGGCAGTACCCGTGCGATCACGGGGCAGGATGGTTTCCGCAGGGCCTGACGCGGCCCACGGAGCAGAATGGGGCACTGGTGTTCACAAGTGTATTGATGATCGAGAAGGCCCTGACGTCCGCCGACGTGGAATTCGTCACCACCTTGCACGGAGACGAGCAGGTCTCCTTCCACGTGCTGCTCCAGCCTCGGGGCGACCAGGCCGACCGCCTCCTGCGGGCCATCGACGACATCGCGCTCGGCGAGCTCGACGAGGCGGCACGCGAACGCGAGACGCCCGAGGGCGCCGCCGCGAAGGAGCCCGCGGAGCAGGCCCTGGAGGTGTCCCTGAAGGCGCTGCGCGCGACGGGCGGCGAGGCGGAGGGCAGGCTGGTGGAGGACCACCCGCTGGACGCCCTGAAGGCCCTGGTCGACGAGATCGGCGCCGACGAGGTGATCGTCCTGACCGACCCCCACTACGTGGAGGAGTTCTTCCACCGCGACTGGGCGTCCCGGGCCCGCCACAAGGTCGGCGTACCGGTGCTCAAGCTGTTCTCGCACAGCAAGGCGTGACCGGCGACCGTGGCGGACGTGACGTGACCGGCGCCCGTAACGGACCTAATAGGTGTTGGGTGCGCCGGGGCCATATGGTGGTGCGCTGAATGTTCGCTTCGCCGCACCACTCCAGGGAGACGCACATGGCCCCGGGCCTTCCTACCGCCATGGACCGACCGCACTTCATCGGCATCGGCGGCGCCGGAATGTCGGGCATCGCGAAGATCCTCGCGCAGCGCGGGGCCAAGGTGGCGGGCAGTGACGCCAAGGAGTCGGCGACCGCCGAGGCGCTGCGCGCGCTGGGCGCGACCGTGCACATCGGGCACGCGGCCGAGCACCTCGCCGACGACGCCAGCTGTGTGGTCGTCTCGTCGGCGATCCGCAAGGACAACCCGGAGCTGGCCCGCGCCGCGGAGCTGGGCATCCCCGTGGTCCACCGCTCCGACGCCCTGGCCGCCCTGATGGAGGGCCTGCGCCCGATCGCGGTCGCGGGCACCCACGGCAAGACGACCACCACGTCGATGCTCGCGGTCTCCCTGTCCGAGCTGGGCCTGGACCCCTCCTACGCCATCGGCGGCGACCTGGACGCCCCCGGCTCCAACGCCCTGCACGGCGACGGCGAGATCTTCGTCGCCGAGGCGGACGAATCGGACCGCAGCTTCCACAAGTACGCGCCCGAGGTCGCGATCGTCCTCAACGTCGAGCTCGACCACCATGCCAACTACGCCTCGATCGACGAGATCTACGAGTCCTTCGAGACCTTCGCCGGCCGGATCGTGCCCGGTGGCACCCTGGTGATCTCCGCCGACCACGAGGGCGCCCGGAAGCTGACCGAGCGCCTGGCCGGATCGGTACGGACGGTGACGTACGGCGAGGCGGCGGACGCCGACGTACGCGTCCTGTCCGTCGTCCCGCAGGGCCTCAAGAGCGAGGTCACCGTGTCGCTGGACGGGACGGAGCTCACCTTCACGGTCTCCGTCCCCGGACGCCACTACGCCCACAACGCGGTGGCCGCCCTCGCGGCGGGCGTGGCGCTGGGCGTCCCCGCCGCACAGCTGGCGCCCGCGCTGGCCGCGTACACCGGTGTGAAGCGGCGTCTGCAGCTGAAGGGCGAGGCGGCCGGCGTCCAGGTCATCGACTCCTACGCCCACCACCCCACGGAGATGACCGCCGACCTGGAGGCGATGCGCGGGGCCGCGGGCGACTCCCGCATCCTCGTCGTCTTCCAGCCGCACCTCTTCTCCCGCACCCAGGAGCTGGGCAAGGAGATGGGCGAGTCCCTGGCCCTCGCGGACGAGTCCGTGGTCCTCGACATCTACCCGGCCCGTGAGGACCCGATCCCCGGCGTGACCAGCGATCTGATCATCGACGCGGCGCGCGCGGCGGGGGCGGTCGTCACGGCCCTGCACGACAAGACGGAGGTCCCCTCGGTGATCGCGGGAATGGCGAAGCCGGGTGATCTCGTTCTCACCATGGGCGCGGGTGACGTGACCGACCTGGGCCCGCGGATCCTGGATCACCTGTCGCAGCAGTGAGGGGCTGAGACTCATGTCGTACGACGTCGAGAAGCCGGACGAGCAGTGGCGCGCGGAGCTGACCCCGGCCGAGTACGCCGTCCTGCGCGAGGCCGGCACCGAGCCGGCCTTCGTCGGTGAGTACACGAACACCAAGGCCAAGGGCGTCTACTCCTGTCGTGCCTGCGGCGCCGAACTCTTCACCTCCGAGACCAAGTTCGACTCCCACTGCGGCTGGCCGTCCTTCTTCGACCCCAAGGACACCGACGCCGTCGAACTCCTGGAGGACCGCTCGCACGGAATGGTGCGCACCGAGGTGCGCTGCGCCCGCTGCGGCTCGCACCTCGGCCATGTCTTCGAGGGCGAGGGGTACGCGACCCCGACCGACCAGCGGTACTGCATCAACTCGATCTCTTTGCGGATGACCCCGGACGAGGGCTGAGACGAAACCGTCTGGTGTATTTTCGTAAAGTCACCTGATTTGTCTACAGGTGGGAGTGGTCCGGATGGCTCGCGACGGTCGGAGCGATGACGTCACGGCGCGCAGCCGTGAGCGCTTCCTGGCCGGGGGGCCGGTGGTCGCCGGGGTACGCAGCGAGATCCTGTCCTCGTGGAGCCGCTGCCAGTCCCTCGGACTGCGTCCGAGTCTGGGGACCACCTACCTGGGAGAACCCGACCTGGACACGGAACTCGTCCACGCGGCGGAGCCGGTGCTCGACGAAGTGGCCCGCGCGATCGCCGGAACCTGGTCCACCGTGATCCTCACCGATGGCGAGGGCGTGGTGCTCCGCTGCCTGACCGGCGAGCCGCAGATGACCCGGTATCTCGACACCGCGGGCGGCGGGGCGCCCGGCTTCAGCTTCCACGAGTCCCTCGGCGGTACCACGTCCATCGGCCTCGCGCTCGCGGAGCGGCGCGCCAGCCGCGTCTACGGCCATGAACACTTCGCCGACGCATGGACCGTGCAGGGCTGCGTGGCCGTACCCGTGCACGAGCCCCTGAGCGGACGCATCGTCGGCGTGGTGGACCTCGCGACCGAGTCGTCCGAGTTCACTTCGATGCTGGAAACCATGGCGCGCAAAGCCGCTCATGCCATCGAACGAAGGCTGCTGGAGCAGAAGACCGACCGGGAGCGCACCCTGCTGCGGGCCTACATGCAGACCGCGCGCCAGGTGCGGGCACCCGAGTTCAGGGACGGAAGGCAGATCGTCCTCGGTGCCCCGGCCGAGGACCTGCTGACGGGGTCCGACCGGCTGGTCCTGGAGGAGAAGGCGGCAGGACTGATCGCCTCGGGCCGCAGGGCCGCCATCGAGGTACCCGTGTCCGGTGGACGGGTGGTCACGCTCCTGGCGCGCCCGGTGGCGGACGTGTGCGAGGGGGTCGCGGTCGAGGTCATCGTTCCCGCGAGCGGCGCACTGTTCTCCGCGGGCGGGACGCCCGCTTCCACCCCGGTCGTGGCGCGAACCGATACGCCCGAAACGGCCCCCGGCGCCTGGCGCGGTCCTCCCACCGCGGTTCCGGCTCCCCCCGCGGCTCCGTCCGCAACGGCGGGCGGGGGGCAGTGCCACCGATGGCTGCTGGCCGTCGGGGAACCGGGGATCGGCAGGCTCGCCCTCGCGGCGCGGCGCCGCCTGGAACTGCTGCGCGAGTCCAGCCGCCGCATCGGCACCACGTTGGACGTCGTCCGCACGGCCGAAGAACTGGCCGAGGTGGTGGTCGAGAACTTCGCCGACGTCGTCACCGTCGACCTGTACCCCGCGGTGCTCCGCGGCGACGAGCCCTCGGTGGCCGGTGTCCTGCCGATGCAGCGCGCCGCAGTGGGCGGGATGGAGGGCTTCCCCTTCAGCGGGGTGGGCGAGCAGATCGGCTTCGCCCCCACCAGCCTGCAGGCGCAGTGTCTGGCCAGTGGCTCAGCGGCGATGGAGGCGGACCTGAAGGCCTCGCGATGCTGGGCCGCCGAGGACCCCGTACGTGCCTCGAAGATCCTCGCCCGGGGCATACACTCCCTCATCACCGTGCCGCTGAGCGCCCGCGGCGTGCCCCTGGGGATGGCCGGCTTCTACCGCTCGCGAAGGTCCGCGCCCTTCGAGGACGACGACGTCTCACTCGCCGAGGAACTGGTCGCCTGCGCCTCGCTCTGCATCGACAACGCGCGCCGCTACACGCGCGAGCACGCCACCGCGCTCGCCCTTCAGCGCAGTCTGCTCCCGCACGGCCTGCCCGAACAGAACGCGTTGGAGGTCGCCTACCGCTACCTGCCCGCGCACACCGGAGTCAGTGGTGACTGGTTCGATGTGATCCCGCTGTCGGGAGCCCGTATCGCACTTGTCGTGGGCGATGTGGTCGGCCACGGCGTCCAGGCCGCCGCCACCATGGGGCGGCTGCGCACCGCCGTGGACAACTTCGCCTCCTTCGAGCTCGCCCCCGACGAACTCCTCACGCATCTGGACGACCTGGTCGCCCGGATGGCCCGGGAGGACGGCAGCACGGACGCCTTCATCGGAGCCACCTGCCTGTACGGGGTGTACGACCCGACGACCCGCCGCTGCAGTCTCTCCCGCGCGGGACACCTCCCACCGGCGCTCATCTCCGGCGACGGGACGGTGACCTTCCCCGAGGTACCCGCCGCGCCACCGCTCGGCCTGGGCGGATTCCCCTTCGAGACGGTCGAGATCGAGCTGCCGGACGACAGCCAGCTGGTGTTCTACACCGACGGGCTCGTCGAGGACCGCGAACGGTGCATCGAGACCGTGCTGGAGGAGCTCCGGCACACTCTGGGCCACCCCGGACGCTCGCCGGAGGAGACCTGCCAGGCCGTCGTGGCGGCCCTGCCGCCGTCCCAGCCGGCCGAGGACGACGTCACCCTGCTCGTCGTCCGCCCCCGCGGTCTGGACGCCTCGGACATGGCCTGCTGGGACGGCCTTTCGCCGGACCCGGCCATCGTGTCCGAGATACGCGGAGCCGTGGTGCGGCAGCTCGCCGACTGGAACCTGGAAGAGGCCGTCTTCAGCACGGAGCTGATCCTCAGCGAACTGCTCACCAACGCCATCCGCCATGCCACCGGCCCCTTCCAGGTACGGCTGCTGCGCGATCGGATGCTCATCTGCGAGGTCGCCGACACCAGCAGTACGTCTCCGCATCTGCGGCAGGCCGACATGACCGACGAAGGCGGCCGCGGCCTCTTCCTCGTGGCCCAGCTCGCCCAGCGCTGGGGAACCCGTTACACACCCCGCGGCAAGGTCATCTGGGCCGAGCAGCCGATGCCCGGGGGCTGACCGGTCCCCACGGCCAGGCAGGAGACCAAGGCCTTGGAAGATCGATACGACTTCGTCATCGTCGGCGGGGGCTCCGCCGGCTGCGCGCTGGCGGCACGGTTCAGTGCCGATCCCGCCAACCGGGTGCTGGTGCTCGAAGCCGGACGCCCCGACTACCCGTGGGACGTCCTGATCAGCATGCCCGCCGCCCTGACCTTTCCCATCGGCAGCCGGTTCTACGACTGGAGGTACGAGTCCGAGCCGGAACCCTTCCTGCACGGCCGGCGGATCTACCACGCCCGGGGCAAGGTGCTCGGCGGCTCCAGCAGCATCAACGGGATGATCTTCCAGCGGGGGAATCCCCTGGACTACGAACGCTGGAGCGCCGACCCGGGGATGGCGAACTGGGACTACGCCCACTGCCTGCCGTACTTCAAGCGGATGGAGAACTGTCTCGCCGACCCGGAGGGGGAATTCCGCGGCCACCACGGGCCGCTCGTCCTCGAACGGGGACCGGCCGACAGCCCGCTGTTCACCGCCTTCTTCGAAGCCGTGCAGCAGGCGGGGTACCGGCTGACCGACGATGTCAACGGCTTCCGGCAGGAGGGCTTCGCCCCGTTCGACCGAAATGTGTACCGCGGTCGCCGGCTCAGCGCCGCCCGGGCCTATCTGCACCCAGCGATGAGCCGCCCCAACCTGTCGGTGCGGACCCGGGCGACGGTCACCCGCATCCTGTTCGAGGGCGGCCGGGCGGTGGGCGTGGAGTACCTCGCGCGGGGCCGCGGCGGGCTGCGCCAGAGCCGCGGTGCAAGGGTCGTCCTGTGCGGCGGGGCCGTCAACTCCCCGCAGTTGCTCCAGCTCTCCGGCGTGGGGAACGCGGACGAGCTGGCAGCGCTCGGCATCGAGCCGGTCCTGAACCTGCCGGGCGTCGGCGAGAACCTTCAGGACCACCTGGAGGCGTATGTGCAGCACGGCAGCAGGAGACCGGTGTCGGTGCAGCCCGCGCTCAAGCTGTGGCGGCGGCCCCTTGTCGCCGCCGAGTGGCTGCTCCTGCACCGCGGGCCCGGGGCGACGAACCACTTCGAGGCCGGCGGCTTCGTACGAAGCAATGAGGACGTGGCCTACCCCAACCTGATGTTCCACTTCCTGCCCGCCGCGGTCCGCTACGACGGGTCCTCACCCGCACACGGGCACGGCTATCAGGTGCATGTCGGGCCCATGTACTCGGACGCGCGGGGATCGGTGAAGATCGTCTCACGCGACCCGGGTACGCACCCCGCGTTGCGGTTCAACTACCTCTCGACCGCCAAGGACCGCCGGGAATGGGTCGAGGCGATCCGCATCACCCGGCACATCCTCGACCGGCCCGCCTTCGAGGAGTTCAGCAGCGGTGAGCTGTCCCCGGGCCCCGGGGTCGAGACCGAGGAGCAGATCCTGGACTGGGTGGCGGCCGACGGCGAGACCGCCCTCCACCCCTCGTGCACCTGCCGGATGGGCATCGACGAGGCATCGGTCGTGGACCCCGACACCATGGCGGTGCACGGCCTGGCGGGGCTGTACGTCGTGGACGCCTCCGTGATGCCGTACGTGACCAACGGCAACATCTACGCCCCGGTGATGATGCTCGCCGAGAAGTCCGCCGACATCATCCTCGGCAACAAGCCCCTGGCGCCCGAACACCTGGAGTTCTACCGGCACTCCGGCGCCGGATGAGCGTGTCGGCGGACGAGGTAGAGGGCGGCGCCGACGGCGGTGACGACGGCGGGGAAGAACAGGGCCCCCCACCGGTAGTACCAGGCGTCGCCGGGGTACACCGCGGCCCGTGGCCAGGCCACGTTGACGGTCATGGCCGTGCCGTACAGCACGGCGACGAGGTTCACGGCCAGGCCCCAGCGGCCGAGGGAGAAGTACGGCCCGTGGTCGGCGCGAGGCCATGTGCCACGCAGCCGACGCACCAGCATGGGGCCGGTCACCAGCAGGTACGGGACGTAGAACAGCACGATGCCGGCCGAGGTCAGGGTGTAGAACAGGTGCCGGTTGCCGAGGTTGACCACCAGCAGTGCGATGGTCAGCAGGCAGGTGAGGAGGGCCGGCACGACGGGGGTCCTGGAATGCGGGGAGACCCGGGAGACGGCCCGGCTGAAGGGCAGCCGGCCGTCGCGGGCCATGGAGAAAAGAAGCCGGATGGCCGCGGTCTGCACGGCCAGACAGCAGACGGTGACGGCGATCGCCACGCACACCAGGAAGACGGAGCCGAGCCCGGAGCCCAGCGTGGACTTGACCAGGTAGGGCATGCCCAGGTCGCGCAGCTCCTGGTCCCCGATGTCGCCGACCGCCATCATCGCGAACAGAATCAGCAGCCCGCCGGCGACGAACGCCGCAGTGAGCGCCCGCAGGATGGCGCGGGGCGCGTGGCGCCTGGGCTCCCTCGTCTCCTCCGCCAGCGATCCCGCGGTGTCGAAGCCGTAGAAGACGTAGGCGCTCGCGAGAGAGGCGACCAGGAACGCGCCGAGATAGCCGGAGGAGTGGCCGGCCCCGGTGCCGTGCGTCTCCAGGACGACCTGCGGCCCCCGTCTGACATGCATCGCCAGCATGACGATGAGCAGGGCCACGGCGACCAGCTCGACCACCACACCGAAGTCGTTGATCCTCGCCATCAGCCGGACACCGCACAGGTTGACCACGGTGGTGAAGACCACCAGACCGAGAGCGAGCACGATGGCGTTCTGGGCACCGCCGCGGGTGTCGGTCACACCCGCGTCGCCGGGACCGCCGAGGATCTGGAAGGCCGGTGAGATCTGCGGCAGGACGACCTGGTAGGCGACCGCGACGGCGGCCGCGGTCACCACCGCGCCGCCGGCCATGATCCACCCCGACAGCCACGAGGTGAGGGGCCGGGCGAGGTGTTTGGACCACTGGTACACCGAGCCGGCCAGCGGAAACTGTCCGACCATCTCGGCGAAGCACAGGGCGACGGCGAGTTGCCCGAGGAACACCAGCGGCCAGGTCCAGATGTACGCCGGGCCGCCGGAGGCGAAGCCGAAGCCGAAGAGCTGGAACACTCCGGTCAGGACCGAGATGTAACTGAAGCTCGCGGCGAAACTGGACAGCGGCCCGAGGGAGCGCTTCAGCTCCTGACGGTAGCCGAACCGTGCCAGGTCGTCGCTGTCGTCGCCGGGCAGCTCGGGAAGACGGCTCCTCGGGATCCTCACAGTTCCCATGATGGCGCCGTGGGCATATGCCGCATCCACAGCCGATGGATGCCCCGAATGCCCTGGTTTGAGATTCTGTGGGGGTGTTGGGTGTCGTGCGGTGGATCCGGTCCCGTCGAAGAACGACGGTGCAGGTCGGCGGGCAGAGCCGGGAGAACGGGCTGAGGGCGCTGCGCGTGGCGGCGGCCGGTATCGGCACGACGCCGGACGAGAGCACGACCTGCGCAGAGCTGGCCCGGGCCGTCGTGCGGCTGGCCGGCGGCTCGGCGGCCGTCATGCACCGTGTCGGCAGAAGCGTCTCCGGATACGACTCGATCACCGGGGACGCCGGCGCCCTGCCCGACGCCCGCTGGGCCGCCGCCGTGGCCCAGGACGCCGCGACCCCGGCGGCCGACGGCCGTGCGGAGCCGTGGACCGAGTACCCGGCCCACGGCGGGGCCCGGCCCGCGATCTGTCTGCCGCTGACCAGCGGGGAGCTCCAGTACGGCGTCCTCGTCTGCGCACGGGACGGACCGCCGTTCACCCGCTTTGAGGTGGAGCTTCTCGCCCTGCTGGCCGAGCGCGCCGCGTCCCACATCCGGCAGGCCCGCGAGTACGACCGGGTCAGCAGCACCGCCGCCGACCTGCAGCGCGCCCTGCTCGCCGAGCCGGGCCGGCCGCACCCCAACCTGGACGTCGCCGTCCGCTACCTGCCCGCGGGCACGCGCACGCTGGTCGGCGGCGACTGGTGCGAGACCGTACGGCTGCACTTCGGCCGCACCCTGCTCGTCGTCGGCGACGTCATGGGCCATGGCCTGGAGGCCGCCGTCGACATGAACGCGTACCGCTCCTCCCTGCGCTACATCGCCTCCGCCGACCTGCCCCCGCACCGGGTGCTGCGCCAGATGGACGACATCGCCTCCGGTGAGGCGGACCGCAGACCCGCCACCTGCCTGATCGCACGTGTCGACCCGGCCCGTGGCCAGCTCACCGTGGCCAGCGCGGGCCACCTGCCCGCCGCCCTGATCACGCGCGGCGGCCGCACCTCACTGCTGCCCGCCCCGGTCGGCCCACCGCTGGGCACCGGCTTCGGCGGCTACGAGTCGACCACGTACCGGATCGACCCCGACCAGACGCTGGTGCTGTTCACCGACGGCCTCGTCGAGCACCGCGGCGAGGACATCGACAGTTCCCTGCAACGCCTGGCCGAGATCCGCTTCGCGGTGGGCGCGGGCGTCCACGAGATCCTGGAGACCATCGTCAGCCGCCTCGACGTGAAGAACGCCGAGGACGACGTGGCGGTCATGGCGGCCCGCCCACGACTGCGCCACGGCGCCCACATTCCGCTGGAGGGCTCTCCCGAGATGGGGTGGTGAGCCCCACGGCCACCACCGCTTCACCCCGTGGCCTCCTCGCCCCGCCCGCTCACGCCCCCGCATGCACCAGCGCCGCCCAGGTCCACGGCAGGTCCGGCCGCTCCGCGCGCAGCGAGCGCACGGTGTGGTGCAGGGCCTGCGCTGCGGGCAGGGGGCCGGGGTGCAGCAGGGACGGGGCCAGCGTGCGGTGGAACCTGGCGGCGGCGTCGGCCGCGAAGGCGTCGCCGACCTCCCAGAGCGTGGCCACCGACTGGGCGTATCCGGCCAGCTGGAAGGCGGAGGCGAGATGGACGGCCTCGTCGGCCAGGGCGGGCGCGGCGCTGCCGCGGGCCGTGCCACAGGCCGAGAGATAGGCCAACTCGGCGGACTCCAGGCGCAGTTCGGCGATGTCCTGGAGGAACAGGTCGCCGTCGGCCAGCAGCAGCCGGCCCGCTGCCGGCTCCTCCGGGTCGCTGTCGGCGTGGCAGGCGAAGTGCACCAGGGACGCGGCCGGCACGGCCGTGCGCACCGCGTCCCTGGTGGCGGCCGCTCCGATCAGCGGGACCCCGCCGCCCGCCGCGACCGCCTCGGCGGCCTCGGCGACCGTACGGGCCAGGGGCGCCTGCCCCGCCGTCTCCGGCATGGCCACGGCCAGGGTGCTGCGCCGGCCGGGTGCCGCGCGCCGGCGGGCCCGGCTGAAGAGCAGGGCGCGCAGCGTCGGCGTGTAGGAGGAGGCGACCCGGTCCAGGACGGCCGCGCCGGCCGGCGCGTCCGGGCCGTGGTGCCCGGCGGCGTGCAGCGGGAAGGAGTTGAGCACACCGGACGGTGACCACCACAGCCGGGGCCACGGCGCTCCCGGGTCATGGGGGTCCCCCCTGTCCGAGCGCAGCCGAGAACCTGGGGGACGGCCGGTCAGTCCGAGGGCGTCCAGGACCGGTTCGGCCAGGACGTCCCAGAGCCAGGCCAGGGTGCCCGTGAAGATGTCCCGCGCCTCCTCGAACAGCGGATCGCGCGGTCCGGCCGTGAGCGCCTCGACCGCGATCCGGAACGACTCGGCCTGCGCCGCCAGGTCGGCGGCGTCCAGCTCGGGCAGCGGCACCGTGCGCAGCCCGTCCGCGCACAGCGCCAGGGCGTCGCAGCGGCGGGGATGGACGTTGACGCTCACCACCGGGCCCTCCGCGGCGGCGGGCAGCAGGTCGTCCAGGCCGAGCGGCAGCGGGGTGAGGAAGCGCCGGAAGCCGGGGCGCCGCTGGAGCTCGGCGACCAGCCGGGCGGCGTCCCCGGAGGCAAGACGCACCGCCTCGAACTCGTCCGGGTCGGCCCAGTGGCCGGGCTCCACCCTGCGACGCAGCGCCCGGACCTCGTCCAGCGCGGCGCGCAGCCGGGCGTGCAGGTCGGCGTCCGCGCCGTGCAGGACCTCCAGTTCGCGACGGGTGTTGAGCGCGGTGGACAACAGGTGCGCCCGGCCGTCCTCCAGGGTCTCCAGCGCGTCCACGGGGTCCCGTTCGTCGAGCGCCCTGGCGGCGCGGTCGGACGCCATCCGGGTGATCCGGCTGAACGACCGGGCGGCCGGTCGATCCGGCGACCTGGACTGTTCGAGATGTGAGCGGGTGGCCGAGGTCCACTGCGTCAGCAGCATCGCGGTGCGCAGCCCGGGATCGGGTACGGCGGTCAGCTCGCGGGCGAGGGCCACGGCCTCCTCGAAATCCGCCTCCTCGGGCCACAGCGCGTGCCGGAAGAAGAGCGAGACGGCGAGGGACGTCCTTGCCTCGTCGTACTCCGGTGTCCCCGGGGCGAGCCGGGTCAGTCTGCGGCGGGCGCCCCGCACCCCTTCCTCCAGGGCCTCCAGCTGGTCGAACGGCGACTCTGAGGAGAACATCAACGCCGTGTGCGCGCCGAAGAGTTCGGGAGCGATCCCCAACTGCCGCAGCTGCTCGGGCATGTCGTCGAACATCTCCCGCAGCAGGGGCAGGGACCTGCGCAGGGACCGCAATCGGGCCGGGCCCTCCTCCGGCTCGTTCATCGACTCGTAGGTGATCTTCTGCAGGCGCAGCAGGTTCCGGCTGCCCTTCAGCAGACCGTGCTCGCGGGGGTCGGCCGGGAGCAGGCCGAGCAACCGCTCGTGGACGTCAAGGAGTTCGTCGAGGGCGCCGGGGTCCACCGGCCCCTCGACGTCCGGTGCGGACCCGGTGCCCTCACCCGCGAGGAAGTCGGCGAGGGCCTGTTCGCGCTCCGACTCGGGCAGCCGGGCGATGCGCCGGGCCTGGAGCTCCATGGTCTTGGCGAAGAGGTCGCTCAGGGAAACCTGTTCCGGGTAGCCCAGCACCAGGCTGCCGAGCTCCATCAGCTCCTGGCCGCGGCTGCCGCCCTGCTCCGTGCCCAGGCCGATGAGCTGCAGCACCGCGCCCAGCGGATGCCCGGCCGGGTCCCCCGACAGCGCGGACCGCATGGCGCTGTCTACGGCCTCCCAGTCCTCCCGCTGCTCCGGCGTGAGGTCCGAGCGGGAGGCCAGCTCCCCCTGGAGCATCGACGCCTGGAAGAGCAGCACCTGCACCTGCTCCGCCCGCTCGGCGTCACCGGCGAACAGCGCACCGGCCTCGGTCAGCAGTCCCACGGCCTCCCGCGGCTGCTGGGCCACCACCAGGTTCGCGGCCAGCCGCAGCAGGAGCTCACCGCGCTCCGGGTGCCCGTCGGGAGTGAGCCCGAGCAGTCGCCGCAGGGCCCCGGCGGCCTGTGAGGCCTGTGCGGCGGCCCCTGGCCGGTCGTCGTCCGGGATGCCGATCAGCTCGGCGTCGGCGAGCCGGCCGAGCCGTTCGCGCAGCTGCTCCGGCTGCCCGTCGTCCGTCAGGTCCAGCGAGCGCCGCAGCGCGGCCACGGCCTCCTCCCGCAGCTCCGGACCCACCGTTTCGCCGGCCTCCGCGCTCCGGGCGAGGACGACGAGGGCGTAGCCGAGGTCGGAGTACATCTGCGCCCTGTTCTGATCGCCCTCGGTGGCGGCCCGGGTTGCCGTGCGCAGCATCGCGACGGCCTCGGGCACCGGGGTGCGGTCCTGGCGCTGCTCCGCCGAGGCGAGCAGCGCCAGACCCAGCCCGTTGGCGCAGCGGGCGTGGTTGGGATGGCCCGGGGGAGTCGCGGTGAACGCGGTGCGCAGGACGTCGACGGCCTCGGTGAGCCGCTCGGGTCCGCTGTCCCCGTGGACGGCGCTCAGCAGCAGCGCGTATCCGAGGTTGCAGCCGGCCAGCGCGCGGTCGGGGCCTTCCGGCGACAGATACGGAAGGGAGTCCCGGGTCAGCCCGGCCGCGAGTGCGAAGGCCTCCGGATACGGCAGCGCGACGGCCAGCTCCATCACCAGCATCGCCAGATTCGTCAGGGCTTCGGCGTGCCGCTGGACGAGCTCCGCCGGCTCCTCGGGCCGCCAGGCGTCGGGGCCCGCCATCCCGTCGAGCGCGGCACGCAGCTCGGGGGGCAGGACGTCCTCCTGTCCCGGCAGGTGGAAGTAGAAGGGGGCGAGCAGCGTCAGGCCGTACCGGCTCTCCCGCTCGGCGGTGGGGGCGTCCGGCCGGTCGTGCGCGCGGAACAGGTGCGTCACGCCCAGGACGTACACCACCTCCGGGTCGAGTCCGAAGCCGCCGTCCGGGGCGGGGCCCATCAGGTGCCACAGCAGCCGGCCGGTCTCGCCGTGCGCCTCCTCGGTGTGCAGACGCGCGTTGCCGGCGGGACCGCCGGTCCCCTCCAGCCGCTCCCGTACGGCCGCAAGCAGCCGCGCGCGCTCGGCCGGCCGGTCGAAGTCTCCGGGCCGCCGGCCCGGATCCGTCGTGTCCGTCGTCATGTTCCGTACCCCTGATCCGAGTCGTCCCCGATGCCGGTCACGTCACAGTCGCCGCGGCCCCGCCCCCTTCCGGAACCGTTCGGTGAGCGCGGGGCCCAGGCTCGCCCGGACCGAACGGGTCTCCTCGTCGAACCGCTCGGACAGCTCCGGGAGATGGACGTCGATGGCCGACTCCACCAACTCCGCATACACATCGGCCCGTTCACGGCCCCGCCGCCAGGCCACCAGTGCCGCGCACGCCCCGGCCGCGGCGCTCGGCCACCACACCGCGCCCAGCAGCAGATACAGCACCGCCCAGCCGCCGAGCCGCAGTGTCTCGTCCAGCCGCTGCCGGGCCTCGGCGAGCGGCGTGCGCGTGGAGTCGGGCAGCACGAGCCACAACCGGGGCCAGGCGTCGGCGAGTTCGAGCCGGTACTCCAGGCGGATCCGCACCGCGGGAGCACGCAGCCGGTCCCCGGTCCAGGTGGGGCACTGCGGCGGGACCAGCGCCACCTGGTTGCGCCGCACCTCCAGCTCGCCCACCCGGACGCCGTCCTCGCCCTCGTCCCGGGCCCGTCGGCAGGCCTCGTCCCGCTCCCGCCAGATCCGGCCCCTCCGCCCCGTGAGCGCGTCGGCCGCCCCGCCCAGGGGCCAGGGCCAACTCCCCAGCAGGGCACGCTCGTACGGTCCGGAGAGCGCGTCGGCCAGCAGCCCGGCGGCGAAGGAAGCGGCGAGTGCGCCGAGGAGCAGTACGGCCGTACGGGTCGAGCCCGAACCGGAACTCAGCCCGGTCAGCCGGTGCCGCAGCAACTCCACGTCGGACCAGTGGTCCTGACGCAACGTCATGCCTGCCGCCAGAGCGCAGGTGAACAGCAGTCCGGGCAGCACCACCGCCCCCGCCCAGCGCTCGGCCAGCTTCCGTCCTACGTCGGTGACGAATCCGGTGAGCATGCCCGTCCACTCAGCTCTCGGCCTCGAAGCGCAGCGCCAGGTCGAAGACCTCGCACACCGGCCGCTGCGCACCGGCCGACCGCTGTTCCCGCCGCGCGCAGACCCCGCGCGGACAGACGTGGACGCCGAGCAGGGCGCGCGGCGCGGCGTCCGCGACCCGGGGCGGCAGGGTCGAGCGCGCTTCGTCCTCCTGCACATCCGGTGCCGAACGTCGGAGCGGCAGACCCAGGGCGGCCAGATGCTCCTCGATCGGCTCACCGGCCCGCGCGGCCGTCACCGCGCGGTCGATCGCCAGCCGTCTCGCCGCGCCCACCGGCCCCCGGTACATCCGCCGCAGTCGCGGCAACTGCTGGCAGAACAGAGCCAGTTGATGATCGTGGTCCTCGTGTGACGACACGTCACCCATGCTAGTCGGATCGTCCGCCGAGTTCCTCAGCGCCAACTGCGAACCGGTGTCCCGCCTGGACCGGCGCGAGTTGTCCGCCGAGGAGCTGAGCCCGGACCTCGCCGAAGTCCTCGCCGTCTGCGAGGAGTACCGGATCGCGACCGGCGGCGCCTTCGACGCCTGCCTGCCCGGCCGGGGGCTCGACCCCTGCGCGGTGGTCAAGGGCTGGTCGGTGCAGCGGGCGGCGGACCTGCTGACGGCGGCCGGGGCACGGCGCTTCTGCCTGAACGCCGGGGGAGACGTGGTCGCGGCCGGTGGTCCCTGGCGCGTCGGCATACGGCATCCCGAGCGGGCGGACCGGCTGTGCGCGGTGCTGGAGATCACGGACGGGGCGGTGGCGACCTCCGGGCGCTACGAGCGCGGCGACCACATCCTCGACGGCCGCACCGGCCGCCCGGCGACCGGGCTGCTCAGCCCGACCGTGGTCGCGCCCACCCTGACCGAGGCCGACACCACCGCGACGGCCGCCTTCGCGATGGGCGAGGAGGGCGTGGCGTGGGCGGCCGCCCGGCCCGGCTGCGAGGTGTTCGCGGTCGACGCCGGGCGCCGGGTGGTGCGTACCGCGGGCGTGCCGTTGGCAGGGAGTGGTGCCGAAACCCTCGCGGTCTAGACTCGTCCCCGCAACGGCCTGCGCAAGGACAACCGTGGCCGAAAGTGGGCAGTTTCTGCCAAACCCGAAGGGTATTCGGCGTTTTGATACGGATAGATTCAGTCACCAAGCGGTACCCGGACGGCACGGTCGCGGTCGACCGGCTGTCGTTGGAGATACCGGACCGCTCGATCACCGTCCTGGTCGGGCCCTCGGGCTGCGGAAAGACGACGACCCTGCGGATGATCAACCGGATGGTCGAACCCAGCGAGGGCAGCATCCTCCTCGACGGCGTCGACATCCAGCAGCAGCCGGTCAACACGCTGCGGCGGTCCATGGGTTACGTCATCCAGAACGCCGGTCTCTTCCAGCACCGCACGATCGTCGACAACATCGCCACCGTGCCCCGCCTGCTGGGCTGGAGCAAGCAGAAGGCCCGCGCCCGGGCCGCGGAGCTGATGGAGCGGGTCGGGCTCGACTCCGCCCTCGCCAAGCGGTACCCGTACCAGCTGTCCGGCGGCCAGCAGCAGCGCGTCGGCGTGGCGCGGGCGCTCGCCGCGGATCCGCCGGTGCTGCTGATGGACGAGCCGTTCTCCGCCGTCGACCCCGTGGTGCGCAAGGGGCTGCAGGACGAACTCCTGCGCATCCAGGAGGAGCTGGGCAAGACCATCGTCTTCGTCACGCACGACATCGACGAGGCCATCAAGCTGGGCACCATGGTCGCCGTGATGCGCACCGGAGGCAGGCTCGCCCAGTACGCGCCGCCCGCCGAACTGCTGACCTCGCCCGCGGATCCGTTCGTCGAGGACTTCCTCGGCACCGACCGCGGCATCCGGCGGCTGTCCTTCTTCCCTTCCGGGCAACTGGAGTTGCTGACCGCTCCGATCGTCGCGGTGGACGCCGACGCCGAGAAGATCGCCGCGCGCGGCTCGGCGGACGTGCCCCATCTCCTCGTGACGGACCTGGACGGCAAGCCCCTCGGCTGGGGCGAGCCCCAGGACCTCACGGCGGGCGAGATCGTGCCCGAGCGGCTGCTGTCCCACGGGCGGCCCTTCGTGCACGGCAAGGACTCGCTGCGGGCCGCGCTCGACTGCGCGGTGCTGTCGCCCACCGGTTGGGCCGTCGGCGTGGACGGCACCGGGCGGGTCGTCGGGGTCGTGTCGCAGCAGACCATCGCCGAGGCCATTCGCCACGCCCACGCCGACGGCCGCGTCGACGAGGTGAAGGCCGCCGGATGAACGGCTTCTTCGACATCCCCAGCGACCTCCAGCACAGCTACGCCGGCCTGATCGGACTGCACCTGCGGGAGGCGCTGCTGCCGGTCCTCGCGGGCCTGATCGTCTCGCTGCCCGTCGCCCAGCTCTGTGTGCGCTTCCGCTGGCTGTACCCGCCCGTGCTCGGCGTGACCACCGTGCTCTACGCCATCCCGTCACTGGCCTTCTTCGTCGTCCTCATCGACTACACCGGCCAGAGCGAGACCACGGTGATGATCCCGCTGGCCGTGTACAGCCTGGTGGTGCTCGTCCCGGCGATCGTGGACGGGGTGCGCTCGGTACCGCAGGAGACCCTGTCGGCCGCCACCGCCATGGGCCTCGGGCCCGTACGCCGCTATGTCCAGGTGCAGTTGCCGATCGCCGTGCCCGCGATCATCGCCGGCCTGCGGGTGGCCACCGTGTCCAGCATCAGCCTGGTCAGCGTCGGCATGCTGATCGGCAACCAGGGCGCGCTGGGCAACCTGCTGCACGACGCGCAGATCTACAACCGGCCCGTGCTCGCGGTGAACTCCGTCGTGACGACCGCCGTCCTGGCGACCCTGGTCGACGCGGCCCTGGTGGCCGTGCGCATTGTGCTGACCCCCTGGATGCCGAAGGAGAGCGCGGCCCGGTGAACGTACTGAACTTCATCCACGCCTTCTTCAGCGACAGCTCCCACTGGCAGGGCTACGACGGCATCCCCACCCGGATCACCGAACACATCCAGTACTCCCTCGAAGCGCTCGCCCTCGCCGCCGTGATCGGACTGCCGGTCGGCCTGGTCACCGGGCACTACGGCCGCGGCGGCAACGCCCTCGCGCTGATCGCCACCGCGGGCCGGGCGCTGCCCACCTTCGGCCTGCTGGTGCTGGTGGTCACCTGGCTGGGCTTCGGCATCGAGATCGTGATGATCCCGCTGGTCGTCCTCGCCGTACCGCCGATCCTCGTCACCACCTACGAGGCGATGCGTTCCGTCGACCCGTCCCCGGTGGACGCCGCCCGGGGCATGGGCATGCAGGAGTCACGGATCCTCTTCCAGGTGGAACTCCCGGTGGCGCTCCCGCTGATCCTGGGCGGGCTGCGCTCGGCGGCCGTCCAGATCGTGTCCACCGCCACCATCGCCGCGTACGTCAGCCTCGGCGGCCTCGGCCGCTACATCATCGACGGCCTCTACCAGAAGAACTACGAGAAGGTCGTCGGCGGCGCCACCCTGGTCGCCGCGATGGCCCTGGCCACGATCGCGGTGTTCTGGGCGGTGGGCCGGATCGCGGTGTCACCGGGGGTACGGCGCAGCGGCTGACGCTCACGCCTCGGCGCGGGCCAGTGCCAGCTCCAGTACGACGAGCAGCGCGTCCCGCACCGAGCCGCGTTCCCGGGCGTCGAAGACGACGAGCGGGGTGCCCTCGGCGACGTCGAGGGCCCAGCGGACCTCGTCCAGGGTGTGCTCCACCTTCCCGTCGAAGGCGTTGATGGCCACCGCGAACGGGATGCCCTTGTGCTCGAAGTAGTCGACGGCCGCGTAGCAGTCGTCCAGCCGTCGGGTGTCGACAATGACGAGCCCGCCGACCGCGCCCTCGACGATGTCGTCCCACATGAACCCGAACCGCTCCTGTCCGGGCGTGCCGAACAGATACAGCTTCAGCGTCGGGTCGATGGTGATGCAGCCGAAGTCCATCGCCACCGTGGTCGTGGTCTTGCACGGGGTGTGCGTGAGGTCGTCCACGCCCGCCGCGACCTCGGTGATGGCCGCCTCGGTGGTCAGCGGCTCGATCTCGGAGATGGAGCCGACGGCCGTGGTCTTGCCGACGCCGAAGCCGCCCGCGATCACCATCTTGACCGGCAGCGGTGGCCGTACGGCGGCCTGCGTGCCGCGGACCAGCGGTTCAGTCGGTGTCACTCAGTTCCCCTCGGGAGTCGGGGACGGCACGGAGGCCGTCGATAACCCTGCGCAGGACGGATGCGTCGTGGGTGGCTTCGACGTCGGGCAGGTACACCGCCAACTGCCCGGCGTCACGCAGGTCCTCGGCCAGCACGCGCACCACGTTGAGATGCAGCCGCAGCCGGGCCGCCAGCTCCGCGATCGACTGCGGCAGCCGGCAGGCGGCGACGATGTCGTGCCGCTCGAAGGAGAGCCGGCCGAGCGCCGCGAGCCCCGCGGTGGTGGCCACCACCTGGGTCTCGACCGGCATCGCCCGGCCGGGGGCGTTGTCCGCCACCCGGCCGGCGGTGACCAGGAACGGCCGTACGGCGGGGGCGGGGCCGACCGGGTCGGGGCCCGGTGGCGGGGAGCCGTCCGCCATGGCTGGGTCGCTTCCTTTCTCGACCGGCGTCCGGTCAGCGCGCCGACACCGAACCGACGGTGTTCTTCAGTTCGAGCACGAGTTGCGGGCTGAGCGCGGCACCGGCGCGGTTGGCGAACACGGTCATCTCGTAGGCGATGTTGCCGAGCTTGGCCTCCTTGTCGGCGACCACGCCGAGCACGGCGCCGTTGCCGATCGCGGAGACGATGACATGGCCGCCCTCCAGATCGATGATGACCTTGTTCAGACCGCCCAGCCCGTAGTTGCCGGAGGCCCCGGCGGCCAGGCTGGTGATGCCGGAGACGATCGCGGCCAGCCGCTCGGAGTGCGCGCGTTCACGCAGCTCGGACACCGCGATCAGCAGGCCGTCGGACGACACGGCGATGGCGTCGACGACGCCTGCGGTCTCGGTCGCGAAACGGTTCAGCAGCCAGTTGAAGTCGGCCGCGGCGGCCTGCAGGTCGGTCGGTGTGGTGCCGCCCGTCGGGGTGTCACCTGTCGACGTGCTCACTGCTCGGCTCCTTCCGGAAGGTGGTTCTGGTCCTGCGGGGGGTTCATGGTCTGCGAGGCGCCCGCCGGACCGGCCTCGTTGCCGGGGCGGGCGAAGTTCCCGGTGTCGCTGTCGCGCTGGGCGCGCTCGACCGCCGCCTCGAACTCCTCCAGCGCACTGCGCACGGCCTCCGCGTCCCGCTCCCGCGCCTCTTGCGGCAGCACCTGCGCGGCACCGGCGGTGGTGCGCAGGGTGGCTCCCCGGACCCGGCGGCGCAGGGGACGGGAACTGTCCTGGGCGGGTGGTGACTCGGTGCGTGCGGCAGGGACGAGCGGGGCCTTCCTGTCGGTCACCGGCGACTCGCGGCGGGGGACCCGGCGGGGGAGGGTGGTGGAGTGGTCCGGGTCCGCGTCCGGGGCTGCGGCACGGTCCTCGACGGTGGCGGAGGGCACGGGCCCGGAGACGGCCGGGGACGCGGGCTTCGCTTCCGCGGCCGCGGGCACGGGCATGGCTTTCACCTCCGAGGCCACGGGCACGACCTTCGCCTCCGCAGCCGCGGGCACGACCTTCGCCTCCGAGGCCGCGGGCACGGGCATGGCTTTCGCTTCCGCGGCCGCGGGCACGACCTTCGCCTCCGTGGCCGCGGGCACGGGCACGGCTTTCGCTTCCGCGGCCGCGGGCACGGCTTTCGCTTCCGCGGCCACGGACGCGGGCTTCGCCTCCGACGCCACGGACGCACCCACGGCGGCCGGCTCACCGGCACCGCCCGACGCCGGGTTCGTCCCACCGTCGGCCGAGTCCATAGCCGAACTGCCGGAGGCATTCGCCGGCACCGGACTCGTCGTCAGCAGCAGTGCCGCGGGAAGCTTCGCCTCGGCCGTCACACCGCCGCCCGGGGTGCGGGTCAGTTCGACCCCGATCTCCCAGCGGCGGGCCAGGGCGCCGACCACGAAGAGGCCGAGGACCTTGGTGGGCACCACGTCCAGGCGCTCGCGGCGGATCAGCCGGGCGTTCTCCTCGGCCAGGCGCTCGGCGCTCATACCGAGTCCGTGGTCGGTGATCACGACGTACGCGGCCTCGTCGCCGGAGCGGACGGTGACCTCGACCGGGCTGCCCTCGGGAGAGAACGACACCGCGTTCTCCAGGAGTTCGGCCACCATGAGGGTCAGGTCGCCGATGATGTCCGGCTCGACCACGGCGTCCGTCCCGGCGTACAGCCGTACCCGCTGGTAGCCCTCGATCTGCCCGAGCGCGGCCCGCACGACATTGGTCAGGGCCGTGGGCTCCGCGTCCAGCGCCGTCTCACGGATGCCGGCCAGCAGCATCAGGCTGTCGGCGTTGCGCCGCAGGCGTACGGCGATGTGGTCGATGGAGTAGAGACGCTCCAGCAGGGCGGGGTCGGTCTCGCCCCGCTCGACGGCGTCGATCAGGGCCAGCTGGCGGGTCGTCAGATTGCTGACGCGACGGCCCACGTTGCCGAACATCTCCGCGACGTTGCGCCGGCTGAGCACCTGCCGCTCCAGCAGCGCCCCGGCGGTGGTCTGCACATTGTTGAAGGCCTCGGCCAGGTCACCGATCTCGTCGCGCGCGGTGACGGGCATGTCGCGCAGCCGGGGCGGCCCGTCGTCCTCGGCGTCGTCGTCGGCCACCCGGGCCAGTTCCCGGCCGGCCACGTCGGCGACCTCCCGCGCGGCGCCCGTGAGGGACTGCACGGGGCGGATGACCGAGCGGCGGACCAGCACGGAGAAGGCGATCCACAGCGCGAAGCCGACCAGCGTGCCGCTCAGCAGCAGGAGGGCGCGCCACTGTGCCTCGTTGGAGGCCTCGTCGGCCCGTGCGGCGATGTCGTCGATCAGCGAGGTGGTGATCTTCAGCCGGGCGGCGGCCTGGTCCGGATAGGCGGGGTACTCGCTCAGCGCGTCCTGCACCGCCTTGCGGATCTCGTCCTGTGTCCCGGCCTCCAGCTGCGTGGGGTCGATCTGCAACTCGGCGAAGGACTCCGCGATGCGCTGCTGCGCGGCGGTGTGCTCGATCCCCGCCAGCTTGCGCGCCTGGTCCTGTGTGGCGAACCGGTTGAAGCGGTCGGCCTGGTGGGAGTAGAGGTCGTACGCGCCGACCGCGTTGGTGAACTCGATCAGGGCGTTGGTGTCCCCGGTCGTCGCCGAGAACACACTGGTCTCGAAGGCGCCGTGGGCGGCGTCCGCGCGCAGCAGGGAGTCCAGCAGGTTGCCGGTGAAGGTGGACGCGAGCGAGGTGGTGCGGTCCAGTCCGAGGCCGTCGATCACGCCCTTGGCCGCGGAGGTGTAGGCCGGGTCGATGTTGTCGGCCGGCAGATAGCCACGCTCGACGCTCTGCCGCAGGCTGGAGAGACCCTCGACCTCCCTGAGCGCCTGTGTCTCGGTCTGTGGCAGCCGGTCGCCGAAGGTGTCGCGCACCGTCTCGACCTGGTCGTCCACCGCCTGCTGGGCCGTGCGGTAGGCGGCCAGGGAAGGCTTGGAGTAGCCGGACTCGAAGCGCGCGGAGAGCAGGATGGCCTGCTGGTGCTCCGCCTCCACGCGGTCCACCAGCCGGGCCACCGTGGCGCTGTCGCGGACGACGCGCGCCGCCGACTCCGTGGTGTTCGACTCCTCGATCAGGTCGCTGACGAGGTAGGACAGCAGGACGGCGATCACGGCGAGCGGCACGCCGACGAGCAGATTGAGTTTGCGCCGGAAGGGCCAGCGGTCGGCGAAGCCTCGTGGTTCGGCCCGCTCCGGGCGGGCAGGCCGAGCGGGCGCGTCCACCTCGTTCGTGGACACCGGGCCTCCTTGGTCGGGGTGTCTCCACCCGAACTGATGCGTAACGGCACGGAAGCGGGCCCCGTGCACCGCTGTGACCGATATCAACTGCCGCGAGACTACAGCGTCCTTGAAGGTCCAACCGGCTCGCCTTTTATCAAGAATCCGTTACAAAGGAACCGCTCTCCATCCACAACTTGCCACGGATCGAATCCAATCGGTGACCAAGAGGCACTTGACTGACCGAGAACCGGCTGGATTGGATCAGTGAGTGCTGTTCCCGGCGCTGCGTCCAGCGCTGTTCCCCCACCCCACCACCTCTGAGTCCGGAACGGGAATCGTGACTGTCACCACCCACACCAGCAGGTCCATCCGGAGACACCGAGGCGCGGCTGCGGTCGCGCTCGCCGCGGTTACGGCCCTGCTGGCGGGCTGTTCCTCCTCCGACGACAAGGCCGGCGACCCGCTCAAGGAAGACGGCGGCAAGGCGAGCGGCGACACCGTCGTCGTCGGCTCCAACAACTTCGCCGAGAGCATCCTTCTCGCCGACATCTACGGCGAGGCCCTGAAGGCCAAGGGAATCAAGGTCAGTTACAAGCCGAACATCGGCAGCCGGGAGACCACCTACGGCCTGCTCAAGAACGGTTCCATCTCGGTCCTGCCCGAGTACAACGGCGCCCTGCTGGCCTACCTCGACCCGAAGGCCACCCCGAAGACCATCGAGGCGACCACCTCGGCGATCGAGGCCAAGCTCGACTCCAAGCTGACGCTGCTCCAGCCGGCGCCGGCGCAGGACAAGGACTCGGTCACGGTCAACGCGGCCACCGCGAAGAAGTACAACCTGACCGACAAGTCCTCCGTCTCCGACCTCAAGAGCGTCGCCAAGGACCTGGTCATCGGCGGCTCGCCGGAGTTCCAGACCCGACAGCAGGGCCTGGTCGGCCTGAAGTCCGTGTACGGCCTGGAGTTCAAGTCCTTCAAGGCGCTCGACGCGGGCGGCCCGCTCACCCAGGCGGCGCTGAAGAAGAACACCGTGCAGGCCGCGGACATCTTCACCACGGACCCGACCATCGCCAAGGAGAAGTTCGTCGTCCTGCAGGACACGGAGAACCTGTTCGGGTTCGAGAACGTCCAGCCGCTGGTCTACAAGAGCGCGCTCTCCCAGAAGGGCGTCGACGCGCTCAACGCCGTGTCCGCCAAGCTCGACACGGCGACCCTGCTGGACCTGGACACCCAGGTGCAGTCGCAGAACAAGGACCCGCTGGACGTCGCCAAGGCCTGGCTGAAGTCCGCCGGCCTCGACTGACGTTCCACGGGTGGGCGCGACCCACGACGGCCCGACGCGGGTGCCACCGGATGCCGGGGACACCCGCGTCGTGCCCGGACTGGTCCGGCTCGCCGACGCGGCCGCCGAACCCGTCGTACCGCCAGAGGCCCTCGACCGGGTCCGCCGGGCCCGGGAGACCGCCGACCGCCTCGCCGGCACCGGTCGTCTCTACGGCCGCGGCACCGGCGTGGGCGCCCACCGCTCCGTCCCGGTCGACCCGGCCGACGAGACCGGGCACGGTCTGCGCCTCCTGCGCAGTCACGCGGGCGGCGCCGGACGGCTCGTCCCGCCCCGCCAGGCCCGCGCGATGCTCGCCGTCCGCGCCGACCAGCTGATCGCCGGCGGCTCCGGCATCCACCCGTCCTGGGTGACCGCCCTCACCGAGGCACTGCGCCTCGGCGTCCACCCCGCGATCAACGAGTACGGCGGAGTGGGAGACGTAAGAAAAAGGAGGGCGCGGTCGTGCTCCGCAACGGACTGGAACCCTGGCACCTGCTGATCGTCGCGGTCGTGTTCATCGTGCTGTTCGGCTTCAGGAAGCTGCCCGACACCGCCCGGGCCCTGGGCAAGTCGATGCGCATCCTCAAGAGCGAGGCCAAGGCGATGAAGGACGAGAACCCGGTGCCGGTCACCGGCACCGCGGAGCCGCCGGCCGCCGCCAGCTGACAGCGGCGGTTCCGCTAGCATCCGCACCGTGCCGGCCTCCGAACCCACCATCCTCGCCACCTCCGGCGGCCACCGCGCGGGCGGCCGGACCATGGTCGAGTTCGACGCGCTGGTCCATCACGCGGTGGACCTCTCGGGCGTCCACGGCCGTCCGCCGCGCGTCATGTACGTCGGTACGGCGATAGGCGACGCCGAGCACTTCACGGCCCGTATGTCGGAGGCGGCGCGGGTGGCGGGGTTCGACCTGACCCCGCTGCACCTCTTCCCGATGCCCAACCTGGACGACGTCGAGGGCGCGGTCCTCGCGCAGGACGTCGTCTGGGTCATGGGCGGTTCGGTGGCCAATCTGCTGGCCGTGTGGCGGGTGCACGGCCTGGACCGGATCATGCGCCGGGCCTGGGAGTCGGGTGTCGTGCTCAGCGGGGTCAGCGCCGGTTCCCTGTGCTGGTTCCGGGGCGGCACCACCGACTCCTTCGGCCCCGAACTCCGCCCGCTCACCGACGCGCTCGGCTTCCTGCCGTACGGCAACGGCGTCCACTACGACACCGACACGGGCCGCCGCCCCCTGGTCCACCGGCTGGTCGCCGACGGCACCCTGCCCACCAGCCACTGCACCGACGACGGCGTCGGCCTGGTCTACCGGGGCACGGAACTCACCGAGGCGGTCACCGAGATCCCGGGCAAGGGCGCGTACGTCGTCCTGCGGGACGGCGACAAAGCGGTGGAGGAACGCCTGGAACCCCGGCTGCTGCCGGGGGTGTGAGCCCGGCGCCGCGGGCTCACACCGGTTCGCCCGTGCCCTCCGCAAGAGCGGGGGCCGTCGCCCGGGCCGCCTCCTGCTTGCGTAGGCGGCGGCGTTGGCGCCGGCTCACCCGGGGCTTCTGGTCCGGCAGCCAGCCGAAGGTGAGGCAGCTGCCGATGATGCCGAGGAGGAGGCCGATGAAGAAGCCGCCGAGGTTCGAGGTGAGCCAGGTGGCCAGGGAGGCCATGACACCGATGAGGGAGTAGAAGATCCGCTGGGCGGGGCTGAACAGGGTCAGCAGGCCGCACAGCAGCATCACGGTCGGCAGCAGATAGCCGGCCAGGCCCTGCATGCCGACGTGCATGACGACCTTCATCGACGCCTTCATGGTGAGCAGGACCTCCGCCCCGCCCAGGGCGAGCAGCAGCCCGCCCCAGAACGGACGGCGGGCCCGCCAGCGCCGGAAGGCGGGCCGCATCCCCTGCGGTGACCGGTCGGTCATCAGCAGGCCGAGTCGCTGAAGCCGAGTTTCAGCCCCGGCAGCTTGAACACGCCGGCGGTGGTGGCGTAGTTGGTCTGCCGCAGGTTGCCGATGTGCACGGTGTCGGACTGCTGGCTGAAGACGCCGATCGGGCCCTTCACCCCGGCCTTCGTCAGCGTGCTGGCGTCGTTGCCGATCTCGATGTTGTCGAACGCGGCGTCGCCCGACAGCTCGGTGGAGTCGGTGGTCAGGTCGGTCGCCGACACCTTGTCCTTGCCGCCGCCCGCGGTGATCTTCAGGTTGATGCCACCGAGGTCGACGCTCTGGCACAGCTTGGTGAGCGTGGCGTTCTTGATCGCGGAGGTGACCACCAGGACCTGACCGCCCGTGTCACCCGTGTTCGGGCTTCCCTCGGCCATGTTGTCGAGGTTGCCGAACTGCTCGAAGCCGGTGCCGTCGAGGTTGGTCGCCGTGACCGTGAACGGCATGCCGGAGATGGCGAACTGGACTCCCAGCGCGCCCTCCGCGGTGAGGACCGCGAGGCCCGCGGCGACCAGGGTGGCCGGCACGGCCAGCACGGCGGCACGGCGCAGCCGGACCCGGCCACGTCTGTCAGTATCTTCGGTGATTTCCCCGGAACCGCTTTCCGGGTTCTCGGGGATGTTGTCGGCGGACGAGGCCATCTCTGCTCCCATGGGCAAAATCAACGCGGGTTGGGCTTCAGTGGCACGTTGTCCTGGCGCGGACAGCGGCTGCCGCGCACGCCTCCTCACAACTCCCGGCGATTGCAAGGGCTTTCTCGTTACGCGTCAGTAGCCGACGAGGAAGTTACCGGGGGTTACTTTTCACGGTCAAGAGAGTTGTGAAAAAAGAGTGTCGATTGTGGGTCGGCTGTGGCTCCGACCTTGAACTCCCTTGGTCGGCCTTGACGTTGACGGACACTCAGGTCTACAACTCTCCCTGGTTTCCCTCGGATCCGTGGCGCCGGATCCGCCGCCGCGGCATCGCCCGCGTCCCGGCCCGAACCCCCCTCCCCCCTTCACCGCTCCGCATCAGCGCGGCAACGGCCACGGTCGCTTCCCCCTCGGTCCGTGCCCGGCCGCCCCCCCACCCGGCCCGGCCGGAGGCCTCTCCCCCCGAAGTCTCCGGCCGGTGTCCGGCCGGCTGCCGTTGCCGGTCCGTCACGTACGGAGAAGGCGTAACGGGTCGGCAACGGCTGGCGCCGCGCGCGCCCGACCCACCCCCCACCCCACCTCACGCAGCCCCCCACCCAAGGAAAGAGGCACCCCCATGCGTACGCGATCCCTCCTCGCCCTGGCCGGAACCGTCGTCGCCCTCACGGCCGCGGCCACCGTCCCCGCCTCCGCGGACGGCGCCGTGCTCACCACGGGCAGCGCCGGCGGCACCGCCGTGGCGGTCGGCGACGTGCTCAGCGCGCCGCTGGCCAGTGGCACCAGCGCGACGCTCTACTCCAGCGCGACCGGCACCAGCGGAGTCACCTGCACGTCCTCGACGTTCACCGCCACCGTCACCGACAACCCCGCCGCCCCCGGCACGGCCACCGAGGCGGTCGACGCGCAGACCTTCGACAGCAGCAGCTGCACCAGCAACGTCCTCGGTGTCACCGGCGTCACCAGCATCACGGTCGACAACCTGCCGTACACCACCTCGGTCGCCTCCGACGGCACCCTCACCGTCACCCCGGCGAGCGGTTCCACCATCCAGACCACGGTCAAGCTGAAGACCCTGCTGGGCAGCATCACCTGCGTCTACCAGGCCGCCGGCCTGACCGGCAAGGCGGACAACGCCGACAACAGCATCTCCTTCACCAACCAGCAGTTCACCAAGAGCTCCGGCTCCTCGCTCTGCTTCGCCAGCGGCTTCTTCACCGCGAAGTACGCCCCCGTCACCGACGCGGGCGCGGCCGTCTACGTGAACTGACGCTCCGAGGGCCGGCGTTCAGTGCCGGCGCAGTCGCAGTACGAGGGCGGCGCCCCCGGTGAGCACCAGCACCGCGGCGGCGCCGCCCGCCATCAGCGGTGCGGACGGACCCGAGCCGGTCGCGGTGTCGGAGGCGACCGGCGTGCTGTCGGTGGTGGTGCCCGCGGCGCCCGCGGCCGACTGCGGGGCGTCCGCCGCGGGGGCCGACGGGGTCGCGGCGCTCTTCGAGGACGTCGAAGGGCTCGGCTTCGCACTCCGGCCGTCTGCGTGAACTGACGCTCCGAGGGCCGGCGTTCAGTGCCGGCGCAGTCGCAGTACGAGGGCGGCGCCCCCGGTGAGCACCAGCACCGCGGCGGCGCCGC